>CACXIV010000006.1:58460-59269 GCA_902767845.1 uncultured Ruminococcus sp. | reverse complement strand
CAGAGGTCGTTAATTTCATCAAAACTATTGAAATCTGAATCGTTATCGTTTATAATAGTGGTGTTAGATTTTGTGAATGGCTGTCCTGCTTCTGCGCCAACAGAAGCGTTGAGGGCAGTCATTTCATTTAAGGCATCCATTCGCATTCCTCCTTCATTCCGTTAAGAGTAACGGTGATTAATTTGATATTGTCAAGCAGCTCATCATCAACGCCTGCTCCTGCTTCTATGCGTTTCAGTTCATCCAAAACTAAGGCAAGCTGTGTTCTCAAGCGCCTTATATACTCTCGGATTGCCCTGCACGATAATATCTCTGTTTAATACTCTGCTGATTAAAAAATCCTGTTTGGTGTGCCCGGAAAGCTTAACAGCAAAATTGATTTGATCGTTTTCTTCGGGCGATACATTAAAACCTACTGTCTTGCAACGCCAGCGGTTTTTTCTGTTTCCACATTCAGTTTTGCAGCCATTTCATTCTGCGCCGTAGGAAGCATATGAGCATAGCGGTAAGTGATGTCTATACTCTCGTGTCCTACACGGTTTGCTATAGCTACCACCGAAAAGCCCATTTCGATTAACAACGAAACGTGGCTGTGGCGCAAATCGTGTATGCGTATGCGTTTTACGCCAGCTTCTTGACTGCCGCGCTTCATCTCCCGATGCAAATAGCTTTTTGTAATCAAAAATATTCTGTCATCGGGCTGTACGCCATAAATGGATTTGATGTAGTCCTGCATTTCTTCGGCGAGAAAATCAGGCATTGTTACTGTGCGGATACTCTTAGTCGTTTTCGGATCGGTAATAACGTCC
>CACXIV010000006.1:57827-58387 GCA_902767845.1 uncultured Ruminococcus sp. | reverse complement strand
AATCCGCACCAATAGAGCATTTCAAAGGCATAATATGAAACGTTTTTATCCATCATTGCTTCGGCAAATTTGAGATATTCCGCCTTTGTCCAAAACAGCATTTCTCGGTTTTGTTTTTTGCCCATACTGCCCGCTTTCTTGCAGGGATTTTCTTTCAAGTTATAAAACCTGACAGCGTGATTAAAGATAGCTGAAAGCTGGTTCTGGATAGTTTTCAAATATACCGGAGAATACGGTTTACCGTTATCGTCCCTGTGGTTGATCAATGTGTTTTGCCAGGTGATAATCTGCTGTGGCGTAATATTACACATTTTCAGCTTTCCGAAATAAGGGAGCAGCTTTTTTTCGATAATATGCTCTTTGGTTGACCAAGTGTTTTCCTTGATCCTTGACTTCATATCTTCGGTGTAGTGTTCAACAAAGCTTTTAAACGTCATATCTAAGTCGCCACCGAGCTTATTGAGCTGTTCACGCTCCCAAGCCTGCGCTTCTCGTTTGGTTTTAAAGCCCCGTTTTTGTGACTGTTTACGTTCTCCGTTCCAGTCGGTGTAGCGATATAT
>CACXIV010000006.1:0-57780 GCA_902767845.1 uncultured Ruminococcus sp. | reverse complement strand
ATACTGTTTATTTACTCGCCCCGAAATCGTTAAATAGCCTTCTGCCTTAAGTTCAGCGTTAAGCTGATGTACGATTTTATAGGCGTAGGATTTAGAAACTCCCAGTGTCTGAGCTACCTCATCAACACTCATAAAGCTTGTGCCGTCCATTCAACTTCCCCCTTTCTGAAGAATAATATTATTGTTATTTAGTGTCGGATACTTTCTGACCGCATTCCGATTCGCCCGAGCGGATACGTCATTACCGTGGCGTACAACGGTTAAACCAACAGCTTAACGCTATTTGTTTAATATCATTATACTAAACATTTTTGCTTATGTCAAGTGCATTTGAAGAAAATATTTAACTTTTTTGTTTTGGTTGTCTTGACATATACTAAACATATATGTTATTATGGTTATATCAAAATAAAAAGGGGCAATTTATGATGGCTATTGGTGAAAGAATTAGATTCTTCCGCAATCTGCGTGGAATGACACAGAAGTATTTAGGAACGGTAGTCGGCTTTCCTGAAAAAACAGCAGATATTCGTATGGCGCAATATGAATCAGGTACAAGAACGCCGAAGGCTGATTTAACAAATAAACTTGCAGAGGTATTCGGCATATCTCCTGACGCTTTAAGCGTACCTGATATTGATTCCTATATAGGTCTTATGCACACTTTATTTACCTTAGAGGATATTTACGGGCTGACGATTGAGAAAAGAGACGGCGAGATTATTATGCGTGTTGATCCGTTCAACAGCAGAGAAGCACAAAATCTTTTAGACGAGCTTCACGTTTGGTGTGCCGAACGTGAAAAATACCGCAATGGCGAAATCAGCAAAAGTACACCAATGTCAATTATGCGAAAGCTCCTTCACAGGAATTGAATGAAGCTATGGCAGAAGCATTCAAAGACAAACTAAATAAAGATTAAAAGCAAGGCAAAATAATAAGAGCTATCAGATTGACAGAAAATCTGATAGCTCTATATTTTTACAATAATTCAAATAATGTTGCCATTCTGTTGCCAACGAGGACAACCACACGGCAAAAACCGCTTGTTTATGCGCTTTTTAACGGTTTGAGGATTATTCCCACTCGATCGTGGCGCAGGGCTTGGGTGTGAGGTCGTAGAGCACGCGGTTAACATTTTCAACCTCTGCGGTGATCCTCTTTGTTATATGCTGAAGAAGCTCAAAGGGTATGTCCTCGACCGTGGCGGTCATGGCGTCGGTTGTGTTCACCGCGCGGATGATCACGGGGTACGCAAAGGTGCGCTTGCCGTCCTTAACTCCTACCGATCTGAAATCGGGAACCGCCGTGAAGTACTGCCATACCTTGCCCTCGAGTCCGTTCTTAGCAAACTCCTCGCGAAGGATAGCGTCGGATTCTCTTACGGCTTCGAGCCTGTCGCGTGTGATCGCGCCGAGGCAGCGTACTCCGAGTCCCGGACCCGGGAAAGGCTGGCGGAATACCATGTTATCGGGCAGACCGAGCGCCTTGCCGACTACTCTTACTTCATCCTTGAACAGCAGTTTGACGGGTTCTACAAGCTCAAACTGCAGATCCTCGGGCAGTCCGCCGACGTTATGATGAGCCTTTACTCCGTCGCTCTCCAAAATATCGGGATAGATAGTTCCCTGAGCAAGGAACTCGATACCGTCGAGCTTTCTCGCCTCTTCCTCAAACACTCTGATGAACTCGGCGCCGATGATCTTTCTCTTCTTCTCGGGCTCGGCAACGTTCGCGAGCTTGTCGAGGAAGCGGTCGACCGCGTCGACATAGATAAGGTTCGCGTTCATTTGGTTGCGGAACACTTCGACAACCTGCTCGGGCTCGCCCTTGCGGAGAAGTCCGTGGTTAACATGAACGCAGACGAGCTGTTGTCCTACCGCCTTGATAAGAAGGGCTGCGACGACCGAGCTGTCAACTCCGCCTGAAAGCGCTAAAAGCACTTTTTTATCGCCGATCTGTTCTCTCAATTCCTTTACCTGCTCGTCAATAAAAGCGTTGGCGAGCTCGGCTGTTGTGATTCTTTCCATTGTTTCGGGACGTACGTTTCCTTGCATAGGCTTACTCCTTTAATTATATTTTTATTTATTATAATCTATACACTGCCGCAAATCAAGTGTTTTTTCGACAGATATAAAATCGGAGTCCGAATAAAACGAACTCCGAAATACTTATTATTCTTCTGTTTCCTCGGTTTCAGCCTCAACAGCTTCGTCGCTTTCCTCGGGGATCTCGGTATCGTCGGTCTCCTCGGGCAGAGCTTCGGGTTCGGCGTCCTCCTCTGGTTCAAGCTCGCTCTCGTCGCACTCTTCGATTCCGTAAAGCTCGCTCGCCATGATCGCGAAAGCAAGCTCGGCTTCGGGTATCGGAAGTCCGGGGAAGAAGTGGTTTTGATTCTTGAACACATTAACGTCGATATCAAGCCCGAACTCGTCGGCGATATCCCTGAGCCTGTAGACATCGGCGCAGAATATCTCCCTTGAACCGGCGATAACAGTGATCTTTGAAAGTCCGGTGAGGTCGCCGTAGATCGGGCTGACCGCGGGATGTGTAAGCTCAAGATCGCCTGCGTACTGCTCGCCCTTGTCGCGCAGAGCATCGGCGTTGAGCAGGGGATCATACGGTTGGATAACGTCGATCTCGCCGTTGCTGTTTGTGACGTCGAGCCACGGGGAGATCAAAAACGCCTGTCTGGGCATGGGCAGAGTCTGGTACTTGATCTTTTGCAGTAGTGAAAGCGCGATACCGCCGCCCGCGGCGTCACCTGCGAATATGATGCTGTCGGCAGGGATGGATTTTTCCTCGATCAGATAGATGTAGCGGTCAAGGAGCATTTTCTGTATCTCAACCGCGGTGTGTGCCGGAGCCTTGGGATATACCGGCAGGATGATCTGCGCTCCGAGCTTGTTGGACAGCTTCTTTATGAAGGCGTAGTGGAACTTGGTTGGATTTGTCCAGAAGTCCGTGCCGTGAATATAGAAGATCACGCAGTCGGTCGTTTTGTTCTTCGGCTCAAGGATAAAGGTGTCGGTAAAGTCGTCAAGCGCGACGAGTCCGAGACTTTTTTTGACCTGCTCGGGCATTACAAAGGGCTTTGAGCTTTCTTCAAGTCCCTTTTCAAAATCGACGGGCTTTTTGACGGAAAGCGGAAGGAGCTTAGCCGCGTCCTCGATCATGAGGCTCTTTATGCTTCTCTCCTGCTTTTTAGCCTGATTCTTTTTGACTATCATGGTGCCGGCAGCCGCCGCTGTAACGGCAGTAGCCACGCCGATAGCGATCTTGTGACCGGTTTTCATCCTCATTACCTTGCCGCCAACGGTCGAAACGGCTTTGGTGATTGATTTAATATCCATAATTTCCTCCTTGTTCGACAAAATTTTTATTAATTTATTATAACATATAAATTGCGATTTGTCACCTGTTTTAATAAAAAATATAAAATGCTCATGTTATAAGGCGGACTCCGTATCCGTTTTTGAATAATTAAAAGAAAACACCCTAAAGGCGATTATTGCCTTCAGGGTTTCACGAACGCCGTATTATCCGCAAAGATCTGCGACTGCGCCTGTAAGCCGGGTTCTGTCGTGAACAGCCATCTATCTTGGCAGAGGGTCGCCCCTGCTGCTCGATGCCACCTCCTAAGGACTCGCCGAGCAAGCGAATTTGTCCTACCACGGTGTTGCTTCAAATAGGGTTTACACGGCAGGCTTGTCTCCAAGCCTCCGGTGAGCTCTTACCTCACCTTTCCATCCTTACCGATAAATCGGCGGTTATTTTCTGTTGCACTATCCCTGGAGTCGCCTCCGGCGGCCGTTAGCCGTTATTATTGCTCTGTGAAGCCCGGACTTTCCTCGCACAGTTCCTTTCGGATACTGCCCGCGGCTGTTCAGCGCACTCGCAGTATTATAATATAGCATAATCGCTTGTTTGTCAAATCTTATAGGGTTTATTATGAATAAAATTATAACGCATCTTCGAGCGATTATTATAGATTTATCGAATTGATTAAAACGGCAAATCAGAGTATAATTATTCAGAAAACAGTATAAGGAGTAATTTTATGGATATCAGACAGGAATCGTTAAAAAAGCATTACGAGTGGAACGGTAAGATCGAGGTTATCTCTACCGTGCCTATAAATTCTTCCGAGGATCTGGCTCTCGCCTATACACCCGGCGTAGCGGAGCCTTGCCTTGAAATACAGAAGGACTACAATAAATCTTACGAGCTCACAAGGAGAAACAACCTTGTCGCCGTTATCACCGACGGCACAGCGGTGCTCGGACTCGGAGATATCGGTCCCGAGGCAGGCATGCCTGTTATGGAGGGCAAATGCGCGCTGTTCAAGGCGTTCGGTGACGTTGACGCCTTTCCTATCTGCGTAAGGAGCAAGAGCGTTGACGAGATCGTTAATACTGTTTATATGATAAGCGGTTCGTTCGGCGGGATCAACCTTGAGGATATTTCCGCCCCGAGATGCTTTGAGATAGAAAAAAGACTTAAAGAAATGTGCGATATACCGATATTCCATGACGATCAGCACGGCACCGCCGTTATTGTCGCGGCAGGACTGCTAAACGCGCTAAAGATAGTCGGAAAGGATATCGGCGATATCAAGGTGGTAATGAACGGCGCGGGAGCCGCGGGCATCGCGATCGCCAAGCACCTGATGAACATGGGCGTTAGGGACGTTACCATGTGCGACAGCAAGGGTATCATCTGCAAGGGCGACGAAAGGCTTAACCCCGTTAAGCAGGAGATGGCGGAGATCACTAATCTCAGCCGCAAGACCGGCACTTTGGCTGACGCCATGGTCGGAGCGGATGTGTTCCTCGGTATTTCGGCTGCGGGATGCGTCACTCAGGATATGGTCAGGACTATGGCTAAGGATCCGATCATCTTCGCTATGGCTAATCCCACTCCCGAGATCATGCCCGATCTTGCTAAGGAAGCCGGAGCCGCGGTAGTAGGTACCGGAAGAAGCGATTTCCCGAATCAAATCAACAATGTCCTTGCGTTCCCGGGAATATTCAGGGGCGCGCTCGACTGCAGAGCGAGCGATATAAACGAGGAGATGAAGATAGCGGCGTCTTACGCACTCGCGTCGATCGTTGACGACGATAAGCTCAGCGCTGACTATATCCTTCCCCACGCCTTTGATCCGAGAGTCGGCAAGGCGGTAGCCGAGGCTGTTAAGAAAGCTGCAAAAGACAGCGGCGTATCGAGAATCTGATTTAAACAAGCAAACCCTTCCGTTTTATTCGGAAGGGTTATTTTTATGCTTTTTGGCTTCGTTGAGGAGCGTTTCCTTGTTATTTGGGAGTTTATCCTCGACCACCTTTTCAAACAGGTCGTTTAGAATATCCCCTATCAGCCTGCCGTCGGGGAATCCGAGCGCTTTAAGGTCAAAGCCGCTGACGGCGAGCTGCTTTACGGAGCAACACTCCTTGTTTTTGATTATCTCATCAAGGTGCGCTTGAGCGGTCTTGATATCTCCGAGCTTTTGCTCCCTGAGATAGTCGGACTGCGCCATGGTGTCGGCGTATTGTATTTTGAACAGTCGTCTTGTGTTTTCCTCGCCGATCATGCCCGTTATCCTTCTGACCATGGGCTTGCTGCCCCTGAACCGTACGTCGTGATACTCTATCAGCTTTAGGCAGTCGCTTATCACGGCGTTTGAGAACCTAAGCCGCTTTAATATATCCTCTGCGATGCGCGCGCTGATTTGAGGATGTCCCTTAAAATGCCTCCTTCCGGTCGGATCGGTATAGCAGGCTTCCGGCTTGCCGATATCGTGCAAAAGCATGGTGAGCCTGAGCAGAGGATCGCTTTCTATCTCTCCCACCGAACGCGCGATATGGCGGTAAATGTCAAAGCAGTGGTGCGGAGTTCGCTGTTCAAAGTCAAAGCAGGGCGTGAGCTCCGGGATTATTTCTGCAATTACTTCACGGTAATCTGTAAGTATCTTTTCAGCCGATTTGCCGCATATGATACCGATGAGCTCTTCCTTGACTCGTTCCCGGGCGACGTTGTTCAGCAAAGACCTATAATCTCGGATAGCTTTTGAGGTTTCCTTTTCGATCTCAAAATCAAAGCGCGAGGCAAAACGAAGTCCGCGCAGTATCCTCAGCGAATCCTCGCTGAATCTGGTCGCGGGATCGCCAACGCATTTTATCAGCTTTTTTTCTATATCGAGCCTGCCTCCGAACGGATCGACGAGCCCTGTGCTTTCGTTATAAGCCATCGCGTTAACGGTAAAGTCCCGCCGGGAAAGATCGCTCGTTATTTTGTCGGTGAACGAAACGCTTTGAGGATGGCGGTTGTCAAGATACTCTCCGTCTACGCGGTAGGTTGTTATCTCATACAGCTTTCCGCGGATAACAACGCCGATCGTGCCGTGGGTTTTGCCGACTCCGACCGTTTTGAAGTCTTCAAAGCAGCTTTCTGTTTTGTCGGGCGAGGCGTTGGTGCAGACGTCCCAGTCGTGTGGAGTTGTATTCATTATGCAATCGCGCACGCAGCCGCCCACGAGGTATCCCTCAAAGCCTCGGCTGTTGAGCCTGTCAATAATAATTTGGACTTCTTTAGGTATTGTGATCTTCATATCAGGTTTTGTTTTTTTCCTTTTCAATAAGCCGTGAGGCTATGTTGTAGAGCAGATTGAACGCGATTATCGTGACCGCTGAGATAACGCAAAGCAGGATGATCCCGCTTATGCTCAAAAATGTGAGCGAGAACAGCTTTCCTAAGAAGGTCAGCGCGATCGTAAGGCCGGCTATGCTGATAAAGAGCATGGCGGCTCTGAGGTAATTGAGCGGAAGCGAAAGCCTTATGTCGAGCAGCAAACAGGTTAGAGCGGTAACATATACCGCGATCGTTGAAAACTGCGCAAATGGTATGTTTAGTATTCCGCAGAAAACCTCGGCAATAATAATATTGAGAATTACGCAGACCGCCGCAGGTAAGGCGCGCGCGATTATGTTAAAGGTAAAGTTGCCCTTGACAATGTTTTTGTTTGGCTGTAAGGCGAGCACAAACGAGGGGAATCCGATAGTGAGCGCTCCGATAAGCGTAAGCTGTATCGGCTCGAACGGATACTGCATGGATGAGAAGATGAAAAATATCGCGAGTAAAATCGAATAAACGGTCTTTACAAGATACAGCGAGGAGCTTCGCTCGATATTGTTGATCGTTTTTCTGCCCTCAGCGACTACGCGCGGCATTGCGGCGAAGTCGTTGTCGGTCAAAACGAGCTGGGAGACATTCCTCGCCGCCTCGCTTCCCGAAGCCATGGCAACCGAGCAGTCGGCTTCCTTGAGCGCGAGGACGTCGTTTACGCCGTCGCCCGTCATGGCTACCTTATGACCCTTTGCCTGTAAAGCGAGCACGAGCTTTTTCTTCTGCTCAGGCGTCACCCTGCCGAACACGTTGCAGTTTTCAGCCGCCTCGGCCAATTCTTCATCGGTTTTTATCTCTGTCATGTCGACAGCCTTGTCGGCGCCCTCTATGCCGGTATCGACGGCGATATTGCGAACGGTCTTTACGCTGTCGCCGGAGATGACCTTGAGCGTTACTCCCTGCTCCTTGAAATAGTTAACGGTGTCACACACATTCTCTCTGAGCTTGTCCTTGATAAGCACAAGCGCCATTGGCTGCAGATCGTTCGGGAGCTTTCCGTCCTTGATCGCGGAGTCCGAACACGCGAGCGCGAGCATCCTTACCGTCTCCGAGATATCGTTCGCAGCGTCAAAAACCTCTTTGTATTTTTCTTTATCAGAAAAAACAAATTCCGACGCACCGATTATATATGTCTTTCCGTTGCCGAATCTGCCTCCCGACCATTTTGTTTCGGATGAGAACCCGACAAAGCTTTCGCACGGTATCGCGCCGACCGAGGCGGTGTAGTCCCCTATCGCCTGTATCGTGGCGTTTTTATCCTCGCTGGCGTTATATACTGATGAAAGGGCGGTTTTTATTTCTTCTATAGAATTATTAAACGGTATTACGTCTATAACATTCATGCTCTCGGCGGTGAGAGTACCGGTTTTGTCCATACAGAGAACGTCAACTCGGGCGAGTGTTTCTATGCAGTACATCTCGTTTACAAGCACTTTTTGACGCGACAGCCTTATTACCGATACCGCCAAGACCGTACTTGTGAGCAGGATCATTCCGGACGGTATCATTCCCACCAGCGCGGCTACGGTGCTGACAACAGAGTTTTGTATCCCTCCGCTGTGGATGAAAAACTTGCTGACAAAAAGCAGAGCGCCGAGCGGAAAGATTATTATTGTGCATAGCTTTATGATGAACTTAAAGGATTTTAAGATCTGCGAGTCGTTTTTCTTTATATACTTTGCCTCGCTGTTGATTTTCGCGGCGTAGCACTCCGAGCCGACTCTGTTTACCCTCGCAAGGCATTTTCCGGCAGATACAAAGCTGCCCGACAGCAGCTCGTCGCCGTTTTTCTTTTCAATAAGATCGGCTTCGCCGGTAAGCAGGCTTTCGTTGACCCGACATTCTCCGTCGATAAGAACGCAGTCGGCAGGGATCTGTTTTCCGCGCGATAACTCGATCACGTCGTCGAGCACGAGCTCATCCTTGCTTATTTCGCTTCGCCTGCCGTCGCGGATCACAACGGATTTGCTCTCGGTGAGGATCGTAAGCCTGTCCACGCTGATCTTTGAGCGAATCTCCTGAATGATACCGATGGCGGTGTTGAACACTACCACGCCGATAAACAAAAGGTTTTTGTAAGAGCCAACCAGTATCAGCAGTACAAACAGAATAATGTTTATCAAATTAAAAAGCGTGCAGATGTTGTCGTAAAAAATCCGTTTTATTGATTTCGTTTTAAGTGTGGTTACGGAGTTGACCTTGCCTTCGCGCACCCTTTGAGCGACCTGATCGGCGGTCAGTCCGTTTATATTATTGCCGTCCATATTATTCTCCAAAACTGAAAATTATTTGAAAAAACCATGGTTTTATCGCAAAACCAAAAGCCTTGATTCCAAGAATATTTTTAATAATCGCTTTTTGCCGTTATCTTATATTATAAATGCAAAAGCTAATAAAGGCAACGGAAAGAAGGTGATTTTTTGAAAAAATTTGTAAAAATACTGACAGTTGCCTTATGCGCCGTACTGCTGATCAATCTGTCCTCGGGCAGATTTTCCGCCGCTGAGAAAAATAAAACAGTAAGGCTGGGAGGTCAGCCGTTCGGCGTGAGATTCTATAACGACGGGCTTATAGTGGTCGAGCTTGAGGATTTCTTTGACGGCAGCCGGTTTGTCTGCCCTGCCGCGGATGGCGGAATGAAGGTCAACGACATCATCAAGGAGGTCAACCGCTCGCCTGTAAAAACGAATGAAGATCTGAAAAACGCCGCGGAAAGCTGCGGCGGCAAGCCGATAGCGTTTGTGATAGAGCGCAACGGCGAAAGAAAGGATATCACCGTTACTCCGGTAAAAAACACCGCCGGAGTGTATTTGCTCGGAGCGTGGATAAGAGACAGCTGCGCGGGTATAGGCACGATAAGCTTTTATGACGAGGAAGAAAATTACTTCGCGGCGCTCGGTCACGGTATATGCGATAACGACACAGGCGCCCTGCTCCCTCTCGGCTCTGCCGAAATAGTTAGGGCGAATATCAGCTCAGTGACAAAGAGCGTCGACGGAAAGGCAGGAAGCCTTAACGGATATTTCAGTGCCGAGACGGTCGGCAGGCTGACAAAAAACAGCCCTCTCGGAATATTCGGCGAGCCGGAAGACGGATGTATTGCCGACAGTCCGACGATAGAGATAGCCGATTTTGACGAGATCAAAAAAGGCGAAGCGCTGGTTTATACGACGATCGACGGTACGGACGAGGGCTGCTACACCGCCGAGATAACAAAGATATGCAGCCGCGATAAAAACAGTAATGAAAGCTTTGTAATCAAGATTACAGATAATGAGCTGCTTGAGAGCTGCGGAGGCATAGTTCAGGGCATGAGCGGCAGCCCGATAGTCCAAAACGGCAAGCTTGTCGGCGCCGTTACTCATGTTTTTGTAAACAATACCGCCGAGGGTTACGGAGTGGCGGCACAATATATGGTGTCGAATTACGAGGGATAAAACAATATATTGCGGTATGCTGTATGTCGAAAAATGAAAAGTTAAAAAATTTCAACTTTTTTCAAAAAAATTAATTGGAAACTATTGCCAATGTTACCATTTTGTGGTAAAATCAACTCGTAACAAAAAATCTGATAGGAGTATGACAAATGGACAATAGTTTTAAGCTTATTATTACCGAAGAAGCCGTTGAGTTTTCACAGGAAAGCCTGCAAATATTTCAGGATTTTAATATTTGTACCGCATTTTGTGTAAAGGACGGTGAGGAGCTTTGCTCGCGTATCAGGAGCGAGGCGCCGGACGTTGTCTTCATGGACGCGTTTATGACCCGTCTGGACGCGATCGGCGTTATGAGAAACATCAAAAAGGAAAAAATCAAACAGCCCTTGTTTATTGTTTTCTCATCCTTCCACAGCGCGGTGCTTGAACGTGAGATAATGAACTGCGGCGCGGATTACTTTATGCTGAAGCCGTACGACGTTGAACAGCTTTGCGAGAACATCTCAGTGCTGATGAAGAACAGCGCCGACAAGCCGCTTGCTCCGCTCAGGATCGACGCCTTCGGTATCGAGCTCAGGGTAACGCAGATACTCCACGAGATCGGCGTTCCGGCGCATATCAAGGGATATCATTATCTGCGAGATTCGATCATGATGTCGGTCGAAAAGCCCGAGATCATCAACGCGGTGACAAAACAGCTCTACCCATCCGTAGCCAAAAAGTATCAGACCACGTCCTCGCGCGTTGAGAGAGCTATTCGACACGCTATTGAGGTCGCGTGGGACAGAGGCGACGTCGATGTGTTGAACTCATACTTCGGCTACACTATCCACAACGACAGAGGTAAGCCGACAAACAGCGAATTTATCGCCATGATCTCAGACAGGCTGAGACTTCAAATCAAAAACGCGGGATGATATTATCCCGAAAAACAGGGCTGACTTGAAACTCGCATGAGTGTCAGGTCAGCCCGATAATTATTTTGTTCTTCCTATATCTTTTCTGAAATGCATGCCCTCAAAGCTGATCTTTGAAACCGCGTTATACGCCTTTTCAAGAGCTTCGTCAAGGGTGTCGGCGGTGGCTGTCACGCCCAATACTCTGCCGCCGTTTGTATAGAATTTGCCGTTTTCGTACTTTGTTCCGGCGTGATATACTACCGCGCCGTCTACCTGTCCGTTTTCATCCATGCCGAACATCTCGATACCTTTTTTATATGATACCGGATAACCGCCGCTCGCCATTACCACGCATGCCGCGGCGCCGTCGTACCACTCGATGTCGAGCTCGCCGAGCCTTTCGTCGATTACCGCCTCGCAGATGTCGACCAGATCGGTCTTTAATCTCGGAAGCACTACCTGCGCCTCGGGATCGCCGAAGCGTGCGTTGTACTCGATCACCTTGGGACCGTTGGGGGTTATCATAAGTCCGAAGTAAAGGCAGCCCTTAAAGGGTCTTCCCTCTTTATTCATGGCCTCGATCGTGGGCTTGAAGATAGTGCGCATGCACTCGTCAGCCACCTCGTCGGTGTAATAGGGATTGGGGCTTACTGTGCCCATACCGCCTGTATTTAAGCCCTCGTCGTTATCGTAAGCGCGCTTGTGATCCTTTGAGCTCACCATAGGCTTTACGCACTTGCCGTCCGTAAACGCGAGCACTGAGACCTCAGGACCTGTGAGAAATTCCTCGATAACGATGTTGTTGCCCGAATCGCCGAACTGCTTGTCCTCCATGATCGACTTGATCGCCTTGACTGCGTCGTCTATGGTCTGAGCGATGATAACGCCCTTACCGAGAGCGAGTCCGTCCGCCTTAACTACTACGGGAACGGTGTTTTCAGCTTTTACATATTCAATAGCCTTGTCGGGATCGTCAAACACCTCGTATTTGGCGGTGGGGATCCCGTATTTTTTCATCATGTTCTTGGAGAATACCTTTGAAGCCTCTATCACAGCCGCTTTGGCGTTGGGACCGAAGGCTCTGATACCGGCAGCCTCAAAGGCGTCTACCATGCCGTCCGCGAGCGGATCGTCGGGAGCTACAAACACAAGGTCGATCGCGTTGTCCTTGGCGAACTTTACCATATTCTCTTTATCCATTACGCCGATGTTTACAAGCTCAGCGTCGCGAGAGATGCCGCCGTTGCCGGGCGCGCAGTAGAGCTTTTCGCATTTGGGGCTTTCAAGAAGCTTTTTGATAAGCGCGTGTTCTCTGCCGCCCGATCCGATCATTAAAATTTTCATATCGCTACCTCAAAATATCAGTGATGGAAAAGTCTGATTCCCGTGAACGACATAGTCATATTGTACTTGTTGCAGGTGTCGATCACGTTGTCGTCGCGGATGGAGCCTCCGGGCTGAGCTACGAACTCAACGCCCGAGCGCTTTGCTCTCTCGATATTGTCGCCGAACGGGAAAAAGGCGTCAGAGCCGAGTGAAACGCCGCTTTGTGTAGCGAGCCATTCCTTCTTTTCTTCTCTTGTAAGGGGTTCGGGCTTTGTCTTGAAGAACTGCTCCCAAACGCCGTCTGCAAGCACATCCTCGTAATCGTCGGAGATATATACGTCGATCGTATTATCTCTGTCGGGGCGGCGGATGTTGTCAACGAACGGAAGGTTCATTACCTTCGGATGCTGTCTGAGATACCAGATGTCGGCCTTGTTGCCGGCGAGTCTTGTGCAGTGGATCCTCGACTGCTGACCTGCGCCTACGCCGATCGCCTGTCCGCCCTTTGCGTAGCATACGGAGTTTGACTGGGTGTATTTGAGCGTGATAAGCGCGATAAGAAGGTCGCGCTTCGCGTCTTCTGTAAGATTTTTATTCTCGGTCACGATGTTCTGCATGAGCATGGCTTCGTCGATTTTAAGCTCGTTTCTGCCCTGCTCAAAGGTGATACCGAATACATCCTTGTGCTCGAGCGGAGCGGGGACGTAGTTTTCGTCGATCTTGATTACATTATAATTGCCCTTTCTCTTGGTCTTTAAAACCTCAAGAGCCTCGTCGGTGTAGCCGGGAGCGATGATTCCGTCTGATACCTCGCGCGCGAGGAGCTTGGCTGTCTGCACGTCGCAGGTGTCGGAGAGCGCCACCCAGTCGCCGTATGAGGACATTCTGTCAGCGCCGCGCGCCATGGCGTATGCCGAGGCTATGGGAGAAAGCTCGAGATCGTCTACGAAATAGATCTTTTTAAGCGTGTCGGAAAGCTCTGTAGCGACAGCGGCGCCGGCAGGGCTTACATGCTTGAAGGAAGCCGCGGCGGGAAGTCCCGTAGCTGCCTTGAGCTCCCTGACGAGCTGCCACGAGTTGAAAGCGTCAAGAAAATTGATGTAACCGGGCTTGCCGTTGAGGACCTCAACCGGAAGCTCGCCGCCGTCCTGCATGAAGATCTTTGACGGCTTCTGGTTAGGGTTACAGCCGTATTTAAGCATTAATTCGTTCATTTTAATATCCCCTTACTTATTTTTGTTGATGATCTTTGACTCGTATTCGCCGGTGGCGATGTCGATGTATCTTACAAAAAGAGAAACCTTGTTGTCGTCGTCGAGCGCGTTCCATACCTTATCGGCAAAGGCGTCGATGCTGTCGTTTTCGATCTCTACGAGAGTGGGCTCGCCCTCAAAGCTGGGGAGCGGATCTCCGTCGCCCATATAGGTGTGGATGAATCTGCCCTTGCCGGCGAGAGGAGCGTCGTATGAGAAGGTGTAGCGCTCGCAGCAGTCGGGATCGCCGTCGGCGCTCTTAAGAATTGACATAGCGTAGTTCATCTTGCCGTTTGAGCATTTAACTATGCCCGAGATCCTCGGGGTGTAGTTGGGCTTGTCGGGCTCGAACTCGCGCGTACGGAGCGACTGCTCAAAGGTGAGCTGCTGATTCATCAGCTCGTATATAGTATCGGTCTGATCGCCGTTTGTTACAATGGTCTTGTTGCCGAGCACGCGCACGGGAGAGTAGATGATGAGCGAGGGATCCGTAAGCTTTGCGGGATCGAACGCCTCGGTCTTGATACCGTCCTCGGTCTCAACAAAAACTCTGTTGCGGCTGTTCTCGCTTCTGCCCATAATGAAGTACGCGATTACAGCCTTGGCGCCGTCGGCTGTTCTGCCGAGTATGATGCCTCTGCCGGGATAAGCGGTTGAACTTAATTCTTTTTCTAAAGATACAGCTTTCATTTTTATCCTCCGTAAAATTATTCCGAAATCTCGGTTTTATTACCTATTACCCTTATTTTGTCCTCGCAGAAGAGCGATACCGCCTTTGGAAGTATTTTCCATTCTGCCTGCTCCATTACTCTTCTCTGCAGGATCTCGGGTGTGTCGCCGGGCATTACCTCTACCGCCTTTTGTATGATGATGGGTCCGCCGTCGCAGATCTCATTTACAAAATGCGCGGTGGCGCCGGTTACCTTTACTCCCTTTTTAAGCGCTTCCTCGTGTACTCTGAGACCGTAATAGCCCTCGCCGCAAAAGGATGGGATCAGCGCGGGATGGATGTTGATGATCCTGTTCTCAAACGCTTTTATTACCTTTGAGCCGAGGATAGTCATAAATCCGGCAAGTACAACAACGTCGGCGTTTTTGCTTTGCAAAAGCTCGGTCAGAGCGTCGTCGTATTTTTCAAAGGAATCAAAGTCCCTGCGCCTGATAACGGCTGTTTCAATGCCGTTGTTCGCGGCGCGTTCAAGCGCGTAGGCGTTTGGATTGGACGAGATAACGCAGGTGATCTTGCCGTTTTTCAGCTCTCCCCTGCTTTGCGCGTCGATGAGCGCCTGGAGATTGGTGCCTCCGCCCGAAACAAGAACGACTATGTTTTTCATTACCCGAACACAACTCCTTTTGTTCCCTCGATGACCTCGCCGAGAACGACCGCGTCCTCGCCGTTTGCCCTGAGGACTTCAAGAGCCTTGTCCGCCTCTTCCTTTGATACGGCAACGACCATTCCGACGCCCATATTGAAGGTATTGAACATGTCGTGCTCGCTGATGTTTCCGACTCTCTGCATAAGCTTGAAGATCGGAAGCACCGGGATGGAGTCCTTGTTGATCTTGGCCGATAATCCGTCGGTCAGCATGCGCGGGATATTTTCGTAGAAGCCGCCGCCGGTGATGTGGGACACAGCCTTTACCTCGACCTGCTCCATGAGCGCGAGGATCGGCTTGACGTAGATCTTTGTGGGAGTCAAAAGAGTTTCTCCGAGCGGCTTGTCGAGCTCGGGATATGTGTTGTTTACCGTAGTTTCGTTGATGTCAAATATCTTTCTGACGAGCGAGAAGCCGTTTGAGTGGACGCCGGACGAACGGAGTCCCAAAAGAACGTCGCCGGGTGTGAGCTTTGAGCCGTCGATCATCTTGGGCTTGTCCGCGATACCTACGCAGAAGCCTGCGACGTCGTACTCGTCAACCGGCATGAGTCCGGGATGTTCTGCTGTCTCTCCTCCGATAAGCGCGCAGCCTGACTGAACGCAGCCCTCGGCGATACCCTCTACGATCGAGGCGACCTTTTCGGGGATGTTCTTGCCGATCGCGATATAGTCGAGGAAAAACAGCGGCTTTGCTCCGCAGCAGATAACGTCATTTACGCACATGGCAACGGAGTCTATTCCGATAGTGTTGTGCTTGTCAAGCAAAAACGCCAGCTTGATTTTTGTGCCGACGCCGTCGGTGCCGCTGATGAGCACAGGCTCTTCCATGCCTTTGAAGTCTGGCGCGAAAAGTCCGCCGAAGCCGCCTATGCCCGATACTACGCCCGGGATATTGGTGCGCGCGACGTGCTTTTTCATCAGTTCTACCGATTTGTAGCCCGCGGTGATGTCAACGCCGGCCGCCTTGTAACTCTCTGAAAAGCTTTCCATAAAATTCCTCCGTTACTTTTTCGATATTTTATTTGCGTATTTATCTACAAAGAATGTGGTCGGCACTTTTGCGCTGAAATTCTTGGTAAAGCAGCCGTCGCACAAATCTATGTCCGCGTCCTTTGCGATCTTGCGAACGCTCTCTACGCTGAGGTAGCCGAGCGAATCCGCGCCGATCTCGCGCCTGATCTCTTCGTTCGTCATCTTGTTGGCGATAAGATTGTCCTTGTCGCTGATGTCGATGCCGAAGTAGCACGGGAAAATAAACGGCGGCGAGCTTACGAGCATATGGACTTCCGTCGCGCCTGCGTCCCTCAATAGCTTAACGATGTGCTTTGAGGTCTCGCCGCGGACGATGGAGTCGTCGATAACGATTATCCGCTTGCCCTCGACGTTTGATTTCAGAGCGGTCAGCTTTGTCTGCATAAGACGTTTTTTCTTGTCCATGCCGGTGCCGACTTTTCTGCCGATAAATTTATTTTTCATAAAGCCCATGCCGTATGGGATATTTGAAGCCTTTGCGTAGCCCTCGGCGGCGATTATTCCCGAATCGGGTACTCCGCACACCATGTCGGCGTCGATCGGGTACTCGCTGAACAGGAGCTCGCCTGCCTTTAGGCGCGCCGAATGGACGCTTACGCCGTCGATCACGCTGTCGGGACGCGCAAGATAAACATACTCGAACAAACAAAGCGAGGTCTTTACGGGCTCGGTATCGAGCATGTAGCTTTTTATTCCCTCATTTGTGACCACGACCATCTCGCCCGGCTTGACGTCCCTGACAAATTCGGCTCCGATGCTGTCGAATACGCAGCTCTCGGACGAAAATACGTAGCTGTTTTTGAGCTTGCCGATACAAAGCGGTCTGAATCCGAACTTATCGCGGAAAGCCATCAGCCTTGTCGGAGCGCAGATAACGGTAGAATAAGCTCCCTCGAGCTTTTTCATTGAGTTTAATACGGCGTCCTCGAGGTTATCGGTCGAGCAGCGCTCAGTGGCGATGACATACGCCATGAGCTCGGCGTTTGAATTGGACTGGAAGATCGCGCCTCCGCGCTCAAGCTCTTTTCTGATCTCGGGGAAGTTCGTTATGGAGCCGTTGCTCGATATTGCGATCGAGCCCTCCTTGTACCTGAGCACGAGCGGTTGATTTGCCGCGCGGTCGAGGCTTTGGTTTGATGTGTAGCGGACATGACCGACAGCGATTATTCCGTTTGCCAGCTTGCGCAGCACCTTGTCGGGAAAGACCTCGGAAACCATGCCGAGCTCCTTTACGGTAGAAAAGCTGCCGTTGTTGTTCACGGTTATGCCGGCGCTGATCTGACCGCGGTGCTGAAGGCCGTAAAGCGCGTCGTGGGTTATCGCCACAACATCAAGACCGTCACTATTGTATATTCCGAATACTCCGCACTCGTCGTTAGCCTTGTCGAGCCGCGGATCTATATTTACATATTTTGTCATTAAAGCTCAGCCACCTTGATCTGCATCGCCTCATCCTTTGCGGCGACGCCTTTTTCCATATCCGCCTTCATTTCCTCAAGCTTTTCAGCGAGGGCGTCGTCAGAGAGCGCGAGCATCTCTACGGCGAGGATCGCGGCGTTAGCGGCTCCGTCGATCGCTACTGTTGCCACGGGAATACCGGTGGGCATCATAACGGTCGCCAAAAGCGCGTCCATTCCGTCAAGCTGAGCGGATTTGCAGGGTATACCGATCACCGGCAGAGTCGTTTTCGCGGCTAAAACTCCGGCGAGGTGCGCCGCCATTCCGGCTGCGGCGATAATGACTCCGAAGCCGTTTTCCCTGGCGCCTGCCGAAAAGCTGATCGCGGCGTCGGGCGTTCTGTGCGCGCTCATTACGTGAACCTCATACGGAACGTCAAATTCCTTTAGCTTTTTTACCGCCTTTGACACAACGGGAAAATCGCTGTCCGAACCCATTATGATTGCTACCTTTTTCATATCATTACTCCTTAAAATTATTGTTTGATATTTGAGCATACTTTAACTTATATATTATATATAATATCGCGCTGAATTTCAATAGCGTAAAAGAATTAAAAGGACAGAAAAAATCTGCCCTTTTTAGCTAAATTATTGAATTTTTACACTGTCGGGAGCGTGATCTTCCGCTTGAAGCTCTTCGAGCGTGTCGCCGTCTCGCATGTGCGGAAACAGCAGCTTCATCCTGTCGTCGTCAAAATGATCGTCAAGATATACTTCAAACGCGTTTGAGGCCGGTTCACCTGCCGCGCGCTCGTTCCAGCGGTGGATAGCCGTAACGGTGATGAATCCGTTGTATATCATGAATACGCTCAGTACCACCACAAGGATCGAGCCTTGTTTTTTTGGCGCCTTTTCTATCATTTTTGAGGCGAAGGGATACAGGTAGCGTATCCATACAAGTCCGAGAAATCCCCAGAAAAACGAATACAGCAGGCAGGTCCTTCCGCCTATATTCAGCGGCATATCGCTGTAATCCCACGATACCGTGCCGAGCAGCTTTTCCTGACCCCACGAGCAGATGTACTCGAAAAACGCGCCGAGAGCGCCGCTGATGAGGAATACGAGAGTATCGCTCAGCTTGTAGAGCTTATATAGCGCTATCGTAAGCAGGCAGGCTCCGCCGCCGTATACCGGGATAAAAGGTCCGTAGACGACGCCGACCCTGAACTCAAAATGACCCTCTACTATCAGGGCGTAAACGGTTTCGATGCAGGTGCCGACGAATGAGCCGAGCAAAAACAGCGAGAACAGCTTTTCGTAACAAAGCCCCGAGGCAAACGGCTTGTCGCTTTTGTTAGCGTAGAACGGATCAAACTGCTTTTTGTTTTCTTCCTTGATCTCGCCGAGCCTGTCTCCCACCGCCTTTATATAAGCGGAGCGGTGGAGCTCGGGAAACGCCTGCGCCATCCTTTTGCGGAGGATGTTGTTCGCAAAGATCCGGTTGTAGTTGTATTCAAGCTCCTTTAGCTGTTCCTCGGAAATATCGTCGCGCAAAAAAGCCGGGTCGTATTTTGCGGCGTTTATTCGCTTTTTAAGTCTGAAAATAGTGACGAACGAGAATACGCAGTCAATAATAATCAGAAGCAGAACAGAAAGCGCCGTTATCATGCTGACCGTATCGGGGATCCTCGTGATCGCGAGCCTGAAAAGCGGTATGAGCATTTTTACCGAGAACGCGCCTCCCAAGCCCAATACAGCTGCGAAGGGCACGGTCAGGTAACTGCCGATACCAAACTTCATCGAGGAGTAATCCCACGGCTTGCAGCCGAGGATCTTCTCCCCCAAAAAGCCGGCTGAGACAGTAAAGAAAGAGAGCAGCAGCGCAGAGCCGATAAAGATTATTATGAAATTGTCGGTCAGCGGCTCAAATACGAGGTAGCAGATAAGCGCTCCCGCCCCGTATGTAGGACAAAAGGGCGTCGTTAAGAAGCCCTTGTTGTAGAATTTCTTTTCACTGAAAAAGTGGAACAGACTGCTGAAAAGCCAGCCGCAAAAAGAAATAAATATAAAATACCAGAGTAATTCTATCCAGTACAAGCGATCACCTTATTGATCTTTCCAGATTTCTTTGATGGCGGTAACATTACCGGCAAGACTCTGGATATCGGACGGGATAATGATTTTTGTAGCTTTGCCGTCCGCCGCCTTTGTAAACGCCTCAAGGCTCTTGAGCTGAATGATCCTGTCGGAAGGCGCCGCGTCGTTGAGCATCCTCAAAGCGTCGGCGTTAGCCTTTTGAACTGTAAGGATAGCCTCAGCCTCACCCTGAGCCTCGCGGATCTTCTGCTCCTTAACGGCGTCGGCCTTTAGAATAGCGGATTCTTTAAGACCTTCCGCGACGAGGATCTGACTGCGCTTTTCGCCTTCGGCGTCAAGGATACGCGCGCGTCTTTCGCGCTCAGCCTTCATCTGCTTTTCCATCGCGTCCTGAATCTCGCGCGGAGGAAGGATGTTCTTGAGCTCTACGCGGATCACGCGGATTCCCCAAGCGTCGGTAGCTTCGTCGAGGATGATCCTGATCTTGTCATTGATCGTATCGCGCGAGGTGAGCGTGTTGTCAAGCTCAAGGTCGCCGATGATGTTTCTCAGCGTGGTGGCTGTGAGATTCTCGATCGCGCTGAGCGGACGCTCTACGCCGTAGGTGTAAAGCTTTGGATCGGTTATTTCAAAATAAACAACCGTGTCGATCTGCATGGTTACGTTGTCGCGCGTGATTACAGGCTGAGGCGGAAAGTCAACGACCTGCTCCTTGAGCGACACCTTCTTTGAAATACGGTCAATGAACGGCACCTTGAGGTGGAGTCCTGTTTCCCATGTCGCGTGATACGCGCCGAGACGCTCGATAACATAGGCGTGAGCCTGCGGTACTATCTTGATATTGCGAACGATCAAAATCAACAGGATAAGCGCTATCACACTTGCTACAATAATTCCGATTACGGGTCCCATAATTATTCCTCCTTATTTTCGGGTTCGACGATTAGCTTTACGCCCTCGATTGAAAGAACCTTTACCTTGCTGTCTTTTGAGACCGGCGCGTTCTTTGCTTTGGCGCTCCAGATCTCTCCCATTACCTTTACCTGTCCGACATCCTGATCAGTTTTTATCTCGGAGATTACTACTCCGGTCTGCCCTATCAGACGGTCGGCGTTGGTGCTCACCGTGTTGTTTTTTCTTTTAAGCTTTTTTACAAGCGGCCTTGTTATGATCAGCGACGCCGCGGAAAAGGCTAAGAATACAATGAGCTGGATAAAAATGTTCGGCGTGAATATCGTCGTCACCGCCGCGGCTATCGCGCCTACAACAAACCAGATAGAAACGAGCTGGGTAGTCGCGGCCTCACAGACAGCCATCAATACGGCAAAGCCGATCCAAATAAAAGGCATGTATTTTTCCATATCACCGCTCCTTTACGTGAACTATATTAATAATAGCATATTGCAAATACACAGTCAATTATTTTTAATAATGCACTACACTTTTTTTATATTATGTGTTATAATAAGATAGATATCTAGCTTACAGGTGATTTTTATGCTGTTTAATACATTTGACGAAGGGATCGCTCCCGGCGGACTTAGAAGTAAATATGAGATCAAAACGCTGATTTGCTATCTATATTATTCTGTAAAAGAAAATATGAGCAGAGATCTGATAATTGAGGCTATCCGCGAGGACGAGCTCGCGAATTTCTTTGAGGTTTCCGCTGCCTTTGACGAGCTTGTCGCGGACAGGAATCTTATCGAATGTGCTTCCGATGGATCCGAGACCGTATATTCGCTCAGCGATAACGGCAAAATGATCGCGGAACAGCTCGACTCCACCCTTGCCTATTCGGTCAAGGACAAGGCGGTAAGGTGCGCCTTAAAGCTGCTTGCGGACAGAAAGACCGCAAGGGAAAACTTTGTTGATATCGAAAGGACGGAAAGCGGCTTTAACGTAAAATGCACCGTATCGGGCGGAGATATCGATCTGCTCAGCTTTACGCTGTACGCTCCCGATATTGAGCAGGCTGAGATAATCAAAAAAAGCTTTTTAAGCTATCCCTCGACCGTGTACAAAACAATGCTCGCGCTGATGACTAAGGACAGAGATAATGTCGGCGGAGCGCTTGAAGAGGTTTACGGAAGCTTGGATTAACAGAAAAGCACTGCCTGAGCGGCGGTGCTTTTGCTTTAGAAAAAAGTATTGAGGATAAGGATAAGAGTCACTCCCGGCACTCCGCCGATAACGGAAACAAGTATCGACAGAAGGCTTACGGGGATGTATACGCCCGTAAAGCCCGAGCAGAGGTTAACCGCGAGCAGCGTCAGCGCTCCGGCTATCATGGAAAGCAGCGCCCGTTTGAACGGGTGCTTTTTTTGCGATAAATAATGAAGAACGGAAAAAACAATAAAGCATCCTGTAAAAATCGCCGCAATTCCCCACCATGGCATATAAACATCTCCGAAATAAAAATAGACTGCCGAATACCGACAGTCTATAATATGCTTTAGATATTTGTTTTATGCTCAGCCTAAAAGATTGAAGTAAGCAAGCACGTTGAGCGCTATTACAAAAAGAACAAATACAGCGGCAAATACCTTTGTCCAGCGCGAGAGGAAAGCGTCGATCGAGCGAGCCTTATTCTTTGAGAAATAAGAGTCGGCTGCGCCGGTAACAACACCGATACCCTGCTGGTTACCTTCCTGTAAAATGATAACAACAATAATAGCGATCGATACTAAAGCGAGTATTACACCGAGTACAATACCCCATGCGTTCATATTTATCGTCCTTTCGTCTGCGTGATCCGCATTAAGATTTATTATTCAACTTATACATATTAACATAATATATTATTTTTTTCAAGTGATTTTTTAAAATATTTTAAAATTATATAAGTGAAAGCTGTTCGTCGCGGTTATCCTCGTTCGAGGGCATGGCTCCGAGCGCCGGGAGCGAGCGTGTGCGGTAGCGCTGCGGCTTTGAGAACATTCCCTCTTTGTAATCAGTGATCTCAAACAGGGTGTGTCCTTTTTTGAGCTTCATGACCGCGACGCCCTGTGTTGAACGGGTAGTTTTAAGGGCGAGCGCGCCCGTGTGGACAAGCAGCATCCTGCCTGAGGAAGCCTTTAGCAGCACTTCCCTGTCTTCCTCAAGGAACATGGCTGAGGAAAGCTTTGACTTGTCTGAATACGCGTTCGTCAGCTTTTTGCGGTTCGTTTTGGTGGCGTAGGCTTCAAGCGGTATCTTCGCGAGCTTGCCGTTTTCAAAGCCGAACAGCATTATTCCCTTGTAATCCTTTGTAGCGACCATGTATACGGCGTTTTCTCCCTCGTCCATGCCGAGCTTCGCCGCGACGTATTCACCCAAGGCGCTCGCCTTTGTGCTCTGGAAGTCGCTCGCCTTAGCCTTGTAGACCTGCGACTTATCGGAGAAGAAAAGCAGGTCGCAGTCGTTGGAAAGCTCGATCGTCTGGGTTATCTCGTCGCCTTCCTTTAGCTTCTGGGCGCCGCTCATTCTCAGCGACAGCGGAGTGATCTTTTTGAAATAGCCTTCCTTTGTGAAGAAGAAGGTGCAGGCGTAATCGTCCACGGTCTCCTTTTCCTCAACATATACGGAGGTGTCCTCGTAGATGATGAAGCTGCGGCGCGGCTGACCGTACTTTTCGGCTGCCGCCTTGAGCTCTTTTACTATTATGGTCTTTATTCTCGCCTTGCTCTTTAAAATATCGTCGAGCTCGGCGATCTCTTTTTCAAGATCCTCGATATCCTTGGTACGTTTCAGGATATACTCACGGTTGAGGTGTCTGAGCTTGATCTCCGCGACATACTCCGCCTGGGTCCTGTCGATCCCGAAGCCGATCATAAGGTTGGGGACTACCTCTATCTCCTCGTCGGTCTCGCGGATTATCTTTATCGCCTTGTCGATGTCGAGCAGGATCTTTTCAAGTCCCTTGAGCAGATGGAGCTTGTCCGCCTTTTTGGAGCGGTCGTAGAATGTTCTGCGCTTTACACATTCAATCCTGAACGCTATCCATTCCTCGAGCAGTGCTTTGACGCCGAGCACCATGGGGACTCCGCCGATCAGGACATTGAAGTTGCAGGCGTAGGAATCCTCAAGGGTGGTAAGCTTAAATAGCTTCGCCATTAGCTTTGCCGGGTCGGTGCCGCGCTTTAGATCCATTGTGATCTTCAATCCGTCGATACCCGTTTCGTCGCGAATATCGGAGATCTCCTTGACCTTGCCTTGTTTAACGAGGTCGATTATCTTTTCGATTATCACCTCGCAGGTAGTGGTGCTCGGGATCGAGAGCACATCAATGCAGTTGGCGGACTTGTCGTACTCGTATTTCGCGCGGAGCCTTATGCTGCCCCTGCCTGTTTTGTAGACCTGATCTATGATCTTTTCGTCGTAAATAATTTGGCAGCCGCCGATAAAATCGGGCGCCGGAAGAGTTGATTTTATGTCGTGGTCGGGATCGCGGATAAGCGCTGCGGTCGTCTCGCATATCTCCCTTAAGTTAAAGGAGCAGATGTTTGACGCCATGCCTACAGCTATACCCGTGTTGGCGTTAACAAGCACGGAAGGAAAAACAGTCGGCAAAAGCGAGGGCTCCTTCATGGTATTGTCATAGTTGTCGACAAAATCGACCGTGTCCTTGTCGATATCCCTGAACAGCTCGTTGCAGATCGGAGCCAATTTAGCCTCTGTATATCTTGAAGCCGCCCACGCCATATCGCGGCTGTAGAACTTGCCGAAGTTGCCCTTAGAGTCGATATACGGGTGCAGCAGCGCCTCGTATCCGCGCGACAGGCGAACCATTGTGTCGTAGATAGCCGAATCGCCGTGCGGATTGAGCTTCATCGTCGCGCCGACGATGTTCGCCGACTTGGTGCGCGAGCCGTTGAGCAGACCCATTTTGTACATCGTGTAGAGCAGCTTGCGGTGGGACGGCTTGAAGCCGTCGATCTCGGGGATCGCGCGCGACAGAATAACGCTCATGGCGTAGGGCATGTAATTTTCGCGGATGGTGGAAACTATGGGCTGCTCCACAACATCACCGGCGCCGTTGATAACGCCGTGAGTTTTTTCGGGTTGAGACCTCTTTGAAGTTTTCTTTTTCGGAGCCATTGTTTCGCCTCCTTAGCTTACGTCGAGATTATCAATATATTCGCTGCCGTGCTCGACGATATAATCCTTGCGCCCCTGAAGATTGTCTCCGAGCAGGATGTCAAAGATCTGAGCCGTCTGCTCAGCGTCGTCGGGCATTACCTTGATGAGTCTGCGGGTTTTTGGGTTCATGGTGGTCAGATTCATCATATCGGGCTCGTTTTCGCCGAGACCCTTGCTGCGCTGTACGGTGAACTTTTCCTTGCCGATCCGCTCAATAAACTCGTCCTTTTCGGATTCGTCATACGCGAAATACACGTCATTTTTTGATGTGATCTCATAAAGCGGAGATTCGGCGATGAACACCTTGCCCTCGTCGATCAATGTCGGCGTAAGGCGGTAGAGCATTGTCAGCAGGAGCGTGCGGATCTGGAAGCCGTCAACGTCGGCGTCGGTGCAGAGGATGACCTTGTTCCAGCGCAGGGCGTCCATGTCGAAGGTTGCGAGATTCTTATTTGCCTTTGACTTAACCTCGACTCCGCAGCCGAGAACCTTGAGCAGATCGGTGATGATCTCGCTCTTGAATATTTTGTCGTAGTCCGCCTTTAGACAGTTGAGTATCTTGCCCCTGATCGGCATTATCGCCTGAAAATCGGGGTCTCTCGCCTGCTTGCAGGCGCCGAGAGCCGAGTCGCCCTCTACAATAAAGAGCTCGCGCTGACCGACGTCCTTGCTGCGGCAGTCGACGAATTTTGCTACGCGGTTGGTAATGTCGAGGTTGCCCGAGAGCTTCTTTTTGATATTGAGCCTTGTTTTTTCGGCGTTTTCGCGGCTGCGCTTGTTGACAAGCACCTGTTCGGCGATCTTGTCCGCCTCGATCGGGTTCTCAATGAAGTAGATCTCGAGGCTCTGGCGCAGAAACGCCGTCATAGCGTCCTGGATACCCTTGTTGGTCACGGCTTTTTTGGTCTGGTTGGCGTAGGACGCTATGCTCGAGAATGAGGAGATAACGCACACAAGGCAATCCTCTATGTCGTCAAATTTGATTTTGCTCTCGGTTTTATTGTATTTATTGTTGGTTTTCAGGTAGTTGTCGATCTGATAAACAAAGGCGTTGCGCACCGCCTTATCGGGCGCGCCGCCGTGCTCGAGCCAGCTTGAATTATGATAGTATTCGGTCAGGCTGACCTTGTTGGAGAACGCCACCGCGATGTCCATTTTGCATTTGTACTCAGGCTTATCGTCGCGGTCACGGGTCTTGACCTCTGTCTGCCAGTGCTGGACCGAGGTAAGTCCGTTTTCGCCTATGACCTCGGCAACGTGGTCAACTACGCCGTTGGCGTAGTTGAAGGAGGTAGTGTCATAGCCCCTGCCGTTTTGATTGCGGAAGATAAACTCCACGCCGGCGTTGACTATCGCCTGACGCTTCATTACGTCGATGAAGTAACCGGGCTTGATATCAATATCGGTAAACACCTCAAGATCGGGCTTCCACGTGATCTTGGTGCCGGTATCCTTTTTTGCGTACGGTTCCTTTTTCAGACCGCCGATGTTCTCGCCCTTTTCAAAGTGAAGGGTGTAGCGAAAACCGTCGCGGCGGATATCTACGTCCATATACTCTGAACTGTACTGGGTCGAGCAAAGACCCAAGCCGTTCATTCCGAGCGAAAACTCGTAGCTTTCTCCCTGATTGTTGTTGTATTTGCCGCCGGCATACATCTCGCAGAAAACAAGCTCCCAGTTATAGCGGTTTTCCTTTTCGTTGAAATCGACGGGGATACCTCTGCCGTGATCCTCGACCTCGATGGAACCGTCGGAGAACCTTGTGACGCTGATTTTTTTGCCGAAGCCCTCTCTCGCCTCGTCGATCGAGTTAGAGAGGATCTCAAACACCGAGTGTTCGCAGCCGTCGAGTCCGTCGGAGCCGAAGATTACCGACGGGCGCTTTCTTACTCTGTCGGCGCCCTTTAGAGTGGTAATACTGTCGTTGCCGTATTCCGCAGTCTTTTTCTTAGCCATTCATATACCTTCCTGCTTATTCGTTCTTTACTTTTCCGCGCGCAGCTTGCTGATCTTGTCGCGCAGATACGCCGCGTGCTCAAATTCAAGAAGCCGCGCGGCTGCCTTCATCTCCTTGGTCAGGCTGTCGATAAGCTGCTGGCGCTGAGCCTTGGAGAGCTTTTTTGTATTTTTGAACTCACTGTCGTCGTGAGTGGATATCTCGAGTATTTCGCTGACCTTTTTAACTATGGTCTTTGGGGTTATGCCGTGTTCCTCGTTGTATTTCTGCTGGAGCTCGCGCCTGCGGTTGGTTTCCTCGATACAGACGCGCATGGATTCGGTAACGCTGTCGGCGTACATGATGACCATGCCCTCGCTGTTTCGCGCGGCGCGTCCGGTGATCTGGATAAGCGAGCGCGTTGAGCGCAGGAAGCCCTCTTTGTCGGCGTCAAGAACCGCGACGAGCGATACCTCGGGGATATCGAGTCCTTCTCTGAGCAGGTTGATACCGACGAGCACGTCAAATTCTCCGAGGCGAAGATCGCGAACGATCTCCATGCGCTCGACGGTGTCGATATCGTGGTGCATATAACGCACGCGGATCCCCATTGTTTCAAGGTAGGAAGTCAGATCCTCCGCCATCTTCTTGGTGAGTGTGGTGACGAGAGTGCGCTGCTTTTTCTCCGACCTGATATTTATCTCGGATACAAGATCGTCGAGCTGACCTTCCGTCGGCCTTACGGAGATCTCGGGATCGAGCAGACCGGTGGGTCTTATGATCTGTTCGGCGATAACCTGACTTGAATTGAGCTCAAGGTCGCCGGGGGTAGCGCTGACAAATACCGCCTGATTTACCCTATCATAGAACTCGTCGAAGTTGAGCGGTCGGTTATCGTAGGCGGACGGCAGCCTGAAGCCGTAATCTATGAGGCTCTTTTTGCGCGCGCGGTCGCCCATGTACATTCCTCTGACCTGCGGCAGCGTAACGTGGGATTCATCTACAAAAAGCAGATAGTCCTTCGGAAAATAGTCGAGCAGCGTATAAGGCGAGGAGCCCGGAGCTCTGCCGGACAGGATACGGGAGTAGTTTTCGATACCCGTGCAAAAGCCGATCTCGCTTAACATTTCCATATCGTATCTGGTGCGCTGCTCAATGCGCTGAGCCTCGAGCAGCTTGCCGTTATTCCTGAAATACTCGAGCCTTTCCTCGAGCTCGCACTCGATCTCCGCGAGAGCGGTCTGCATTTTATCCCTTGAAACAATATAGTGCGACGCAGGATATACCGCGGCGTGCCTGAGTATCGCCTTTAGCTCGCCTGTGAGCGGATTGATCTCGGAGATACGGTCGATCTCGTCGCCGAAAAATTCCACACGTATAACCGAGTCGTTTGATGACGCCGGGAAGATCTCGACAACGTCTCCCCTGACTCTGAATTTGTTGCGGATAAAGTTGATGTCGTTGCGCTCATATTGAAGCTCAACGAGCTTTTTTACAAGCTCGTCCCGGGATTTTTCCATTCCCGGGCGGAGCGAGATAACCATGTTGCGGTAATCTATAGGGTTTCCAAGGCTGTAGATGCACGATACGGAAGCCACTATGATAACGTCCCTGCGCTCGGACAGGGCGAGTGTAGCGCTGTGGCGAAGCTTGTCGATCTCGTCGTTTATGGAGCTGTCCTTTTCGATGTACGTATCGGTCTGGGCGACGTACGCCTCGGGCTGATAGTAGTCGTAATACGACACAAAATACTCCACGGCGTTGTCGGGAAAGAACTCCTTGAACTCGCTGCAAAGCTGAGCGGCGAGCGTTTTGTTGTGCGCCAAAACGAGAGTCGGCCTCTGCACACGCTCAATGATGTTCGCCATGGTGAAGGTCTTGCCCGAGCCGGTAACTCCGAGCAGGGTTTGTTCCTTGTTGCCCGACAAAATGCTTTGGGTAAGCTTTTCTATCGTTTCGGGCTGGTCGCCCGTTGGCTTGTATTTTGAATGAATCTTAAATTCCATATTAAATCATATTGCTCTCGCGTAGAGAAACATAGTCGTCGTCTGTTACAATGAAGTGGTCGTAAAGCTGAACTCCCACTGTTTTTAGCGTGGTGCGGATAAGGAGAGTTGTGTCGACGTCGCTTTTTGACGGCAGCGCGTTGCCGCTCGGATGATTGTGCGCCATAAAAGCGAGCTTTGCGTTGTGCCTGATGGACAGGTCGACGATCTTGCGGATAGGTATATCCGAGGAGTTGATCGAGCCCTTTGAGATGACGTCGAAGAAAATTATCTTTCCCTTGGCGTCTCCGAGCAGCAGTACAACGACCTCCTCTGTCCTTCCGATGAATTTTGACTTCATAAGGTCGCCGATCGTATCGAGCTTGATTATGTTTTCGTCGGACAGCTTCGACTCGTTATACAGCCTGGACATCTGCGGCAGCAGCTTCAGCAAGACCGCGGTGTTTTCGGTCAGTCCAAACTCGTTCATCAGCTCGTCGATCGGCGCGTCGCAGACTCCCGCTATTGTAACAAATCGGTCGAGCAGCCTGTGCGCGAGCGGATTTGTATCTCTTCTCGGGATCGCGTAATAAAGATACAGCTCGAGCGCCTCATGCGGCTCAAAAACGTCAAGCCCGTTTTCTATAAACTTTTTCTTTACCGTTTTTCTGTGACCGTCGTGTACCGACGAGTTTGAAGAAGCCATAATTATTCTCCGTATTATTTTACGCCGTACTGCTCGTAATAAGCGTCGATCGCCGCCTTGAGCGTATCGTCAATAATAACCTTGCCGTTATATTCCTTATTATACAGATGCTCGACTACCTCGGCCATTGTTACTATGGCGGTCGTCTTTAAGCCGTATTTTTCCTCGATCTCGGCAAGGGCGCTCTTTTCGCCCTGACCGCGCTCCATTCTGTCTACGGAAACAACGAGTCCGATCGGATCAACGTTGCCCTGAGCCTTGATGATCGGCAGGGTCTCGCCGATAGACGTGCCGGCAGTGGTAACGTCCTCTATAATGACTATTTTGTCGCCGTTTTCGATGGGGCTTCCGAGGAGGATACCCTTATCGCCGTGATCCTTTATCTCCTTGCGGTTTGAGCAGTAGCGGATATCGGCGCCGTACTTCTCGCTGATCGCGATAGTCGCCGCGACGGAGAGCGGTATACCCTTGTAGGCGGGTCCGAAAAGCACGTCGAAATCAAGTCCGAATGCGTTTTTTATCGCCTCGGCGTAGTATGAGCCGAGCCTGCGAAGCTGAGCGCCTGTTCTGTAAAAGCCGGTGTTTACAAAGAACGGGGTCTTGCGTCCGCTCTTGGTCGTGAAGTCGCCGAATTTAAGAACCCGGCAGTCTACCATAAACTCGATAAATTCTTTTTTATAAGCTTCCATGATGATCCTCCGTAAATTCAAATATTTGTTTGCATAATTTTACATTTTCAATTCTACCACAAGATATTGGTTTTGTAAATGAGAATTACACAGATGTAATCAATATACAGTGTTTATCGGCATAATTTGACAATATATTGGCTGTTGACAAATTAGAACACTTGTTCTATAATATAATCAAACATACGTTTGTTTTGCTTTGAGGTGCGATATGAAAAGATTTGTCAGCGTAAGGGCTACATTTGAAGAAGGCGGAAACATCGTTCCCGAAATAATCACTTGGGACGAAAACCACTGCTACCCCATCAGCAAGGTCATTGACATAAGATACAAAAGGCTGCCCGACAAAAGAAAATGTGAAATAAAGTTCACCTGCGTTATTTTGGGAAAGATCAGGTATCTTTTTTATGACGAAAAGCGGTGGTATGTCATGGTAGACTGCAAAAGCCCTCCGGCGTGACCGAAGGGCTTTAGATGATATTATTGATTAGCGCTTTTTCCGAAGTAGACGGTGTAATCGTTATAGCCGAGCTGTATCGTTTTGATCTCCCCGTTATCGCGGTCGATGAAAAACTCCGTCTGAGTTCCCTCGTCAAAGCAGGCTTTAATTGTATCTCCGTCGACCTCGAAAGTTCCCGAATGAGTGCCGTCGTCCGGCAGACCGGGAGCCATCCAGAAGCGGAACGTGCCGTCCTTTTCAAAGGTCAGGCTTCCCTGATAATTTGAATACATGACGTCGTATATCTCGGAAACGTCCACCTCGTCCTCGCTCGCGTTTTTTGCCGACACCGGAGTCCACGTGACGCCGTAAAGCTCGTTAGCCTTAGCCTGATACCGTGAAACGAGTATAAGTGCGGTGACTGTGCAGGCGATCACGACGGCAGCGATCGAGCAGGCGATTATCGCCTTGATTTTTTTCTTTTTCTTTTTTCTTAGCTTTTCTCTCTCCGACAATTTCTCGGCGGGGATCTTTTTTGATTTAGAACTCATAATTTATCCGAAATAAACTTCATAACCCGCGTAAACGATATAGAAGCTGACGGGGGTGTTGCCGTCCCATTCGGTGACGGTGATATCCATGTTTTTATCGTTTGAGTAGGTGGCGATGATCTTCTCGTTCTGAACGACATAGCCGCCGGTCGAAGCCTCGGTCGAGGCGATGGTATCGGAGAAGGTTCCGTCGCTGTTGAAGGTGATTACGCCTTCGGTATTGTAACCGCTTCCGAAAACCTCTCTGAGCGAGGTGTTTTCGCCCGTATAGGTATCAACTACCGTTCCGTTGGGGATAAAGGTGGCGTTAAAATATGTGACCTCCCCCTCTTCCTCTGTGGGAACGACAACGGCGACAGTCTCGTCGGTGCCGGTGCTGTTACCCGTAGCCTGAGTTGCGGGAGCAGTGGTCTGAGTTTGACCGTGCATAGCCTGCGCCGTTGTATCGGCGACTGCGGTGGTCGGAGCTGTCGTCGGCTGTTCGCTTTCCTTATTTCCGAACGCGCCGTTGAAGAACATCACTGCGAATACCGCTGCCGCGGCGACTATGATCACCGATATAACGATAATAATAATTACGGGAGCCTTTGATTTTGAAGTTTGCTGACTGTGTTTTCCTGCCAATTATTCCATCTCCTTTTCAAGCGCTTCCTTCTTTAGTTTAAGAAGCGTTCCGCGTTTCATCATTCTGCCGTTAAAATATATATACTCGTCCGCGTCGGCGGATTCGTCTATATCAAGCTTTTTGAGCTCCTCGTAATCGGGAGCCTTTTTTTGATTTTTGTTTTTTCTGTCCGCAAGCTCGCTGCGCTTTTCGCTGAGCTTTTTGTCGACGTTTTTGCTCTCGGCGGAGTTATCGACTATCATCACGTACATTCTTTGGTATACCGCGGAATTAATGATGAACGACGATACCGAGGGCACTATGAACAGCGCGAGCACCGCGGTGACGATCATCAGAGCGACTGCCGACCCCGAACAGCACAAAAGGATCGAGGTGCAGAATACAACAAGCAAAAACAGCCCGAATATCGCGAGCAGGTTATGCTTGAACTCGCCGAAGCTCATTAAAAAGCTGTTTTTGTAGATGTCCTTCATCGAGATGTCAAAGGTGACAGTCATTGACGGGATGTAAAAGAACATCAGCATAAAGAACAGCGCTATAATAATACTTATTGCCAGAAATACAAAGAATATCCAGCTTTTTCCCGAGAGACCGGCGTAGAGGTTAATCGACCAGTAGCTGAAAAATACCGCGAGATACGCCACGACGCCGTGGACGAGAAATCTGAGAAAATTCTCCTTGACCGCCGCGACGAAGTTTTGGAATACTACGACGTCCGTCCTTCCCTGAGAAATATGCGTGCTGACCTGAACCACGCCCGCGTAGAACGGAAAAACCGGGATCACGGTCAGAAACAATATGAAGTTTGAATTGATACCCGTCAGTTTGTTTACCGCGTAAAACAGCGCGAAAAACACCGCCGACGGAACCGCGAAAATAAGGTTTGTAAGCAAAAGCCGCGGAAATCCGCGGAATAAATTGCCGAAAACCCTTGAAAGCGGAAAGGTTGAGCTTTTTGACGCCATATCGTCCTCCGAAAACTATGATTAGAACTTGAACGCTCCGGCAAACATCGACCACAGCAAGGTGTCGAGCAGCGAAGCCGCAAAGGTAAATATCAGCGCTGTTAAAAATTTTGAACCGAGCCTAAGCAGGCCTTCCCTCGCCGACGAGAGCGGTACCGCTCTGCACGCGGTCATAACAAACATCCTTTTTGAAAACTCAAAGGCTGAGGCTGAAAAAACCGCCAGCGCCATACAGAACAAAAAGGTTCCGGGCAGCAGTACGAGCAGGTAAAAGCCGACTCCGCTCAAGCCGTGAGAGATATACAGGTACGCGGCGGTGACGCCGATACCGAACCCCTTGAACATTACAGACGCAAATTCAAACGGCAGTCCCCACGGAGCTGTCCCGAAAAGGAAAGCGCAGACAAGAAATATAAAGTCGGACGCGAAGCATGCGCAAAATGTGCCGATAGCGCTCTGCGACAGCCTTGAGCCGAGGTTTGTTGTGAACAAAAAGTCGAGCGATTCAAGCGCTTTTGTATCGGCAGACCGCGAGTAGAGCGCGCCTAAGACCATACCGGCTAAAATCAGCAAAACAAAGATGAGCGTTATGCCGTAGCGCCTGAATATGTACCTGAAATCGGGCGCCGGAAGCCTTGGAAACCTGCGCTTTGCCCTCTTTGGTACGCCGAGTGATAATACTATTCCTTTCATAAAACGTTCCTCTCTTATAGTTTGTCCTATAATATGCGGAACGCTTTATTATTATTACTTTCCGAGCTCCTCGGCGCGCTTGGTGCAAGCCTTCATCGCGTCGGTTATCGCGTCGGTAAAGCCGTGCTCCCTGAGCTTATTAAGCGCCTCGATAGTCGTGCCGCCCTTTGAGCTTACCTTCTGAATAAGCACATCGGGGGTGTCGCCGCTTTCTCTGAGCATAGCCGCCGAGCCTTCGAGCGTGGCGCAGATAAGGTTCAGCGCCTTGTCGTAGTCGATCCCCACGCTTACGGCGTAATCCGCCATGGCCTTGGCAAAGAGATAAATATACGCCGGGCTGCTGCCGTTTACGGCGATTATCTCGTTCATGTGATCCTCTGTGATGTACTCGCAGACTCCGCTGCCCGAGAACATTTTATATACGATATCCCTGTCCTCGTCCGAAATATTGTCCGAGGGGCAGAGCGCTGAGGCGCCCTTTTTGAGCAGAAGCGGAGTATTGGGCATAACCCTGACCACGGGACATTCGCAGCCGAGCGCTTTTTGAACATATCCGATCGAAATTCCCGCCGCGATCGAAACGAAGGTTTTGCCTGTATTTACGACAGGTTTAAGAGCTTCGAGCACCTCGGAGTAGTTCTGGGGCTTAACGGCGAGGACGATGATGTCGCTTGAATTTACCACATCCGCTGATGAAGCAAGAGCGTTTACGCCGAGCTTGGATATTTCTTCGAGTTTTTCCGCGCTGACGTCGAATACATTGATGTTGTCGCCGTTTCCGTTTTGAGCGATCAGGCCCCTGATTATCGCGGTCGCCATGTTGCCGGCGCCGATGAATCCTATTTTTTTCATATTATTGCCTTTCCGCTGAACCGCAATAACGGAATAGCGGATGTTTCCGCTATTCCGAAATCGTTATATATCAGCTTATTGAGAAGCTGCCGTTTACGCGGCATGTAAAGTTGAAGTGTTTTTTGTTGTTCTGACCGTCGCGGACATAGTCTCCGTAGAAGAATATCTCTCCCTCGTCGATCCTTCTGTAAAGCAAGCCCCAATAGCATGATCCGGAAGCGTGATGATACTGGAAGAACTTGTCTACAAAGTTCTGCATGTTCACATTTTTGAGATCTCTTGTTCCGCCTGAAGCGGTCGCGTAGTCGGAATAGATATAACCCTCGGTGCCGTTTGTAAGCTTGATCCTGTACCAGTGCGAGTTGTAAAGGATGCCGTCAACAAAGGTGAACGCGGTGTTAGCGGACATCAATTGGATCCGGGAGTAGTTTGTGCCCGGACCGCTTCTGAGATTTACTGCGCTGTCATTTACATATCCGGAACCACCGGCTTTTATCGTACCGGATGTACCTGTACTTAATAGCACGTTCTGAAGATCCGAATCATTGTAGATCGCGTATGAACCAACGTTATACGCGAAACATACGAGCGCGTCAAACTGGCGCTGATTGAACTTGATGCTGTTGCTGGTAAGGAACGCGTTTGTTCTTGTTGTATAACCGCCCGAATTTACGGTCTGGCAGAGATAAGCGTAAGCCTCATTCGTATTAAGATTGTTATAGAACATCTCGTTTTTGGTAACTACCTTGCCGTAACCGACGGTTGGATCAGAAGTGATCGAATCCGCCGTCACAACCGGAAGGAAGCCCTCATAGTTCGCAATAAGACTGATGATCTGATCGCTTGCCCTGCGCTCGCCGAGTACAGTGGTTACCATGTCCGAGGAATTGGTTACAAACGCCTCTCCCTCTCCGCTTGTGTTTGTAGTAGAGTAAGTATCGCTTGCGTTTGTTTTTGAATAAGCCTTAATGTTCCACTTGCCCGAGATGGAAAGAACGTGACTTCCCGACCAAACCAGGGTATCGTCAACCTTTTTCTTGCTTGTTGCGGCAACCTTATATGAGGTAGAACCGTTTGAAACCATGAAATACAAATCGGTCTTGTCGAGATCGGTTATCGCGTTGAAGGTAACGTTTGAGTTTTTGGGCGATGAATTGGGAGTAGCATATACAAATCTGACGTTTTCTTTTGAGGTTACGTTGATCAGACAGGTTGACGAACCGTACGAGGTATATGCGGAGATGGTAACAAGTCCGGTGGCCTTTGTATCGACGACTCCGTTATTGACAACAGCAATATTTCTGTTTGAGGAATACCACTTGACTCCGGTAGTAGTTGATTTTAAGAGAATCGATTTTCCGCACGGTAAGCTTGATATGGAATTAGACGAAATATTGACCAATGAATTGGATAATACTTTTACGTTACAGGTTCCGCTGTTTCCGCCTGATGTGGCAGTGATAACCGCGTTGCCGGGGGCTACGGCTGTAACCACTCCACGGTTATCTACGGTAGCGACAGACGTATTAGAGCTTTTCCATGTTACCGAGCTGACATTGTAAGCGGTAATAGCAAGCTGTGTTCCCGCGTAAATTGTATTGTTCGTATTTGAAAGCTTGATAGAGGTTGAAGGCTGATCTATAACGTGGACAAGACAGGTAGCGGATCCCGTGCTTGTATACGCGGAGATCGTAACATAGCCTTTTGAAAGCGTCTTTACAACGCCGTTTGATACGGTTGCGATCGAAGGATTACAGCTGTACCATTTTACTCCGGATGTTGTTGAGGACAGTGTAAAGGAATTGCCGAGATACGCGGTCTGCGAAGTCTTGGAAATATTTACCGTTGTGCCGTTCTTAACGATGACCCGGCAATTGCCGATTTTTGATCCTGATTTTGCTGTAATGAGTACGGAGCCTGCTCCCTTTGCAGTTACAATACCGCTGCCGTCAACTGTCGCGACAGAAGTGTCTGAGCTTGACCATTCCGCCGATGAAACGTCATACGCGGTTATAGCAAGCTGTGTGCCTTTATATATAGTGTTGTAAGTATTTGATAGCTTGAGAAGGCTTGAATCGGGAGGATCAATAACATGAACAAGACAGGTAGCCGAGCCGGTGCTTGTGTACGCCGAAATCGTAACATAGCCTTTTTCTACCGCCTTGACAACTCCGTTTGAAACGGTCGCGATGCTTTTGTTGCAGCTATACCACTTGACTCCGGACGTTGAAGATGTCAGTGTAAAGGAGTTGCCAAGATAAGCCGTCTGAGCGGTTTTGGAAATATTGACAGCTGTTCCGTCTTTGACTACAACAGTGCAGTTTCCGATTTTAGATCCTGATTTTGCCGTGATCAGCGCTGTGCCCTCTCCTTTTGCGGTAACAATTCCGTTATTATTTACCTCAGCAATAGAAGAATTTGAGCTTGACCAAGTAACTGAGCTGACGTCATAAGCAGTAATCGCAAGCTGTGTGCCGGTATAAATCGTGTTGTAGGTGTTGGAAAGCTTAATAAGATTTGATTCGGGAGGATCGGTAACATTGACGAGGCATGTTGCCGATCCTTTGCTCGTGTAAGCGGATATCGTTACATATCCCTTGCTGATCGTCTTTACAACGCCGTTTGACACAGTAGCTATAGAAGGATTGCAGCTATACCACTTTACTCCGGATGTGGTCGAAGAAAGCGTGATTGAATTGCCGAGAAAAACGGTTTGAGATGTTTTTGAAATATTGACCGCCGTACCGTTTTTAACAACTACCTTGCAAATTCCCATTTTTGCACCGGACTTGGCACAGATCTCCGCCGTGCCGGCTCCTTTTGCGGTCACAATACCGTTTTCATTAACAACGGCAACCGAGGAGTCGGTTGTTGACCATGTTACCGGACTTACGTTATAAGCTGTTATGGCAAGCTGTGTTCCCGTATAGATTGTGTTGTAAGTATTTGACAGCTTGATTTCATTTGACTCGGGAAGGTCGATTACATGGACAAGGCATGTGGCGGAGCCTGAGTTTGTGTATGCAGAAATAGTCGCGTAGCCTTTTCCTACCGCTTTGATTACTCCGTTTGATACGGTAGCAACGTTTTTGTTGCAGCTGTACCACTTGACTCCGGCGGTAGTTGAAGTCAATGTGAATATGTTTCCGAGGTAATCGGTATGAGATGACTCGGAAAGATTAACTTCCGTGCCGTTCTTGACGTTTACCAAGCATACGCCAGACTTTGATCCAGATCTGGCGGTGATCGCGGCAAGACCTGCTCCCTTTGCGGTAACTATACCGTTGCTGTCAACCTCGGCGACAGAAACGTCTGAGCTTGTCCACGATACGGATGTAACGTCATATGCGGTGATAGCAAGCTGAGTTCCCTTGTAAATAGTGTTATTTGTATTTGATAATCTTAAGGTAGGAGCCGGCTGATCGATAACATGCACAAGACATGTCGCCGAGCCTGTGCCGGTATACGCGGAAACAGTCGCGTATCCCTTTCCGACCGCTTTAACGAAACCGTTTGATACTGTAACAACATTTGTGTTGCAGCTATACCACTTTACTCCCGCTGTTGACGAAGTGAGAGTGAATGAATTGCCGTAATAAGCGGTTTGCGAGGATTTGGACAAATCTACCGCCGTGCCGTTTTTGACGACTACGGTACAGGTGCCGGAGCTTGATCCGGATCTCGCAGTGATTATCGCCTTACCAGCACCTTTCGCGGTAACGATTCCGTTGCCGTCAACGACAGCAACCGAGGCGTCGGATGTTGACCATGTTACAGATGAAACGTCATATGCCGTGATAGCGAGCTTTGTGCCGACGTAAATTGTATTGTATGTGTTTGAAAGCGTGATCGTCGACGACGCCGTCGCCTTGACATAGTCCCTTTTTACAAAACCTGTTTTGTTTGTAGCGTGCTCCGTGATCTTATACCAATCGGAATTGTAGAGCTTTCCGTCAACAAACGTAACTTTGGTATTTCTCATCATCTGAGTCACTATGGAATAGTTTGTTCCTGAGCCTGAACGAAGGTTTACATAATTATCCGTTATGTAACCGCTGCCTCCGGCTACCGGAGTAGGGTCGGCCGCCTGAACGGTCAAAGGTACCGCAGCGGTAAGAACAGACAAAATAAAAACGATCGACAGAATAACGCTCAAAGATCTTTTTAATGTCATTGATCTCATTTTTACACCTTCAATCAAAATATTATTCTTTATTATATCATAAAGCAACGCTTTTTGCAATTGCTTATTTAGGCGGAAAGTTATTCCTTTTTGCCCCGGGAAAAAGCTTTGGGGCGATAACTTTTACATAAAAAATGACAAATATGGTAAGCGCCCTGTCATATAATAAAAATATGATGTTACCCAGTATCAAAAACACATACGGAACATATACGCCGAATACCGTATATTCCTCGGCGGGGATCTTTAGAACAAGCGTTGTGAAGAAGAACGAAGCCACCGCGGAAATATTGAACACGAGCAGCTTTAGAAGGATAACAGCAGGCTTGCTTTTGATCTTGCTCTCGAACACGTTTTTCAGAATCGGATAGTAACCAAACAGCGCGATAAAGAAAACCACCGCTTCCTTATCTCCGGCAAGAAGCGCCGACAGGATCGAGATGACGAGGTATACTCCAAGCGCCCACCTGACTCCGAATTCTATCACCGCTGATATCAGGAGCGCTCCGGCGAATATCGGAATAGCGTATGTACCTATCGGGATCACCGAGGTAAGCAGCATAAAAACCGTTCCGAGAGCGGCGATCACACCGCAAAAGGCGATTTTGAAGGTTTTTCCCCTGAATGTATTTTTCATGGCTAAAAACCTGATCTGCAGCAGTTGCAAAGGCAGTTTACGCACATTATCGCGGAGCAGATGTCGCAAATAGTACATCCCGTGACAGACGCGTCGGGATTCGCGGTATATCCGCCGTAGCCGTATGAGCGCTGACGGTTCATGTTGTTGACTGCCGTGCGGTATTCCTGATTATTTGGATCCATGTTGCAGGCTGTGGTGAAGTATTGGTTTGCCTGTTCGTTAAAGCCCTTGCGGTACGCGCACATTCCCTTGAGAAAATGCCATTCCGCGTCACGCTCTGAGGCAGGCGCCTCGTCGAGTATCCTTTCTGCCTCGGCTATCATATTGCGCTGAATATAAATCCTTACGCTGTAATACTTTGAGTTTTGAGCGCCCGAGTATGAGCCCGAGCTTTGCGAGCCTGTCCCCCTGCCCTTTTGACGCATGCGGTTGATCTCGTCGTACGCCTCGTTGACCTCTTTCATCTTTTGCTCGGCAACATCCGCGAGCGGACTGTCGGCGTAATTATCGGGATGGTATTTTTTGGCAAGATTTCGGTATGCTTTTTTTATCTCTTCGTCGGTCGCGTTCGGCGATACGCCGAGCACCTCATAGGGATTGTTCATCTTTTACCTCCTGCTGCTTGTTCAAAACAGCATTTTGTTTATTGGGGAATCCGTATATGAGCATATTCTCGATTATCGGCTTAAAATCTATTATATCGAGCAGATTATAGGCGTCGTAAGCCCTCGCCAGCGACTGATTGAGCACGGAAGAAATATATTCCTGATCGCACTTGCCCGACTTGACGAAGGGGTTGAAATTGTTGTGCTTTTTGTCTTTTTCAATGTCGTCAGCCGCGTCGGTCAGGTATATCCATCTGCCAATGTGATATCCCACCTCGCTGAGCACCCTGCGCTGGATATCGTCCTTTGCCTCAAGAGAAATGATGCCAGAGATCATTTTTGCCGTGGGATCGGCGGCTGAATCCACAGTTACGTCGGGATCGCTCTCGGCTTTTTGCTGGTTTTGCATCATCTCTCTGACGATATTGTCGATTTCAGGATAGCGCTTTGAAGCTTTTTTCTCTCGGCGGTGAAACGCCGGCTTGACTATCCTGCATGCCGCGCGCCTGAAAAAACCGCTGTCGTTTATATCGTCTAATATCTTATAATAGGCTGAAATGACAGACAAAGCCGCCGCCTTGCTGTAGGCGTCGCCGCGGCAATCGGCAAATTTACATTTTTTTAGCGGATTGAATCGGCACCTTCCGTCATGAAAACCCGTACACGAGCGATCAAGCGACATGAGCATAACGGCGTAAAAGGTACAGTCGTAGCTGAGTATAAGGCGCGATAATATGCCGTAATCCTTACCGAGCTGTTTGCACAGACCGCAGTAAACGGACTTGTATGCCTCGTATTCCTTAACTTTTAGCTCGTCCTTATGGATCTGTAGATATCCGAACACCGACATGCTCCTTTGCATTAATTAATATATTATACTATATAAAGGCAAATTTAGCAATAGTTTGAAAGATATTTTTCCGATTTGGAAATTTAATCTGTCGCTGATATGGTAACATAAAAAAGCAAACCGCATATTTCGGACGCGCGGCTTGCAGGAAAGATTATTTGTCGGGTGATACCGACGATCTAATTGGTGAGATCATGAACGTTTACGACTTTGACAAAACTATATATGACGGCGATTCCACCGCTGATTTTTACCTGTTCTCGCTAAAGCGCCACAAGAAGATCGTCACGCTCGCTCCTTCTCTTTTCGGCGCGGTTGTAAGGTTTTATGTTTTTAAGAAGGGCAGCAAGACGGATTTTAAGCAGGTGATGTACCGTTTTTTGCGATTTTGCGATATCGACAGGGATGTATCGGATTTTTGGGAGATCAATCAAAAGAAAATCAAAAAGTACTATCTTGAGCAGAAAAAAAGCGACGACGTGATAATATCCGCCTCGCCTGAGTTTCTGCTTGAGCCGATCGCCGATAAGCTCGGGATAAGCGCGCTTATGGCTTCAAGGGTGGATAAGCATACGGGGATCTACGACGGCGTAAACTGTCACGGCAAGGAAAAGGTGCGCAGGTTTTACGAGAAATTCCCCGACGGACGGATAGACGAGTTCTACTCCGACAGCTACAGCGATTCCCCCCTTGCAGAGATCGCCGATAAGGCGTATTTGGTAAAAAAAGAAGAACTTACCGAATGGGTGTTTAAATAAAATTCAGCTCCTCGAAAACTGAGGAGCTGTTTTTTCAGTTACAGCTGCAATTGAACTTGGCGCTGCCGGAGTCGTCCTCTACCGTTGTGGGCGGAAAGAAGGAATCGCTCGGAAATTCGATTTTGTTGAACGCCTCACAGGGATCGTCCGTCTTTTCGGCACATTCCTTGCGCGGTACGCAGAAGTCGTAGGACGGGATGTTGAGCTGAACGCTGCGGCTGAGCTGCATGATCGAGAATATTCCCAATGTGGTTGTCACCTTTTGGGTTGTTGGAGCTGTAAGCTCTCCGCCGAAAAATTCGGTCACATTCTCCGGCACAAAGGGCAGGATCTCCGGGACCGTTACCGGGGCCACGCCTGCGGATAAGACCATCGGGAAAGATACCTGTACCTCCGCTTTCGGCTTTATACCGCTTTCCGCCGTGCAGAAGTTGAAGTCGGCGGGATCGATCTTTGCCGGCACGTCCTCGCTCGAAAAGCTCTTTACGTTGGCATCGCTTCCGTAAAGCACGGCGCGCTTAGAAAATGTCGCGAGACCCGTTACGGTTGTGGGAAGGCTGCCTGCCGCGGTGTAAAGCTCGACGAATACCGCGAAGTACAAGCCCGCGTCGACCGAGTAATAACCCCTGTGGAACGCTACTCCGTCTACATTGACTGTTGTCGTGAGCACGCTTGCCCTTGTTATCCTCGCGGCGGTAGCGGTCTCTACAAGCTGCTGGTCGTCGGCGGTGAAGAATACTGTGAGATCTCTGAGACAGTCCTTTGCTCCGCAGCTGTCGTAGATCCTGTCGACGTCAACGCAGACAGGCTCAAATTCCACGTCTTCATTCGGAACATTATAAGGTTGTGTATCCAATGCTTCAGATACTTCCGACATAAAAATACCTCCATATAAGTATTGTGCAGAATACAACTCTGTACAGTACAGTTTATGGAGGCGTTTATTTTTTGTGATTCAAAGCAAGGCGCGTTTTTTATACCGCGTATTTTTGAAGTATCTTCTTAAAGCTTGAGCGGACAAGGTTGTTGTCCGACGAGGAATTGTTTGTGAGTCCGATGTAAATCTCGGATTTATCGGTGTCATATGATAAAATCGAGCTGAACGCGTCGTATCTGCTCAAGGCTGAGGCGCATTTGCCGTTAAGCTCAACGCCGTAGCCGTAGGCTTTTTTATTGTCTTTTAGCCCGGAAAGCTGGTTTTTGAACATCTGACCGAACGATTCGGAAGTCAGCACCTGATTGTTCAAAAGGCCGTCGGTCCATTTTAGAAGGTCGGACACGTTAGAGATCATTCCGTAAGCGGAATATCCGACGCCGGAAAAATTAAGGTTCTGAGTCGCAGGGCTGTTGTCATAGGCGACAGCCATTTTTTCGTCAGGCTCAAAGCCCGAACTGCCCATTCCCAAGGGCTTGAACACGGCGCTTTCAAGGTATTCGGAGTAAGATCCTCCGCTTGCCTGAGCGATGATCTCGCCGAGCAAAAAGTAATTGCTCTCCGATGAATTGAACCTGGTTCCGGGCTCAAAGCAGAGCTCCTGATCAAATATCCAGTCGAGGATGATCTCTCTGTTCTCCTCCGCGGAGTTATCCTCCTTCAGCAGGTCGCTGAGATCGCTGTTGATTATATTCGAGGGATTTGCGATCTCGTTATGATTGACATAGGTCTTTATACCCGCGGTCATGTTCAAAAGCTGCTTTACCGTTATCTTTTCCCCATGCTCATAATCAGGGAAATACTTATCAATGGTGTCGTCAAGACTCAGCTTATTTTGCTCAGCAAGCAAAAGGACCGCCGCGGCGGTAAACTGCTTTGTGATGTCGCCCACGTAAAAACGGGTGTTTATTGAATTGTCCAAATGCTTGTTGGTATTCGCGTCTCCCGTTGAGCTCAGATACTCAAAGTCGTTTCCGAGCTTCATGTATATCGAGCCGCTGAATTTATTAGTCTCGATGGTTTTGTCGAATTTGGAGATTATGTCTCCGGAGTTTTTCTTTATAGCGACGTAATCATATCCCGCGGTTTCCGCTGAGTCCTTTGTCGCCGGCACGGGAGCCGTCGTCGGAGCGACGGTTGTCGGTTCGGCGGTCGTGACCTCAGTCTGCGGCTCGGTCGTCGGCTGTTCATCCTCCGAATTTGATCCGCATCCGCATAAAGCTGCCGACGCGATAAGCATAAGACATATTAACAAGCTTAATGATTTTTTCATAACGATATACCTCTTGCGCGGTTAAAGCTTCTCCATTTTACAGAAATTAGCCATTAGCTTTTTTGTTCCGGCTTTATCAAAAGCGATCTCCAATAATGTATCATTTCCCATTTTTTCGGCGGATACTATCATTCCCTTGCCGAAGATCTTATGGAGCACGGTGTCGCCCACCGAGTATTTAGCGCCGGAGCTGATTGCAGGCTTTTGATAAAACGCGGGCTTTGAGGGATTGTAGGCGGACTTGGCTTTTGAGCCTATTACCGACGGCGCGCCGGACGAGGTCGCCCGGAACATGCGTCCCTCCCCTGTTTTCTCAAGGAGCTGATCGGGGATCTCGGTGACAAACCGCGATTCCTTGTTATATGTAGTTGAGCCGAAAAGCATTCTTGACCTTGTCTTTGTCAGATAGAGCTTTTGCTTTGCCCTTGTTATTCCAACGTAAGCAAGGCGGCGTTCCTCTCCGATCTCCTCGGGATTCATCATTGAGGCGATGGACGGGAACAATCCCTCCTCCATTCCCGTTATGAATACAACAGGAAATTCAAGTCCCTTGGCGCTGTGGAGCGTCATCATTACGCAGGTGTCGGACTCGGAATCATAGTTGTCGATATCCGAAAGCAGCGAGATCTCTTCGAGAAAGTTTGAAAGATCGGCTTCTTCGCCGTAATCCTCCTCAAATTTGATAATATTCGAGGAAAGCTCCTCGATATTCTCTATCCTGACGTCGGGATTATCTTTTTCCATTCTGAGATAATTTTCATATTCGGTGTGTTCGGTTATGAGGTTGTAAAGTTCGGCGAGCGTGTAATCTCCGCTCTTCTCAGCGTTGATAAAGCCGTCGATAAGACTTACAAACTCCTTTAGCTTATTCGCCGCGCGTGAAAGCTGCGGATAGGAATCGGCTTCCTTTATTACCGAGTACAGGCTCTCGCCGAGTCCTGAGGCGATCTCGGAGGCTACTGTCACTGTCCTCGCGCCGATCCCGCGCTTGGGTACGTTGATTATCCTCGCGAGCCTTACGTCGTCGTGCGGATTGTTTACGACCTGAAGGTAAGCGACCATGTCGCGAATCTCCTCCCTGTCGTAAAAGCGGTGGCCGCCGATTATCCTGTGCGGAATACCGCTTCGCGAGAGCGCCTGCTCAATTGAGTTTGACTGGGCGTTGGTACGGTAAAGAACGGCGTAATCGCTGTATTTCCTGCCGTCGGCAACTCCGTCGGTGATTGTCTTGGCGATAAACATCGCCTCGTCGCGCTCGTTGTCGCAGGTATGGAGCTCGACCTTTTCACCCTTGGGATTCTGCGTCCAGAGGGTCTTTCCCTTGCGGACGGTGTTGTTTGAGATAACGCCGTTGGCAGCGTCGAGGATCGTAGAGGTGCTGCGATAATTCTGCTCAAGCCTTATGACCTTGGCGCCCTTGAAGGTGTTTTCAAACGAAAGGATGTTCTCTATCGTCGCGCCGCGGAATTTATAGATACTCTGGTCGTCGTCGCCGACAACGCAGATATTGCCGTGCTTTTGCGCGAGCATTGATACGAATTTATACTGCACCTTGTTGGTGTCCTGGTATTCGTCGACCATTATGTACCTGAATTGGTTTTGATAGAAGCCGAGTATTTCCGGAAACTGCTCGAAAAGCTCGACGGTATTGCAGAGAAGATCGTCGAAATCCATCGCGTCGGCAGTTTTGAGCCTCGCCTGATAAACCTCGTAGATCTTGGCTATCTCTATTTTTCTGGAATCGTACTGAGCAAGCTTTAGCATTTCTTTGGGCGACTGCATTTTATCCTTCGCCCTTGATATCTCGGCGAGGACGGCCTTTGCCGGAGTGCGCTTTTCGTCGATCCCGAGCTGCTTTGTGACGTCCTTGACGAGCCTTTTTTGATCGTCGGTGCCGTATACGGTAAAATGGCTTGAATAGCCGATCCTGTCGCCGTATCTGCGGAGGATCCGCGCGCAGGTCGAGTGGAAGGTCGCCGCCCAAATATCCGCTCCGCCTTCGGGAACAGCCGCGCAGATCCTGTCCTTTAGCTCGCCTGCAGCCTTATTGGTAAAGGTGATGGCGAGGATGTTCCACGGATTGCACAGCCCCGACTGCAATATATACGCGATCCTGTTTACGAGCACAGTTGTCTTGCCCGAACCGGCGCCTGCAAGTATCAGCAGAGGCCCCTCTGTTGTAAAAACAGCCTGCTGCTGCATATTATTCATAAAAGAAAAGTTGCTTTTTATATCCTGATCCATATTTATTCCTTTTGTCTGTATAAGAAATTCGGGCGAACTGCTCCGCCCGAATCCCTCAGATTTAATATATATTATAATAAGTTTATACGGTAAAGTCAATAATTATGATAATATTGTAACGAAATACTGATATTATCATATGCAATTACGGTATTATTATGTATAACAGAATAAAATACGCATGGTTTTGCTCAGTGTATTTCAATGTCGCTGTCGCTGAGTTTTGATTATTGAATGCCGCGTAAATAAAAACCGCAGTCTCCGGTCGGGAAACTGCGGCATTTTTTATTTTACAGTTGAATCGCTCCGTTGTGACCACGCCGTTTTTTTATTCCTCTTTGGCGTCGTTGAGCTTTTTGCGCTTGATGACCTTCAACCGGCTGAACTCCTCTCTGTCCTTTTCGTCGAGAGCGTCGGTGATGAACTTTACGGTCTCCTCAAACCGGGGGATCATAATGTTCTTGAGCGCGTTAGCGCGCTTTTGCGTTTTCTTTATCGAAATCGCAAGACGGTAAACACTGTTTTCGATCTCGGCAAGCTCTACCGTCAGTGTTTTTACCTTTGTAAAAAGGATATAGACGTTGTCGACAGCGGAATTGGTAGTTCTTGTGCCGTAGTGAAGGTAATTGCAGTTGTCGGTCTCGTCCATTGTCAGGATCGGGATCTCAACGCCCATTACGCTGCGCGAATCAAGATGAAGTCCGTCCTCTATCGGGACAGCCTTCGAGATATCCTCGCAGAAGCCGTTTGAGATATTCGCGGTCTGAAGCGCAAAATACGCCTCCTCGTACGCATTGTCGATCTGCTGCTGGATAGCGTTGGCGTGGTCGATCAGCGTCATCATTTCTCTGATGAGGATATTGCGCTTTCGGTCGAGCAGCTCATAGCCGTTTTTGGCGAGAGCGAGCGACTTTTTTGTATTCATTAAATTACCCTTGGTGGGTACTGCCTGTACAGCCATTACTACACCTTCTTAGCCCTTGTAGTAAACGTCGAGCACCGCGTCGTCAACACGGTCGAGCTCGGCTCTGGGAAGCGTTGAGAGAAGCTCCCAGCCCAGATCGAGACTCTGTTCGATAGTGCGGTTTTCGTTGAAGCCCTGGTTAACGAACCTTGACTCAAAGAGCTTTCCGAACTCGATGTACTTTTTGTCGATCGGAGAAAGCTCCTCCTCGCCGATTACGGACGCGAGCGCTCTGGCGTCGATGACCTTGGCGTACGAGGCGAAGAGCTGGTTTGCGAGAGGCTGATGATCCGCTCTGGTATAGCCCTCGCCTATTCCGTCCTTCATAAGACGTGAAAGCGACGGGAGCACGCTTACCGGCGGATATAAGCCCTGACCCTGAAGCGTGCGGTCGAGAACGATCTGTCCCTCCGTGATGTAGCCTGTGAGGTCGGGTATCGGGTGAGTGATGTCGTCGTTGGGCATAGTGAGGATCGGTATCTGTGTTACCGAGCCCGGATGTCCCTTGATCATACCCGCTCTCTCGTACAGCGACGCGAGGTCGGAGTACAGATATCCGGGATATCCTTTTCTTCCGGGGATCTCTCCTTTTGACGACGAGAACTCGCGCAGAGCCTCGGCGTAGGAGGTCATGTCGGTCATGATGACGAGGATGTGCATGTCGAGCTCAAAGGCGAGATATTCGGCGATCGTCAGTGCGCAGCGCGGAGTAAGCGTACGCTCGATGATCGGGTCGTTACTGAGGTTCAAAAGCATTACTACCCTTGAGAGAACGCCGCTTTCCTCAAAGCTCTTGCGGAAATACTCGGCGACGTCCTTCTGAACGCCCATCGCCGCGAACACAACGCCGAAATTGGTGCTGTCGGCGCCGCTTATCTTTGCCTGTCGAACTATCTGTACCGCGAGGTCGTTATGGCTCATGCCGGAGCCTGAGAAGATCGGGAGCTTTTGACCGCGGATCAGAGTCATAAGGGTATCTATGGTAGAAATACCGGTGTTGATGTAGTTCTTGGGATAAACTCTTGAAACGGGATTTATCGGGGTGCCGTTGATATTTTCCTTTTTGTCGGGGAAAATATCGCCGAGTCCGTCGATCGGTCTGCCAGCGCCGTCGAGAACTCTGCCGATGATCTCGGGAGAAAGCGGCATTTCCATGGGGTGACCTGTAAGACGGGTACGGGTGTTTTTAAGGCTGATCCTTCTTGTTCCCTCAAACACCTGAACAACGATCCTCTCGCCGTCGATCTGAACGACTCGTCCCTGGCGCACGGTGCCGTTTTCAAGCTTGATATCGACTATCTCTTCGTTGGAAACGCCCTTTACGCCGTCCATTACGATAAGCGAGCCGTTGATTTCTTTTACGCCTACATAATCAATAATCAATGTGCGTTCCCTCCTTTACTGCGTCAAGCTTTTTAGCTTTTCGTCGATATCCGCGATATAATCGTCGAACATATCAAGACGGTTGTTTGGGATATCGTATTTCATCTTGGTGAGCTTATCAAAAAGCCCGAGCTGGATTATCTTTGAAATTGGGATCTCCGCGGCGACCACGTCCTTTGATTTCTCGTGGAGGTGAAGGATGACCTTCATCATGAGCTTCTGCTTTTCAAGCGGAACGTAAGTGTCCTCGGCGTGGAACGCGTTTTGCTGCAGGAATCCGACGCGGATAGCCCTCGCGGTCTCGATAACGAGCTTTTGATCGTCGGGAAGCACGTCGGAGCCGATAAGCTTTACGATCTCCATAAGTGAGCTTTCCTCCTGCAAAAGCGCGCTGATGCGGTTTCTGTACTCGACAAAATCGTCGCCCAAGTTTTCTCTGAACCACGGGTCGAGATCGTTGAAATACTCGCTGTAGCTGTCGATCCAGTTGATCGCGGGATAATGTCTGGCGTATGCGAGCGCCTTGTCGAGCGCCCAGAACACGCGGGTAAAACGCTTTGTGTTCTGCGTTACGGGCTCGGAGAAGTCTGATCCCTGCGGAGATACCGCTCCGATCAGGGTGACTGAGCCCTCGCCGCCGCTGAGAACGTCGGCGCGTCCGCCTCTTTCATAAAATTCTGCGAGTCTTGAGGGCAGATACGCGGGGAAGCCTTCTTCAGCAGGCATCTCCTCAAGTCGTCCCGAGATCTCGCGGAGAGCCTCAGCCCAGCGCGAGGTGGAGTCCGCCATCATGGCGACGTGGTAACCCATATCACGGTAATACTCGGCAAGAGTGATACCGGTGTAGATCGACGCCTCGCGCGCCGCAACGGGCATGTTTGATGTATTAGCGATAAGCACTGTCCTGTCGGTCATCGGGCGGTTCGACTTCGGGTCGATAAGCTCCGAGAACTCCTCAAGTACCTGACTCATCTCGTTTCCGCGCTCGCCGCAGCCGACATAGATGATGATATCCGCGTCGCACCACTTGGCGAGCTGGTGCTGGTTCATTGTTTTGCCGGTTCCGAAACCGCCGGGGATCGCGGCAGTTCCGCCCTTGGCGATCGGGAACAGCGTATCCATAACTCGCTGACCTGTGATCAGCGGGATCGACGGGGTAAGCCTGAGCTTTACGGGACGGGCTGTTCTGATCGGCCACTGCTGGCAGAGCTTTAGCTCGTGGGTCTCGCCGAGGTCGTCCTCGATCACCGCCACGGTGTCGAAAATCCTGTATTCACCGTCGGGGCGCACCTCTTTGACCACTCCCGAGAGCTCAGGGTGAAGCATAAGACGGTGCTCAATGATCGGGGTCTCGGGCAGGGTGGCGTAGATCTGACCGCCCTCAAGCCTGTCTCCGGGCTTGATCTTCATTGTTACCGCCCAGAGCCTTTCCGTATCGAGGGAGGACACCGCCGCTCCCCTGCTGATGAACGCTCCGGACTTTTCCTCAATAGCCTTTAGCGGACGCTCGATTCCGTCGAAGATGTTGTCGATTATTCCGGGTCCCAGAAGTACGTTCATAGGAGCGCCTGTACCCGTTACGGGATCGCCCGGCTTTAGACCTGTTGTTTCCTCATACACCTGGATCGTGGTTAGCTTGTCGGTGATGCCGATGACCTCGCCTACCAGATTCTGCGTTCCGACGTGGACCATCTCCATCATCTCGAAGCAGTCGGCGTCCCTTACGGTGACAACAGGACCGTTGATTCCGTATATTACGTTATTATTCATATTTATTCATCTCTTTCAAATAGGGATATTTAAAGTACGGAAAGGGTGGCGTTCTCTACAAACCATTCGCGCTGAGCCTCAAGCTTGCTGTCGAGAGTTTCGTCGGCGATTATGCCCATGCTCTCGCAGTAGCCCCTTACTCCGCCTATTTTAATGGTTTTGTCCGCCCTGATCTCTGTGTTTTCGCCGAAAAAGCTTTTTATCTCGCCGGAGTTAACCATGTCGCGCTCGTTGATGTAAACAACGCAGTCGCTGCCGTTGAACAGCTCGGCGACCGCCTTGGCGCTGTCCATTAGCTTTTGGCGGTACTCCTCGGTCTGAGCGTAGTCCCTGAGCTTGTCGGAGGCAAGCCTGAATATATCGTCGGTCATTTTGGCGCGCTCGATATAGAGCTTTTTCTGACCCTCGAGAGTTTTTGACGCGAGCAGCGCCGTATTGGCGTTTCGGGTTTCGTGAAGCTTTGCTCTGATGAGATTTTGGCTGTCGCGGATTCCCTTCTGTTCTGCCTCGTTCACGCGCTCCGACTTTAACTGCTTGACCTCGCCCCTCATCGCCTTTTTCTGGGCGGAAGCGTACTTTTTTATAGCCTTCAGAAAGTTATCGGTTTTATTTTTTGGCATAAGCTACCTCTTTCTGTGATAACGCGTTACAGCTTTACGCCGATAGCGTCCTGTACGTATTTTGTGATACTGTCTTTTGTTCTTCCGTTGCCGTGACGGTCCGGGATCTCAACGATAAGCGGAGTTTTGCGGTTGAGCTTTAGGTCGTAAATAAGATCCGGACAGAGGGAAACGAGCTTTTCGGTCATGAGGATAACCGCGATATCCTCGCGTTCCATGGCCTCGGTAAGCTCGCGCCTTACCTCTTCCTCCTCGTGTACGACAACTCCCGGGATCCCCGCGAAGCGCATACCCATTTTTGTGTCGACGTTATCACTGATCAAATAGAATTTCATTATTAATCACTTAGCCAATCTTGTTAAGAATCAAAATCGAGATAAGCATACCGTAAAGCGCGATACCTTCTCCGAGAGCTACGAAGATGATCGCCTTACCGAACGCCTTGGGATCCTCGCTTGTAGCGCCGATAGCAGCGGGAGCCGCGTTACCTACGGCGATACCGCCGCCGATACATGAGATACCGGTCGCGGCAGCCGCAGCGATATAATTCATTCCCACGGCTGTGCCGGATGCCGCCGCGTCGCCTGTAGCAGCGCTAACCGCGAACGGACAAACAAGGCAGACAGCAAATACCGCGGCAAACGAAGCAAGCTGCATGAGAAGCGTTCTCTTTCTGCTTTTGCCGGCTGCTACCGCCTTAACGGCGATAAGCACGGACGAGATCAAAAATACAACGGGTAAAGCCATAAATAAGAAATCAAAAATTGACATAACAGTAATCCTCCAAATTTTACTCAGTTTTTATTTTTACGGGCTCAAACGGTCTTCCCTCACCCGAATAGAAGCGGCTGAACATCTCGTAATACTCAAGTCTTAATACCTGGATCGAAACAAGCAGAGCCTCAAGCGCCATTACGATGATATTGCCTATAATTACAACGATGAAATAACCGATGGAATACTCGGGTCCGACGGTATTGGCGAGTACGAACACAACGGTCATCATTCCCGCGTGAACCAGAACGAACGCTCCGACACGCAAAAAGCTCATTGTGTTGGTAACATAGCCGAGAATGACCTCGATGGATTCAAAAAGGTTTTCGACGATATATCCGCCCCAGCTCTCGGGCTGCCAGTCCTTTTCTCCATTAACCAGGTCACCGAGCGGCTCGGCAAAGAAAATCAGAATAAACGGCAATACTATTAGACCGAGGATATAAGCGATCGTCATCAGATGGATCCCGAGAAACAGTTCGCAGACTATACCGGCAATTACGGAACAGTAGAAAACCATTCCGGCGAGTCCGCTCGTGCCAAACAGCGCCGAGCCAAGATCCCTTTGTCTGATCGAAGTGTATATGTTAAGCAGCATAGCGACGACCATCAGCGTTATTCCTATGCCAATGGCGACGAATATGATGCTCATGGTGTGTTTGGGCTCCATGACCTGCATGGGCTTTTCTTTGAAGCCCAACATTGCAAAGAACCAGTCGAGCGCGTGCTCAAAGCCGAATACGCTTCCGAATATCGTGCCGAATATCATAGCCGATACGCTGCAGGAGATCAAAATTTTGCCGATCGGCATTTTCTTAATCTTCCACATCAGTATTCCCGCGAGCAAAAGGCAAAAGCCCTGCCCCAGATCCGCGAACATGATACCGAAGATAACTATATATGTGATCGCCACAAAGAGCGTGGGGTCGATCTCGTTATACTTTGGTACGCCGAACATATCGGTATAATACTCAAACGGCTTCGCGAGGAAGCAGTTTTTAAGCTTAACGGGCGGATGCTTGTCAAGCTCGTCTTTAGCGTCCGAAAAATCAAGCTCTATGCTGCGTATCTGCTTTAGCTGCTTTTTGAGCTCCTTTTTGTTTTCGTCCGGCACCCAGCCGACTATTATGAAGCTGTTGTTGTGTTGCAAAGCCTTGCTGCGGATACCTGCGTACAGATAAAGCTCCTCGAGCTTTGACAGATAGCGCGAGATCATGTCGGAATTGGCGTAGAAATACTCGTTCATGTGCTTATCCGCTTCCGCTATCTCCTGCTCGTAGATTGGGATCGCCGTTTTGTAATCCCTGATTTTTTGACTCGGGGTCTCGTTGTCGCCTACCAGATCGGTCGGTTCAAAATAAAGCCCCTCAAATATTTTGTCTATTTCGTCGACCATGTCTATCGGCGCGAAATAAACGCCCCAGCTATGGGTCTTGTCCTCCGTGCAGATCGCAAAGTCGACATACTCGTTGTCCTTGTACGCCTCGAGCTTTTGAATACTGTCCTTTGGAAGTCTGCCGAAGCGCGCCTTCATGAACTCCATGTCAAGAACCTTTTGGATCTCGACGTCCATTCCGGCAAAATGCTCGGCTATGCTGAGATTGTGCTTTGCTGAATCAAGCTTTGCCTTCGCGGTCTCCCTTTCGTCTATGAGCGAGTCGATCTCAGCGGTAGTTGTTTCGGAAAAGCTTTCAAGCTCCTCGAACGAGGGACTGAAATCGCTGACGTCTGTGATGGGGATCTTTTTCTTCGCGAGATTAAGCGCGGCCTTAAGATTCGTCAGAGGCTCGGCATAGCTGTTTTTTGTTTGCAGATGAGTGAAGCCCGTGACGTCCTTGTAGAAATTCGTCACCTCGTCGGGCTGGAACACACCTGACTCACCAAGTACCGTGATAGCCTCGTCGATGTGTTCCATCAGTCCGATTACGTTCACGGCCTGCATTGATGATACTGCCAAATTAAAATCACCTCTTTATACGATCAATGGATTAGCATTGACTGGATTGTTTTTTGATCGAGCTTGTAACGTATCCCCTCAATTAGACAGATAACATTCATCAGCTCGGTTTCGGATAACAGCATAAAGGATACCATTACAACAGCGGGGCTGTTTGAAAAATGGATATTCTTTTTAGCGAGTCTGAACTGGACGCGCGGACTGATATCGCTGGCGTATTTATAGCCGATCTTGCCGATCAGCCTGCCGCTGCCGGTACTCTGCATTATACTGAATACCTCGGCGGATGACTCAGCCTCGCACATTTTGTTTATCAGCCTCGGACTCAGGCTGCTGTATTCGGGCAGCATGTATGTCTTTATTATTTCAGGCGGAAGATCATAGTATTTTTTAAGCCTGAGTATCCTTGAAAAAATACCGTAGTCGTTGATCGTTCTGAATAAAGCCAAAAGCTCTTCGCGCTCTCTGCCCTTTGTTTTTTTGTTGATCAGATCAAGCATGTGGTGGAAAATTTTTGCGTAAAGCTTGTTTTCCATATCCGAAACAGGAAGCCTTCCCTTTTCATCGGGCTTGTAGATCTTCAAAACATCATAATAAGACGTATTTGCGAGCGCGCTTAAAAACTCATTGTAATCGTGCGCGTTCGCGAGCTTGTATACGTCAAGCTCTGTGTGCTTTGATAAGAAAGCAGGAAACTGAAAAATGAATTTTTCGGTAGAATTTGAGTTGAGCAGGATCAAGAAGCGAATGATCTGCTCCACCTCGGTCTTTTCGACAACGTAACGCGAAAAACCTGCGCTGACGCTCGAATCATAGCGGCAAAGGGTATCGAACTCATTAAACAGGTACTGCCTTAGCAGCATTTCGAGCCTGCCTCTGTGTACGTCGCGTTCGTTGACCTCTGAAAGCACGGAAGCAAAGTGGGTATGTGATTTTAGATAAACCATTACCTCGGGCACGCTCTGGCACGCGAGAATGTTAGTGTAATCGCGGTCTGTCAGAAACTTGCCGTACTTTGCCCGCGCCTTTGCCAAAACGGCATAGGATGTGCTGGACAAATAATCACCTCCCTGTCAGCCGACTACACGGCCGACGATCTCGTCAACCCATCTGTCGCGGTTTTGTTCATAATCCGATTTGAGCTTTATCATAGCGGATTCCTGCTTCGCGGTGATTTCCGTGAGCTTTCTTGTGAACCTTTTTTCAAGATAGGCGTCGTTTTTGGCGATCTCCAACTGAGCTTCGTCCATATATTTCTGGTAAATCGACTTGGCTTCCTCTTCTATTTTGATTTTTTCCTTTTCGGCGGCTTTTCGGTTAGCTTCTTCAAGCGCCTGCGCCTCGGAGTCGGCCTCGACGATCCTTTTGATCATGTCCTGCAAACTATTCACCTCCATTGTTACGGGATAGTTTATTATACGGAATATATCCGTTTTTGATTAAATAATCAGGTCGCTGCTCTCGATCTTCTCATTAAAGAATTTGATGATCTTGATACACGGTTTTCTGAGCAGCAGTCCGAGAATAAGCGCCGGTATGATAAAAAGAAGGAGTATCCCGACGTCTTTAAGGTAGGCTGAGACATCTACTCCCGCGACCGTCTCGCGCAGAGCGTTTATACCGTATTTGAAAGGCATATACGGCGAGAGCGCCTTGAACGGTCCGGGCAAGACCTCTATCGGGAAGGTTCCGCCCGAGCCTGCTATCTGGATAACAAGAATAATGACCGCGAGCGCCTTGCCTATTACGCTGAATGTGATCGTCAGCGAATAAATAAATAATGTATATACAAAGCTCGATATCAGGCAGGTAAGGATAAACAGCGGAGGATTGTCGCACTGAACCTTCAGGAAGAAAAGATCTCCCAAAGCGATTATGAGCGCCTGTACCTGACCGATAATGAAGAATATGATGTATCTTCCGAAGAAAAGCTGAGTCGAATTTGCTTTGCCGAGCTTTTTGCGGTCTCTCGGCATGAGATCAACGTTCATTACAGCCACAAGGACGATACCGCCTACCCATAGCGCGAGCGACGAATAGAACGGCGTCATGGCGGAGCCATAGTTTTCGATTGGATATATCCTTTCGGTATCGCTGTCTACCGGAGCCGACAGGAACTCGCCGAGCGCCTGAGGATCTTCGATTATCGGCAGAAGCATCGATTCGAGAGTTTTGTCGTTTTTAAGCTCGCCGATCCTTGTGATGGTTTTATCTATTTTGGTTTGCAGCTTTCCGAGCAGTTCCTTTAGCTCGGCAAGCACGCCCTTTAGGTTGGTGACCGATTCGGTGCCTGCCTTAAACGCGGAATTGAGGTTTCCGTTTTCAAGATCGACGCTTTGGGCAAAATCGGATATTTTATCGAGCGAGCCGAATGTGCTTGTTATCGCCTTGTCAATGCTGTCCTTGATAGAGGAATACTCAGACTTGACTCCGTCAAGCTCTGACTTGGCCTGAGAAATAAGGCTGTCAAGATCCGCTTTGGCGTTCTGCGGTACCTTGCCGGTCGACTTTATATTATCGCAAATGCTCTCGATCTTATCGACGATAGCCTGCTGCTTTTCGTTGGCGTTATTAAGCCGCGCGATCGCCTTGCCGCAGTCTACGCCGAGGGTCGTTTGGATCCTCTCGAGCACCGAAATTAGATCGGAATTGATTTGGATGGCTCTCTCGTTGACTGTTTTTACCTTTGTTAGCTTTTCCGCGACCGCGTTGGCGTCGCCGCTTACATCAGCAAAGATGTCGTTTAGAGTTGACGAAACGTCGCTGAACTGTGATTCGGAGGAGCTGATCAGGCTTTCTATCGTTGAGGTGAGCTGTTGGGTGGTGGTCTGAGCAGCCTGGATCGTTGATTTAATATCGCTCACGGCAACTCCTGCGCCGGCGATCGTGTTCTGTATCTGAGGCAGCATGTCCTGATTTGACTTTATCAGCGTGTTTATTGAATCAAGGGTAGCTGTCAATAAGTCAATAGATTCCTTCGCGTCGTCGATATCCGCCTTGGCGTTATCAAGAGCCGAGGTGAGCTTGTCGGCGAGGTTTATCTTATCGCTCTCCATCTCCTCGCTCGTGATGTTTAGCGTCGCTGCGATCGTTTGCGCGAGAGTGCTGACGTAAGTGGAATCAATGGCTTCCGCGATAGCGCTTTGCCCCTGCTCCGTGATTTTGGGCGCGATCGCGTTTTTCTTTTCCGTTACATAGTAATGGAACTTTGCCTGTTTGAATTTTCCTGTTGTGATCGAAAGGAGATTTTCGCTGAAATCCTCGGGGATAATGATCGAGGAGTAGTATTTTCCGCTTTCTACGCCGTCCTTTGCTTCATCCTCGTCTACAAATCTCCACCCCATCTGGGAGTTCGCCTTGAGGTTCTCAATGACTTTGTCTCCGGCGTTGATCTTCAACCCCTTATACTCAAAGCCCTTGTCAAGCGAGCATACGGCAAACGGAAGCTCGCCCGTAGCCGAGTATGGATCCCAGTTTGAGGCGATGTTGAACCACGCGTACAGAGCAGGAAGGATCGTGATGCCGATAACCACTACAAAAATTATGAGATTCTTGGAAAGGCTTTTTATGTCCTGAAGAAAAACTCTGCCTATGGTTTTCATTCTGATTCCTCCTCCGTTCCGGCTAATTCTTCATCCGTGCTCGGGATCACGCCTAAGATTTTTTTAAACTTATAAAACTTGTAATCCGCGCGGATCATTAGCGCGGCGCAGTAAAAATCGGTGATTATCCATAAGATAAGGAAATCGATCTTGCTTTCAAGGGCGAATATCAGGGATAAAAATACAATTCCGGAAACCAAAATAAAGATCGGACCGAATTTTTTGTATTTATCACGTTTCCTTTTCGCCTCGTCATACGCTAAAAGAACATTTAAGAAAACCTGATGCTCGTCGGCTTGCGACGGATCGAACGAATTTTCAAGCTCTTCATCATCAACATATAATTCGGGCTCGGCTACGGCGGAATCTTCTATAAAGATATCGTTGACTTTTTTCGGCATAATCGCTCTCCTTTCTTGTTTAAGTTTTTTTTAACTAAATAATTATATCATTTTAAAAAGAAGTTTTCAATGTTTTTATAAAGGATTATAACACTTTAAAGTAAAAAAATGATAAAAGTTGATATACAGATGAAGATAATTGCCTGGATTTTAGACAAAAGCAAATTTTTGATTATCGTGAGCTCAGAAAAAAGAAAAGTGAATACCGAATGATACAGAAACGTCAAAAGGGTCTTTTGTTCCTAATTATTCATTATTTACTGATCGGGCTGGCACCGGCGGGCACGGTCGCCTACGAATCCCGCCGCCTTTTCAGTCAAAACAAAAAAGCACCGCAAGGGTGCTTTTTGTTTTGGCTGGGCTGGCGTATGTTTTACTTTATAATTAAATTCTGCCACGCTTGCTGCGGCGTGCGTGTAGTCATAAGTTTCCGCTGCGCTCTCCCTCAAAACATTCCGCCGGACTGTTTTGACCCGCCTGCGGCGGGCACGGTCGCCTCCGAATCCCGCCGCCTTTTCAGTCAAAACAAAAAAGCACCGCAAGGGTGCTTTTTGTTTTGGCTGGGCTGGCGGGATTCGAACCCACGCGTGACGGAGTCAAAGTCCGTTGCCTTACCGCTTGGCGACAGCCCATTATTTTTTATTAAAAGAGCCGCACAAGATTTCCTGTGCGGCTGTGGTGACCCATCGGAGATTCGAACTCCGGACACCTTGATTAAAAGTCAAGTGCTCTGCCAACTGAGCTAATGAGTCAAATGGGG
>CACXIV010000005.1 GCA_902767845.1 uncultured Ruminococcus sp. | reverse complement strand
CGTTATCAGCTCCAAGAACAATCGCTTAGGCAAGCCGGTCACAGGCGCCTAAGCGATTTTTTCTTATATTAAATCATCAGCCGATTTTGACGGCGCGGAGCTGTTTTACGCTTTTTTAGGGAACTCCGTGATTTTCTCCGCGGCGTATTTTTGTACCAGAGCCGCGTCGAGCACATCAGCGATACTGTCGCCGTTCACGTCGGCGACCTTTATCTGTTCGGGCGAAAGCATAGCTTTTCCGACCGAGTATTTCTGTATCAGCGTGGCGTCGAGCACGTCGATAAAGCCGTCGCTGTTTATATCGCCGATGATCTCGGGGCGCCCGGAGCGAACCGTCAGCGTTCCGAGGTCGGCGCACTCCGCCTGCGCGCCCTCGATACGCGCGACAAGCGCGTATGTTCCGGCTTTGAGCGGAGCGTTGAAGCTGTATATGGCAGGGGACTCAAAGGTCTTGCCGGGCTCAACGGAGAAGGACTGCTTAGAGGAAAGTACGGTCATGCCGCCGTCCGCGTCCCTCGCCATGAGCTCGTATGTTCCCGAGGCGGTCGCAACGCCGGTGTTTCGGATCGCGAGAACCAGTTTTTCTCCCTCGGCGAAGCCCGTATCGGTATCGGAAACCGGCGAGAAGTCCGACGCGGAACCTGCGCCCGCCGACACGTACACCTTTCCGGGAACGGCGCCCCATATATCAAGCTCATCGCTTTGCAGGTAGTAAAAATCATCAAATTCAAGGCAGATCGAGATCAGCGCCCTTGAGTAACTTCCGTCGATCACGCCGGTGACGCTGAGACCCTCGTCGGTCACGATATAGGCGGTGCTGTCGTCATTGAACCAGCCAACCCATTCGTCCTGCGACGGATCGTAGCATTTGAGCATGATATCGACGAAGTTCAGGGAGTTGTTGTAATTATTAGTAATGAGCAGCGCGCGCGGGACCCCTGTAATAAGCCCTTCAAACTCGACGTCGGTTTTTCCGTTCTCGCCGGTAACGGGCTCAAGGGATCTTATCGTCAGCTCAAGATCGGACTCGTCAAACGGCACGCTGAGCTGATCCTCCGGCACGGAGTAGCTTATCTTCTTTTCCGGAAGGTACGAATACACGCCGTCGTCCGTTTCGGTCACAAGCGTGACCTTGGCTTTTTTCGCGTACGGACTGAGCGGAACAAAAACATCAAAGCCGCTTGAGCTGTTCGGGTTTTCCGAAGAAAACGCGCAGGCGGTGCGTGCGTCGCTGTCGTACCAAATGCCGTCGAAGTTGTATGAGATCTCAGCCCATACCTTTTTTATCCTCGCGGCCTGATCCCCGGGGATACCGCCGACAAGGAACGGACAGACGAACGCGAGCTCGTTTACGGGCTCGACAGGCGCCGCCCTGCCCTCGCTCACACGCGGCGTTACACTCGCGCTGTCGGTGTCGGCAAAGGGCTCGACGACCTTAAAATCAAACGTCATTTTATTGTTTGTATAGTAAGCCTCGCGAACGGTTCGGTTGTAGTTTATTTCTGCCTCAAAGCGGTATTCGCCTTTGGAAAGGCCGTAATCCAAATTGTAGTTTTCCTGATAAAACTCGTCATAATCCGCGGTTTTAACCTCGCGGTCGATCGGGTTTCCGCTTTTATCATACAGCTTGAACTCCCAGCTTACTCTGCCCTCAAAGCTCGCTTCGGAGTGGTTTTCCGCGGGGATTATTAACGTGAAGCCCGTGTCGGCGCAGACGCGGTCACTCCTTGTTACGCCGCTGTCCGCGATGAGCGAGATATCGCCCACCGAAAGATCCGCCGCGGCGCGCTTGTCTTTTACAGCCGACGGCGAGGTTTCCTTAATCAGCGATCCTGAGTACGGCTTGATACTCGCGTAGCCCAAAAGCTGATATGAATCGTAATTTACGCTGTGCCAGAGAGCGTTCTCAAGCCCGTGAGCCAGCTCGAGCGCCATTATTCTGTCAGGGATATCGCGGCGATCCTCCGCCGTTCCCTTATCATTGTCCGAATCCGAGATAAAGAACATCTTGTAGTGCATTTGCTCGTCCTCGGAGTAGTTGTTGTCGACGGCATAGCCCCAGCAGGTGGTGGCGTGACCGCCTTCGCCAAACATAAACTGTCCCGACAAAACGATACCGCAGCCGCTTTTCAGCTCTTCCTTCAGGATTTTTGACTGTTCGCAGATCCCGTCGGGGTAAAACATGTGCTCGGTCACTACGTTTTCATATGCGTAATCCGGGGCATACGCGCCGCCGTCGGGTTTTTTCGGCGCGGCAGTTGTTATCCCGTCGATCGTATCGCCGACCCCGTTTAGGAACCATGTGGCGCCGTAGGCGACCAGCGCGCCTTCGTCGGTGAAGTTTTCGGCGAACATATCGAACAGGTCGTCCTCGTTATCAAAGCCGGCGTATTGCGCCCATCCGGTATAGGTCAGCGCGTTGGAGGTAGCCGCCGCCCAGCAGAGCTGGCTGTCGTAGTTTTCGACATCCTCTTTTTCGGTGTCGATAAAACCAATATCCGCGACGGTAAAGCTGCTGCCCTTTGAGCAGGCGCCGATCATCTTGGTTTCGATCTCATCGACCCGGTCGGGGCTCAGACCCGTCAAAAAGCACTCGTTGTTGTCGCCGTATGTAAAATCCACGGCGCAAAAGCCGTTCATCATACTCGACGCGCCGAGCGCGCCGCCGCTGCCTTCTATATTATTCAGTCCGACAGAGATGACCGGCTCGCCGTTATAAAATATCTCGTATGAATCCGCGAGCCCGGCGAGAGCGCTGTCCCCGAGCGCGCCTGCCTTGAGCATGCCCGCGTAATCGCGGCTTGTGCCGTCTTTAAGCCTGAGCACCGTGCGCGTGTTCTCCATCGGTACTACCGCGGGCTCGGTATCCTCGGTCGCCGCGAGCGCCGGTACCATACCCGTGCTCAACAGGATCAATAAAGCTAAAATCATACTTGCGGTTTTTTTCATAAGCTCACCTCGCTGATCTCATTATAGCGCATCGGGGTGATTATTGCAATAAAAAAACGCGCGGCAGATCCTGCGACGCCGACCTGTTTTTAAGCCCGGAAAATGTATGCTTTATCACGCTGACGGCATCGCCCTAAACGGGCGGTTTTCACGCTTTTTTCCGGGGGAACGCGAGCCTGAACAGTATTCCGCACGGCACGGCTATGATCAGCGGCTTTAATATATCCTCCGCCGCGTTGAAGCTGAACGCGACGCGCGCGACAAAGGTCTGATAACAAAAATCCAGACCGATCCACACTCCGATGAACACCGCCGTAAAGATGATGAATTTTACCGCCGTCAATATGATCTTTGATTTTTTCATTTGAATATCTCCTTTATGCTGATCGCTCGGGGCTTTGTTTTTAAAATCCCGTTGATGCGGAGCCTTTATACCGTCATTATAATCCGCGCACTGCAACAACAATACAACAAATACGGGAGAAATAAAAAAATCGCGATATCGAAAACCGATACCGCGAAGCGTTTATATCAAAAATCATTGTAAAGAAAATCCGCCCAGTAATACTGGCTCATGTACTCGCACTCGTAGGCGTTGACCGCGCCGGGGTCGAGCTCCTTAAAGCGGTAATAGTCGCAGTCGAGCAGCTTCGGATTGACCGAAAGCGCGTTGTAGCTCTTGTTAATCACCGATTCCGCTCCGATCTTTTTAAGGCTCTTGACCATGGCGGAGATCAGTATTTGCAGATAGCTCTGCTGCTTTTTGTCGTAGGGCTCGTCCTCGAACAGCGCAGCGGCGATCTCCCTTGTTGTGCAGGAGCTTCCGTGGCGGTGGACAAGATAGGCGAAGATCTCCTTGCTCTTGCTGCGTTCAAAGTGCACCGGCGTGCCGTCGGGGGTGAACACGTCGAAATTGCCGAAGCACTGTACCTTGAGCACCGCGTCGCTTTTTGGTATGATCGGGAACCTGAGCTCCTCGAGCTCGCGCGCGACGTCCTCCTTTGTGACGGGCTTCATTATGTATCCGCTGGCGCGCATGTCCATTGCGTCCGCCTTGTACTCGGAAAAACCCGTTACAAAAATTATATTCATCTTGGGGTTGAGCTCCTTTAGCCGCTTGGCGACCTCAACTCCGGTCATTCCGCGCATGTGGATGTCCAAAAACGCGACGTCGCAGCCGTTTTTCTCAGCGTCCGCGAGCAGGTCTTCCCAGTCGTCAAACGCCGCGACGTCGGCGTCGGGCTTTACCTTTTTTACGCACATTTCAAGCATTTTAAGGGCTAACGCCTCGTCGTCAAGACAAAGAATCCTCATAAATATTACCTCCGTTTTTTGCCGGGCAGCATTTTACCTGACCCGGTTTTGATGTGATTTCGGCAGGATCACCGTCGCTGTGGTTCCCTCGCCGACCGTGCTTTCCGTTTTGACCTCGCCGCCGCACATGTCCCTGATCCGTCTGCGTGTGTTTTCCATCCCGACGTGCGAGCGTCCGTCGTCCTTCTTTTCTGCGGTGACGTCGAAGCCCACGCCGTCGTCCGAGATCACGACCTCGTAGGCGGAGTCGGTTTCACGGGTAGAGATCGTCACCGTGCCGCCCTGCTTTTTCATTCCCACGCCGTGCTTTACGGCGTTTTCAACAAGCGGCTGTACGCTGAGCTGAGGCAGGACGAAGTCGGTCGTTTGGATATCGTATTCAATATTGAGCTTATCGCCAAAGCGCAGCTTTTCTATATACAGATATTTTTTAAGGTGCTCAAGCTCCTGATCGAACGGTATCGGCTTAGTCTGCCTGAGCGAGTCCATATTTCCGCGCAGATACTTGGCGAAGGTGACGGTCGCCTCCTGAGCGGTGTCGGGGTCGATTTGACACATCATCGCTATAGAGGTCAGCGCGTTGTACATAAAGTGCGGCTGGATCTGGCTTACCATCACGCTGACCTTTGCCTCGTAAAGCTCCTTTTGCATCTGCTGGTAACGGATCGCCTCAATATACTGCTTGCGCAGATCGAGCACGAGGCTGACGATCTGGTAAATCATGGTAACGGCGAGCCCGAAGCTGTAGAAATCAATATCGGTGAAATGCAGATAGTGGTTCAGCGCGTCGATGATGACCGAGATCGTGAGCGGAGTCCACGAAACGAGTATTATTATCGCCTTTCGGTTGTTTTTCGCTTCGATTATCAAAAGCACCGTTATTATTACAGTGCACAGCGCGGTGTAGATAAAGACGTTGGGCATGGTAGCGCTCAGGTCGATCGTACACGTAAAATGAAGCGCGGCCGCCGCGACCGTCATTATTATGAACACCGTGGCGGTGACGTTGGCTATCGCGCGCGTGACGCTGCGTTCGAGGTTCGATTTAAGGTAGAACAGAGTCGTGATAACAAACAGGTAGTACAGCATGACCACGATCGCCATGCAGACCGTGGGATCGGTTATCCACAGATTGAGATATCCGCTTATCTTCTGCCCTATCGCGAACAATCCCCACATAAAGCACATGGCGCCGAAGGAGATATACCTGTAGTTGATCTTTCCGAGTATAAAGCCCGCGATCGGGAACATGAACAGCCCGAAGAAGCAGACCAGCGCAAACAGCATTATAGTCGGCAGCGCTTCAAAGAAAAATAGAAGATACGCGCCGTTTTCTATGCTGAATGTGACGCCGAAGCAGTCGGATACGCTGAGCTGCGACACCTTGTAGGGGCTTTCTATCTCGAGCACTAACTCCGTATCCGGAGTTACCCCCTGCTCCTCCATAAGATCTATGTACAGCGTTCTGTCGCGGTAGCCGGGGGTGTTCGGCATATTCGCGGCAAAGAACAGATAAGGCTCGTTGTGCTCGTCGAGATATTCCCTTTCGGTATGGGAGTATTCGTCGATCGGCATGCCGTCGGCGGTCTTTAGCGAGTACCATACGTTTTTGGACGAGATGTTTATGTTCTCCTTAAAATCAAAAGCGAAACGGGGTATCTTTCCCCTGAACACCGCCTTTCGGAATCGGACGCCGATCTCCTTTTCGTTATCTATCGGCTTCCAGTCTCCGCCGTCAACGGAGTATTCACCCTCCAAAAAGGTGGTCTGCTCCACCATAAAATCCCCTCTGATACAGAACCGCGCGCCCAGAACGAACAGCCCGATCAGCATTAATAATACAAATCCGAGCGCTATGCCCGACCATGTTTTGCTCCTCAGTACCTTTTTCATATTTCCTCCCGGAAAACCGATAATCAAAACCCTGCAAAGACGCCGCTTTTGCCTGCCGCCTCTTTTGAAAACACATTTCTGCTCTATTATAACACATTAATCCGGGAATGTCATTCTCAAAAAAGGATTTTTCCGCCTGTCAGACCCTGACAAAGCAAAAACCCGGCGCCTCGGCGCCGGGAAAAGGCTTTTGGATCATTATTTTACGTCGCGCTTTTTGAAGGTCATGTACGTGAGCACCGTGAACGCCGCTATGAACAGCACCGCGACGATGACGCCGTTGATCACGAGATCGTTTGACTGCACGCTTACCGATCCCATAAGCGAATCGGGAAGGTAGTTGCCGATGCTGAAGCCCGAGACCTTAAAAATATTCGATATCGCCGTGTCGATCCCGAGGTAAACCAGCGACAGCGAGCCGGTGGCTAAAACTACGCCGGAGATCGCCGCGAGGGTCTTGTTCCTGACGCCTACCGCGAAGAACATAACTATCGCCGTGAGCGCCATTGAGAGCAGCCACTTGAGCAGGAAGGTCATAACTCCGCCGAACAGATCGCCGTCAACGGTAAGCTGTCCGGCGACAGCCGCGCCGAGCGCGTGCGAAGCCGCCGCCGCGAAAAAGAAAATGAAGTTGTGGATACCGACCGTGATGAACTTAGCAATAACAAGCTTGCCTCTGTCGCCGACCTGACCGGCTATGTTCTTTACATATCCGCCCGAGAAATCGGAGTAAAGGTACGACGCCGCGGAAATGAATACCGCGATCAGCAAAAAGGATATCACCCACGGTGAAGCGAAAGCGTCCGAAAGCGCAGTGGGGTCGATCGGACCGTTCGGCGCGAACGCCTTGAGGATCAGCGGTATTGCGGCCGCCGCGATCGCGTTTATTCCGAACACTACGGAAACCAGTATGATAAACAATTTTGAGGTTCTTAATTTGTACCATTCCATTTTTACAAGCTTAGTCATTTCTGTATCCTCCCGTAAGGCTGAGGTAGTAGTCCTCAAGCGAAATATTGGTTGTATGGAGCTCGTTTACCGCGAGTCCTCCGCTCACGAGCGCCCTGTTTATCTCCGCCGCGCGGTCAAGCCCGTCTTCCACTCGGAGCGAGTCGCCGCTGAGTTTTACTCCGCCGATACCCAGCGACCCGATTATCTGAGCCGCCCTGTCGTTGTTGTCGGTGCTGATGGTCATATACTTTCCGCAGCGGTTGAGGAGCTCCTCGTTTGTGAACTCGTCGATCAGCTCGCCGTTGTTGATGATACCGTAGGAATCCGCGAGCTTTCCGAGCTCGTCGAGGATATGGCTCGAGATCATTATGGTTATCCTTTTTTCGTCCCTTAGCTTTTCAAGCGTTCTTCTTACCTCGGCGATACCCTGGGGATCGAGTCCGTTGATCGGCTCGTCGAGTACGATCAGCTTAGGATCGCCGGTGAGAGCGAGCGCTATTCCGAGGCGCTGGCGCATTCCCAGCGAGAACGAACCCGCGCGCTTTTTTCCCGTGTCGGCGAGTCCGACCGTTTCGAGCAGACCGTTCACATATTCCTTTGAGTAGCAGCCCATGGCGATACACTTGATCTTGATGTTGTCAAACGCCGTGCGGTTCGCGTAGATACCGGGGCTTTCGATCAGCACGCCTATGCCGCGTTTGTCGTCGCCGTGGTATTTATAGCTTCCGCCGGTCGGGGCGGAGAGTCCGCTGATCATCCGCATTATCGTTGTCTTGCCGGCGCCGTTGCGCCCGATAAGTCCGTATATCTCACCCTCGCGGATGCTGATGTTGATATTTGACGCGGCGAGCTTGTCGCCGTACTGCTTTGTAAGGTTATCAGTTGTCAGGATCTTTTTCATGATTCTCTCTCCTTCTGTTTTTCTCTGACAGTATCATAGCACAGGGAGTACAACAAATCTGCAACAAAACGCGCGATTTTTTTAAAGATTTGGCACAGGACGCCTGTTTTCGGGTCTTTTTGACCGACAACCGCCTTTTCCGCAAAAATACAGACCCCCGGACGATCAGTTTTTCTGATTATACGGGAGCCGGTCAGGGTCATTCTCAACTTGTATTTTCCTTTTTCGGGTTTTCCAAATCAAACCCGATCTGCCAAAAGCCCATATCAATAAGCTTCATCTGCGGATATTTTACGCCGCGGCGCGAAAAGCTTTCTCTGAGTGTTTCAAATTCTTCGATGTTGCCGAGGTAAAAATCGGTAAGTTGCGATATCGACTCGATCCCGAACACCCGGGAAAACCGCTTATCCGTTTTCAGCCCCGCGCAAAAATATCGGTCGTAGGCAGGCGCGCAGCCGAGGGTGCCCATCAGTATTTTGGTTATCAGTGTTTCGGACACCGGCGACGCGACGCCGGGACGCACGCTGTCGCGCACGCCCTTGTAGTATGAGCCGAGCTCGCCGTATATTTTCCCGAGCAGCCTCCGCGCCGGTTTTTCCTTATAAACAGCGCAGTCTGTTCCGTAAAGCGGATCGTAATCGGCTTTAAGTATCTCTTTTACAGCCGGTATATGCACCCTGTAGTCCTTTTTTACAAGGAACGACGACGCCCTGTACATCCCCCAGCTCGCCAGATAAAACGCGAGGTGAAGGCTGAGATGATCAAAGTCGGGTTCGCTGAGCGCCCTTGCTTCTCCGAACGCTTTGTAACAATGCTCCCACGAACGGGAGCCGCTGTTTTCATCCGCGCGCGTCTCATCATAAAATTTTTTCGCTGAATCAACAAACAGCCCGGTCGTATCCATAAGCTCTCCCCGGCGTTATCCTCTGTGGATATCCTGTATCAGTCCGCGACATTCGTTCAAAATCGACCTGAGCTCCGATGATATCTCGTTTTGACGGGCGTTGGCGGAACGGATGACCTCGATCTTGTCGTCGAGCTCGGATATGGTTTTTCCGAGCGCGTTGTCAAGCTGTTCCTCGATAAAGCCTCTGCCGAAATCGACCAGCTCTCCCGCAAAGTTGAAGAACTCCGCGCGGACATTGTTTTGGAATTTTTTGAGCTCTCTGCGCTGAGCCTCAGCGTCGTAGTCGTCCTTGATCTGGAGCCCTATGTCGAGCGCGACCCCAAGCACGTCCATCACCTTGCCTGCTCTGGCAAAGCCGCGCGCGATCTTTTCCGTCTGCCACGGCTTGAACTTTACGTTGAACGCCTTGCCGATGTCGAGCACCGCCTTTTGGACGTTGCTTCCCGAGTAACACGCGAGCTTGATACCGGCTCCCTCGGGATTGACGGCGTTCTGGACGAGAAGATCGCCCACTCCCTTCATAAAGCCGCCGGCGTTGACGAGCAGGTTGCGGATATTCTCGGGCAGAGTGCCGATGCTTGTTTCGAGCCTTGTTTTGAGCTCCATTGAGAACGCGGAGTTTTCCGCTTCCGAAATATCCTGTTCGACCTCGGAGAGCCCCTTGCGGAGTATCTCCTGAGCCTCCTGCTGACAGTCGGTGGCGGCGACGTTTGCCTCCTCGATCTTATCCGAGAGCTTTGCCTCTATATCCTCAGCATTTTCGCCGCTGTTTACCGCGCCTGCCGCGTCCAGACCCGCCTCGCGTATCCTGCAGGAGGTGTTGAAGAAAACGCTGCGGATATCGCGGCGCAGGCGGCTGCGCGCGTCGGAAAGCATGTAGCGCTGCTGGACGTAGTTTTCCTCGAGAGCGTTGATGTCCTCGTTCTCGGACTTTGATTCAAGCGCGTCGATCGCGCTTTGCAGCACGTCCTCTATCTGATAAAGCTCGGTCGTCAGGCGAGAGGCGTAGCCCTTGTCCCTGACAAATTTATTCAGCGTTTCAACAAACTCGGCGCAGCCGCTGCGCGCGATCAGCCTTTCGGCGCGCTCCGGAGCCGCTTCGAGCTTTGACATGCCGTCAAGATATGATTTCGCGTCGAGGAAGCAGAGGCGGAGCTCGTCAGGGGTGTACGGATCGACGACCTTCGCTATATCTCCCTTTATTATCTCGCGCTGGCGCGGCGTGTTGCCCTCGGCGGTCATCTGCATTTTATTGACAACGAGTATCATCTCGTTGGCTTTGTCTTTATCTATCGCCAGCTTGCGGAAATGAGCGGCGATATTCGAGTCGAACATCTGGCTCGTCACCGTGAACACAAGGATATCCGCCCCGGCTATCGCGCGGTAAGAGATCTCGTCATGGTCGGGGCGCTGCTCGGTGTGTATGCCGGGCGTATCGGTGATAACTATGCCGTTCCATTCGTAGCTGCTCGTCTGCTCGGTCGTGATGCCCGCGCCCACGGCTATATCGTTCCTGCCCGTGAGCATGCGCAGTATGGTGGATTTTCCGGCGCTGTACTGCCCGACGAATACGATATTCAGCGGACGGGTCTCGTCCGAGGGCGGAGGACAGCGGTAGCGCGTACCTTCGAGCGCGGCTTCCGCGCGGCCGCGGAGCTCCTTTACCTGTTTTGAATATTCCGCGATTTTCAGCATGGTGTCACCTCGTTATTTCGTTATTATTATACCGCAAAGCTGCTGAGCGAGCTTAGCGTTGTTTATTGTTTTCGGGTCGTCCGCGTTTTTGAGCACGGCGGAAAGCTCTTCGTCGCGTTCCGCGAGCGTGTAGTTATCCGCTCCGACTATCCTGCGAAGCTGCTCGGTCTTGTCCTCGGAGTACGGCAGAAACATCATCTGCTCGCCGAGAAGATCGCACAGCCGCTGCCGCTGATCGTCCGGGAACACTGTGTGGGGCGCGAGTACCACGGCGCATTTGAAGCCCGGAACGACCGCCGCGTCGCGGATCCGCACCGAAAGCTCGGGACATCCGAGCGTATTCAGCGCCTCACGCAGCATTCCGCGGTGCAGGTTTTTCAGGCTGCCGGTGAGCTCCCACGCGAGCGAGCGCTGGGTGGACGCGAGCTTTGTCACGACCCTGCATACGCTGCCGAGGTCGATCTTCAGCAGATTGAGCTTGTCCATGATCTCGCCGAGGCTGTTTTGGAGCGACTCGCGGTAGCTTCCGCACACGGCGTCTATATTCCGCCTGAGCTGCTCCTCGATCCTGCCTTTAGCGCCCGCCTCAAGCTTTGCCTTGTCGGGGATGTAGCCGCCGAAAAGCTCCTTGATGAGCCCTACGCCGACCGACGCGAGCAAAAGTATCGGCGCCGCGGGAGCGAACACGAGCGCCGCGATCACGAGCGCTCCGCCCGCCGCGACCATTCCCCAGTCGAACAGCTTGCGGATATCGAGTATCTTTTTTGGTTTCAGCGTTGAGTCCGCCGAATACGTCACGGCAAATTCAAGCTCCTTTTTCATTGAGCGCGTGAGCTCGCGTATCTCTCCCTGAGCCTGATCGGAAAGCTCGTTCACAAGCTCTTTGCCGCGGTCGTTGAGCTTTAGCTCCTTTAGGTACTCGCTCCATTTTTGATTTATCTCTTTATCGCCGAGGTTGCGCGACGCGAAATCCGCGGCGTCGGAGTACATTCGGCTTTTCAGCTCGTTTAGCTCGCTCTCCACACGCTCGTAAGCGCTCTTTTCAAAGCGCGTTATCCACTTGCCGAGCGCCTTTCTTTTGTCGAGCGCCATCTGAGCCTGCAATCCGTTTAAGCAGCTCTGCTCGAGCAAAAGGTCTGCCGCGCTCGCCACCGGCGCCGCCACGGCGTCGATAAAGGTTTTGACCCTGTAAAACTCGCCTCGGCCGGCTACACATTCCGCGATAGCGTCGGTCAGGATACCGATCCGGCTCGCCGCGGCGAGTATCCGTGATTTTTCGGGATCCTTTGTCCGCTGAGCCAAAAACGCCGAGCGAAGATGGGTGTATACAAACGGCACGGCGCTCCAATCCTGTCCGGCGAGCCTTCCGAAGCCCACAAACTGGCGGCGGATCTCCTCGAGCCGCGGAAGCTGAAACGCCTCGTCGATATCCTCGGTCAGATAGCGCGCGTCCTCGCTGAGATCGACGCTCGCCTTGACGTTCATAACGCAAAGCACCGGCTTGCCGAGTTCCAGTACCGAGCGGAAGCACTCCGCCTCCTGTGGCTGAACGCCGTCGTCGGTCATCAGGAAAAGTATCAGGTCGGCGCTCTTTGCCGCGGCGAACGCCGCGTCCTCGTCCTTTTTTCCGTCGAACGCGCCGATACCCGGCACGTCGGTTATGTGGAGCCCGTTCCATTCGTAAGAGCGGACGTCCCTTGTCTTGCGCTGCGCGCCGTTGCCGATAGCCTTGCCGTCGCCGCGGGTGAGCACCTCCATCAGCGTGGATTTGCCTGCCATCGTCCTGCCGAACAGGGTGATATTAAAGCTGCCGAGACTGCCGTGAAGCTTTTTCAGCGTTTCGCGGGGCTGATCGCCGAGCTCGTTGAACGCCTTGCCGATATCCTTGATCTGCCGCGCGAGAACGCGGTTGAGGTCGGCAAGGTAGGCGGATTTTCCGCTGAGCCGTTTTACCGAGCGCTCGGTTTCATCACGGGCGGCGCCGAGCACACGCTCGATCTCCCCGAGCTGTTCGCACGCGATCGCGTAGCCGCGCTGCGCGCTTTGACGGCAGCGCGCGAGGGTGTTATTCAAATCGTAACGGTTATGATCCTGCATTTTTATCTCCGTTTGCCGCCGAGAAGCCGCCTGCTGTCAGCAGGCGGCTTTGCGGTATTGTTTTTTGCTTTTCTATATTATCTTTTTAAATTCGCTGATTTTTTCGGCCGCGTATTTTTGGATCTCAGCCGCGTCAAGAATATCGACGTTGCCGTCGTTGTTTACATCGGCGATCTCTATTTGACTGTCGTTGAGGTAGTACCTTTCTACCGAGTATTTCAAGATTACGGTAGCGTCGAGAACATCGATCTCGTGATCCATATTTACATCGCCAACCTCAAATCTCGGGATCACCTGTTGCGAAACGATCCACTCGCCGCAGCGCTTGCATTTTACGCCGTCCGTTAAGCCGCTGCGGTAAATCGTAGCCGCGTATCCGTGAATGATTTTAAGATCGTGTCCCGGAGCGGGCGTCACGGTCTGCGCTTCAAGCACCTCTCCGCAGACAGAACAGTGAGATCCCCGCGAAAGTCCGTCCTCTGTACAAGTGATCGGTCTTGCCTCGTCGATGACCGCGGTATGTCCCTTTGCCGGGATGACCTCCTGAGCCTCCAGTACCTCGCTGCAGACGGAGCAGTGCTTTCCTTGCGTCAGACCGGTTTCGGTGCATGTCGCCGGCTTTGCCGCGTCGATCACCTCGGTATGTCCCTTCGCCGGGATGACCTCCTGAGCTTTCAGCACCTCGCCGCAGACGGAGCAGTGCTTTCCTTGCGTCAGACCGGTTTCGGTGCATGTCGCCGGCTTTGCCGCGTCGATCACCTCTGTATGTCCGTTCGCCGGGATGACCTCCCGAGCCTCCAGCACCTCGCCGCAAACGGAGCAGTGCCTGCCGTCGGTCAGACCGTCCGACGTACATGTGGCAGGATAACCCTTATCTATGACCTCGGTGTGCCCGTTCGCGGGAATGGTCTCCTGAGCGATGAACACAAGACCGCAAGCGGAACAGTGCGAGCCCTCTGTCAAACCGGTTTTTGTACAGGTCGGCGGAACAGCATTATCGGTCACCGGATTGTGATAATCCGGATCCGCTGAATTCAAATCCACAAAAGGTATCCCTTTTTTATTCGCGTATTTTTCCGCTTCGGTGCCTTTGATTCCCTTTATGCAGGCTTTGCTGCTTTTATTAAGGATATTTCCGTCAAAATCAACCACACTGTCCGGGATTATTACCGACAAAAGATTATTACATTCGCCAAACGCCTGATCTCCTATGTTAGTCACGCTGTTGGGTACGATCACGTTCACGAGATTGTCGCAATCGTAAAACGCGTCGTCACTGATACTTTTTATACTGTTGGGAATATTTATATCGGCAAGCTTATTACAGCTTTTGAACAAGCCGTACTTGATCGTATTCATGTTGTTTGAAAGCTTTGCGCTTAAAAGATTCCAGCACCCATCGAACGCCTGTTTATCTATGAACGTCACGGTGTCGGGTATTTCGATACTTTTTAATCCGCTTTCCGAAAACGCGCTTTTGCCGATAGTTGTTACTCCGTCCTCGATCGTAACGCTTTTCATCGCCTGACAACTCTTAAAGGCTGAGTCGCCGATACTGAGCACGCTTTGGGGGATCTCCGCTCCCGAAAGACTGTAACACCCCTCAAAAGCCGAGTCGCCGATGCTCTCTATGCCATCCGGGATATTTACGCTCGAAAGATTGCGGCACCCGGAAAACGTCGATTCGCCGATCCTTGTAACTCCCGCCGGAATATTGACGCTGTTTATAGCGGTGCATCCCTCAAAAGCCGAGTCGCCGATAGTTGTTACTCCCTCGGGGATCGCGATATTTCCGAGAACACTACATCCGGAAAACGCCGAATTTCCGATAGTTCTCAGTGTGCTCGGCAAATTTACGGTTTCCAAATCGTAACACGAATAAAACGCCGAATCACCTATGCTTGTTACCCCTTCGGGAACATTAACGTTTCTCAGATTATAACAATGGTAAAACGCGTTATCACCGATACTTGTTATACCTGCCGGTATCACCGTATTTTTGCAGCCTTTGATCAGGGTGTCTGTCGCCGTTTCTATGATAGCGCCGCAGTCCTCTCTGCTGTCGAATACAGGATTATCGCTATGGACCGAAATGCCTGTGATTTGCGGACAATCGCCAAAAGCGTCTTTTCCTATACTTGTTACTCCCTTTGGGATATATATCCTGCTTAAATTCCAGCAGTTGTAAAACGCCTTCTCTCCGATACCGTTAAGGCTGTCAAGCATTATGGTGGTTTTACATCCCAAGATCAATGTGTTTGTCGCTGTTTCTATGATGGCGTTACAACCCTCTCTGCTGTCGTATACGGTGTTCCCGTCTTCTACGGTAATGCTCGCCAAGGAATCGCACGAGGAAAAAGCATCCAACCCTATGCTTGTTACGCCTTTGGGTATGGTAATGCTGTTTAATTCTCCGCATCGGCAAAAAGCCTCTTTTTTGATCTCGGTCAAGCTTTCCGGGAACTCAACGCTTACAACACTTGAGCAATTATAAAAGGCGTTGGCGCCGATCACGGTAACGCCGTTTTTTATTATCAGCTCTTCGGCGGAATATAACCATATCTGCGATATCCTGCTGTCTTTGATTGCGCCGGAGCCGAAGATTATTGCCTTGCCGTCTTTCTTTATTATATATTTAACATTGGAACCGTTCTTTCCGCAGAAGCCCGCGTCGCTCAACCGGTCATATATCGTGAGAGAATAAATATCGCCGTTATCAAGAGCGGTTTTCAACTCAACAGCGTCAGCGTATGTTACCGCGCCGTCATCATTGACATCGGCAATGATCTTGGTTTCTTCTGAAACGCTTTCATCTCCTATGATAGCGTTGATCCCCAACACATCATCAAAATCCACCGTACCGTCGCCGTTGACGTCGCCGAACAGGATGTCTGTTTTAGAGCCGGCAGCGTCATCCGACTCCGCCGCCGAAACGCCGAACGACAGCGCGTTAAGCGCAGAAAAAACTATTAAGATAGATAGTAATACGGAAATTGGCTTTTTCATATTTATATCCTCCTGCACGTTTTTAAGAAAACACGATAATATCCACTATAGTATAATTACGCATTATAATAATAGCACAAAAAAGCAAACAATACAATAGTTTTTTGTGATAAACGCAAAACGGCTCCGCCTCAAAACGAAGCGGAGCCGCTGATCGGCCGCCTTATTCCGCGACCTCAGGCAAGCCCCTGAGCGCGAACAAAAAGCTTACGCATGCCGCCAGCATTCCCCCCGACAGCACGGCGAGCCAGTCGACGTCGGTAAAAAACGCCGCCTGTGTTCCGATCACCGCCAGCGCGCCCTCGGCAAATGTCCTCAGCGCGCGGATCCCGACGGCGATCCACCATTCCTTTGTGAATACCTTATCCAATATACCTGTCCTTTCATTCACCTTCCAGGTCGTTGATCCTGTGATTAGCGACCTTCATCTTTTCGTCAAGAATATTGATCGATTCCTCCGCCCTGAACATTCTCTCTATCAGGTTATTGTGCTTGTCCACCTTTTTTTCGAGCTGTTCAATGCGGTAGTTGCTCAGTTTTGACGTCGCCAGTATTCCGCCCAGTGTACCGGCGAGCGTTCCTATAAGGCTGAGCAGGGCGACTATAACCGTTTCCGACACCCTATGCCTCCTTTGCTTGGATTATCCCCCTATATTTATTATAGAACATTTGTTTGATTTTTGCAAGGGTTTATTAAAAATTTATCAGGGCGACGCAAAAAGAGGACAGGCATAGCCTGTCCCCGAGAAATACTTATTCGCTCGCGCTCCCTGCCGAATAACGGTCAGGGTCATTTTACAACGATCGACTGCTTGAACATCTGCTCGTATCTTTTCTTTACGAGCTCCTTGCTAAAGCAGGAAACCTTGCCGGCGGTGGAATCACCGAAGTAGTAATTATCCTTGTCGTAGCCGATCAGCACAAGACAGTGCTCGTGCATATACCACGAGAAGGTGTCGCCGATCTTGGTTTTGGCGTTTTCGTCGACGTAATTTACCTCCCATGTATCGAACACGTAAGGCTCCTCCATATTAGTGGTCGCCCAGATCATGACCGGCACGCCCTTTGACACATAACTGTCGACCAGATCCTCAAGCTCGACATTCTCCATCGGATACGCCTTCAGGTCGGATTTTTGATCCTTCAGATAATTGTTCATGCTCTTTGCCATAGACGGAGCGTATACTCCCCAGCCGGCGTACGCGGTGCCTGCGAAGGCGCTGTACATATCGGGACCGTAAGCCGAGCCGTCGTCGTTTTTGAACACATAAACGCAGTTTAGGTAATTATCCGCGATCGTGTGCTCGTCAAGATCAAAGCCGAGGATATTCAGCAGCATGGTGCAGGCGTATGTCTCGCAGCCTGCCTTTAGATCGGTCTGAGGGATCACCTTTACGTTCTTTATCATAAAGCTGTCCGGCTCGGTCTCCGCTTGGACAGTCCCGGTCTGATCGGCAGGCTCGGGCTTGGAGCCTGCCGCTGTTACGCATACCGCGATCACCAGCAGAGCAATTATCACTGCCGCGAGCACGCCGAGCACGATCAGTTTTTTCTTTTTTTGTTTTGTAAGCCTGAAATGCTTTAATGATTTTATCGCGCGGATAAAATCGTTAAGTTGCTTTTTTATCATTTTATCCCACTTTTTTCAATACATCATGGTATTGTCTTAATTTTTCCCCGGATCGGGCTCCTCGGGTTGTGTTACCGTGTATTCGACAGGCTCTCCCGTCAGCAATATCCCGTTCTTTATCGCGTCGCTGTTATCCGCGGAATAATCGAGTGTTATCTTCTCGCCCGCAACCAGATCCGAAGATTTTGAGAACTCAAGATATATCGACGAAAAATACTTTCCGGCTTTGTCGTATATTCTGATCGCGGGAAAATAATTATTGTCGCATTTCAGCGTGTATTCGCCGATTTTGTTTTCAAACACCTTGACTCCGGCTCTCAGACCGCCTTCATCCTTGAAGGTAAAAATCAAATCGTTATCTCTGATATAGTCCGTAATGTCGATCTCGACCGGATCTTTGAGCGATATGCCCTGATCCTTTAAATAATCCGCGATCTTCACTTCAAATGTTTTGGGGGATTTGTTGATCGTTATTCCAAGCGCCTTTTCCTCCCGCGCGATGATCGCTTTTTCCTTTTCTTCCTCCGGCCATGTGATCTCCACTGTCAGAACATCGTCCTTGCTGATATCGCCGAACTTTACCGAGTTCCTGCCGGAGCCGGTCTTTTTTCCGTCCGCATCGGAATAATTTATCGTCGCGTAGTACAGCAGACGGTCGACCGCGCCGTTGACGCTCATGCTTTGAGGCTCGTCCTCAAGGTACCGGTCGATCACATCCTGACGATTTATTGTTATGGTTCCTCTTATGTTCCCCTCGTACTGAGGATCGGAATCAAACGTAACGGATATGTATTTTGAAACATCAGCCTGAGGCATTATCAGCGGTATCAGCACAAAAACAACAAGCACGGCGGTAACCGCGGCGGCGGCTACGGAGGCGATTATTATTTTCGCGCGCTTAGATATTTTGAGCCGCGCTCCCTTTTCCGTTTTTTCGGGAACGGCCGCTCCGCAATCCGGACAGGAACTCTCGTTCTCCGCCAATACGCGTCCGCATTTTTCACAGATCATTATTATCTCCCCATTACCCCTAATTTTTCTCATAGTCTATTTTACTGATTTTATAAAAAAAGTCAAGTGCGGCGGAACACACCGGCAGATCCGCTAACGCCGCCCTGTTTTATGAACGCCCGGATCACGGGCGCGCAGGTTAAAACGCTCAAAAACTCAGGGACGGTCAGCGACCGCCCCTCGGGTTCAATCAAAGCTTATCGTCGTACACGGCTCTTTCGCCGCCGATATATTTGGGTCTTGTCCTCGCGGCGAGCAATATCGCGCTGCCGATATGATCGACGCTCAGCCTTACCGGGACAGCCACCCTTTTGAGGTGCATGCCGATCAGGGTGCCGCCGATATCAAGCCCGGCGTCAGCCTTTATCTCCTCAAGAGCCACGGGATTTTTGAATGTTTTATACGCCGTAGTCGCAAACGAGCCGCCCGCCTTAGGCTGAGGAACAACGTTCACGATCTCGCGGTTCGGCACAGCCTCTCTCTCAATTATTATAGCTCGGTTCAGGTGCTCGCAGCACTGAGCGGCAAGGTAGACCCCGCTGTCGGTCAGCGCCTCGTATATCCCCTTAAAGACCGCCTCGGCGGCCTCAAGGCTTGAATTGTGACCGATCACGCCTCCGGTGATCTCGCTCGAGGAGCAGCCCACCACCATTATATCTCCGGGCTTTAGATTCGCCCTTACGCACAGCTCGGCAGCGGCGATTTTTGCCTGATCAAATAGCTCTCTGTTCATAATATCATCTCCGAAAATGTTATGCTTTTATTATACCACAAATTTTTTAAAAAATAAATAGTCTGAAATTGCACAAAAATACGCAATTTTTCGCGTTTTGGGAGTATAAGTGAGGGGGATAACTGTCACTTTGCGAAAATCCGCATATCATGTACTACAGCGGAAGCTGTTATTTTGGGAATAATCAAGGAGGAATTATGAATATATCCGGAAAAAAGGGCGTTGACATCTCGTCGCTGAACGGGAATGTCAGCATTGAAAAAATCAAAAACGCGGGTTACGACTTTGTTATGATCCGCTGCGGCTACGGTTCAGACCTGACGGTTCAGGACGACAGCCAGTTTGAAAACAACGTCAAAAAATGCGAGGCGGCAGGCGTGCCGTGGGGAGCGTATCTGTATTCCTATGCGCTCAACACCGACGAAGCCGCCAGTGAAGCAAAACACGTTATCAGGTTGCTCAAGGGAAAGCGTCCGACCATGCCGGTAGCCTTTGACATGGAGGACGGCGACGGCTACAAAAGGCGCAACGGTATGCCGTCGAACAAAACGCTCGTTGAGATCTGCAAGAGGTTTCTCTCTGATATCAGGCGCGCAGGGTATTATCCCATGCTATACGCCTCGCTGAGCTGGCTCAACAATCAGCTCAACGATCAGAGCCTGCTGAAAACCTACGACGTATGGGTAGCTCAGTGGAACTCTACCTGCGACTACCGCGGAAGCTACGGTATGTGGCAATACGGCGGCGAGACAAATTTTTTGGAGAGCAACAACATTCCGGGTGTCGGCGTCATAGACAAGGACAAATGCTACAAGGACTACCCGGCGATCATAAAAAGCGGAGGCTACAACGGTTGGCCTAAGCAGACCGGCAAGATCCTTGACCAAACAGGCTACAAAATGTCGGATCGCGATACGGGTATTCTCGCCCTAAAGGAAATGCTCCTTATCGCCAGAAAGCTTAAAATCACCAATCAGGGCATGGACGAAAACGGCGTGTTCGGCGACGGCACGCAGATAGCGGTGAATCAGGTGCTCAAAAAAGGCGGCTATGTCCAAAACGGCATAGCCGGAGATAACTTTATCAAATACCTCGCGAAGCTGATAAAGCAGAAGATTTGATTTTAAAAAAGTAAGGGGCTGTCGCAATAAACCATTTATTACCAAAAATGTCATTTCGACCAAGCGAAGCGCGTGGAGAAATCTCCAAAAGTCAGCAGAATTAAGGAGATTCCTCGGCTACGCTCGGAATGACAGTGGTAGTTTTTGGTTTAATGCGACAGCCCCGAATTTTTATTTCGACAATTTATTCTATCTAACGCAAACCCATTGCGCGCGGGTTTTCTTTATGCTAAAATGTATCTAAGGGGTGATATTGTGTTCAGAAAAATGCGGCGGTTCAAGCAGCAGCTATCGGATGAAAAATGTATTGAGATATTACAAAACGAGCCCAGAGGCGTGCTCGCGCTTCACGGGGAGAACGGCTACCCTTACGCGCTGCCGCTTGATCATCTTTATTACGGCGGAAGGCTGTATTTTCACTGTGCTTCCGAGGGGCACAAGATCGACGCGATCAACGCCGACCCGAAAGCGTCCTTTTGCGTTGCGGACAAGGGGTTCAAAAAAGAAAACGAGTGGGCGCTGAATATCTCAAGCGTTATCGTGTTCGGCAGGATATCGTTTATTACCGACGCGGATAAAAAGGAAAATATACTTCGTATGCTCGGCAACAAATACAATCCCGACCCCGAGGATGTCGAGCGTGAGATAAAAAAGTATTTGGATAAGGTCTGCATACTCGAGATGAGTATAGATCATATGACCGGCAAGCTCGTCAACGAATCGTGAGGTGGTATCATGCTTAATTTAAGACGTTTTTTCCGCGTGCTCAGGCGCACCGGACTGTTCAACATGTTTATGGGCTTTATTATCTGCTATCTGGTTTCGGGATTATTGCTGTTTTTGATCGAGCCTGATGTGCACTCCTTCGGCGACGGGCTGTGGTTCAGCTTCGTGTCTTTTTCGACCATCGGCTTCGGAGACATAACCGCCGGCACGATCCCCGGCAGGATAATCGTAATATTCATTACCGTTTACGCTATGATAGTGCTCGCTATGGTTCCGGGCGTTGTTGTGAGCTACTACAACGAGTATCTGAGAGCCAAGGAAAACGACACTATCTCGACCTTCCTCGAAAAGCTCGAGAACCTTCCCGACCTGCCTAAGTCAGAGCTCGCGGAGATATCGGACAGAGTAAAGCAGTTCAAGGCAAAAAGGAAAAAACATTAAATACATATTGCGGATTTTGTACGTTTGATGTATAATGATTTAAAAACATTGATCCGCAACCGCTTTATAGCGCGGATCGGATTCTGGAGGATCCCGGAATGAAAAAAAGACTATTATCCGTTGCGCTTGCGTGTATGATGGTTTTCGGACTCATACCGCTGAGCGTTACGAGTGTATTCGCCGATGACAGCGCCGCAGAATACAAAGAACTGAAGCCCGGCGAGTCTCAATGGGCCGTTATCGAAAACGGCGGAGACTGCGATTGGTTTGTTGTCAAGCCGGAAGAGGACTCGGTCTACGCGCTTTATACAAACGGCGCGTTCGTAGACACCTATTGCGATCTTTATGATTCGGGAAAAAAACTGATCGCGGATTGCTACAGAGAATACACCTCATACGGCGGTTACCGCATCGAGGCAGAGCTTAAAAGCGGCGAGACGTACTATCTCTCGGTGTGTTTTTCTGACCCGACAGAGACAGGCTCCGTTTACGTGAGCGAGGATATCCTGACTCCTGCCGAGAGTTTGGAAATCACCGCGGGCGATGAGATCACCGCCTATGTAAACACCTCGTTTCATCTTTTTATCGAATACTCTCCTAAAAATCACGAGAACGTTCCGTACAACTCAACGATCTGGCGCAGCTCCGACGAAGCTGTCGCCGAGATACCCCAACGCGGTCTTGTAAAAATCAAATCGGTCGGAGAGGCTGTTATTACGGTTGAAACCGAAAGCGGCTTATCCGACAGCATAAAGATCAACGCGGTCGACCGTGAGACGCTTGCCCCCGGCGAAACAAAGCAGGGCAACATAGCATATCAGGACGCCAAGGTCGTTTACAAGCTGACTCCCGAAAAGGACTGCCGCTACGCGATCAAGGCAAACTCGAGACATGATATGACCATGTCCCTTTATAACAGCAGATTCAAATCCATCTTATCCGACTTCGGTACAAAGCCGGAAATCAGCAGGGATCTTAAAGGCGGCGAGACATACTACCTGCAAATCGAATACGGATTTACGACCGGACCGTTTACCGTTTCCGTTGACGAGGTGAGCCGCGTTAAAAGCGTTAAAATCACCTCTCCGCCGGATCAGACAACGTATGTCAACGGCTTTTTCCCCAGAAATCACTTCAACTACGACGGACTTGAGGCCGACGTTACATGGGCAGACGACACGGTTTCACACTGGCGGTACGGAACAGACGGAAACTATGTTAACGGAGAGTATATCCGCGCTTGGTATAACGATACCACGATCTACGTTTCCTGCGGACAGCAATACGACACCTGCGAGGTCGAGATCATCGACGACCCGGTAGAAAGCATTGAGGTAGTAAAAGGTCTTGATAAATCTGTAACCGAGTTCACAAACGGTTCCTGGTCCGAAACCTACAACCAAGAGACAGGAAGCTACGAACAGAATTATTATTACTATTACACGCCCGATCTAAGCGATGTCGAGCTGAGGGTCAACTTTAAAGACGGCACAAGCAAAACAGGCAAGTTCAGCGAGCAGGTCAACTTTTACGGCTTCTCTTCAAGGAACGATCAGTACAATAAGCACTGGACAGTCGGCTCGGATAACGAGCTCACGATCAAATATCTGGATCACACCACCACGCTCAACGTGACCATTACCGAAAGCCCTGTTGATCACATCGAAGTCCTCAGCCCTCCCGCCCCTATCGAACGCTACACACACGGAGAATGGGAAGAATATTACGATTTCTATCCAAGCGAATATGACGGACCGTATTACTGCTATTACGAAGACAACTTCAAGGATATTCCCGTGCGCGTTTACTTTAAGGACGGAACCGTAAAGGACGGCGTGACGGGCGGATATGTTGACGGACAGAAAATCGAATTTTATACCTGCCAGTTCGCATGGGATACTTTTGATATCGGTCATAATAATCTGATCAGGATCAGCTATATGGGTCACCTCGCGGAAACTCACGCGACTATCGTTGAAGCCGCCGCGCGCATGGTCGGAGATCTTAACAACGACGGTAATGTAGATGTTCTCGACGCGACTGTCGTACAAAAGTACGCTGCCGGCAATGCGACCCTCACCGATGAAGAAAAAGAAGCTGCCGACGTCAACAACGACGGCGATGTAAATATCCTCGACTCTGTGGATATCCAAAAATTCGCGGCAGGAAAGATAACGGAATTCATCAAGAAATAAAAACATCCAAAAGAACAGCTCCCGAACGGAACAGATCCGTTCGGGAGCATTTTTTGTGTTATCAGGGTGTTTCCACCGTATATTCGGTTACATTGAGCACGGTCTCGCCGTCGATCTGCAACGCTACGGGACGGTCAAATTTTACCGTGACCTTTTTGCCGACAAAGGTCTTTACGATCTTTGTCTTTTTTACGTGCTCGCCCTTGAAGATAGTCGGGAACGCCGCGAGAGTTCCGATCTTGCCCTTGCCGTACATGACCATCGTGGTTACGGTACGCTCGGCGTTCAGCCTGTCCTGATCGGGGGTCGCCATCATTCCGCCGCCGTAAAAGCGGCCGTTCATTGTGGGCGCGAGCCAGACCTTTTCAAATTTATGAGTCACGCCGTCGACGGTGATCTCGGCGTTTGTGGGCTTGTAGTGTAACAGCAGACCCTTGATCGCGATAGAGGTGTAGTTGATCTCCTTGCCGATATCCTTCGAGCGCTGACGGTCGCCCTCCTCGCAGCAGTAGCCGTCGATACCGTAGCCGATACCGTTTATAAAGAGCCTGTTTTGACCGTTGACGATCACCCTCGGCAGGTTGACGATATATTTATTTGCCTCAACGGGACCGTCCTCGGCGGTTTTTCCGAGGTCGTTAAAGAAGTCGTTGCCGGTGCCGGTGGGGTAAAAATAAACCTTGTGCGAGTTGTCAAAGCCTGCGTCGGCAGCGTCGTTCGCAAAGTGATTGAAGGTGCCGTCGCCGCCGCAAACGCAGATCTCGTCGTCGGGCTCAAGCGAGGAGAAAAACTCTCTGTAGTCGTCGATTGAGAACACGTCCACAAAAACAAGATCCTTATGCTTCCAGATGTCTCCCACCCTGCGAGCGGCTCCGCCGCCCTTGCCGTTGTTTGATTTGTTGTTATAAAGCACGTAAGTTTTCATATTCATATCTCTTTCAGCTTTTTATTCATCATCTCGGCAACCATGTCGCCCAGCTCGTTTGTCTTGAGCGCCTTGACGGTCTCAACGGGAATAACTCCGAGCACGTCCATATCGACCGCGCTTTTGTGCAGCGGAAAGTTCTTTTGGATCTCGTATGTGCCCTTCACGGTCATAACGACCACCGGGACGTTCGCTTTCTGTGCAATCTTGAACATCGCGTTGTGGAACGGCAAAAGCTCCTCGCCGTAGTTGCGCGTGCCCTCGGGATAAACCGCGACGCTCGCGATATCCTCGTCGATCAGCCTGACCGCCTGCTTTACCGTTTTGATCGCGTTGCGCGGATTCTCGCGGTCGATCGGCAGAAAACAGCAGCGGTGGATCAGCCTGCCGTAAATCGGCACCTTAAAATTTTCGGGCTTTGAGATAAAGGAAAGATTTTCCTTGGCGAAAATGTGCCACGAAAGGATAGGATCGAATTTTGAGCGGTGGTTGCAGACAAGCAAAAACCTGCCCTTTGGCAGCATGTCCTTGCCCGTCACCCTGATGTGGATACGGATAAGCCTTACGGCGATCGCCGTCGAGCTGTTCAGCAGCCAGCGGTAGTAACGGCTGTCGCGCTCATATTCCTTTTTCATATTCACGCAGAGCGCGCTGATGATTATTAACCAGATGTAGGCGAACAGCAGCGACGCAAGCCCCAGCAGCACCCACAAAACAATATATAACGCTATCATTTTTTCACTCGCTTATACTATCTTTTTTCGGCGCGGCAGACAAAAGCCGCGCCTAAAGCCTATTATAAACATATTTCGACAAAAAAGCAATATTTTTGCGAAAAATAAAGATTGGGTTATATCGGCAGCAACGGCAGGTTGCTTGTTTTTCGCGTTGTTTTGTTTTATAATTATTATAAGGGAGGTGTTTTTATGAACACTAAGGATGTTATCCGTGAGCTTAGGACAAAGAACGGTATGTCGCAGGACGAGCTTGCCGAAAAGGTTTTTGTCACCAGACAGGCGGTCTCGCGCTGGGAAAACGGCGATACCGTGCCGAATACGGAGACGCTGAAGCTTCTTTCGCGGCTGTTCAACGTCTCGATCAACACTCTGCTGGGGTCTCCGCGTCAGCTTATCTGCCAGTGCTGCGGTATGCCGCTTGACGACGCGATCATCGGCACCGATAAGGACGGAGCGCTCAACGAGGACTACTGCAAGTGGTGCTACGCGGACGGTCATTACACCTACAGCGATATGGACGAGCTTATCGAAGTCTGCGTAAAGCACATGGCAGGCGACGGTTTTTCCGAGGAACAGGCGCGCGCCTATATGAAGGAGAACCTTCCGCGGCTCGATTACTGGAAGCGCTATGAGGAGCTTAGCGACAACGGAGAGTTTGAGGCGTTCAAGCAGCGGCTGATCGGCGAGATCAACGATCTCAGCATCGAGGGCATGCCGAAGGTCGAAAGGCTGAACGCGCTCGTCGGCAGTCACGTCAACCTAACATATCCGCTGCCGAGCGGAATCGACGCCAAATTCCTCGACGACAACACCACCTACCTCGGCAATCAGCTTGAGCCCGAGTTCGGCGGCGACCGTTGCTTTGGGGTTTTGGCGAATATGGATTTTATTTTGGTTTGCACCTACGGCGCGGAGGGAAAAGATCCCGAGCTCCTGCTCTATAAAAAAAGATAAAAAAGATGATATTTTCGGCCGGCAGTTAGTTTTCTGCCGGCTGTATATTTTATTGCAGGGGCGGGCATTGCCGCCCGTGGGTCACAACCAATGGTGTGCGTATCTCGCGGGCGAGCAATGCTCGCCCCTACTAATATTACCGAATACTCATAACTCAAAAAACGAGCCGCAATTTTCAATTTTCAATTTAAATTAAAAAGAGCCGCCGACGATGCCGTCGGCAGCTCACTGTAATAATATTAAATTATTTTCCTTCAGCTACCACTTCGCGGATGACCTTCGCGATGTGGGGTTGGGTGAGTCCGAATTTATCGAGGAGCTCCCACGCGGGACCGCTGTAACCGAAGCAGTCCTGAACGCCGATCTTTGTGACCTTTACAGGACATTCCTCGGCGAGCACCTGACATACCGCGTCGGCGAGTCCGCCTACGACGTTATGCTCCTCAACGGTGATGATCCTGCCTGTTTCCCTTGCCGCCTTCGCGATGATCTCGCGGTCGATCGGCTTGATGGTGTGGATATTGATAAGACGGGCGCTAATGCCCTCTGCCTCAAGCTCCCTTACCGCCTTGAGCGCCTCGTTCACGACAAGGCCTGTAGCGATAACGGTGACGTCGCTGCCCTCGTGGAGAGTTATGCCCTTGCCAAGCTCAAAGCTGTAGTCCTCGGGATCGTTAAAGCTGTCGATAGCGAGTCTGCCCAGTCTGATATACACGGGACCGTTGTACTCGATAGCCGCCTTTGTAGCCGCCTTCATCTCCCAGTGATCGGCAGGGTTGAGAACGACCATGCCGGGAATCGCGCGCATTATGCCCATATCCTCTACGCACTGGTGCGTGGCTCCGTCCTCGCCCGTTGAGATACCGGCGTGGCTTCCGGCGATCTTTACGTTGAGTTCGGGATAAGCGACAGAGTTGCGGATCTGCTCGAAGGCTCTGCCTGTGGCGAACATCGCGAACGAAGCCGCTACGGGGATCTTGCCTGCCGCCGCCATTCCTGCCGCCACGCCGATCATGTTGCCCTCGGCGATACCGCAGTCAAAGAACCTGTCGGCGTACTCCTTTTGAAAAATGCTTGTCTTTGTAGCCGCCGCAAGGTCGGCGTCAAAAACCACTATATCCTCATTTTCTTTAGCGAGCTCACAGAGAGCCTCGCCGAAGCTTTCCCTTGTAGCCTTTTTGATTACCTCTGCCATCAGCACTCGCCCTCCAGTTCCTTGATCTGAGCGTCAAGCTCGGCTGTCGCCGCCTCGTACTGCTCCTTGTTCGGCGCAACGCCGTGCCAGCCGACCTGATTTTCCATGAACGACACGCCCTTGCCCTTTACGGTCTTTGCGAGTATCGCCGTGGGCTTGCCCTTTACGGTCTTTGCCTTGTCAAGAGCGGATTTGATCTGCTCAAAGTCATGTCCGTCGATCTTTACGACCTCAAAGCCGAACGCCTCAAACTTTTTGTCGAGCGGCTCGATACCCGCTACGTCCTCTACCGCTCCGTCGATCTGCAGACCGTTCTGGTCAACGATCACCACAAGGTTGTCGAGCTTGTTGTGAGAAGCGAACATAGCCGCCTCCCAAACCTGGCCTTCCTCAACCTCGCCGTCGCCGAGGACTGTATATACACGATAGTCTTTTTCGTCAAGCTTGGCGGCGAGCGCCATTCCGCACGCGGCGGAAACGCCCTGTCCGAGCGAGCCTGTGCTCATGTCGATGCCCGGTGTGCGCTTCATGTCGGGATGACCCTGCAGCATGGCTCCGACGTGACGGAGCACGGTGAGCTCCTCCCAGTCAAAATAGCCCTTGAGCGCCAGTATGGCGTAAAGGCTCGGGCAGCAGTGTCCCTTTGACAACACAAAGCGATCCCTGTCCTCCCACTGCGGATTTTCGGGATCCACCCTCATCTCCTTGTAATAGAGATAGGTAAAGATGTCAGCCGCCGAAAGCGAGCCGCCGGGATGACCCGATTTTGCGTGATAAGTGCCGAGGATCGCGCCCTTTCTCGCTTTCGCGGCGAGAATTTTGAGCTGTCTGATTTCTGAACTATCCATAAACAACCATCCTTTCCGTGCGTGTTTTCACGACAAATTTCGCGGAAATAACCGCACGTAGCTATATTAATTATACACCATATTGATAAAATTTCAACAAATGATTTGCGATAATTTAATGAATATCTGAAATTGTTGTAAAATAGATAATAACCGCCTTGAAACATTAAATAATTGTGGTATAATTTATGTAGAGTTATGAGTTTATCAGTTTTGAGCCGGGGGGTTGTTATCCGATTACCGATCACCCTCAGCCCGATCCGGAGGTTTTATTATGCTGCTGACTGCCGACGTAGGCAATACCAATATAAAGCTCGGTCTTTTTGACGGCGACGAGCTCAGACACAAGATGAGATTTTCGACCGATCCGAGCAAAACCAGCGACGAGTTTGCCGTTGTGCTCTACACGTTTTTTCAGGTGTACCGCATCGACGTCAGCGAGATCGGCGCGTCAATAATCAGCTCTGTCGTCCCGAAGGTCACTCAGCCGCTGAGAGAGGCGATAAAGATAGTCACCGGCAAAAAGAGCTATGTGATCGGCCCGGGGCTGAAAACCGGCATGGATCTGAAAATCGACCGTCCCGAGACCCTCGGCGGAGATATCGTCTGCGGCTGCGTGGGCGCGTACGAAAAATACGGCGGTCCGCTGATAATGGTGTTCATGGGCACGGCGACCGTGCTCGCGTATGTTGACGAAAACTTCGCGTACCGCGGCGGCGTTATCGCGCCGGGAGTGGGGATCTCGCTCGACGCGCTGACTCAGAACGGCGCGCTTTTGCCGTCGGTAGATCTGCGCGCGCCCAAAAACGTGATCTGCACAAACACCGTGGACTGCATCCGCTCGGCGATGACCTACGGCAGCGCGTGCATGCTCGACGGACTTATCGACAAATTCTCCGTGGAATCGGGCGCGGACTGCAGGGTGATCGCGACAGGCGGACTGGCAAAAAGCATCATCTGCAACTGCCGCCACGAGATCACATATGACGAGAATATCATCCTCGACGGACTGAACGTGATCTTCAGGAGAAACACAAGCAAAAAATAGTATACAACGGAGCGACAGCTCTTTTGTAAATAAATTTGCGTTTCACCCGCGTAAAAATGAGCGGGGAAACAGCAGGAGGTTACTATGACAAAAGCAAAAACAAAACAGCAGAGCAAGACCTTTAAGATCGTAGGCTTAGGCATCCTGACAGCGATCATCATCGTGCTGCAGGTAGTCACTACCTACTTTCCCACCAAGCCCTTCGCTATCACTCTGGCGCTTATCCCGATCGTGATCGGAGCCGCGCTGTTCGGCAAGGGAGCCGGCGCGTATCTCGGCGCGGTATTCAGCGCTGTGGTCGTTGTGATGTGTATTATCGGCGCGGATTTAGGCGGCGCGATGATCTTTAACGCCAATCCGGTATTGTGCGTGATCATGTGCATGCTCAAGGGTACCGCGGCAGGATTTGTCGCAGGTCTTGTTTACAACCTTATCGCTAAGAAAAATCAGATCCTCGGCGCGGTAGCGGCGGCGTTCTGCGCTCCTATCGTGAACACCGGTATCTTTATTATCGGCACTCTCCTTTTCTTCAGAGAAACTTTGCAGAGCTGGGCAGGCGAAACCGATATCCTGTTCTTTGCCGTTATCGGTCTTACCGGCGTGAACTTCCTCGTTGAACTCGGCGTGAACATGGTTCTCGCTCCCGTCATCGTAAGGATCATCAACGCGATCCGTAAATCATCAAAATAATCGTTGTTCCAAAGGCTCTCACGCCCGTCAGACAGCGGTAATAACCGGCAGATAAATCGGGCGCGTCGTGTTTCGGCGCGCCCTTATGTTTAAAAAATAAGCTCATCAGGTGGTCGTTATGAAAAACAAGATCCTCTCAATTCTGTTAAGCTCGGACGGTTATGTTTCGGGGCAGTCGCTCGCGGAACAGCTCGGCGTGTCGCGTCAGGCGATATGGAAGGGAATGAACTCCCTAAAGGAGAACGGTTACGAGATAAGCTCGACCCCGAACAAGGGCTACAGGCTTGTTTCCGCTCCCGGATTTTTGAACGCCGAGGCGGTCAAAAGCCACCTGAACACCAAGCTTATCGGCAGAGAAATGATAGTCCTCGACTCGGTCGGCTCGACCAACGACTACCTAAAGGAGCTTGGCAACAACGGCTGCCGCGAGGGTGTTGTCGTCGCGGCGAGGGAACAGACCAAGGGCAAGGGCAGGCTCGGCAGAGTATGGCAGACAAAGCGCGACGAAAACATCTCGTTCTCGCTTTTGCTCCGTCCGCGGACGGCTCCCGGAGGAGTGGCGGCGGTCACTCCGCTCGCGGGTCTGGCGATCTGCAAGGCGCTGCGCGATACAACCGGACTCGACTGCAAGATCAAGTGGCCTAACGACATAATAGTAGGCAAGAAAAAGCTGGTCGGCATCCTGACCGAAATGACCGCGGAATTTGACGCGGTAGAGTATATAATAATAGGTATCGGAGTCAATGTGGATCAGGCGGTTTTCCCAGAGGAGATCGAGTACAAGGCGACCTCTATCCTGCTCGAAACCGGCAGGCATTACGACAAAAACAGGCTGCTCGCCAAATTCCTCGACCGTCTTGAGGGCGAGCTGACCCGAAACGACCTGCGCCTGTCGCAGACCGCGCTCAGGGAGTATTCCGATCTGTGCGCGACGATCGGCAGGAACATCACCTTTACCCGCGGCACAAGGCGGATCAGCGGAATGGCGGTAGGCGTCGCGGAAAACGGCGAGCTGAAGGTCATGCTGTCCGACGGCACGGTTTGCAGCGTTTATTCGGGAGAGGTCACGGTCCAGGGGATATATTAATTTAAAACGGAAAATTGAAAACGGTTCAGGGAAAACCTGAACCGTTTTTTGTTATGCGTCGCGTCCGCAGCACTTTTTATATTTCTTTCCGCTTCCGCAGGGGCAGGGATCGTTTCTTCCGATCTTTTTGCCCTTGCGAACGGTTTTGTTCGCGGTATCCGTTCCGTCGCCGGAGGTCTGTGTGGGCTTAGCCACCTGCTCGCGCCTGAGCGCCGCCTCTACGGCGTTGACCTTCTTGGGCTCCTCGCCGCTGTTGAGCATTAGCGCTTCTGGATCTCATACACGCGCTTGGGCATGATGAGCATCATCTTCATTGTATCCTCGCGGATGTTCTCGATCATCTCGTCGAACATATCGAAGCCTTCAAGACGATACTCTACAACGGGATCGTGCTGGCCGTATGAGCGCAGACGGATTCCCGCCTTGAGCTGATCCATGGCGTCGATATGCGCCATCCAGTGGGTGTCGACCGCCTTGAGCAGATATACGCGCTCCATCTCGCGGATAGTCTCCGCCGGCAGAAGCTCCTCGTTTGATTTGAACACCTCGAGCGCGTCGTCGATGATATGCTTGCCGATCTCCTCTGCCTCCATGCCCTCGAGCTCGTCGGCGCTGAGCTTGTATTTCTCCTCGTCGGTGATCAGCCAGCCCTTGTAATACTCGATAAGGCTCTGATAGTTCCAGTTCTCGCGAGGACCCTCGGGGAGATAGTGCTTGATCGAGGTGTCGATCGAGTCGGAAACCATCTTGATTACGGTGTCGTGGAGATCCTCGCCGTTGAGCACCTGATCGCGCTGACCGTAGATGATCTCGCGCTGGCGGTTGAGAACGTCGTCGTACTGGAGCACGTCCTTACGTATTCCGAAGTTGCGCAGCTCTACCTTTTCCTGAGAGCTCTCGATGATATTTGAAAGCATTTTGTTTTCGATCGGAGCGTCCTCCTCGACGTTCATGCGATCCATCATAGCCTTCATTCGGTCTCCGCCGAACAGGCGCATAAGGTCGTCCTCTGTCGAGAGGAAGAAACGGCTCACGCCCGGGTCGCCCTGACGTCCGGAACGTCCGCGGAGCTGGTTGTCGATACGGCGAGACTCGTGGCGCTCGGTGCCGATGATCATCAGTCCGCCTGCCTCGCGCACGCGGTCGGCCTCGTCCTTGATCTCTTCCTTATATTTTTCGTTGAGCTCGCGGAAGGTCTTGCGCGCCTCGAGGAGCTCCTCGTTATCGGTCTCGGCGTAGCCGGTAGCCTCCTCGATCATCTCCTCGGGGTAGCCCTGCTTGCGCATCGACGCCTTGGCCATGTACTCGGCGTTACCGCCGAGGATGATATCGGTTCCGCGTCCCGCCATGTTGGTGGCGATGGTCACGGCGCCGTACTTACCTGCCTGGGCGATGATCTCCGCCTCTTTCTCGTGCTGCTTGGCGTTGAGCACGTTGTGAGCTATGCCTCTGCGCTTGAGCATTTTTGAGAGAAGCTCGGATTTTTCGATCGAGATAGTGCCGACCAGAACCGGCTGTCCCTTTTCGTGTACCTCGGCGATCTGGTCGATAACGGCGTTGAACTTGCCGCGCTCGGTCTTGAACACCGCGTCGGGAAGATCCTTACGGATAACGGGCTTGTTTGTGGGGATCTCGACAACGTCGAGCTTGTATATCTCCTGAAACTCCTCGGACTCGGTCTCGCCGGTACCGGTCATGCCCGAGAGCTTTTTGTAAAGTCGGAAGTAGTTTTGGAAGGTGATGGTGGCGAGGGTCTTGCTCTCGCTCTGAACCTTTACGCCCTCCTTTGCCTCGATCGCCTGGTGCAGACCCTCGTTGAAGCGTCTGCCGTACATAAGACGACCGGTGAACTCGTCGACGATTATTACCTCGCCGTCCTTGACGACGTAGTCGACGTCGAGCTTCATTACGCCGTTTGCCTTGACAGCCTGGTTGATGTGGTGCTGGATCGCGAGGTTTTCGGGATCGGTAAGGTTCTCGATACCAAAGTATTCCTCCGCCTTTTTAACGCCGTTCTGGGTCAGGGTAGCGGTCTTTTGCTTTTCGTCCACAACGTAGTCGATACCGTTTTGGGCGTAGTATTCCTCCATGTCCTCCTTGGCGTCGAGCTCGGTGAAGCGCTGGAGCTTTAGGGTCTTTGCGAAGGCGTCGGCTCTCTCGTAGAGGTCGGTGGACTTGTCGCCCTTTCCCGAAATAATAAGAGGGGTCCTCGCCTCGTCTATGAGGATCGAGTCGACCTCGTCGACGATGCCGAACACATGGCCGCGCTGAACCTTCTGCTCCTTGTAGACCACCATGTTGTCACGCAGGTAGTCGAAGCCCAGCTCGTTGTTTGTGCCGTAGGTGATGTCGGCGGCGTAGGCTTCCTTTCTGAGGGGGTTCTCGAGGTCGTGAGTGATAAGACCTACGGTGAGTCCTAAATATTTATACAGCTTTCCCATCCACTCCGAGTCGCGGCGGGCAAGGTAATCGTTGACGGTTACGATGTGAACGCCCTCGCCCGTGAGCGCGTTCAGGTACGCCGGAAGGGTGGCAACGAGGGTTTTACCTTCACCTGTTTTCATCTCGGCGATACGTCCCTGATGAAGGACGATTCCGCCGATAACCTGTACCGGAAAGTGCTTCATGCCCAGCACGCGCCAGCTCGCCTCGCGGCACGCCGCGAACGCCTCGGGCAAAAGATCGTCGAGCGTTTCGCCGTTGGCAAGACGCTCCTTAAAGAGAGCGGTCTGGTTTTTGAGCTCGCTCTCGCTCATTTTGGCGTACTTGTCCTCAAGCGCAAGCACCTTGTCGCAGATCGGCTGCACGCGCTTAACCTCGCGCTTGCTGTAGTTGCCGAACATCGCTTTTAAGAAATTCATCGCCATAGTAAAAATATATCCTTTCTGTGCTTAATTACTTCGTAATGATTGATAATTGAAAACTTCGGTCGGGTATAGAAATCAATCGGATAAATACGGTGCCGATCCTAAATTTTCCGTTTTCAATTATCCCTTTGTCCTGAGCGACTCCGCGGCCTGCTTCATAGCCGCCTGAGCCACGGGACCAGCGTACTCAAAGCCGAAGCCCGCGTCCTCTACAACGCAGGCGAACGCCAGCGGACAGTCCTGATCCTGAGAATATCCGACCATCCACGCGTTCGGCTTGTGATCCTCGCCTACCTCGCCGGTACCGGTCTTTGCGCATACCGACAGGTTGCCGAACAGGTCGTCGCCGTAGTAATCGGTAATCGTGTAGCGCATGATGTCGTTCAGTTTTTGGGCGGTGTCGGGATTCAAAAGCTGCTTGCTGTCGCCCTTGTTCAGACCGATCAGCTTCATCAGATCGCCGGTGCCGCTCTTTATGTATGTGGGCGCGGTCGATTTTCCGCCGTTGGCTATCGCTCCGCAGATGATCGCCATCTGTATTGGATTCACCGCGTCGTTGTACTGGCCGACGCCCGACCATGCGAGCTGGTTCGTATCTGCCTTTGAAACGTCGTAATGCCCCTTGGCAGTGTTTACGTCGTCAACGACAAACGTGGCGTTGATTCCCATTTTCTCGGCGGTGGCAGTCATTTTCTCTGAGCCGAGCTCGACCGCGAGCTCCGCGAAAACAATGTTGCAGGAGTGCGCCATAGCCTCCTCAAAATTGATCGTGCCGTGGCTTTCCACGCAGGTGATGTCGCTTCCGCCGATCTCCTCGCTTCCGTAGCACTCCCATGTGCGGTCATAGATATCCGGGATGTTCTCGATCGCCGCCGCGGCGGTGACGAGCTTGAATATCGAGCCGGGGATGTAGGACGACGAAAGCACGTTGTCGAGGTATACGCCGTCGTACTCGCTCTCGTTTTCCGGGGTGATGTCGGGAGGATCCTGCGGATCGTAGCCCGGTGTGCTTACGGAGCAGATGACCTCTCCGGTTTTGTAGTTATAAACGACGCACGCGCCCTTTTTGCCGTAGGAGGCGAGCACGTCATACGCCGCCGCGCAGGTGTCCGCGTCGACGGTCAGGGTGATATCGTGCGAGGCTCTGAGCGACTGGGGCATATTTAGTCCCCAGATCAGATTGTAGCCCGTGAGCTGAGAGCGGTATTTGCTCTGAACAGCGGTTGAGATATTCAGGCTGTTGTCGCCTACGGTGTGCAAAAGGCTGTTGCGTATGCTGCTGTTTTCATTATATACGCGGTTTCCGTCGACGGTCTGCGCCAGCGGCGCGCCGTAGCGGTCATATATCGCGCCCGCCTGTTCAAGGCCTCCGTTGCCGGAGATATGGGCGTTATACGGTTGGTTTGCCCAGTCGCCGGCGTTCATTATCAGCTCGACGGAGAAAAACCCGAGCCCGCCGATAAACGCGATGGCAAGTATCAGTATAAGCGTACTTCTGCGAAGTATTCTTTTCAATGCCCCCAACCTTTCTGTAATTTATTTCCCGGCAGGCTTTGCCCGGGGGATGATCATCGTTTTAAAGAGTATGTCCTTTCGTCGGCAGCCTTGATAAAGGCTATGAGTCCCCAGCAGGACATGATGCTGGAACCGCCGCAGCTTATAAACGGGAAGGTAACGCCCGTGAGCGGCAGTATATCGGTGGCGCCGAAGATGTTTAGCGAAAGCTGGACAACAAGGAGTCCGGCGGCGCATCCGGCGGAGATCGAATAGAATGTGCTGCGGCTGCGCGTTGTGATCGCGCGCGCGTAAATAACGAGCAGCGCCACAGCGAGCGCGAGGGTGATCGCGACGATAACGCCCATTTCCTCAGCCACAAGTCCGAACACAAGGTCGCTTTCCGACGCGGCGACCTGTTTTAGGAAGCCGTTGCCTATGCCGACGCCGAAAAGCCCGCCGCTGGCTATGAAGGTCAGCACGTGCACCTGCTGATAGCCCTCCGCCTGAGCGTAGTCCCACGCGTGGCGCCACGCCTTGAAGCGGTCGGCGACGTACGGCTTGAATCGCAGCACGAAGGTCACGCCGAACACCGCCGCGGCGAGCGCGAGGATGATGGTTTTGAAATCTCCCGAACGCATAAACGCGATAAGCAGGAAGGTTATGAAGAAGATCAGCGCGGTGCCGAAGTCGCCCATAAGCGCGAGCAGTCCAACGCAGATCACAGAGAAGATCATGAACTCTATCAGGTTCCGCTTCGTTTGCAGGACGTCGAGCGCTCCGGCTCCGATAGCTATGTATATTACCTTTACAAGCTCCGAGGGCTGGATCGAGATATAGCCGATGTATATCCAGTTGGCGGCGCCCTTTGTGACCTTGCCGAAAACTATGCTCGTCAAAAGCAGCAGCACGGCGATTATCATCAGCGGTATCCTGAATTTGTTGATTTTATCGGGATTCTCTATCAGCTTGATAATGACGCAGAATATTATCATTCCCACCACGGCGGCGATAAGCTGGACGTACGCGGAGCGTTCGACCTGCCGCACCAGCAGCATGACGCCTATTCCGGTCAAAAACAGCGCCAGCGCCTCAAGCTCAAAGCTGACGCGCCTCAGCCCGAAGTACGAGATCGAAAAGAAGCCCCATTCGACCGCGGCGAGCGCGCCGAACATGATCAGCGGCGAAAGCACGTTTGTTCCGTCGTTCCAGAACATCGCCTCGATGCTCATAAAGAAATGGAACAGCGTCACCATGAGCATGAGCTTCCACGCCTTTATAGCGGGCTTGTCGCTCACCTTCTTAAAAAACCAGCTCGATTTTATCTCGTCATAATACTCGTCGCCCCTGAGAAGCCGGAACTCGGTCGTGCCGACCTTAATATAGTCGTCTACGAGCACCTGGGTCCGTCCCTCGGCAAGCTGACCGTTCACGTAGGTTCCGGCGGTCGAGCCGATATCCGAAACGAACCAGCCTTCCTTTCGCCTGAGCAGCACGCAGTGATTGCGCGATACCGTCGGATCGTCCACGGTGATATCGTTCGCCTTTCCTCTGCCGATGGAGTTTTCCCAAAGCACAACGGGAGTCCTCTCTCCGGTACGGGTATTAAAAAGCGTAACGAGCGGTTTTTCGGAACGTCTGCGGCGGCGCATCGCGGCGTAGCACTGATACACAATGAAGATCGCGTATATCGGCATTAGTATCCTTAGCCCTACCACGCCTATATCAAATATGACGTCGAAATTAAACAATTCGCAGACCTCCTTCTTTATTTGATAGTTATACATATTAGATTGTACTCCAAATAAAGCAAAATGTCAATAAAATAAGCCGCACTTTGACCACGGCAAAAATACTTCTTTACTTTATCGGGCTTTAATAGTATAATGATATGGAAAAAACGCGGTATCCCGCGACAATACGGAGGTCAAGATGAAAGCTGTAATAACTGTTATCGGCAAGGACGCCGTTGGTATTTTGGCAAAGGTTTCCGACGCCTGCGCCAAGGCGAGCGTGAACATTGTAGAGGTGACCCAGAGCGTTTTGCAGGACATGTTCGCGATGATAATGCTCGTGGAGATCGACAAATCCACCGTGGGCTTTGACGAGCTCAGGGAAAACCTGAACGCCGTCGGAGACAGCACGAACACAAAGATCCACATCATGCACGAGGACATCTTCAACAGCATGCACAGAATATAACAAGGGGCGAGACATATGCTTGAAACCAAGGATATACTTGAAACCATAAATATGATAGATAACGAAAACCTTGACGTGAGAACCATCACCATGGGTATCTCGCTGCTCGACTGCATCGACGAGGATATCGACAAAGCCTGCGTCAAGGTTTACGACAAGATCTGCCGCAGCGCGAAGGAGCTTGTAAAGACCGGCGAGGACATTGAGCGCGAGTACGGTATCCCTATAATCCACAAGAGGATATCGGTCACTCCGATAGGAATGGTCGCCGCTCCCTGTCAGAGCAGGAACGTAGTAAAATTCGCCCGGGCGCTCGACAAGGCGGCAAAGGAGCTCGGCGTCAACTTTATCGGCGGATATTCCGCGCTTGTTCAAAAGGGCTTCGCGAGCGGAGATTACGCGCTGATCGAAAGCATACCTCAGGCGCTCGCCGAAACCGACTTTGTCTGCTCGTCGGTCAATATCGGCTCGACCAAGGCAGGCATAAACATGGACGCCGTCAAGATGATGGGCAGGATAGTCAAGCAGTCGGCTGAGCTCACCGCGGACAAAAACTGCATCGGCGCCGCCAAGCTCGTCGTGTTCTGCAACGCTCCCGAGGACAACCCGTTCATGGCAGGCGCGTTCCACGGAGTCGGAGAGGCCGACACCGTGATCAACGTCGGCGTTTCGGGTCCCGGCGTCGTCAGGGCGGCTTTGGCGAAAAACGGCGGCGGCAAGGATATAACCGAGATCGCCGATCTTGTAAAGCGGACGGCGTTCAAGATAACAAGGATGGGACAGCTTGTCGCCAGAGAAGCGAGCAAAAGGCTCTGCGTTCCGTTCGGGATCGTGGATCTGTCGCTCGCGCCCACCCCGGCGGTCGGCGACAGCGTAGCCTATATCCTTGAGGAAATGGGACTTGAGACCTGCGGCTGCCACGGAACCACGGCGGCGCTGGCTCTGCTCAACGACGCGGTCAAAAAGGGCGGCGTTATGGCGTCCAGCCACGTGGGCGGACTGAGCGGCGCGTTCATCCCCGTTTCGGAGGACGCCGGTATGATCGCCGCGGCAGAGAGCGGAAGGCTCGACATAACAAAGCTCGAGTCGATGACGGCGGTATGCTCCGTCGGCCTTGACATGATCGTTGTCCCCGGCGACATCACGCCCGAAACCATCTCCGCCATTATCGCCGACGAAGCGGCTATCGGCATGGTCAACACAAAGACTACCGCCGTGCGCCTGATCCCCGCGATCGGCAAAAAAGCCGGCGAAAGGCTCGAATTCGGCGGACTTCTCGGCGCGGGTCCCGTAATGCCCGTAAGGGAAGGCTCGCCCGAGGTGTTCATCAACCGCGGCGGAAGGATCCCCGCTCCGCTTCAGGCGCTCAAAAACTGATACACGGCAAATTGCCCCGTTCTGTCCAAGGACAGAACGGGGCGTTTTTACGATATCCGCTATGTGTTGTTTTCTTTTATAAAGTCGTACATCCTCCGCGGAAAATCCGGCGCGGTATCGTACGCGGCGTGGCCAAAGCCGCTGTAGATACAGCTTTCAAAGCCGTCTCTGCCCTTGAATTTTTCGCAAAGCTCCTTTGCCGCTTCCGCTCCGAGCACCTCGTCGGAGGTGTCGCCCATCACCATGACAGGACAGGTTATTTTGTCCGCAAAGCCCTCCGCGCTGAAGCCCCTTGTTCCCTCGGCGAGAACGATGAACCGCCCGATATCCCCGTCGGTCGTCATTTTCGCCATCGCCGAAAACGCCGCCCTGTTCTCCTCGAACACCGCTCTCGGGTAGACCTTTTCGCCGAACGAAAGACAAAGCGACTCCCTGTCACCCGATCTCGCGAGCCTTACCCACTCGCCTATCGTTTCAATCCGCTTTTCGTCGGCGCAAAGCGCGGTTGAGCCCAAAATGAGCTTTTTGACAAGTCCGCTCCGCTCTGCGGCGATCAGCATGGCGATCATTCCGCCCTGCGACGCTCCGAACAGGTTGACTCCGCTTAATCCGAGCGACTCCATGGCGTCCGCGGTATCGCGCGCCATATCCTCGACCGAATACGTTTTCGGCAGATCCGAGCGGCGCTCAAACAGATACACGGTAAAATCCTCCGCGAAAAGCTCGTAGCGCCTGACGACCGCCGGAGCCGCGAGCAATACCCTCGTCAGGCTTAGCCCCGGCAAAATAACGAGCGTGCCGCCGCCCGAGCCGAATTTCATATATTCCATTGTAAAGCCTTTTGTCCGAACCTCGCCGAGACTGTATTCCATATTATCACTCCGTTCCCGATTATCATATCAAATATCCGCGGTTTTGTCCACTAAAAGACGCGATACAAAATAACTTTTCAACGATAATATATTGATTGTTTATTGCTTTTTTGATATACTTTAAGCGGAACATTCGCTGTAAAAAACAAAAAAGGAGATTATTTATGAAACGATTATTTCAACGCGCCCTTCCCATTGCTCTGGCCGGCTCTATCGTCGCGTCTGTCACCCTGAGCGGATGCGGAAACGGCGCGCAAAAAGCCGATCCCGAGAAGGAAACGGCGCCGAAGTTTGAGTATTTCGCAAGAAACCCTGAACCGCGCACCTATATCCAACCCGCCGCGGCGTTTGCCGGAGGCGACGGAACAAGCGCCGATCCGTATCAGATCTCAAACGCCGCCGAGCTCGCCTATCTGTCGCAGCAATGCAATCTTGAGGACACAAAGGAAGCTGAGCCGTTTTGCAAGGCGTGTTATGTCCTGACCGGAGATATCGTTATCAACGAGCGCAGGGACGGCGACGACTGGACTAAAACTCCGCCTCAATACGCGTGGCGGACGATCGCGAACGGCAGCTACGGCCATTCCTTTGAGGGAACGTTCGACGGAGGGAACCACACTGTATCGGGACTGTTTCTGAACGAGGAACGTGATCCGAACGACAAAAACGACCCCAACCGCGCGTTCGGGCTGTTCGGCGATAACAAAGGAACGATCAAAAACCTAAAGCTCGAGAAATCGCTTATCTGGGTTTCCGGCAACGCGGAAAACGCCGGAGGTATCGCCGGCGTCAACAATAAAAGCGAGGGCTATTTTGAGGGCGTGATCGAAAACTGCGTTTGCGACGCGGAGCTGATCAGTTACGAAACTGATATCGGCGGTATCGCCGGAGATAACAAGGGCAAAATTTCGGGATGTGAATTTAAGGGCTCTGTCCGAATTTTAAAAGATGATCAAACCTTCTCGCAGATCGGCGGAATAGCCGGCGTAAATTCCGGCGAGATAAACGACTGCGTCAACAGCGGCTCCGAGATATCCGTCACCGGAGGAAGCGCTCACGCCGGAGGCATAACCGGCAAGCACTCCGAGGGCACGGTTTCCGACTGCTCCAACAGCGCCTCGGTATCGGGATCGCGCACAAGCGGCGGTATCGCCGGCATCGTATTCGTCAGCAACATCGGCGGCGATTTTATGAGCAAGGGAGCTGTAGTTAAGGACTGCGTCAACACCGGCGCGGTTTCGGGCGGAAGCGAAGGCGCCGGCGGTATCGTCGGATCGGTCACGCTCGACCACAGCAAATACAACATAACCGTTTCAAACTGCAAAAACAGCGGTGTTGTCTCGAACTCCGAGCAATTGGCCGGAATAGCCTCGAACGTCAACATCACCTGCAACAAGACCGGAGAAGGCGGCATCGACATAACGGGATGTGTAAACACGGCGGATATCTCGGGTTATTCTGTCGGCGGCATCATAAGCGCTCTGTTTGCGAACAGCGGAAAACTGACGCTGTCCTCATGTATAAACGAGGGCTTGATCTCGGGCGAGATGTACACCGGAGGAATATGCGGAAGGACCCAGCTGGACTGCAACTCAAGCGAGATACCGCTGGATATCAGGTTCAGCGACCTTGTAAACAAGGCCAAGGTTTCTACGGATTACGTCGGCGGAGGTATCTTGGGCGCGATGGTGACCCCCGGCGGAAAGGTCAACAAGGACGCCACCTCGTTCTCGTTCAGCGGCTGCTCTAACACCGCGGAGCTTTACGGCACTAACAGCAACGCGTACCTTGGCGGTATCACCGGAAACATCGACCTTCCGGGCTGTCCGGTGAATGTTTCCAAATGCACTTTCTCGGGCGGTATCGAATTTAAAAATGTTCCTCCGGCGGAGGATCCGACCGGCACCGACGAAAAGGATCTTATATCCTTTGAGCTTTCACGGATCGCGGGCGGCATAGTCGGCAGGATCGGAACGGGGATGTTCCTCACCACATCAAACGAAGCCAAAAACGCGTCCACAGTCAACGACCCGAACGCAAGGATAGTAATTGACGGCTGCGACTGCGCGATCACGGTCGTCGCTCCCGACGAAAACATGTATCTCGACGAGGACAACAAACCGATCTACCAAAATCTTTTCGGCGGTATCGTCGGCGATTGCTCGGGCGAGGAGGGCTTTGAATTTCTTGTAAAGGATTCAAAGTATTCCGGAACCGAACGCGGACTCGGCAACAAGGATCTCCCCGACGTGGGCACAAAAAAATAAACCGGCTCTAACAAATCATACGACCCTGCCCCGCGAAGGGCAGGGCGTTTTTTAAAAATCCGCGCGCTTCGTCAATACGGCGTTGACATGAGCCGACGTCGTTTGATATAATAAATCTATAAAATAAAGTTAGCTGCCGTCGGGCTCGGTTTCCGGCGGCACGGGGAGCAAAAATGAACGCTGAGAAAAACAAGCTTGAGATCGGCCTGATAACGATGGGTACCGGCGTGTTGGCTTTCGCGATATGGACATGCGTAAAGCTGATACTGTCGGATTTATTCCTCGGAATGAATTTTGACAGCGAAATGAACCAAAATATGAAGATCGTCGCCGTGGTGATCGCGTACGTGTTCATAGCGGTCGATGTGCCGCTGAACTGCTACGCCGGACTGTCCGCGCGCGCCGAGGGCAAGGGAAAGAAAAAAACTCCGCTTTACCTCGTCGTGACCGTGCTGATCCTTATCTGCCGAAGCCTTATAATACTTCTTGAGATCTATTTGCTGTTCGCGAGCGAAACCGGCAAGCTGACGATCGCCGTTTCGGTCATTATCGACGCGACGGCAGCCGTCATTATGACCGAAATGGCGGTTAACGCCATCCGTCTGCGCAGGCTTCGCAGGCTCGCCGAAAAGGAGGCTGCCGATGAACTCTGATTTTCACTATTACGCCGCCTACTGCGCCGCGATACTCGCGGGATACACGCACGCGGAAGCGCTTGATATTTCCTACAGCAACTGCTTTACGGACGTTTGCAGCAAAACGCTCCTCTCCAAAATAAAGGCTCCGCTCTCCGCCGCCACGACACAGCTCAACCTTGAGCTTATGGACGCGCGGACGGATGTTTTGGGCTTGCAGGACATCACGAGGATATGGGCGTCGTTCCATTTTTTGCCCAAGGATCTGAACGCCGAACCAAAGCGGCGGTGTTCAAAGAAATACAAAAACAAATACAGGCTTATCTGCGGCACCAACGGCGAGCTGCTCGTTTCCACCGTGGAGCTTGCCAAGGGCAGAGGCGTTCAGGCTGCCGGAATAGCCATGCACGTGCTCTGCGACACATGGGCGCACAGCTACTTTGCCGGAACTCCGTCGCTTGTTATCAACAACCCGTACAACCGGTTTTATGAGATCCTGCCCGACGGCAGCGAGCGGAAGATGACTTTCCGCCACAGCGCGTCGCAGCCGGACGATCTTGACCGAAGCGTGTACACGAGCAGCCTTTCCTCTTCCGCCGAAAACTCGATAATGAATTTAGGTCACGGCAGAGCCGGACACCTGCCCGACTACAGCTTTATCAAATACAGATACCTTCCGGCGTGGGGCGGCTACGAGGAGATCGTCAAGGACAACCAATCCGACTTTTTCCACGCGTTTTGCCAGATGATATACGCCCTGAAATACCTGCGCGGAGAGTACGACCGTTTTGAGACGGATCGCTTTGACTTTGACGCGGTCGCCGATATCGGGGACGATATCCGCGCCGTATTAAGCAAGCGTCAGCTCGACGCCTCAGCGGACTGGAAGGCTCTCGGCGAGCGGCTGTCGGGAACGACGATCGAGGACTTTGACGCGGAAAAATATCAGGAGGAATACCTGAGCGCCGGCAAGGACGAAAAGGACGACACATTTTTGGGCAGGTTCATAATCGCCTCGCTCGCGCAAAAGAGCATGGTGACGAACAGGATATACAACAGCGGAAACAAGCTCGCCGGCTATTCGGTAGATTACGGCAAGCGCGGGTTCCGCGGTATCAGGGATTTTAAGAAACTTGTAAAGGAGCTGCGGCCATGAGTCATATAAAAAGGATCCAAAACGTCGTGCTCGGAATACTGACGCTTCTGCTCGCCGCGGTAATGCTGCTCGCCCCAAAGGAGAGCCTTCCGCTTATCGCCGTCATTTTGAGCCTTTCGCTGTTCGCTTACGGCTTTAAGACCATGTGGTTTTACTTTAGAATGGCACGGCACATGGTCGGCGGCAAAAAAATCCTGTACCGCGCCATAATCACGCTCGATTTGAGCTTGTTTTTGCTCTCGATGATCCGGGCGGACAGCTTTATTATCATGGTATATCTGCTGTTTGTCTTTGTGTTCAAGGGATTTGTGGACGTGCTGAGGGCGTTCGAGGCAAAGAAAAACGGCTCGCGTCAATGGCGCCCGAAGCTGATCGCGGGAATAATAATCGTGCTTTTCGCGATCGCCATGCTCGTTGTCGGGATCATTCTCGGCAAAACCGAGATATTGGTTTACGGCTACTGCGTAAGCCTTGTCAATTCGGCGGTCATCAGGATAATCTCGGCGTTCAAAAGGACCGCCGTGGTGTATGTCGCCTAAAACCGAAACTTTTTAAATATTATAAACGGCTGACTCTCTGCTCCGTGTGAGCTTTGAGTCAGCCGTTTTCAGTTTAGTTCAGGCTTTTTCTGCCTTAGGTTATCAATTCGTGGTCTTTCTTTTGAATCCGGTGATCTTGCCCGCGGCGAACTTCTGTACCTGAGTCGCGTCAAGGATATCGACCGTGTTGTCGTTGTTTACGTCGGCCGCCTTGAGCTGCTGAGGCGTGAGCGTAGCTTTGCCTGCCGAGTACTTTTGAATGACAGCCGCGTCGAGGATGTCTACTGTTCCGTCGCCGTTGGCGTCGCCGACTATCTTATAAGGATTGTCGGGAGTCGGATCGGCGTCTTTCTTTACTTCGATACGGAAAATCTCAAGCAGGTACGGGTTGTTCGGATTTACCTCATGATTGAAAATGTAGAACGGGAGCAAGCCCTTTGGCGTAAGCGCCATGGCGTATGTAAATTCAGGCGACCATGTCCTTTGGTTAAAGACTATGTTGTCAAGGATAAGCTGTTCCGTGCTGCCGTCCTCGTTCGTGATATTAACGATCATATTCTGCGCTGAGGGCGAGAAGTTTTCGACCGAAACACCGGCGACCTCCTTGTCCTCGCGGCGGGTCATTCCGTTGATCTTAGCCCTCTTTCCGAGATATTCCACATAGAAGACTCTTTGGTCTTCTTCGTATCCCCGGATTATCCTCGCTTCATTTCCGTCGAGATCAAAACCGATATACGGTCCAAAACGATTATCGAAGCCGTAAATTATGTTGCTGTCGCTGACCGTTGCGGTCACTGTGCTGTTGTTGGTCTTTGTCAGCTTGACCTTCATTCCGCGCCAGTCGGGATCGTAGTAATCAGAGTATTCGCAATTGGTCGGAAGCGCGACCACCTCAAGCGACGCCGTCGTGTTTTCCGCTACGGGAACGGTATATGTCGCCTCCGCGCCCATAAAGCCGAATGTAACGAGGTTGTTGCCGACCTTCTGCTTGCCGCTGTTCGTTATCGTGTATCCGTATCCGCCGAATCTGTCGTTTTCGTCGGCGTCCGTATAGGAATATGTCTTTGTCGTGCCGTTCTTGAACTTCGCCGTAAAGCTCAGTCCGGTTATATCGCTCGGAACGAAGTTGTCTCCCGTGCCGTAGATCGGATCGCCGAAAATGTATGTTCTTGTGGGAACGCTGTTGATCACAAGACCCGAAAGCGGGGTTCCGGTAAGGGTCACAGGCATTTCTACCGATTTGCCCATATAAGTTACCGTGATGCTGTTGTTGCCGCCGACCGTCCAGTGATTTCTGTACTGATCGTTCTCGTAAGAGATCCTGTAGCCGTCTACAAAATCATTTAAATTAGCTGTTTGGGTCGTGCCGTCGGTACGGTTGATGCCGATGACCGCGTCCTCTAAGCCGTAGACATAGTAGTAATAAAACTCCTCGTCATTATACTCGTCGTAGTAGCCGTCGGAATTTTCTATAAATACCTTAGACGACGGCTTTACGACCGTCAGGCTCTCTATCGGATTGGGAACCACCTGAGCCGTGATCGTTGCCTCGCAGTCAAGGTAACTGATAGTGACCTTATTGTTTCCGCCGACAGTCCAGCGATGTCTGTCCTGATCGGAGTATACCCCGATATACTGATCGCCGTCTACCAAATCATACGGATGAGCGATTTTTTGGCTGCCGTCCTTGTAATTGATCAGGATATCGGCATTCCTTACGTCGGAGTAGCGGTAGGTAAAGTATTCGTTTCCGTCTTCATCTGTATTAATATAGCCGTCGACGTCCTCGATCACCGTCAGTGTAAAGCCGTTGAGCACCTCGATGCTGCTCACCGGGTTCTCTGCGATGGTTGCGTAAGCGGTGGTCTGAGCGCCCATATAAGTTACTGTAACCTCGTTGTCGCTGCCAAGGGTGAAGGGCTTATCGTACTGGCTTGTAACGGTGGAAATCCAGGCTCCGTCCACATAATCGCCGATCTCGGCGTCGCGGTAGGTGCCGTCCTTGTAGTGTATGCGCACTTTGATTCCGTTCATACCGTAGGAATGGTAATAATAAAAGTCCTCTTCTTCGCCGGTATCTTGGTTGTAGCGGGTATCCCATGCGCCGTTGGTGTGCTCGAAGACAGGGTCGGGCGTGCCGATGATCTCAAGACCGCTTACGGGACTCTCGGTCACAGTGGCGTACAGCGTGGCTGTCTTTCCGAGCAGAGATACGGTGATCGGGTTTTCGCCGACCGTCCACGGGGTCGAATACTGATCGTCGTATATCTGGAAGCGGTATCCCGCGACCTTGTCATTGATCGAGACAGTCTCGCTTGTGCCGTCGGTGAAGTTGACGAGCATTACTGCGCCGTCGGTATCGGGAATATAATAACGATATACTTTGAGATCATAATTGCCGGTCTCGGAGTTATATTGGTTGTACCAGTAACCGTGGGTGTTCTCGGTTATGGTCGCCTGTATGCCGTTTACAACCTCGATGCTCTGTACCGGGTTGGGAACGGTAGTGATCTCGAACGAGTCTGACTGATCGGCGCAGCTTACGGTGATCGTTTTTCCTCTGCGCGAGGTCAGGACATGCTCTCCGCGGATGCTTGTGTCATCATCGTCATATTCCCAATCCACGGTCTGTCCGTCCGACCATTCGGTTCTGACCACCATGCCATTGTAATCGATATAGCTGCTGTCGGCATAGCCTTCGACGTACTCGGTGCGGTCGGGAAGGTTTATGATCTCGAGCCCGGTCGGGAACGGTATGGCTTCGAGCGATACATCAAACGAAGTGGCTTTATTTTTTTCTGATACGACCTCATAGTAATATGTTTTGCCTTTTTGGAGCTTGTTTTTTATTTCAGCAGAGCCCGGATCGCTCCATTTGATAGTGTCAAACTGTTCGTCCATCAGCATCGAGCACGCGTCGTAGTTGTTGTCGTGGTTTAAATAGAAGTGCGCGTAGCAGTCCTCCTCGGGCACGACTCTGTACACCACGGTCGCGCCGGAATAAGCGAACTGCGCGGTCTTTGTCTCGCCCACCGCGAGGGTATCATAATCAATTGATGTGACTGTGCACTGAGCGGTCAGCCCTGATTCCGATGTCGCGGTAACGGTCACCGTGCCTTCTTCGGTCAGGGTGACGTAGCCGTAATCGTCGACAGTCGCCGTATCGCTTCCCGATACGGACCAGCTTACATTCTCCTGATAGCAGTTATCGGGAGAGAACTTAACGTCGAGCCGGACGGCTCTGTTTAAATAGGCGTTGATTTGGCTGCCCTTAGTAAAAGTCATGCTCTCGGCAAGAGGCACCGAGTCCGCGCTTACGGTAAAGCTTCCCGTGCTGCTTGACCATTTGCTCGCACTGATGTAATAGGTCTGACCTCCTGTCAAAAGCGCCTCTATCTTGAAGTTGTTGAACCTGCCGCTGCTGTCGTCCGATTTGATCAGATTCATATCCGAGTCTAAGAGGGTGCCGTAGGTGTCATCGTCGGAGTTTGACCAGAACGCGTACGCTCCGCTTTCGGCAGGGGTGAATCTGTACATCGCGCAGCCGCCGCTATAGGAGATCTCCGCGGGCTTGGTTTCTCCTACCGCGATAGTATCGTAATCCTTTACGGTGACGGGCACCGTTGCGGTGAGTCCCTTTTCGGAGACGGCGGTGATCGTAGCGGTGCCGATCTTTTTAAGCGTTACGCTTCCGTAATCATCAACCGTCGCGACCTCGGGATCGGATGATTCAAAGGTCACATCCTGAGTCTCGGCGTACTTGGGCAAAAAGATTGTTTGCAGGTATATTTCGTTGTTCGGATATCCCGATACCGCCTCCGGGGTGACCGAAAGCGCCGTGGCCTCGGGGCACTTGATAAGCGTAATGTCGTATTGGCCGACCGCGTTATCGGTTGAGTAGCCGCACTCGACGAAATAGCTCTTGCCCGCGTAGAAGCGACGGGTTATCTCAAGCTTGCTCGAACCGGTCGTTTTATAAAGCAAACGGGACATATCCGTATCGAATACCGCGCAGTAAAGCCCCGCGCGCTCGCCCTCGTTATCAGAGTAGATCACATACTGACCGTCCTGCTGACATTTGAATTTATAAAATACCCTTTCATTGGGGTTGGTGATCTCGACGGTCTTTGTGTCTCCCTGCTCGATCATGTCAAAGCCCGTGACGGTGACTGTCGCCGTATCGCTCAGTCCGCTATCGGTAGACGCGGTGATATCCGCGGTTCCCTTTGACAAAAGGGTGACTCTGCCGCTGTCGTTGACCGTAGCTACGGATTCGTCGGAGGAGCTCCAGCTAACGTCTTCCTCGAATGAGTCCTCGGGCTCAAATCCAGCGTAAAATACCAGCGTGCCGCCAACGATACCGCTGAAGCTGTCGCCGTAAATACTGATGGAATCCGCAAACGGAGTGTATGAAACGAGAAGATCAAACTCGCCTTTGGTGCCGTAATACATCTCCGCGTACATGTAGTAGGTCTCGCCTGCCTCGAGCGTATACCTCAGCTTGAAGCCGCCGCCGTCGCCGTTCCACGAGCCGGAGGTCAGGGTGTTCATATCCTCGTCGTATATCCTGCCGTACGGCGAAGCGTCGCCGAGCGATTCGTAGGTATACTCGCGGGTCTCTGTCGGAACGAACTTGAACATCACATGATCTGTGGTCGAATCAAGCTTTACCGGCTTGCTCTCGTCAAGCTTTATCTCCTCAAAATCGCTGACGGTAACTACGCATGACGCCTCCAGTCCGTTCTCGCTTTCCGCGGTGATCGTCGCGGAACCGATCTTTTTATAACTTACATTGCCGTCGTAACTGACCGAAACGGTATCGGGATCGCTTGAGCTCCAGTCGACATCCTCTTCCATGGCGTTTTCGGGGTAAAATGTCACGCCGAACCGTGTATTTTCGCCGGGATGACCCGTAAAGGTCTCTCCCTGGGTTATCTTCATTAAATTTGCCTGAGGGTTCTTAACGCAGGTAAAGTCAAACGAGCCTGTTTCGGAGCTCGAGTAGAACATAGGTCTGATATAGTAGGTCTCGCCCTCGATAAGCATACAGCGGATCCGGAAGTTATCTCCCCCTCCGCTCTGATCGTCATTTTCAAGGGAATACATGGTGCTGTCGTAAAGGGTTCCGTAGGTGTCGTATTCCCCCGTTGAGTAGAACGAGTAGTAGCAGGTCTCGTCGGGAATGAATCTGTATGTGGCATAGGTGCCGGGCGCGTTTATTTCGACCGATTTGGTCTCGCCCGCCGTGATCTCTTCAACGTCGGTAACGGTTACAAGGATCTCGGCGGTAAGTCCGTTCTCGCTTACCGCGGTGATCGTCGCCTCGCCCACGCTCCTGAGCTCGATCCTGCCGTTGTATCCGACATACGCGACGTCGCTGTCCGAGGATGTCCATGTGACCGATTCTTCCGCCGAGCCCTTGGGAAGGAACACGGCTTGGAGATCTATATTATCCCAAACCTTGCCGCTGATCGACTCGCCCTGAGCGATCTCCATCGAGGTCGCCGCGGCAACCTTTGAGACCGTAAACTGATAAGAGCCCTCGGAGCTGCTTGAGTCGAAGCCGGCTTTGAAGTAATACGCTTTATCCTTCTCGAGCTTGTAGCGCATAGAGAAGTCTTTGCTGCCGTAGGTGCCGGTAACGGAGCTCATATAGCCGTCGTCCGAGATCGTGCCGATCTGAAGTCTGGTGTTGTTTTGGGCGCCGCTCGAGGTAAATTCATAAACGGCGGTCTCGGCAGGCACGAACCTGAACACCGTGGCTCCGTCGAAGCCCTTTGCCGTTACATCGGCGGGGGTATCGAGCGCGATCGGCTCAAAGTCCTTTACGACCGCTTCGATAGTGTCGGTCAGGCCTCTGTCGGAGGTCGCGGTGATCGTTGCCTTTCCGGGGCTGTTGAAATAAAGGTCTCCGTAATAGCTTGAAACGCCCGCTACATCGGAATCCGAGGTCGTCCATCTTATATATTCGGTGGCGCTGCCCTCGGGAAGGAGCGTAGCCTTCAGACGGAAACTGTTTCCGGGATAGCCCGTGACGGTTTCGCCGCCGGTGATCTCGACAGCTTCCGCGAACGGGATCGCCTCGAGAGTCAACGGATACGGATCGCTGTTATCCGAATAGTAATGGTTAGTGCTCAGATAGTAGGTCTCGCCCTCGGTGAATTTGAACTGTATGCGGAAGTTAGGATCTGTTCCGTTGCCACTGTTCGCGTCAAGCTCCTGACCGTCCGAGCTGTATAACACTCCGCGTGTATTGTTGTCTCCCGTGGAGTAAAACGCGTAGTACCTCGACTCCGGAGCGGTGAACTTAAAGCGCACCTCTTTGTTGCTGCTGCCTGTGTTAACTGTTTTTGTTTCTCCGGGAGTTATTGTCTGAGCCTCGAGAACCGTTACCTGAACGCTGTCCGCTACGCCGTTCGGATACGTCGCGGTAACAACAGCGGTGCCGGGGCTTTTAAGTCTGATATTGCATCTGCTGTAATAATCGTTTGGTTCAACGCCGACGATATCGTCATCGGAGCTGCTCCACTCTACGGTCTCACTGTAGGTGTTCTGCGGCGAAACAACGTAATAGAACGTCGTGCCGGAGCCCTCGTAATCCTCGTAGGTTTCGATATCCTCGTCGTTACAAGTGATCGTCAGCGATTCCGCTTCGGCAAGCTCGTCGGTATGCAGCGTAAATCTGATCTCGCCGTTGTCGTCAAAAGTATAACTGTAGAGAGTTATCCTCAGGTAATAGGTCTTACCGGCCTCCAGCTTGGCGGTAAATCTGAAATTACTGTTCTCTCCGCCGTCGTCGTTGCTGGTGATCAGGTTTTTTTCCGAATCCTGCAGCTCGCCGATCGTGTCATAATCGCCTGTAGAATAAAAATCGTATGCCTTTGTAGATTCGGGCTTGAGCTCGCGGATTATCTCTCTTTCGCCCTCCTCGGTGAACAGTATCTCGGTATCAGAACCGAGCTCGAGTTCACTGTACACGATATCGTCGTCGCCGAGCCCGTCATCCGCGGTCTCAGAGCCTCCGGCGACATAAGAGTCCGTTTCAGCGGCAAACGCCTGAGTAACGCCGAGCGGTATCATTGAGCAGAGCATTACGACCGCCAGCAAAACGGACAATGTCTTTTTTAACATAATCATTCCTCCTTTGTGTTTGGCGCCGCCGTTGTCGAAAACAGCGGCAATAGGTAAAATCTTACTAATTTTTGCCAATGTGGTAAGACTTTTCTATTGCTATTGTACCTTATATATAAACAAATTTCAATATGATTCTAAAATAATAATCGGATTTTTATAATTGTGAAAAAAACGCCCCAAACCTGACGCGCGGTTTGGGGCAGAAAAAGCATATTGTTTTTAGTCAAGGAAAGCCGCGCCGATAATTCCGGCGTCGTTTCCGAGCGAGCAGGTGCAGATCACGGTCTGCTTGTCGTTATGCTTTGTATAACGCTCCTCCTCGATTATCTTTCTGAGCGGACGAAGCAGATTTTCGCCCTGATTCGAGATTCCGCCGCCGATGCAGAGAATGTCGGGCTGGAAAATGTTGATGATGTTTACAAGACCCGTCGCGAGATATCCGAAATACTCGTCGAGAACCTCCTGAGCGTCGGAGTCGCCTGCCGCTGCCGCGTCAAAGGCTGTCTTGCCGTTGACCTTGTTTATATCGCCGTCCGCGACCTTGAGCATATAGCTGTAATCGAGCTTTTCGGACAAGATCTTCTGCTTTGTCAGGTTGATAAGACCCGTAGCCGAGGCGTACGCCTCCCAGCAGCCCTTTCTTCCGCAGCCGCACTCCTTGCCGTCCTTAACTATTACCATGTGGCCGAGCTCGGCGCCGGCATAGTTTGAGCCGCTGTAGATCTTGCCGTTGATGATGATTCCGCCGCCTACGCCTGTTCCGAGCGTGATGGCAACGGCGTTTTTAGCGCCCTTGGCGCTGCCGGCAAGGTATTCGCCGAGAGCCGCGGCGTTCGCGTCGTTCTCGATGATGACCTTTTTGTTGAGCCTTTCCTTCATCATCTTTACAACTTCCCAGTTGTGGAAGAACAGGTTTGCGGAATACTCAATGATGCCTGTTTTGGGGTTTACCGCGCCGGGAACGCCGATGCCGATGCTCTCGACCTCGTCCATTGTGATACCGGCCTTTTCAACCGCTTTTACGGCGACCTCCGCCATGCTGTCGCAGATATCGCTTTCGGGACGCGGAACGTTGGTTTTGCAGCTCGCCTTTGCCACGATCCTGTATTCCTCGTCTACCAGACCCGCTACGATGTTGGTGCCGCCAAGATCAATACCTAATCTATACATAACAACTCTCCTCTGTGTTATATTGTTTTTTATATAATAACATAAATCCCGAGGCAAATCAATAAAAATAAGTGTATTTTGACAAAAAATATGGGACGCGCGGCGCGCGTCCCTGCTATTATGAAAAGTTGTACGAATAGTTCGGGGCTTCCTTTGTGATCTGGATATCGTGGGGATGGCTCTCTCTGAGTCCTGCTCCCGAGATGTGTACAAAGTGCGCCTTCTCGTGAAGCTCCGCGATAGTGGCGCAGCCGGTGTAGCCCATGCCTGCCTTGAGGCCGCCCATAAGCTGGTATACCGTGTCGGAAAGCAGTCCCTTGTAGGGTACTCTGCCCTCTACGCCCTCGGGAACGAACTTGCGGTTGCTCGCCTGGAAGTAACGGTCCGCGCTGCCCTTGCCCATGGCGCCGAGGCTGCCCATTCCGCGGTAGACCTTGAACTGTCTGCCCTGATAGATCTCGTTTTCTCCCGGGCTCTCCTCACATCCGGCTACGAGCGAGCCGACCATTACAACGCTGCCGCCCGCGGCGAGAGCCTTTACGATGTCGCCGCTGTATTTGATACCGCCGTCGGCGATAACGGGAATGCCGTACTTGGCTGCCTCGCAAGCCGCGTCGTAGATCGCTGTGACCTGGGGAACGCCGATACCGGCGACGATCCTTGTTGTGCAGATAGATCCGGGGCCGATACCAACCTTTACCGCGTCGGCGCCGGCGTCGATAAGCGCCTTTGCCGCCTCTGCGGTGGCGATATTGCCTGCTACGAGAGGAAGATCGGGATATGCCTTTTTAACTCTGGCAACGGAGTTGACTACGTTTGAGTTGTGTCCGTGAGCGGAGTCGAGAACGACTACGTCGACGCCTGCCTCGATAAGAGCCGCTACTCTGTCGAGCACGTCGGCTGTCGCGCCAATTGCCGCGCCGCAGATGAGTCTGCCCTTGTCGTCGCGCGCGGAGTTGGGATACTGAACGCTCTTTTCTATATCCTTGATAGTGATAAGACCTCTGAGCGCGCCGTTGTCGTCAACGATCGGGAGCTTTTCTATCTTGTGCTCGCGAAGGATCGACTGCGCCTGTAAAAGGGTGGTTCCGACCGGAGCGGTAACGAGGTTTTCTTTTGTCATTACCTTTGAGATAGGCTGAGAAAAATCCTCGGCGGTCATAAAGCGCATGTCGCGGTTTGTGATGATTCCGATCAGCTTGCCGTCTGTGCAGATCGGAACGCCGGAGATCTTGTACTTGCCCATGAGCGCGTCGGCGTCTCTCACGGTGTTTTCGGGGGAAAGGAAGAACGGATTTACGATAACGCCGTTCTCGCTTCTCTTTACGCGGTCAACCATATCGGACTGTCTTTCTATGGTCATGTTTTTGTGGATGATTCCCACGCCGCCCTCGCGCGCGATGGCGATAGCCATATCGGTCTCGGTGACGGTGTCCATAGCCGCGGTCATCAGTGGAGTGTTGAGCTTGATTGTCTTAGTAAGGTTTGTTGAAACGTCAACATTCTTCGGCTCGACGTTTGATTCGCCCGGAATGAGCAGAACGTCGTCAAAGGTAAGACCTTCTTTGCCGAATTTGTCGTTGTAATTTGTGTTCAGCATACTTTCTTCCTCCATCCATTACTTTATATTTAAATTTTATTATATCAAAAAAACACATTCTTGGCAACACTATTTTTGCGTTATTTAAGTCTTTTTTGGTTTTTTGCGTCGGTCGTTGTCAGGGCGGCGTTTTTCGTATTGACATTTTTGATTTATAATTATAAAATTAGTATATCAAATCAAGGAAGGCTGTATTATGAAAACTTTAATTAAAATATTATGCGCGGCTTTGGTTTTATCCTCCGCGGCGGTTTTTTCCGGCTGCGGCGACGAAAGCACCGATCCGACTCAAAGCGCAGTAACGACCGAGGAAACGACCGTTTCTGCCGCGGAAACCACTGCGAGCGTTTCCGATCAGGCGGATATGAGCAAGCTCCACGCCATTGATTACGAGGGTGATGATTTTGCCGGAGCGTGGCGGATCACCGACGGCGAGGGCTCAAATTTCAAAAGCTTCGTTTATGTTTTTGACGGCAAAAAAAAGGCGTACCTTGTGATAGGCACAACGGGATATATCGAAAATTATTCGCTTGAAAAAAAAGCCGCGGACGACGGCAGCGTGATCGACACCTTTACCGCGGAGCTGATGTTCGGAGTAAACGGCACGTATACGTATGAGTTTTCCGACGATAAGAACACCCTGACCCTTACAAGCGTAAACGGAGGATCGACCACCACGCTTGAAAAGCTGCCATCCTTCTCTTATATCCCCGAGCCCGACCCCGATCCCGTGATCGACGAGGCTCTGCTCGGAACATGGAAGGATGACAATGACGAGTATTATTACTTTGACAAGAGCGGGATCATGTACAACTCGATCAACGACCTCAACTTTACCTTTGCTAAGTATTCCGCCAAGGACGGCAAGGTGACCTCCACCTACACCACCAACAAGGAGGAAAAGAATACCGTAGCTTATTCGATCAGCGGAGAATATCTTAAATACGGCGACTTTACATTTAAGAGAGCTTCCTCTGACGAGCTGAAATAACATCATAACAGCAAAACTGCCGGCAGACCGCCGGCAGTTTTTTATTTGTATTCCGTTAGCTTCCAGTCTTTTTTTAGACTGCCGCTCACCGGGAAGACCCTGAACAGCATAACGCTGCTTTTGCTGTCATGCTTGTTGTCCTTGGTGCTGAGCGAGAAAACAAAGCCCTCGTACCACATAGTATCCTGCGAGCCCGTAGCGATCTGATAAAAGATATCCTGAAGAGTATCGAGCTTGTCTTTGCCGAAGCAGCCGGCGGCCTCCGCCATGAGAGCCGCCTTGCGCAGGATCCCGTCGCTGTTGTTCTCTCCGCTCTCCTGAGCCACAAAGTTGCTCATGGTGGTTCCGATGCCGATATTCATCAGCTTTTCGCTTTCGACCTCCACGGTAGCGGTTATATTGACGTTGTAGTCGTCGTAGTAATAATACCGGATCTTAACTCCGTTGTTGTCGGTCTGAGGCTCGCCCTTTACGCGCCAGTTGCCCATTATTATAAGGTCTGTGTCGCCGAGAAGCCTTTTTGCCGAATTATAGCGCTCCGTAAACTCATAAAGCGTTATAGAAAATCGCTTTCCGTTTACGTTGTCGCTCGGCTCGACGGCGGTCGTTTCAAACTCGACCTCGCTCTCGTCGGCGGTAGACACGCTTTTTGGCTGCTTGATGTTGAGCTTGATACCGCCATCAGAACAGGCGGCAAGCCCGATTACCATTACAGCCGACAACAGTAATGCCGTTATTCCTTTTAATATCTTCATATACTCCAAATCAAGCCTGCCGCGGATTTCCGCGCGGCTTTTATCAATTCTCGGAAGCTTCCGTTTCTTCCGTGTTTTCTTCCGTTTCGGGTTCTTCGTCATCTCCGCCGACATGAGGCGCTCTGGCGACGGTAACTACTTTGTCTCCCTCGCCTGTTTTCATCAGGGTCACGCCCTTTGAGGGACGCGAGCACACCCTGATCGACTCAGCGGCTATTCTGATGATGATTCCGTCCTGAGAAATCATGATTATGTCGTCGTCAAGGTCTACCACCTTGATCGCGGCGACGTCGCCGTACTTGGCGATGTGGTAATTCGTAAGTCCCTTGCCGCCTCTTGACTGGACGCGGTAATCCTCGGGATCCGAAAGTCTGCCGTAGCCTGTCTCGCTCACGGTAAGAACAAGTCCTCCGTCGCGGACAACGCTCATTCCTACGACCTCGTCGCCCTCTTTAAGGCTGATAGCCTTTACTCCGCGCGCGAGTCTGCCCATTGGACGAACGTCGGTCTCCTTGAAGCGGATCGCCACGCCCTTCTTTGTCGCGACGATAAGGTTGGCGCTTCCGTCGGTCATCCTTACCCACGCGAGCTCGTCTCCCTCGTTGAGGTCGAGCGCGATCAGTCCACCCTTGCGCGCGGTGTTGTAGGCGTTGAGAGCTATCCTCTTTATTATTCCGCGGCGCGTTACCATGATAAGGTACTTGTCCTCGTCAAATTCGGGCACCCTTATCATAGATGTGACCTTTTCGTCGTTTGAGATCGGCAGAAGGTTCGCTATGTTGATACCCTTCGACTGTCTGCTGCCCTCGGGTACCTCGTAGCATTTAAGCCTGTATACCCTGCCCTTGTCGGTAAAGAACAGCACGTAGTCGTGGGAATTGATTATGAACATCTCGGTAGCGACGTCCTCCTCGCGGCGGGACATTCCCGATACTCCCCTGCCGCCTCTGCGCTGAATCTTGTAGGTATCGGCAGCAAGGCGCTTAACGTAGCCGAAGCGCGTGAGGGTGAGCACACATTCCTCCTGAGGGATGAGATCCTCGATATCTACCTCGCCGCTTATAGCGCAGATCTCTGTGCGGCGCGGATCGGCGTATTTGTTCCTGATAGCGATCAGCTCTTCCTTGACGATCTCGAGCTTTCTCGTCTCGCTCGCCAAGATCTCGAGATAATCCTTGATCTTCGCCTGCAGCGCCGCGATCTCTTCCTCGATCTTGTGGCGCTCCATGTTGGTGAGCTGTCCGAGCCTCATCTGGACGATCGCCTGCGCCTGAACCTCGTCAAGTCCGAAGCGTTCCATCAGCGCGGCGCGCGCGGAGGGCAGATCCTTGCTCCTTCTGATAATGGCGATGACCTCGTCGATAAAGTCGATCGCGATCTTCAAGCCCTCAAGGATATGCTCTCTGTCCTGAGCTTTTTTAAGGTCATACTCAGTGCGGCGGCGGATAACATCCTCCTGGAAGTCCACATAGCACTTGAGCATGTCCTTGAGCGTTAATATTTTTGGCTGACCGTCAACGATCGCCAGCATGATAGCGCCGAAGGTTACCTGAAGCTGTGTGAACGAGAAAAGCTGATTGAGCACGATCTGAGGCGACGCGTCGCGCTTTATGTCGATCTCAACGTGCATACCCTTGCGGTCGGAGTGATCCTCGATATTTGAGATACCCTCGATCCTCTTGTCCTTTACGAGGTTGGCGATATTTTCGATCAGCCTCGCCTTGTTTACCTTGTAGGGAAGCTCGGTGACGATTATCTTGAATCTTCCGTTCTTCGCCTCGACGATCTCGGTTTTGGCGCGGACGGTGATCTTTCCCTTGCCGGTAGCGTATGCCGCCCTTATGCCGCTTCTTCCCATGATGATTCCGCCCGTCGGAAAATCGGGACCGGGGATACACTCCATCAGGTCGGGAAGCTCGATATCCGGATCGTCGATATAGGCGCAGGCGGCGTCGATAGTCTCGCCGAGGTTATGCGGAGGGATCTCCGTAGCCATACCTACGGCGATACCGCTCGATCCGTTTACAAGCAGATTTGGGAACCGGCTCGGAAGCACGACGGGCTCCTTTAGCCTGTCGTCGTAGTTCGGAACGAAATCGACGGTGTCCTTGTCTATATCGGTGAGCATCTCCATAGAGATCTTGCTCATCTTAGCCTCTGTATATCTGTATGCCGCCGGCGGGTCGCCGTCGACGGAGCCGAAGTTGCCGTGACCGTCAACCAGCATATATCTCATTGAGAAATCCTGAGCAAGACGAACCATCGCGTCGTAAACGGAGGCGTCGCCGTGGGGATGATACGCGCCCAGCACGGAGCCGACGGTGTCGGCGCACTTGTGATAGGGCTTTGAGGGCTCGAGTCCCCTCTCGTACATCGTGTAAAGGATCCTTCTGTGAACAGGCTTCAGACCGTCGCGCACATCCGGCAGGGCTCTTGCCACGATTACGCTCATCGAGTAATCGAGGAAGCTCTGTCTCATCTCGTTTTGCAGGTCAACGTCAATTATTCTCTTGTCGTTTTGTTGCTGCTCGTTATCCATTTTTTTACCTCTTTATCAGTCGTTTTCTAAATATATTCCTCTCGACTTAAAACAAAAGAACTTTTCGCTTAAATCTCTTTTATGTTGCCGTTCAGTTTGGCGTACAGCTCGGGCAGACGTTTTTTTACGTTGCAGGGCTTAAAGGTCTTTGCGTCTATAAAGCCGTGCTCGGTGGAGCCGTAGCAGAGCTCTACCTCTTTACCGTCCTCGTCGCGCCTTTTTACCGAATATAAAAACTCTATCCTCGCCGCGGTCATATGGATGCACCATGTGCGGACTATAAGCTCGTCCTCATACATCGCCGGAAGATTGAAGTGGCAGTTGAGGTTGACGAGAGGCAGCATTACCCCCGCGTTTTCGAGATCCGTATAGGTCGTTTTGAACATCTTGATAAAATCCGTTCTTCCGACCTCGAACCATATCGGATAATTGGAGTGATGGGCAATTCCCATTTTATCCGTTTCGGCGTATCTTACCGTGATATAACTTCTTGAATGCATATTATCCTCCGATCCTTATACGTCGAGGTTTTGTACGTACTTGGCGTTTTTCTCGATAAATTCCCGCCTCGGCTCGACCTTGTCGCCCATAAGTATGGTAAAGGTCTCGTCCGCCTCCTCGGCGTCGCTCAGCTCGACCCTGAGCATGAGCCTTGTGTCGGGATTCATTGTGGTCTCCCAAAGCTGCTCGGAGTCCATCTCGCCGAGACCCTTGTAGCGCTGAATCTCGGTCTTGCCCTCGATCGTCGCCAAAATCTGGTCGCGCTCGATATCGGAATAAGCGTATTTGTGCTCCTTGCCCTTTGTTATCCTGTAGAGCGGAGGCTGGGCGATATAAACGTGTCCCGCCTCGATCAGCGGCTTCATATATCTGAAGAAGAAGGTCAGCAGGAGAGTGCGGATATGGGAGCCGTCGACGTCGGCATCCGCCATAATGATGACCTTGTCGTATCTTAGCTTTTCAATATCGAATTCGTCGCCGATACCCGTGCCGAGAGCGGTGATGACCGGCATGAGCTTGTCGTTGCCGTAAACGCGGTCGATACGGGCTTTTTCAACATTGAGCATCTTTCCCCAGAGAGGAAGGATCGCCTGTATCCTTCTGTCGCGGCCGCCCTTTGCGGAACCGCCTGCCGAGTCTCCCTCGACGATGAATATCTCGGTCTCGCTGCTGTCGCGCGACTGGCAGTCCGCCAGCTTTCCGGGAAGCTGGGCGGATTCGAGAGCCGATTTTCTTCTGACGCTCTCCCTCGCCTTTCGCGCCGCCTCTCTCGCTCTCGCGGAGGCGAGCGCCTTTTCAAATATAGCTTTTGATACCGCCGGGTTTTCCTCGAGATATGTCATTAGCTTGTCGCGGACAAGCTTGTCTACCATCGTCCTTACCTCGGTATTTCCGAGCTTTGCCTTTGTCTGTCCCTCAAACTGGGCTTCCTTGAGCTTTACGCTGATGATCGCCGTTATGCCCTCGCGGACGTCCTCGCCGCTGAGGTTCTTGTCGTTCTCCTTTAGCTTGCCGAACTTGCGCGCGTAGTCATTCATAACGTAGGTCAGCGCGCGCTTGAAGCCCTCCTCGTGGGTACCGCCGTCGGTGGTGTGGATATTGTTCGCGAAGGTGAGCAGGTTTTCGTTATAGCTCTCGTTGTACTGCATGGCGATCTCGACCGCCACAGTGTCCTCTTCATTTTTTGAGGAGAAATATATTACGTCGGGGTGGATCACCTGGAGCGAGCGCTTTTTGTGGATATACTCTACAAAGCTCCTGATACCGCCCTCGTAGTGGAAATTGTTTTTAAGTATGTTTTCGGGGTCGCGCTCGTCTCTCAGCTCGATATTGACGCCGGCGTTCAGAAACGCCTGTTCCCTTAATCTTCTTTCAAGCACGGAATACTCGTAGACCGTAGTCTCCCTGAACACCTCTGGATCCGCCTTGAACCTGACCTCGGTGCCCTTTATATCCGACTTTCCGATTTTTTCGAGCTCGTTTATGATCTTGCCGCGCTCGTAACGCTGGAAATAAACATCCTCGCCGTCGCAGACCTTGACCTCGAGCCATTCTGACAGAGCGTTTACGACCGACGCGCCGACTCCGTGCAGACCTCCGGATACCTTGTATCCGCCGCCGCCGAACTTGCCTCCGGCGTGGAGCACGGTAAATACGACGGTCACGGCAGGCAGACCTGTTTTGCTGTTTACGCCTACGGGGATACCGCGTCCGTTATCGGTTACTCTGATTATGTCTCCCTCTTCGATCACTACTTCGATTTTTGAGCAGTAGCCCGCGAGCGCCTCGTCGATAGAGTTATCCACGATCTCATAAACAAGGTGATGAAGTCCCCTCGGACCGGTCGAGCCGATATACATTCCGGGGCGCTTTCTTACCGCCTCGAGTCCCTCGAGCACCTGGATCTCGTCCGCTCCGTATTCCTGTTCGACCTTTGTTATCTCAATATTATCTTCGTTTCTTTCAATGTTTTCGATCTGATCCATATTTACCTCTTTTTCTGTTCGTTTTTCTTTTCATTGCTCTTGAATGTTACAAAAAACGGTCCGGCAAAAAATGCTGATATGATTATAATAACCGTTACTATATACGGGAATATAGCGGTAGCGTTATGAAAAATATTCAAAATCAAAAATGTGCTTACTACCGATAATGATACCGCGATCAAAGCAAGAATCCAAAAACCTTTTTTGCTGATCTTGAATTTCTTTTTGCAGTTATAGCACTCCTGCTCCTTTTTTTTAATCACACTTCTTACGTCCTTATATCTGTATACCGTGTGACAGTGGGGACAAACGGGCAACTTGAACATACTTAAAACCTTCTGTTAGCCGAATACCTGTTGGTATCGTTTTTTTCGGTCTTTTTATTTTCCGTTCTCTGCGGCTCCGGCTCGGGCTTTGTGCCGAAAACAGCCTCCTCAGCCGACATCGGTTCTTCGGGCTCGATATAGTGGCGGCTGCTGCGGTTAATCTTTGAACCCTCGGAGTGTATCTTTTTAAGCGGAGCGTCGCCGGAATCCGCGTGGTTTTCCCTAACGTCGCTCATGACCTCCATAAAGGGTCTTGTGTCCGAGTCCGTAAGCTCGGCGGAATGAGATACCAGATCCGAGCCGGTCGACCGATCCTTAGCGGCGGATCTTTCCGCCTTTATCTTATTGAACACATCATTGTTTATCTGGAACTGATTTGAGCCCTCAACATATCCCATATCCTCGTCGAGCTCCGAGATCATGAGATTGTCGGAATACTCGATTCCGGCTCTCTTTGCCTCCATGGACTTTCTGTATTTCATAAGCGGCTCGAAGATAACGAAATTCGGGGATATCAGTCCGAAAATTATCAGCGGAAAAGCTACAGCCGCGATTCCGAGGGGATTGCTTATCATATCAAGCATTATCCACGCCGTCATGATACCGGCGGATAAGATAGCGCAGATGATAAACACAAGGATAACCGTTTTATTTATCACTACCCTGCTTTCTTTTCCGCAGCGCGGACAGACGTATTCGGCCTTTCTTCTGCTTGAAAACCTTGCCGCGTATGATATTCTTCTTCCGCAGTACGGACATCTGTTTTTTCTTCTCATAGTTCTCTCCATAAAACGATTGATTTATATACCTTCATATGCTCAGCTTTCTTCTTGAAAGCGTCTTGGTCGAAAGCTGAGAAATATACACTTTTGTTTTTCCCCTGTCAATGCATACGACAAAGGATCTCGGCAGCTCGTAGGAAACGTTGATTACCTCTCCGTTTTTTTGAGCCGCCGCCAAAAAATCACGGGTCTTTTTCGACACCGTGCAGGCGTCGATATCAAACATAGCTATAATTTTTTCGGTGTTTATCACAACATCGTTTCCCAAATGCAGATACATCAGTTTTCTTCCTCTGAAACGGCGCCGTTTTTTACAAGGAACACCCTGCCTTTTTTAAGCTGCTCCTTGTTCGACTTTTCGCAGCAGGTTATAAATACCTGACAGCCCTCAAGCTCGTTGAGCAGATAATCCTGCCTGCCGCTGTCGAGCTCCGACAAAACGTCGTCGAGCAAAACGACGGGATCCTCCCCCATCTTCTCCCTGAGTACGGATGCCTCGGCGAGCTTGAGCGACAAAACCGCGCTGCGCTGCTGACCCTGAGAGGCAAACAGCTTGGCGTTCCTGCCGTTTATCATTACCTCGGCGTCGTCCCTGTGGGGTCCCGAGAGGGTAACTCCGCAGGCAATCTCGTTCTGACGGTTCGCGCGGCACTTTTCATAAAACTTTTTTTCTATCTCATCGGCGCTGTCGCCGTATTTCGCGGATACCGAGGAGATGTATCTCAGTTCGAGCTTTTCCTTGTCCCCCGAAATACCGCTGTGGTAAACAGCCGCCTTTTTTGAGATCATATTTACAAACTCGAGTCTCCGGTACGTCAGCGCGGAGCCGAGAGCAATTATCTGTGAATCCCAGATATCGAGCGTTTCCTCAAGGCTCGGATTCTTCATCACGTCCTTGAGAAGCGCGTTCCTCTGGGCGATTAGCCGGTTATACTTTGAGAGGATAACCGCGTTTTTGAGCTTTTCGCGGCAGATGGCGCTGTCGATAAAATTTCTCCTCTCCCCCGGACCCCTTTTTATAAGACTGAGGTTTTCGGGAGAGAACACCACCGCGCAGAATTTTTCTATCAGGGCGGACGAGGATTTTTTTTCGACTCCGTTTACGCTGACTGTCTTTTTTGAGCCGGTAAAGCCGAGAGCCGCTTTTTGATCCCTTCCCTGACCGAAGAACTCACATTCGAGCCGCGAAAAATCCTTTTCCCATTTTATCATCTCTTTCGCGCCGGCGTTTCTGAATGAGTGACCGCCGCAAAACAGCCAGAGTGCTTCCAATATATTTGTTTTTCCCTGGGCGTTGTCTCCGTAAATAATGTTGACTCCGTCGCAGGGACGGACAGTACAGTCCTCTAAATTTCTGAAATTACAAAACTTTAAGCTTTTTACCTTCATTTATTCAACAGTTATCAGGACGCCGCCGTATTCGGCGGTATCTCCCGGTCTAAGCTTTTTGCCCCTCATGGTGCAGACCTCGCCGTTGACCCTGACCTCGCCGTTTTGGATAACGACCTTAGCCATTCCGCCGGTATACGCCTCTCCGCTCAGCTTGAGCAGATCCTGGAGTTTGATATACTCGGTGTCGATCTTTATTTTCTCAGTTTTCATTGGCGAGCCTCATGGGTACCACTATGCTCAAAAAGCTGTCGCCCGAAACAGGCTTTACTATGATCGGCGAAACAGGTCCGTTGAGCACGAGCTTTACCTCGTCGGTGTCGGTGTTTTTTAAGGCGTCGAGCATATACTTGTTGTTAAAGCCTATCTCGAGGCTCTCTCCGGCGATATCGACGTCGATAACGTCGTTCGCGCTGCCCACCGCGGACGCGCAGGAAAGCCTTATCTCATTTTCGAGAAATTTACATCTGACAGGGCTGATCATCCTCTCGTTGTTGAGCAGCGACATTCTCTCCACCGACTCAATGAGCTTTCGGGTGGAGATAACGAGCACGGTTTTCTCGTCCTTTGATATAGTCGCCTTGTAGTCGATAAAGGTTCCCTCTATCAGCCTTGATATAACTCTGTAGCTCTTGACCTTGAAGGTGATGTGCCTCTGTCCGATAATTATTTCTACCGGCTCCTCGTCCTCTGTAAGGAGCTTCAGTATCTCAAGCTGGGTCTTGCCGGGCACTACGAAAGACGCCTCGCTGCCGCTGTTGACGCTCTCTTTTCTAATAGCCATTCTGTAGCCGTCGATTGCTACTATGGTAAGCGTTGAGTCGGATATCTCGAACAGCGAGCCGGTGTAGATCGGCTTTGCCATGTTCTCGCTGACCGCGTAAACGGTCTGACGGATCATATCTCTCAAGACCTTGGATTCAAGGGTGATGGAATCGGTCTGTTCAAAGCTCGGAAGATCGGGGTACTCAACGGACGACATGCCCATGATCTTGTAATCTGCATGGCCGCAGGTTATGTATGTGACCATCCTGTCGTCGGTCTCGACCGTAACTACCTCCTCGGGAAGCCTTCTTACTATATCAAGGAAGAGCCTCGCGCCGATAACTATTTCTCCTTCCTTGATGATAGTGGCGTCTATATCCGTGGTGATACCGATCTCAAGGTTATATCCCGAGATATTAAGGCTTTCTCCGTATGCCTTTATAAGCACTCCCTCGAGAGCGGGTATTGACGACTTTGAGGAAACTGCTCTCGAAACGTTCGATACAGCAGAAACCAGATCGGATTTTGAACAGGTGATTTTCATTCTCTTGAACTCCTCTGTATATTCTTTTAAATTTAAGTAGTAGTAGTAGGTGATGTTAATTCATAGTAAAGTCCCGAAAAAGGGCTTGTACATTTGGGATTTTTCTCAACACGCGGCTATTGAAGAAATATTGAAGAATGTTTGGAAAAATTTAACACGTATAAACATTACTCAACATTGATGAACAATCCTAACGTGCTGACATGCTTTCGTATATTGATAAATGTTAGTTTGTAGGAATCATCTGTCAGCGATCCTGGATGTTTTTGATGGTGTCGTCGATAAGCTCCTTGACCTTCCGGTCCTTTTTGATAAGAGCCTCTACCTTTTGGATCGAATAAATTACCGTCGAATAGTGGCGGTTGCCGAACTCCTCGCCGATATTGACCATTGAAAGAGTGGTGATCTGCCTTGTGATGTAGATAGCGATATGACGTGCGTTGCTGATGTTGGCGCTCTTGTTTTTCTGAGAACGGATCTCCTCGGGAGTAACGCCGTATGTCCTTGCGACCTCGTCTATGATTCGCTCGACCGTGACCTCGGGAGGAACGTCGTTGTTGAGAACGTCCGCGATGACCTCCTGAACCGAGGTGAGGGTGGGCTTTTCATTATTGAGAAGCGACTTTGCCTTGAGCTTTTTGACGGTGCCCTCAAGCTGGCGGATATTCGCCTTTAGTCTTTTGGCGATATACTCGCAGATCTCGTTTGAAAGGCTGATGTCGACAAGCTCCGCCTTGCGCTTGATAATGGCTATCCTCGTTTCAAGATCGGGGGGCTGGATGTCGGCGATAAGATCCTGCTCAAAGCGCGAGCGCAGACGGTCGTCGAGAGTCCTGATCTCCTTGGGAGGACGGTCGGAGGTGAGAACGATCTGCTTTCTCGCCTCGTGAAGAGCGTTGAAGGTATGGAAAAATTCCTCCTGGGTGCTCTCCTTGCCGCCGATAAACTGAACGTCGTCCACAAGAAGGACGTCGGCGTGTCTGTACTTATGTCTGAACTCGGTCATCTTGGCCTGTCTGAGGCTTTCGATAAGCTCGTTAGTAAAGTCGTCGCCCTTTATGTAGCAGATCACCTTGGACGGATCGTTCTTTTTGATCTCGTTTCCGATAGCGTAGAGCAGGTGGGTCTTGCCGAGTCCGGAGTTTCCGTACAAAAACAGCGGATTATAGGCGTTCGACGGATTTGTCGCTACGGCGAGACACGCGGCGTGGGCGAATTTGTTTGAGGAGCCCACGATAAAGGTGTCGAAGGTGTACTCGTAATTCGTATTTTTTTCCTCGCTGATGGTCTCGGGCGCCGGAGCGGAGATATTGGCTTCCTCCGGAGTCTTTAGAGCAATATTGAACTTGTTGTCAAAGATCGCCTCGAACGCCTCGTTCAAAAGAGGAATGTAGCATCTTTTGATCGTCTGCCTGTGAAAATTATTAGGAACGATAAGATAAGCCGTGTTGCTTTCAAAATCGAGGTTAAGCGGCTTGATCCTGCTGATCCAGGTGTTGTAAGCCACGTCGGTTATTTTTGTTTTACAGTAAGAGCAGATAAGCTCCCATGCGTCGTTAAAAGAATCCATTTTCTCCTCCACTTCCTCATACGGGGTATTTTTGTTTATTGCGGGCAAAGATATATTGTACCGATACTCATTAAACAGCCGTAATAAATATCAATTTCATCCCCGTGAATAACATGATAAATCATCTGAAATTATTGATATCGCAAATGAACCCACAATAAAAATCCATTCCTAATAATTATACTCCAATCAGGGTAAAATTGCAAGTATTTTAAAGCGCACAAAGATTCACATTTTAAATGTATATAAGGCCGATTTTCCGTCATTTTGTCAAAAGACCCCGAGGGCGGCTGCCGGACACACTATAAATTGTAATTACAAAGCCTTCAACAACTATATTTTGTGTTGATTTTTTACTGTTAAAAAAAACTTGACGGATTCGGGAAAATAAGCTATAATGCTATATTGCAAGGTTATATTTATGACCGAAAGGCTTAAATTTGAAGGGAGGGTTTTTGACTATGTTGAGAACATATCAGCCTAAAAAGCTTCACAGAAAAAAAGAGCATGGCTTCAGAAAGAGAATGTCTACATCAAACGGCAGAAAAGTTTTGGCAAGAAGAAGAGCTAAGGGCAGAAAAAGGTTATCTTACTAAGGCAAATTAATAAATGATAAACCGTAAAAAAGCGGATGCTTTTCGGCAGCCCGGGCGCTTATTCTGACTGACAAGGCTTTTGAGCTTAGCCCTGTAATGCGAATACTGTCACGCTTTTTGTACATTATACGTTTATTAAACAGCCTAAAGGAACGACCACTTTTTTATGTGGTCTTTCTTTAATTATGTATCCTGCCGAGGTATTATTATGGGTAAATATGTTACGGTCAAGGAAAACAGGGATTTTTCCAGGATATATCACAAGGGAAGATCGTTTGTCAGTCCTGTGCTTGTGACCTACGTAATAAAAAACAGGTCGGGAAACATAAGATACGGAATCACAACAGGTAAAAAAATTGGCAACGCTGTTAAACGCTCAAGAGCGAGAAGAGTTATAAGAGCCTCGTATTATCAGCTTTATTCCGAGATCAAACCCGGTCACGACATTATTTTTGTGGCCAGGGGAAAAACACCGTTTGTTAAGTCACAGACAGTGATGCAGGCTATGAAAAAGCATCTTGAATCTGCGGGTGTACTCAAGGGTACATAAGGGTATATAAAGATGAAAAGAGTTTTAATAGCTTTAATCAGGTTTTATCAGTCCGCAATTTCTCCTTACACCAAAGCCCACTGCATATACACTCCGACGTGTTCGCAGTACGGACTGGAGGCTATAGAGCGTTTTGGCGCGTTAAAGGGCAGCGCGCTGACGATTTGGCGATTTTTGCGTTGCAATCCGTTTGCCAAGGGCGGGTACGATCCCGTCCCGGAAAAAAAGAAAAAACAGCGATGAGGTAAATTTATGCAAATTTTGGGTTTTCTCGGATACTTCCTCGGATACCTGCTTTGGGGATTATACTATGTATTCCAGAATTTCGGCATTGCGATTATCGTATTTACAATCGTAATCAAACTCGTGCTTTTCCCGTTCTCGGTAAAACAGCAGAAGTCGATGGCGGGCACGGCAAGGTTATCAAAAAAGCAGAAGGAGCTTCAGGAAAAGTACGGCAATAACCGTCAGCTCCTTCAGGAAGAGATGAACAAGCTTTATGAAAAAGAAGGCGTCAAGCCCATGGGCGGCTGCCTTACCATGATAGTTCCCATGCTTGTTCTTTTCGGCGTATTCTACGCGGTAGCGTATCCGCTTACAAACACGCTCCACATCAACGGCGACAGCGTAAACAAGGCTGTCTCCTATATTCAGCAGATCCCCGGATACGCGTCATCGGCAAACCCCGCTTATCAGCAGATAGCGCTCCTTAAAATTTTCCCGAATATCGCCGGTACAGACGCGATAAAGGGTCTTTTCAGCGTTGCCGATATTGATAAAATCCACATGTTTTCCAACGGCTTCAAGATTTTCGGAAATGTAGATCTGCTTTCCGTACCGTCCGATTACGGCTTTTGGTCATGGTATCTTCTGTTCCCCGTACTGTGCTTCCTCTCCAACGTAGGTTCTCAGTTTGTTATGCAGAAGGTAAACAACAATCAGATGAATCAGCAGAAGGGCTGCATGAAGGTACTCCTTTACGCGCTTCCGCTTTTCTCGGCTTATATCGCGTTCAGCGTTCCCGCTGCTATGGCGTTCTACTGGATCATTTCGGCGCTTATAAGTCTGGTTCAGTCGATAGTTCTCGCGAAGGTTCTCGGACCCGTTCAGATCAACGCCAAAAGCGAGGCAAGACACGTTGCCCTTATGTATGAAAACGAGGCAAAGGTGCCGTATGTTTACGCTCCTCAGGAAAAGGCGGCGTCGGGCAATAAAAGTAAAAAGAAAAAGTAATGTTATCTCGTAAAACAGGAGAAATAGTGTTATGTTAAAAGAAGTTATCGGCGTCGGCGATACAGAGCTCGAAGCGCTGAACGACGCAAAAAGACAGCTCGGCCTCGAAGAGACCGACGAGGTTGAATTTGAGCTTATACAGAGAGCGGAAAAAAAGAAATTCGGTCTTTTCGGCGGAGCTCCCGCCAAGGTAAAAATAATTATCAGGGACACGCCCGAGGAAAAGGCTGAAAAATTTCTGAGAGAAGTCCTTGAAAAAATGCTCATCAACGGCATTGAGATAGAAAAGAAAAGCGAGGAGGGCGCGGTTGAGTTCAACCTCTCCGGCGAGGAAGTCGGTTATGTAATCGGCAGAAGAGGAGAGACGCTCGACGCTCTGCAGTACCTCACGAGCCTTGTTGCCAACCACAGCGAGGATCCTTACATAAAGGTCACGGTCAATACGGGCAACTACCGCGAGAAAAGAGAAAAAACTCTCGAAAGCCTCGGCAGAAAGCTCGCCTTCAAGGCTATCAAGACCGGCAAAAAGACCAACCTCGAGCCCATGAACCCCTATGAGAGAAGGCTGATCCACACCTCGGTTCAAAAGGTGAACGGAGCTATCTCATGGAGCGAGGGCGAGGGAGCGGCGCGTCACGTTGTTATCGGACCCGATCCCAAGTCGAGAAACAGCCGCAGAGGCGGATATAACAATCGCAGAGGCGGTTCAAGACGTTCTTATAATTCAAACAACCGCTCAAAAAGCGCGCCGGTGAATCCGGACAGAGTACCTCTCAACGAGGGCGGAGAGACAGGCGGCCTTTACGGAAGAATTGACAAGTAATAAACCAAATTCAGGGCGGATTATTCCGCCCTTTTAATTTAAATGATATGGATGATAATAAAACAATAGCCGCGATAAGCACAGCCCAGGGAGAGGGCGGTATCGGAGTTATCAGGATCTCGGGAAGCAGATCCGCCGAAATAGCCGACAAAGTATTTCGGAACATCAACTCCAAAAAGCTCGCCGATATGAGGGGCTACACCGCGGCGTTCGGAAAAATAGTATATAATGATGAAGAGCTCGACGAGGCGGTGGCGCTTGTTTTCAGAGCTCCGCACAGCTATACCGGCGAGGATGTTGTAGAGATATCCTGCCACGGCGGAGTGTATATTACAAAGCAGGTGCTGCGCGCGGTGCTCGACGCCGGAGCGGTCCCGGCTCAGGCAGGGGAGTTTACAAAAAGAGCCTTTTTGAACGGAAAGATCGACCTTACCGAGGCTGAGGCGGTAATAGATATAATCACCGCGAAAAGCCGTTGCGCCGCGCGTTCGGCTATGTTCGTAAAGGAGGGCGCGCTCAGAAAAAGGATCAGCTCGGTAAAGGACGAGCTCCTTGCGCTGATTGCTCACCTTTCCGCGTGGGCGGATTATCCCGAGGAGGATATCGCCGAGGTCGACGACGAAATGATCTTTTCAGTCTGCGACAAAGCGACGAACGAGCTTGAAAAGCTTTTGTCCTCCTACGACGCCGGTCAGGCGGTAAAGCAGGGGATAGACACCGTGATCGCCGGAAGGCCTAACGTCGGTAAGAGCACCCTGATGAACCTGCTTTCGGGCAGCGAGAAAAGCATTGTTACCGATATCCCCGGAACGACGAGGGACGTGGTAGAGGAAACGGTAGTTGTCGGCGACGTTATTTTAAGACTGAGCGACACCGCCGGACTGAGAAATACCGACGACGCCGTGGAAAAGATAGGGGTCGACCGCGCCAAGAAAAGGCTCGAACAGTGCGGACTGCTTATCGCGGTATTCGATAACAGCCAAACGCTCGGCGAGGATGACTACGAGCTGTTGGAGCTCTCCGCGCAGGTGCCTTCCATAGCGGTCATCAATAAGACAGATCTGGAAAACAAACTTGATATAGACAAGATAAAATATAAAATAGACAATATAGTATATATTTCTGCCGCTAACGGAGAGGGCAGGGAAGAAATAGCCGCGGCGGTGGAGAAGATCGCCGGTACTACGAAACTGAATCCGAGCGAGGGAATACTCTCTAACGAGCGCCAGCGTTCAAATGTTGCCGGAGCGCTCAGATCCGTTAAGGAGGCAAGAGAGGCGCTGTCGTTCGGCATGACCTACGACGCGGTCACGGTTTCTCTTGAGGACGCCGTCTCGGAGCTTTCCGAGATGACGGGAGAAAAAACAAGCGACGAGGTTTTAGACAGGGTTTTCCACAACTTCTGCGTCGGAAAATAAGGAAAGATTATTATGGATTATTTTGCAGGTGAATACGACGTTGCCGTTATCGGAGCCGGTCACGCCGGAATAGAGGCGGCTCTCGCGGCGGCAAGGCTCGGATGCGACACCGTAATTTTTACTATCAATATGGACGCCGTGGGCAACTGCCCGTGCAACCCGTCGATAGGCGGTACGGCTAAGGGACATCTTGTGCGCGAGATCGACGCGCTCGGAGGAGAGATGGGAAAAACTGCCGACGAGTGCTTTTTGCAGTCCCGCATGCTCAACCGCGGCAAGGGACCGGCGGTACATTCTCTGCGCGCTCAGATCGACCGCAGAAAATACTCCGACACAATGAAGCACAAGCTTGAGCTTCAGGAGAATTTGGAGCTAAGGCAGGCTGAGATAACGGACATCAAAAAGACCGCCGACGGCTACGAGCTCAAGACCCAAATGCTCGCGATATTCAAATGCAGGACGGTGGTCATCGCCACAGGCACATATTTGGGAGGAAGGATATACGTCGGCGAGGTAAGCTATGAAAGCGGACCAGACGGTATTTTTCCGGCGACAAAGCTCGGTAAAAGCCTAAAGGAGCTCGGACTTCCGCTGAGAAGATTCAAGACCGGCACCCCGGCGCGCGTGCTCCGCCGCTCAATAGATTTCTCCGAATTGGAGGTGCAGAAGGGCGACGAGCCTCCGCAGCCGTTCTCATATGAAACAGAGAGCTTGGGCGAAAACAAGGTCGACTGCCACATAAGCTGGACGAACGACAGGACAAAACAGGTCATTCTTGAAAACATCCACCGTTCGCCGCTTTACGCCGGAAGGATAGAGGGCGTGGGTCCGCGTTACTGCCCGAGCTTTGAGGATAAGATAATGCGGTTCAAAGACAAGCCGAGGCACCAGCTTTTTATTGAGCCCTGCGGCGAAAGCACAGAGGAAATGTATCTTCAGGGCATGAGCAGCTCTCTGCCGGAGGAGGTACAGCTTAAATTTTACCGCACGATAAAGGGACTCGAAAACTGCGTAATAATGCGCCCGGCATACGCGATCGAATACGACTGCGTCGACCCGACCGCCATGGATCCGACCCTTGAGTTCAAGGACTTTGAGGGCTTGTTCGGAGCCGGACAGTTCAACGGAAGCTCGGGCTACGAGGAGGCGGCGGCTCAGGGCTTTGTAGCCGGAGTAAACGCGGCGCACAAGGCTCTCGGCAAAAAACCGTTTGTGCTGACAAGATCAAATTCATATATCGGCACGCTTATCGACGACCTTGTTACAAAGGGAGCTAACGAGCCGTACAGAATGATGACCTCGCGCAGCGAATACAGGCTCGTGCTTCGCCAGGACAACGCCGACGAAAGGCTGACTCCGACGGGATATGAGCTCGGTCTTATAAGCGAGGAGCGCTATAACAGATTCCTTGACAAGCAGCGCGCAAAAAGGGAAGAGATAAAAAGGCTCGAAAACACCACAGCCGCTCCGAGCGAAAAGCTAAACGAGCTGCTTGTTTCACGTGAAACATCGCCCGTCACAACGGGAATAAGAGAGATAAATCTTCTGCGCCGTCCGCAGGTGGGATATGATATGATCCGTCAGATCGACCCGGACTGCCCGGATTTGGATCAAAGCATTATCGAGCAAATAGAAATCGAAATCAAGTACGAGGGCTATATCCAAAAGCAGCTAAAGCAGGTCGAGCAGGTTAAAAAGCTTGAGAACAAGCTTTTGCCGACCGATTTTGACTACACCGGACTGACGGGATTAAGACTTGAGGCTCAGGAGAAGCTGAACAAGATCAAGCCGCTAAACATCGGTCAGGCGTCGAGGATATCGGGCGTATCGCCCGCGGATATCAGCGTGCTGCTGATTTGGCTGGCAACAAACAGGAACAAGTGATATTATGGATATTAAAGATCATATCTTATACGCCGTAAAGGATTATAAAATCGAATTGTCCGACACTCAGCTCGATCAGCTCAAAAGCTACTACGAGCTGCTTGTAAGCCGGAACGAAAGCGTCAACCTCACCGCGATAACCGAGCCCAAAGAGGTCGCGATAAAGCACTTTGCCGACAGCCTTTCGGTGTTTAACCATATTGATATCCCGAACGGCGCGAGCGTTATCGACGTCGGCACGGGCGCGGGGTTTCCGGGAATGGTATTAAAAATAGCCAGACCCGACATAAAGCTGACCCTGCTCGACAGCCTTAACAAGAGGATAGTGTTTCTTGACGAGGTGCTGCAAGCGCTCGGACTCGACGCGAGGCTTATCCACGCGAGAGCCGAAGAGGGAGGACAGGATTTAGATCTTCGCGAATGTTTCGACTTCGCGGTGTCTAGAGCCGTCGCAAGGCTTAACGTCCTTTGCGAATACTGCCTGCCGTACGTCAGGCTTTCGGGAAGCTTTATCGCCTTCAAGGGAGGCGCCGCGGAGGATGAGATAAACAGCGCGTCAAAGGCAATAAACATTCTCGGCGGCGGAAAAAAGCAGGTGTTCAAATTCGACCTGCCGGAAAACTGCGGAAGCAGAACGCTTGTGAAGATCGAAAAGTCAAGACCGACCCCCGACAAATATCCCCGTCATAACGGAAAAATAAAATCGAAGCCGCTGTAAACCGCTTCGACAGATTGCGCCGTTTTGCACTTCAAAGAACCAAAACATTCTAAAAATTTAACACAGAAAATGACAGAAACCGCACACCCGATGTGATATTATAATAGCACAGGGACAACCCCTGATGCTGACAAGGGTGATGCGGTTTGAATTTTTTGGTAAAAAGCGAAAATACGATATCCGAAATACCGATAATAAAGATTCGACCGAACAGAGCCCAACCCCGCAAGCAGTTCAACGAGGACGAGCTTTCCGCTCTGTCGCGCTCGATCTCGGAGAACGGGATATTGCAGCCGCTTACGGTCAGAAAGGCGAGCCCGACTGAGTTTGAACTCATAGCCGGAGAAAGACGACTGCGCGCAGCGATATTGGCGGGGATGAAGCGTGTTCCGTGCATTATAGTCAAATGCTCAGACAAGGAATCTGCCGTATATGCTCTTCTTGAAAATCTCCAACGAGCCGACCTCGGAATGTTCGAGGAGGCTCGGGGGATTTCAAGGCTGATAAGGCGATACGGACTTACCCAGGAGCAGGCGGCGGCAAAGCTTGGCAAAACTCAGTCCACCATAGCCAACAAGCTCAGGCTGTTAAAGCTGAGCCCCGAGGAACAGGAGTGGATAGAGAAAGCCGGACTTACCGAGCGCCACGCCAGAGCCCTGCTCAGGATCGACAACGAGGAGCAGAGGCGAGAGGCGCTTTCAAAAATAATCTCGGAAAACCTTAACGTCACCCGCAGCGAGGAGCTTGTCGGCATATACACACATAATAACCCGAGGTCTCAGGGACACCGGGGAAAAAGCAAAGCGGTGATAAAAGACTTACGTATTTTTCTGAACACGATCAACAAAGCGGTCGATACCATGCGGCTGTCGGGAATAGACGCACAATCTGTCAAAACTGACACAGAAAATTTTATCGAATACACAATCCGTATTCCCAAGGCGCAGATCAACCGCGCGGAAAAATCCGCGTAAAACTAACTTACTTTCCACTTTGGGCGAAAGCCCAATCCACTCATACCCATTTCCTTATCTAACCCCTTGCGAAAAGGCGCGCAGAAATGCGCGTCTTTTTGCGTTTGCAGGCAAAACAGGCGCGGTTTTACGGAAATTTGTTTCACGTGAAACACAAAAAACGAAAAACTTTAAGAAAATCGTAAAATACTCTTCAAAATCCGACCCTTATATGGTATAATCAATAAAGAAAACTAAGAATAAGGATTTGAAACCTGTGGCAAAAATAATAGCAATATCAAACCAAAAGGGCGGTGTGGGAAAGACCACGACCGCCGTTAATCTTGCCGCCTGCTTGGGTGCGGCAGGAAAAAGGGTGCTTCTTGTCGACGCCGATCCCCAGGGAAACGCTACGAGCGGAGTGGCGATCGACAAAAGCAAGGTAAAGCTCTCGACCTACAACATACTTGTTGACGGAGCAAAGGCTGAGGAATGTGTGCTGACCACCCCGTATCAGAACCTGCACATCCTTCCTTCAAGCATCAACCTCGCCGCTGCCGAGCTTGAGATAGCGGAAAAGCACCACCGCGAGGCTCTGCTTAAAAATTCTATCCTGCCGATCAAACAGTATTATGATTATATCATAATCGACTGTCCGCCGTCGCTCGGTCTGATCACGGCGAACGCGCTCACCCTCGCGGACTCGTTTATCGTGCCGATCCAGTGCGAATATTACGCGCTCGAGGGATTGTCGCAGCTCATGAGCACGGTCAGGAGGATAAAAAGGCAGTACAACAACTCGATCGAGCTCGAGGGAGTGCTGCTGACGATGTACGACGGCAGACTCAACCTGACTCAGCAGGTGGTCGAGGAGGTCAAAAAATTCTTCCCGGGCAAGGTGTTCGCGACGGTGATCACCAGGGGAGTAAGGCTCTCCGAGGCTCCGAGCTTCGGCATGCCGGTCATATACTACGACAAAAACTGCAAGGGCAGCCTGGCGTATACCGAGCTCGCCAAGGAAATAATAGCAAAGGAGAAACGCTGATGGCAAAAAAACTCGGCGGCTTGGGCAAGGGTCTGAACGCCATTTTTATTGAAAACGACAACGAAGACAAAAGCGGAGGCGTTACTCTGAATATTTCGGAGATCGAGCCAAACCGATCCCAGCCGCGAAAGGAATTTGACGAAAAGGCGCTGGCTGAGCTTGCGGAAAGCATTTCCCAGCACGGGCTCCTGCAGCCGCTTCTTGTAAGGCCTCTGACTCTCGGCGGATATGAGATCGTCGCCGGAGAAAGAAGATACCGCGCCTGCCGGATGGCGGGACTGACTGAGATCCCCGTAATAATCCGCGAGCTTGATGAGATCCAGACAATGGAGCTCGCGCTGATAGAGAACCTCCAAAGAGAGGATCTTACGCCGCTTGAAGAGGCGGAGGGTTACAACGTGCTCATGGAGGAGCACTCGATGACGCAGGAGGAGATAGCGCGCTCGGTGGGAAAATCACGTCCCGCGGTAGCGAACGCGTTAAGGCTCTTAAATCTTCCCGACAGCGTAAAGGAATACTTAAAGGACGGAAAGATATCGGCAGGTCACGCAAGGGCGCTGCTTACGCTTGAAAGCGAGGAACAGATGACAGAGCTCGCCGACCTGATCGTGAGCAAGGCTCTGTCCGTTCGCCAGACCGAAAAGCTGTGCAAAAAAACTCCGAAGGAGAAAAAGAAACCCGAAACGGAAAAGAAACCGTCCTTCTACAGCATGGTCGAGCTCGCGCTCAACGAGAGTCTTGGCAGAAAAATCAGCATTACAAAGAACAAAGGCAAGCAGGGAGGAGTCCTTCAAATCGAGTTTTACTCGGACGAGGAGCTTACCGAGCTTTCAAACAAGTTAAAATAAAGGAGCAGAAAAATGATCGATATCAAATTTTTAAGAGAAAACCCCGACGCGGTAAAGGAAAATATAAAGAAAAAGTTTCAGGATCATAAGCTCGCCCTCGTTGACGAGGTGATCGGGCTCGATCAAAAAAGCCGTCAGGTAAAGCAGCAGGCAGACGACCTCCGCTCAAACCGCAACAAGATATCAAAGCAGATCGGCGCGCTTATGGCTCAGGGCAAGCGCGAGGAGGGAATGGCTCTCAAGGAAGAGGTAACAAAGCAGGCTCAGCAGCTTGCGGAGCTTGAGGCTCAGGAGGCTGAGCTGAGCGCCAAGGTCACGGAGATCATGATGCAGATTCCGCAGATCATCGATCCCGAGGTGCCGATCGGAAAGGACGATACCCAGAATGTTGAGATCGAGCGCTTCGGCGAGCCCGTTGTGCCAGAATTTGAGGTGCCCTACCACACGGATATAATGGAAAAGCTCAACGGCATTGACCTCGATTCCGCTCGCAAGGTCGCCGGCAACGGCTTCTACTACCTTATGGGCGATATCGCCAGACTCCACAGCGCGGTGATCGCCTACGCGCGCGACTTTATGATCGACCGCGGATTCACCTACTGCGTACCGCCGTTTATGATAAGGAGCAACGTTGTAACAGGCGTAATGAGCTTTGCCGAGATGGACTCCATGATGTACAAGATCGAGGGAGAGGATCTTTACCTTATCGGCACAAGCGAACACTCCATGATCGGCAAGTTCATCGACACGATCAACAAGGAGGATACCCTTCCTTATACGCTCACAAGCTACTCGCCCTGTTTCAGAAAAGAAAAGGGCGCCCACGGTATCGAGGAGCGCGGAGTATACCGTATCCATCAGTTTGAAAAGCAGGAGATGATCGTTGTCTGCAAGCCCGAGGACAGCAAGATGTGGTTCGACAAGCTCTGGCAGAACACAGTCGATCTTTTCCGTTCGCTCGATATCCCCGTGCGCACGCTCGAATGCTGCTCGGGAGACCTCGCGGATCTAAAGGTTCGTTCTCTCGACGTAGAGGCGTGGTCGCCCCGTCAGAAGAAATACTTTGAGGTCGGTTCCTGCTCCAACCTCGGCGACGCTCAGGCTCGCCGTCTGAAAATCAGAGTATCGGGAGAGGGCGGCAAGAAATACTTTGCCCACACCCTTAACAACACCGTCGTCGCTCCGCCGAGAATGCTTATCGCGTTCCTCGAGAACAATCTCAACGCCGACGGCACCGTCAATATCCCGGTTGCCCTCAGACCGTACATGGGCGGCAAGGAGATAATCGACTGAAACGATTATAAACAAAACTTATAAAATGTACAAAAACCGCCGGCGTAATGCCGGCGGTTGTGTTTTGTGTTTATTCCGATTATTTTTTCGCGTCGGATTCTTTCTTTTCCCTGAACGCGAAGAAGCGCTGTCCGACGTAGTTGCACGCCACGAACACGACCGCTCCGACCGCCCAGCTCAGGTTGCCGGCGAAGGTGTTTACGTCCATGCCGAACATCGCCCAGCCCGCTGCCTTTGAGACCTCGCTTACCACGGTAGCGACAACGACCCTTACGAGCATGCAGGCCACGATATTGATCGTGAATCTGAGCACAGGCTTCCAGCCCTTTTCCGTGCTTTTGAAGGTGAAATATTTGTTCAGGAAGAAGCTGACGATACTTCCCACCACAATTCCGGCGAACGCCGCCGCTCCGGGACCCCACGAATACTGCTTCCATCCCACGGGGTTTGTCAAAAGCAGGACGACGCCCTCTCCGACAAGGGTGTTAAGTATGCCGACCAAAATAAACTTCCAAAACTTTATATCAAAAAATTTTTTGAGAAAGCCCGTAACCTTGCCGCTTTCTTTTTTGTTATCCGAATTATTCATACAGCTCCGCGTCTGCCTCCTCGTTGTTTTCCTCCTCAAAGTTGGAGAATTTTGTGATATATATCGGTCTGTCCTTTGTTTCCATATAGATCCTGCCAATGTACTCGCCGAGTATGCCGATCGACATTTCGGTCAGTCCTCCCAAAAACAGGATGGCGCACATGGTAGTTACATAACCCGGCGTGATGATGCCGAAGAACAGCGTTTGGATGAGCGTCACGATGATGTAGATGAGGGAGATCATAAAGATCACCGCGCCCATTACCGCGATAAACCTTAGCGGAGTCACCGAGAAGCAGGTGATACCGTCGATCGCGTATTTGAACAGGGAAGAGAACTTCCACGACGTTGTGCCGAGCTGCCTGTCCACCGTCTTGAAGGTGATCCACTTTGTATTGAAGCCCACCCATGAGAATATTCCCTTTGAAAACCTCTGTACCTCGCCGAGCTCAAGGATAGAGCTGACCATCTGCCGCGTCATCATGCGGTAATCCATAGCGCCGTAAGGATTTTTTACGTCGGTGAGCTTGTTTGAAAGCTTGAAAAAAAGCTTTGAGAAAGCGCCTCTGAAAAAGCTTTCGCCCTCGCGCTCGTCGCGCTTTGTCGCGCAGCAGTCATAGCCCTGCTCCATAGCCTCGATCATCTGGGGGAATACCGCCGGAGGATGCTGAAGGTCGGCGTCCATAACGACCACGTAATCCGCGTCGGCGTGCTTCAGACCGGCGTACATCGCCGCCTCCTTGCCGAAGTTTCGGGAAAATGAGATGTATTTGATGTTTGAGAACCGGGCGGCGAGCTGCTTCATCACGAGATAGGTTTTGTCGCGGCTGCCGTCGTTTACTAAAATGTACCTAAAGCTGTAGTCGGGGATGGTGTCTATGACCTTGTTTGTCTCGAGGACAAAATGTTCAAGACCCTCTTCCTCGTTATAGCAGGGCACTACCAAATCTATGGTTTTCATATTTTTACTCCTTAAAGGGCAAATTTTTGCCAAACTACCTTTCATTATAACAAAGATGAGGGTAAAAGTCTATTTCTTTTAAAATTTTTTATAAAGTTTTATTAATTTATATTTACCAAAACTAAAAAACGTGGTAAAATAAAATGGTTAAGACGCTTTTCGCGTTTCATTATTTTCTATTTCGGAGGTATATATTAATGTCCGACGCATCTGCAATACAAACGCGCGGCAGCTTTGGCGACAGGTTCAAAGCGTTTGCGGCGCGGAACATATACGTCTGGCTGGCGTTTCTGATCCCGTTTGCGCTGATGGTCACCGCCTACGGTCTGATGGAGGTTTCTCCGTTCGGCGACAAGCAGATCCTTGTTACCGATAACTGGCACCAGTATTATCCGTTCCTCGCGGACATGCAGCACAAGCTCCAAAACGGCGAGTCGCTGTTCTGGACATGGTCTGTCGGCGGAGGCGTAAACTATTTCTCGCTGATGTCGTATTACCTTGCGAGCCCGGTGAACTTCCTGTCGATACTCATTCCGCCCGAATGGCTCAGAGAATTTTTGATGTTCTCGGTTTGCCTCAAGATCGGCCTCGCGGGTTCGTTTACCGCGCTGTTTTTGAGGAGCGTATACAAGCGCAACGATATTTCGATCATCATGTTCGGAATGAGCTTTTCGTTCTGCGCGTTCTTTATCGGCTATTACTGGAACACCATATGGCTCGATACCGTATGTATCTTTCCGCTTTGCGCGCTCGGTCTTGTAAAGCTGCTTACCGAAAACAAATTCAGGCTCTTTACGATATCGCTTGCGCTTTGCCTGCTCACAAACTACTACATAGGATTCTTTGTATGTATTTTTGTGCTGCTGATCTTTATCGCTTACAGCGTTGTTCACTGGCACGGAATAACAGATTTCATGGTAAATATTGCCAAGGTGGGCGCTTTCTCGATCCTCTCGATCGGAATAACCCTGTTCTTCCTGCTGCCGGCGTTCTTCGCGCTGCAAAACACCCACGCGTCGGGAAGCTCGTTCCCGTCTACCTTCGCGATCAACATAGGCGGCAGCAACGATCTGCTCGGCGTGCTTAAAGCGCTCAAGAGCATAACGGGCAACCTCGCGAACTTTACAAGTCCCGCGATCAAGGCGGCGGACGCCATTCCGAACGTTTCGTGCGGCGCCGTCACGGTGTTCTTCGGATTTTTGTATCTGACCTGCCCCAAGGTCAAGGTCAGGGAGAAGATCGTCGCGGTGTGCCTGATCCTCTTTATGTTCCTCAGCTGCATAATCCGTCAGCTCGACTACATCTGGCACGGCTTCCACTTCACAAACATGATCCCTTACCGCTTTACCTTCCTCATCAGCTTTGTGATGATAGCTATGGCGTTCAAGGCTTATAAATACCTCAGCTCAACAAATGTCGTCAGCGCGGTGATCGCGGCTCTGCTCAGCGTATTCGTGCTGGTTATGGAGATCGACGATCCCGGTGTTGAAAAAATGTTTGGCACCGAGCGCCTCGGATGGGTAACTCCCACGCTCGTGGCGTTCGGATGTATAATCGCTTTTACGGCGCTCGTAGTCGTTCTTTACTCCAAGCGCCTGATCCCGAAAAACGTCGTGACGATCGCGCTCACGGTCGTGGTGATCGCCCAGAGCGGAGTTACGGCATACTGCGGCGTTGTTGTCACCACCGTCACCGGAACATACGAGTACCCCAGAGGCGGAGAAAAGACAGCATATCTTATAGAGCATATGGACGCCTTGGAGGAGAATACTCCGGAGCTTTGGAGGGCTGAGATGACCTCCACCCAGACGCTCAACGACGGAGCGCTCAACCACTACAACGGACTCTCGATGTTCAACTCCATGGCCAACGAAAAGATCACGATATTCTATGAGAACATGGGCATGATGGGCTGGAAGAGCGGCAACAGGTACACCTATGCCGAGAGCTCGCCGTTTGTCAATATGTTTATGAACCTCAAGTATCTGATCGCGCGCGACGGCAGCATACACAACACGTACGATATGGCGGAGGTCTGCGCAAAGGATAACGAAAAGCTGTATCAGAACACCCACTACCTGCCCATGGGCTTTGTTACCGACAGCAAGCTGACAAACTGGAACGCCGACGAGAACGAGGGCGCCTACAACCCGTTTGAGAAGGAAAACGAGTTTTTCCGCTACGCTACGGGTATTCAGGAGGAGCTTAACACAAGGCTCGAGGTAACGTCGCAGGGACACGCCGATTCAAGCAAATTCACGGTCAACAAGACCGATTACGGCAACTATTCCTTTAACTGTTCGGATTCGAGCTTCAAGCCTCATGTAAAGTGGAACTACACCGCTCCCGAGGACGGACTTTACCTCATGTACGCCGATATCAAGGACGGCGAGGACGTAACGGTAATGCAAAACGACGTGGAGCAGCCCAAAAAGTACGGCATGTCGCGTCCGTACGTCTCGCCGATCGGCTACTTCAAAAAGGGCGACAAGATCTCCGTTTACGCCGAGCTAAAAGCAGGCAGCAGCGGAAAGGCGAGGGTGTTCGTCAATCTGTTCAACAAGGACGTGTTCGAGCAGGGCTACGCTAAGCTCAGCCAGAGCGTTATGGACACCACCCACCTTACCGCGAGCTCAATGGACGGCACGATCGACGTTAAGCAGGACGGCCTGTTCTACACCTCGATCCCGTATGAGGACGGCTGGACGGCGGTCGTCGACGGCGAAAAGACAGAGATAACCCCGGTCGGTAACGCGATGCTCGCTTTCCCGATCACCAAGGGAGAGCACACCGTGAGCCTTTACTACTACCCCAAGGGCTTTTGGATCGGCTTCGCGGCTTCGACGATATGCGTAATGCTGCTGGTCGGAATGTGCCTGCTTACGTATGTATTCAGAAAGAAGATCATACCTGAGCCTGCCGTGCTCGATATTCCCGAGGTCGACGAGGAATAATATCATATAGTTTATCATAAAGTTTACCGGGCAACCCCTTCGGGCTGCCCGGTTTCTTAAAGCATTTAATTGAAAAAAAGCTGTTCAAACGATCCTTTCGGGAAAAATAAAAGGGCGCGCGAGGCGTCCTTATATTTTTTGCTTATTGGATTTTAGCGCGAATATCCTTTTGTCAAGGCCGTTTAGCTCGAGCACCCTTGAAAGCGGAAGTCCGAGAACAAAAAGCACCGCGATCTCGCCGATGGCAACAAAGCCGCCCATGATAAGGAAATCGACGAAGTTGAACGCCTGAGCGTTGTTGTTGAAGAAGAAGTCGATCTCAAAGCCGACAAGGAGCCCGTTGAACAGCGCGGGCATAAGAGCGGCTAAAACAGGGAGCTTGAACAGCCTTACGTTCCTTACCGCGTACATCACAAGCGCCGCGATCAGCGTGGCGAGCGGACCGAAGAGCAGGTCGTAGGAACCGAGTCCGACAAAAATGTTCGCCAAAACGCATCCGATCGTAAGTCCGGGGATAGCGGCAGGCGTGTAGAGCGCCAAGATAGTCAGCACCTCGGACACCCTGAACTGTATCTCGTTGGAAACGGTGCCGGGCAGCAGAACGTACTGCAATACTGTCATCACTATGTACATAGCGGCGATCAGCGCGCCCTGAACGATGTAGAGCGTGGGTTTGTTTTTCATATTAAATTCCTCCGTAGTATTTTATTATGGTCTGGATTTTGCGAACAGACCGCCGCGTGAAACAGCTGTTTCATACGGCTTTAATACTATAACATAAAAAATTTTAAAATGCAATTGACGTATGTAAAAAAATAAAGTACAATTAAATTGTATATGTATACATATATTACTAAAAATATTCAGGTGATTGTGTGTCACGTTTTAATATGCTGAAACCGGCGGCCGCCGTTACGGCGTTCGCGGTCTGCGCGGCCGGTCTTTCGGGCTGCGGCTCTTTTCTAAATAGTTTTAAATATCTCTTTACTCCGGAACCCACGCGGTCGGTATCGTCGCAGTCTCAAAGCGGCTCGGCTCCGGCTGTCCGCGGACAGACCCGCACCGGCTACGGCTACGACAGCCTCGGCTCCGATGAGCTGAAAACGATATATAACACCATAGACGAACAGATGAGCTGTTCCTACAGCGAGGAGTTCACGGTGTACGGCAGCCTCTCGGATTTTGACGAGGCGCTCGGCGCGTACGAGGCGGATCACCCCGAGGCGTTTTGGCTCGATCTCGACTCGCGCTACAGCTACATAGATTACGGCGACAGCGTCAGCGTCGAGCTTAATTTCGAGATGGAGGGCGATCAGCTCAGCGAGGCAAAGCAGGCGTTCGACGACAAGGTCGATCAGATAGCCGCTCTCGCTCCCCAAAACGCCGACGAGTATCACACCGAGATCTTTATAAACGACTACCTTATCGACAACTGCGATTATCAAAGCGGAGCGTCGATGAGCCACAACGCCTACGGCTCGCTTATAAACGGAGCGGCGGTTTGCGACGGATACTCAAAGGCGTTCCAGGTGCTCTGCGACAAATTGGGCATACAGTGCGTCGGCATCAACGGTTACTGCCCCGATTTCAACAAGGAAAACGGCGAGAGCTCGGATACGGGTCATATGTGGAACTGCGTCAACATAGGCGGAGAGTGGTATCATATCGACGTCACGTGGAACGACGGAGATACGCACATCCAGCGCTACCTCTATTTCAATATGACGACAGAGGATATACGGAAGAACCACACGATCAGTCCGCTGTACAGCAACGGGAGCGACCCGAACGAGCTGTACAATGTTTATGTCCCGGAATGTACCGCCGAGGACTATAATTATATGAAGCGCGAATGTGTGACGCTTTACAGCCTCGATGAAAGCGACGAGCTTATCGCGGCGTTTTTGGAAGCGGCGCGCAACCGTGAGGAGTACGTTGATTTTCTGATATCAGAGGATCTCGATTACGGCGAGGCGACTCAGGCGATCTCCGACAACTACGGATACCGCTGGATCGAGGAGGTCAATTACTACAACAGCGACGGAGCGCAAATTTCGACCGACAGCAATTTTTACACCTACGGATCAATAAACGCGGTCACATTTGACCTGCAATACACAGATTAAGGATGATAGTATGAAGTATGACGTAAGACAGCTCAGGCTGATCTCCAACGACCGTATTGCGGACGGCATATTCGATATGCGCCTTGAATACGGTCAGGACGACCTTCCCGTATCGTGCGGACAGTTCGCCCATGTATATGTCCCCGGAAAAACCCTGCGCAGACCGATCTCGGTATGCGACTGCTCAAACGGCGAGCTGAGGCTTGTTTATCAGGTAAAGGGCGAGGGCACAAGGATAATGTCACGTATGCAGCCCGGCGGGCTTGCGGATGTTCTTGTTCCGCTCGGCAACGGCTTTGATGTACAAAAGGGCAAAAAATACTGCCTGATCGGCGGCGGTATCGGAGTGCCTCCGATGCTGTTCACGGCAAAGCAGTGCGACAGCCCTCTCGTTATAACGGGCTTTCGCGACAGCTCGCTCGTGATCCTTCAGGATGATTTTAAGTCAGCCGGCGCTGAGACCGCGCTCGTTACCGACAACGGCACAGCCGGCAAAAAAGGCTTTGTGACCGATGTGCTTAGGGAGCGTATCGGCGAGATCGACGAGGTCTGCGCCTGCGGTCCGACGCCCATGCTCAAGGCGGTGGCGGATATCTGCCGCGAATACGGCAAGCCCTGTCAGATATCGCTCGAGGAGCGCATGGCGTGCGGTATCGGCGCGTGCCTGGTGTGCGCCGTAAAGGTCAGGAAAAACGGCGAGGAGCTTATGCAGCACGTCTGCAAAAACGGTCCCGTATTCAACGCTGAGGAGGTTGTGTTTTAATGGCTGATCTATCTGTAAAAGTAGCCGGCGTCAGCTTTGACAACCCCATTATCGCGGCGTCCGGAACCTTTGGCTTCGGCAGGGAGTACAACGAGTTTTATCCGCTTGAAAAACTCGGCGGTATCTCCTGCAAGGGCATTACTCTAAAACGCCGCGACGGCAATCCGCCTCCGAGGATAGCGGAGACGCCTTCGGGCATCCTTAACGCCGTAGGACTGCAAAACCCCGGCGTGGACGTATTTATCATCGACGACCTTCCGTGGCTAAAGCGCCAAAACACGACGGTCATAGCAAACATAGCAGGCAACACGGTGGAGGAATACTGCCAAATGGCGGAGAAGCTATCCGAAACCGATGTGGATATGATAGAGCTCAACATCTCCTGCCCGAACGTCAAGTCCGGCGGAGTTCAGTTCGGCACAAGCTGCGAGTCGGTCGGCAACATCACCTCCGAGGTAAGGCGCCGCTGCAAAAAGCCTCTGATCGTAAAGCTCAGCCCCAACGTCACCGATATAGCCTCTATCGCTCAGTCGGCGGAGGCGAACGGAGCCGACGCGATCTCTATGATCAACACCCTGACGGGAATGAGGATAGACATCGGCACGCGCCGCCCGATAATCCGCAACAATACCGGCGGACTCAGCGGAGCCGCGGTTTTTCCCGTGGCGGTCAGAATGGTCTGGCAGGTCTCGAACGCCGTCAAAATACCCATCATCGGAATGGGCGGTATCACAACATGGGAGGACGCCGCGGAAATGCTGATCGCCGGCGCTTCCGCGCTGCAGATCGGCACCGTCATGTTCTCCGACCCGTACGCTCCGATAAAAATTGCTGAGGGACTTAACGATTTCCTCGACAAAAACGGGATAAAGAGCGTAACAGAGCTCACAAAAACCGTTATCCCGTGGTAATTCGATCCTGCAACGCAAAAATCTTTTTCCCCGGCAACAGAAAGGCAAATACTCATGGATTATAAATACGACATAATCAGCTTCGACAATAAGATTCCCGCAACAATAAAAATCGAGAATCTTGATTCAAACACCCGTAAAACCGAACTCCTCTGGCACCGCGAGCCCGAGCTTGTCTATGTGATCGGCGGCTCCGCGGGTTGCATAATAAACGGAGAGGAGACCGTACTCGATAAAGGCGACTTCGTTTTGCTGAACAGCGAGGACGTCCACCTTGTCCGTCCGCTCAACAACTCGGGCTGCTCGCTTTTGTTTTTGATATTCTCGCTCGAATACATAAAACAGTTCAGGAACACCGTCGACGGGATCCTTTTCAACATTGATTCCGCCGATGGGGTAAAGGAAAGGATCGCGACTCTGCTCGGCAATACCGCGGAGACCTTCACCAAGGTGAATCCGTACACCTCGCTGCTCCAGATCGCCTATGTAAACGAGATTTACTATCTTATGCTTGAGCATTGTGTGTGCTACAGGCGCTCCCAGCCGGCAGGTATCCCCAAGAGGGATTTCTCCTACGCAAAAACGGCTATTTCATATATAAATGAAAACTACAGGCGAGAGATACCGCTTGACGAGATCTCCGCTATCGTGAATCTTTCCCCGTCCTACTTCTCTAAATACTTTAAAAAGGTGACTCAGATCAGTTTTTCCGAGTACCTCGCCAATCTGAGGCTCGAAAAGTCGATCCGCGACATGCTCGAAAACAACTCGTCGGTATCGGCGGCGGCGCTCAGGAACGGCTTTGCCAATGTAAAATCCTTTATTACCCAGTGCAAAAAGATCTACAACTGCACTCCGGCTCAGTATAAAAAGAGGATAACGCAGAGGGAAAACATAAGATAAATTATCGGCTTTACGCCCGGCTTTGTATTTTCGCAAAGCCGGGCTTTTTGTTTTGCTGTAATATATCACGGAAGGAACGCGTATAAATGTTACAAATATGTTACCAAACGGTTACAAACGCCGATTTTTTAAGTTCTTGCAATTTGACTATAAAAATGCAGGAAAACAGGATGAAAAAAGCCTTAAAATAATTCTAAAAAGAAAATATAAGCACTTTCGTTGTGCAACCTATACAAAAACATAATGTGTTTTTAGGTTGACATCACCAAAGGACGGCGTTATAATGTCGAACAACGCGAACGGGTTTTGCAATTTTGCGATAAAAACCCATCCGCGAAAAAGGTATTATGAAAAGACTTTTATTACAAAAGGAGTAATAAACATGACTGATAACAGTTCTAAATTCAATCCGGTCAAGTCCGCAGGCGCGCTTTTGCTCGCCGTGTTAATGGTCGTAGGCTCCGTGCTTACGGTCGCTGCCGCCGCAGCTTCTCCCGCGGCAAAGGCCGAGTCGGACAACAATGTTGCGGACGGTATTATTTATAATAATCTTTGCGAGGACGGAGATTTCCACGTGCTCTCCGCTTACGAGGTCACCGTCAAGAACAACGGACAGACAACAAAGGTATTCGTTTCGGGCGGCACTGTTGCCGATGTTCTCGAGAAAGCAGGCGTTCAGCCCGGAGAAAATCAGGTTTCCGTACCTGCCGCTTCTACCGCGATCACCTCGGACACCGACGTTGTTATCATGAACGCCAAGAAGATCTCCGTTACCGCGGACGGCAAAACTCAGGACGTTCTGCTTCCCTACGGCAAGGTGGGCGAGAGCCTTATCCTCGCCGGGATCAGGATATCTCCCGACGATATCCTCAGCGTTGACCGAAACACAAGGGTCGATGAGATCAGCGAGCTTTCGGTAAAGCGCGTTATATATAAGAACGTCAGCGTGACCGAGGAGGTTCCCTTTGATAGCAAGAAGGAGAACTCCGACGAGATCGAGCTCGGCGAGAAGAAGCTCAAGACCGAGGGCGTTAACGGCGAGAAGCTTGTTACAAAAAGAGTAAAGTACATCGACGGCGAAAAGAGCGGCGAGAAGGTCATCTCAGAAAAGGTGACAAAGGCTCCCGTTGACGAGGTGGCTCTCGTCGGCACAAAGGGCGCGGCTTCCGCGGGCGGAGCCGGAAGCTTCACCGACGAAAACGGCGTTGAGGTTTCATATAAATATATGCTCACCGGTTCGGGCACGGCTTACACAGCTCCCGCCGGCGCGCTTACCGCCTCGGGTCACGAGGTTTACGAGGGCGGCGTCGCGGTCAATCCCGAGCTGATCCCCTACGGTTCAAAGCTCTATATCGAAACCCCCGACGGCAGCTTTTCCTACGGATACGCCACGGCGATAGATACGGGCGGAGCGCTCATGGACGGTTCCGCGATCGTGGATCTCTTCTATTTTTCACTTGACGACTGCTGCAACTTCGGCAGACGCGACGTCAACGTGTATGTAATAGAGTAATTTTGAATAGCGATTGTGTGAATTTGCGAAAATGATTGATTTATTCAAAATTATGATGTATAATGGGTGATGTCAATTTGGCGTCACCCATTATACTTTCAACGAAAGGATCGTTTTTTATGAAAAGAATCTTCGCCGCGCTGCTTTGCGCAGGTTTAATTATTGTATTCGCCTCAGGCTGCTTCGGAGGCCAGCAGGTCAATCCCGAGGATGTCGCTACAGGCGACGAGGCTTCAAGCTTCGAGGCAAAGGATTATCCCAACGACTTTACCGGACTCTGCAACTACTTTGCGGCGTACGGATATATCAATCCCAAGGATACATCAAAGATCACCGAGATGGACGCGTCGCTTATCGGCGCCAAGGTCGGTAAAAAGTTTACCGCGGTAAGGATCAACGATACGGATGTAAAGAATATCACGATCGAGCTTTACGAGTACAGCACGAACGACCGTCCGGCGACAGCCGACGAGGTTATCTCCTCCGTAAAGTCAAACGGAACCTTCACCATCCTCGAGCTTCCGGAGGTCAAAGCGTATATCTCGGACAACGGACAGTTCCTGATGATCTATAACGACAAGGGACTTGACGAGTCAAAAACCGACTCCGATAATTATAAATGGCGCGAGGAAGTCGTTGAAAAGTTCAAGGCTTTTCATAAATAATAAGGCGTAACAAAGCTCTCCGAACGGAGGGCTTTTTTTGGAGTTTGCTATAGTATCAGGTGTAACAAAATCCGCAATACAACATATAGTGGTAAATAAAGGATAATTTGCGATACACACACAACAAATAAGATATTTAAAAGATTTTAAAGAAATTTCCGAAAAACGCTTGACATTTGTCGGCAAACGTATTATAATAGCATATGTTCGGTCAACAAAAACGACTGATTTGGATGTTAAATATCTACAATCAAAGGTCGCTTTAGTTGTGTAAAGTGAACAAAGGAACCTTGAAAATTGAACAATAAGGAAACAAGAAACCCGTAATGACTTTGAGTAAAAAATACTCAAATCTTACAGTGAGTACACACTAAAAGGTACAG
>CACXIV010000004.1 GCA_902767845.1 uncultured Ruminococcus sp. | reverse complement strand
TCGGTCAGCTCGGCGTTGCCCTGCAGATCCTCGTAGATCGTTACGAGCGCATATGTGGGAACGGGATCGGGAACCACAATGGTCTTTTTGCAAAGGATAAGGTGGTTGGTTCCGGCTACGACCTGAGTCGCGAGGTATGCGACGGGAGTGTATTCGGCGCCGTCCAATTCGGCGGTAGCCTTTTTAACGAGCTCTTTTACTTCGTCCGTGACCTTGGGAGATTCCGTTTCCGTGTAGCCGCCACTTATGATTTTTTCGGAAACTTCGGATGATTCGGCGACGGATCCGGAGGATTTCGTATCGGAAGCCGTGCCGTTTTCGCCGCACGCGGCGAGTGATATCGCAAGTAATGAAATGAGAATGATTGAAATTATTTTTTTCATAATAAGCACCTCCTTGTACAATTATATCACAGCGTCAGGCAATATTCCATTGACAACATAGCAAAATACGCACGCTTTGATTTGTGGATTGTGCACGGAAAAAGCTGACGGTTTTGTGAAAAGCGCCGGGCAGGGATATTTGCGGTGTCGCCACCGCGACAGCTCAGGATGACGCTCTATTTATATGTCGGGTATCCGAGTTTTCCTTTACAACCGTTCTGCCTTCTCGATTTGCGGTGTCGCCACTGCGACTACTCAGGACGACGCTCTATTTACATGTCGGGTATCCGAGTTTTCCTTTGCAACCGTTCTGCCTTCTCGATTTGTGGTGTCGCCACCGCGACCGACTGCCACGATTATTAACAAAAGATGTAAGCCGCGGTTGGTTGAAAACCGCGCTACAGCGTGGTATAATCAAAACATAAAATATGAATAGATATGAATAATCATATTTAGGAGGTCTGTCGGATGATCGACGCGAATATAAGATATCTCAGAAAAAAGGACGCGGTCAGCCAGGAGGAATTTGCCGAACGCTTCGGCGTGTCGCGCCAGAGCGTTTCAAAGTGGGAGAGCGGAGAGAGCGCTCCCGACATCACAAAATGCCTCGAGATCGCTCAGTATTATGATATCTCGATCGACGCGCTTGTCAGTATTCCGCTCGGCGAGCAGGACGTCAAGCTCAACACCTCTGAGGGCAGGTATATCTTCGGAATGGTCAAGGTGGGCGACAGGGGACAGGTAGTTATCCCCAAGCACGCCAGAGAGGTGTTCAAAATCAAGGCGGGTGACCGTCTTATGGTTATGGGAGACACCGCAAAGGGCGGCATTGCGCTGGCAAAAATATCTATCGGCAGATTTATAGGAAAGGAATAGCGTATGGAAGCGATAAAAACAAAAGCTCTGACTAAAAAATTCAAGGAAAAAACCGCAGTGGACAATCTGGAGCTGACGGTGCACGAGGGCGAGCTTTACGCGCTTTTGGGCGTGAACGGCGCCGGAAAATCCACCACGATAAAAATGCTCTCCTGCCTGACTCAGCCCACCTCGGGCGACGCCCGGCTGATGGGGCACAGCATTGTGAGCGATACTTCAAGCGTCAAGGCGCTGATCAACGTGTCGCCGCAGGAAACGGCTGTCGCCGCAAAGCTGAGCGTCCGCGAAAACCTCGAGTTCATAGCCCGTATTTACGGCTCGAACAAAAAAGAGGCAAGACAAAAAGCGCTGGATATGATAGAAAAATTCAATATGGATGAGATCGAGAGGAGCAAGGCCGCCACGCTCTCGGGCGGCTGGCAGCGCAGGCTGAGCATAGCCATGGCGCTTATCACGGAGCCGGAGATACTCTTTTTGGACGAGCCCACGCTCGGACTTGACGTTCTCGCGCGCCGTGAGCTTTGGCACCTTATCGAAAGGCTCAAGGGCAAAATGACGATCATCCTTACGACTCATTACCTTGAGGAAGCGGAGAGCCTTTCCGACCGCATCGGTATAATGTCGCGCGGCGTTTTGCTCGCCGAGGGCACTGCCGCCGAGCTTAAAGCCGAGGCAGGCACCGATGACTTTGAAGAAGCGTTTATCAGGATAACAGAGGAGGCGGTAAAATGAGGACATTAACATTTGCCTCGCGCAATACAAAGGAGATCACAAGGGATATTTTGACCTTGATATTCGGCATAGCCTTTCCGATCGTTTTGCTGCTGCTTTTGTCGGCGATAAACAAGGGCATCCCCGAGGGCTACGGCCCCGACCTGTTTGAAATTTCAAAGCTCGCGCCCGGTATCACGGTGTTCGGGCTGAGCTTTTTGACGCTGTTCTCATCTATGATAATCGCGAAGGACAGGACGACCAGCTTTGTGCTCAGGCTGTTCACCTCGCCGCTGAAACCCTCTGAGTTCATTCTGGGATATACGCTGCCGCTTATCCCGATGGCGCTTATCCAGACCGCGGTTTGCTACATCTGCGCGCTGTTCCTCGGGCTGCCGTTCAGCGTGAACCTGCTCGTCGCCGCCATTGTTAACCTGCCGATAGCGCTCGTGTTCATCGCGTTAGGCCTGCTGTTCGGCTCCGTTTTCAACGAGAAGGCGGTAGGCGGAATCTCCGGCGCGCTGCTGACGAATCTCAGCGCGTGGTTCTCAAACATCTGGTTCGATACCTCAATGGTTGGCGGAGCGTTCAAGACGGTCGCGCACGCGGTAAACGCCGCAAGGTCGGCGGTCGCGGGCGATTTCGCGGCGATATTCCCGGATCTGTGGTGGGTAATCGGTTACGCCGTTGTGCTTTTGGCAGCAGCCGTAACGGTATTCGCCGTAAAACTGAAAAAGAATTGATATAAGAATCACCGCCGCGGAGGATAATAACCTCTCGCGGCGGTTCATTATTATATGTTCAAAAATGTTTTGAGTTCTTCAAGGCTGCTTTCGGCGGCTTTTCTGCCTATTTCATACACCTTTTTCATGACCTCGGGATCGTGCTCGATCCTGCCGATCGGGAGCTTTTCCTCTGGGCAGATGATGAACGCGTTGCCGAAGCGCTCCTCCTCAAACACCCTGTCGCGGCTGCGGTTATATATTATGTGCCGGTGCTTAAGAGCCTCGTAGATTTTCGGGTATTTTCTCAGCGAGAGCTTCATCAGCGGAAGCGTGGATGATTTTTCTTTTGAAAAATCCCTCGGCTGCGTCAGGACGACCACGTTCTTTTCGCAGCCGATTCTTTTTATAAAATCTATCGGGATAGAGTCCGATATACCTCCGTCGAGGAAGCGCCTGCCGCCGATCGAAACGGGTCGCGACACCAGCGGCATCGAAGCCGACGCCCTTATCCACCTAAAGCACAGCTCGTCCGCCTTGGGGAGCGGAGTGTAAACAGGCTCGCCTGTTTCCGCGTCGGTGCATACGACAAAAAAACTCATCGGATCATTGTCATACGTCTGTTTGTCAAACACATCAAGCTCGTTCGGTATCGTATCGTAGCAGAACCTTGCGCCGAAGATATCGCCGGTTTTTATTAGCGACCCGACCGAGCAGTAGCGCTTGTCCTTCGCGAAGCGCGTGTTGTAGCGGATCACCCTGCCGATCTGCCTTGACTTGTAGTTGCAGCCGAACGCCGCGCCTGCCGAAACTCCGACAGCCGTGTTGAATTTTATTTCGTTTTCCATCAGGACGTCGATGACCCCCGCGGAAAAAAGACCGCGCATGGCTCCGCCCTCGAGCACAATACCGTAATTCATGATCATTCATTCCCCGTGACTTTTTCTCTCAAATGATATCATAATAAAACCGTTTTGTAAATATATAAACACTGTACAAATAAAAGCGTGATTTTTCTACATATTCAAAAACTGATTATTCATAACCAACAAAATAATAAAAGGTTTATTGTTAAAATATACTAACTAAAAAAGATGTCAATTTTGCTTTTTGGCTTTTGCTACAAAGATGTTTTTTCTCGCTTGACATACCGGAGGATATAAACTATAATCACTTTGGTAGTGAAAAATCACACTGATTTACTTTTAGAATAAAGGGGTAATTATCATGGCATTTTGTAGAAATTGCGGCAATCAGGTTCCCGACGGCGCTGAGTTTTGCGCAAACTGCGGCACACCTGTAGAAAACGCTCAGCAGGCTCCTCAGCAGCCCGTTCAGCCTGTACAGCCCGTTCAGCAGCAGGCAGGCGCTGCGAACTTTGACGGTTCCGTCACAGGCGCCGACAAGGGTCTTGCATGGCTTTCATACGTCCCTTGGGCTCCCGCTTTCCTCGTTCCGCTTTTCGTAAGAAAGGAATCGGAGTATTGTAAGTTCCACGTAAAGCAGGGCGCTACACTTTGGGCAGTAGGCGTTGTATATCAGATCGTCAAGGCTATCCTGCTTGTTATCATTAACCTGATCCTTCCCGGTCATTATACATGGTACGGCTATTATGTTCACAGCGTAGCTTACAACGTCTTTGATATCGCGCTTTGGGCAGGTTCTGTTTTCTTCTTTGTACTCGCTATTATCGGTATCGTTAACGCGGTTCAGTGCAAGAAGTATGAGCTTCCCCTTATCAGCAAGATCCCCTGGATCGGAATGCTCATTGATAAAATTTACGCCGCTATCAATAAATAATTCTAATAAAGAATTAAGGAGGGCTTAGGCTCTCCTTTTTTTATTCTTTTATTATTTTCCAGCTTTCATACAGCCGTTCTATCGAGTAAGCCGCGTTTGCAGGGCTGGTGGACGGCAGCTTTACCGCCTCTGTTTGTGTGGTCGGAAATATGTATTTCATATACATCTTGTATGACAGCGCGCCGTTGCAGTATATTTCGGTGACGCGGCTGCCGTTCAGGATAACGCTCAGGTCGTTTGGCACAACGTCCTTTACCGAGCTGTCGGCGGAGCCGGTGATCGTGCAGGTTTTTATCGAATCCCACAGAGCCAGGTTGTGTTTTAAGATCAGCTTTGACTTTTCCTCGGTCGACAGCGGCGCGTCCTCGCCGTAGATCATGGCGATCAGCCTCCAAAACCGGTTTTGCGGATGTCCGTAAAAGAACATCGCCTCGCGTGATTTGATCGAGGGAAAGCTGCCCAGTATCAGCTTTTTTGAGTTTTGGTCAAAGAGCGGCGGTATGGGGTGGACTATCCTCTGAGCCTGTATCATCGCTTATCCCTTTTGTCGAGCGACCTGATAAAGGAAAAAGTCTTTTCCTCGCCCTCGTCGCGGAGCATCTCGAGCCATGAGCAGAGCAGCGCCTCGGTGTTGGGGTGCATGCGGTTTTTGCCCTTGATCCTCAGGTAATATTGGTACGGATGGGCGTCGGTATAGCTGCCCTTGTTGTAGATCTTGCTCGCCGCCACGCGGTCGCAGAACATCTCAACGACGTATCTTACCGGCATTTCCACATTCTCGATATTCTTTGTTTTCGGGTTGTAGTCGTTCCAGTATTCGTAGTGGTGTCGGTTTCTGCCCTTGTGGTGCATCCACGCCGCCGAGCAGCCGTAAAGCTCGCGCTCCTTTTCGTTTGGACTGCGGTCGCCCTGGTAATACTTCGCTCCGGGTATAAACTCGGTCGGGCTGTATTTTGAAAGATCATGTCTAAGTCCCTGCCAAAGGATTCCTGCCTTAGCGCAGTGTATGATCACCTGATGTCTGTGATTTGTGATTGTTAAAAAATGCCTGATCGGATGTGCCATTTGATCACCGTCTAATAAATTCTGAGTCTATTCTAACATACTTTTTGCGATTTTTAAATATCTCTTGCCATTTTCCGAAAAAAATGATAGAATGTATTGAAAAGGTTAAAAATTTGTAATATTTGAGGTGTAGTATGAAAAACCCCTTGGCACTGACGGTGTGCCTGTTCGGAGTTGTAACGTGCGCCGCCATGGCGGTTTGCAGGGCAGCGGTGGATATTCCCTCCGCCGAGCCTGCCAAGCCCGTTATTGAAAGCTCCGCTCCGGCGACCGTTGACGAGGTAATGCTTACAACCGAATATCTTAGTATACCGGCGGGCAGGTCGCAGGTTATATCTGTGCCCAAGGAATACCGCGAGCTTGTTACCGGCTGGGAAAGCTCCAACGAAAAAATCGCAGCGGTTGACAGCGGAGGCAGGGCGGACGCTCTCTCGGAGGGTACAGCGACCCTGTACGCGGTGCTTTCCACGGGACAGAGGGCGGAATATGAGATCACCGTCGCAAAGCTTCCCGACGAGCCCGAGCCGGATAAATTCACCACGGCTATCACCGCCAACGAGGATATCCTCCAAAGGAACATAGACAAGGATGACGAGGACAAAAATCTTTACGCGCTTTACGTCAACCGTTCGCAGAGCTGCGTGACCGCGTACACATATGATGACGACGGGGAGTATACCGTTCCCGTAAGAGCCATGCTCTGTTCCTGCGGAAAGAACGGCTCGACAATCATTGGCGACTATGAGATCTACTTCAAGTCCGAGTGGCACGCGCTTTACAACAATGTATACGGACAGTATGTAAGCGGTATTTCGGGAGATTTTCTTTTCCACAGCGTTCCTTATGCCGAGATGGACAATAAGGGCTCGCTTGAGATAGAGGAGTTCAATAAGCTGGGCGGCGAGGCGTCGCTGGGCTGCGTAAGAATGGCGGTCGAGGACACAAGGTGGGTATATGAAAACTGTCCGATCGGTACCCGCGTAAAGATATACGACAGCACAAAGCCCGAGCCTCTCGGCAGACCTGCGGCTATCCGCATAAACGGCAAGGGACTCGGATGGGATCCCACCGACAGGATCGGCGGAAATCCGTATAACAGCAGACTTCCGCAGATAATCGGTGCCGAGGACAAGACGATCGCCGTCGGCACGGCGTACTCTCCGAGGGACGGAGTAAAGGTCACCGACACCTGCGGCAGCGATATAACCGAGAGCGTCAGCGTGACCGGCAACGTAGTTACCTCGCGTCCCGGCAAATACAAGGTGACGTATTCCGTGACAGACGCGCTCAACCGCAGCAACTCAAAGGATATTTGGATCACGGTTAAATAAAATATAGTTTAAATCCGAAAAAGACCGCTTGTCAGCGGTCTTTTTCGGATTTAGAAGTTTTGAAATTAACGTGAAAACGTGGGATTAGTGAAATTAAGTGAAATTATGTGTTTTTGTTTGTTCCTTTGATCAAAACTTTTCAAAATACTTTCCAAATTTTTCCTGCTCAGCCGGCGTCGACGCATGAAGTGTCGCCGAAGCAATTGAATCTGAACAGCTTGCTCTCGTCACGAACGTTCTCGCAATATACGCTCGCCTCTGCGATCCTGCCGCCAACGATCAGCCTTGTAAGACCGATGAGCTGGCACAGCTTGCTCTTGAGGTTGAGCCTGTCGCCCTCGTTTGTTACGAGATATACGTTGCCCTCGCAGGTATCAAGCACGGCGAGGAAATCTGCGACGTCAACATTGTGCAGGTCAATGAACGGTGTCATTTCTTTTCCCCCATTCTTTATGTGCGCCATTTACCATTTGGCAATATTATGACCGGCGATCAATCGCCGATAGCCAAGCGGAATTAACTTGACTGTCTATATTATACTCCGAAAAAAGGAAAAGTCAACAAAAACACGCCTTTCGATTTGGTCGAAACGCCAAAAGCATGTCAATAATCCACAAATAGCAGAACAAGTATTTGTATAAAACGCTGCAAAAATGATTTCTAAATAATTACATTGGAACAGGTTTGTTACCCTTGAATGAGCATTTTACACAAGTTAATTTTGCAAAAATCAAAAACAAGGTTGGCTTTTTACAAACTTTAAAAATCATCGGTTCAAAAACGCGGCGGATCGTCGTTTTCGCGATAATGTTTAGGGTTTTGTATTGAGATTTGCCGAAAAATGTGCTAAAATATATTCAAATGACAAATAGGAGAGAACGATATGCTGAATGATTTTTACAAGCAGTTCAAAAGCGGTACCGATATCCGCGGAGTAGCCGTCGGGGGCGTGGAGGGACAAAACGTGAACCTCACCGACAGCGTGATCGCCGATATGGCAGACGGCTTTGTGCTCTGGCTTTCAAAAAAGGTAAACAAGCCTGCCGATAAGCTCAAGATCTCCGTCGGACGTGACAGCAGGATCTCGGGTCCGCGCATCACGGATACAGTGACCGGTCGGTTCGTCCGCGCCGGAGCGGAGGTAGTTTGCTGCGGACTCGCCTCAACACCGTCGATGTTTATGACAACAGTCGATCTGGCGTGCGACGGCGCGCTGCAGATCACCGCCAGTCACCACCCGTTCAACCGCAACGGATTAAAGTTCTTTACACGGGACGGCGGACTCGAGGGCAGCGATATCGAGGCTATCCTGCAGTATGCTCAGGACGGACAGCACCCCGAGCAAAAGGACTGCGGAACAAAAACGGACTATGACTATATGACCGACTACGCCAACGGTCTTTGCGATAAGATCAAAAGAGAGGTTAACGCCGACGACTACGATCATCCGCTCAAAGGCTTTAAGATAGTTGTCGACGCAGGCAACGGCGCCGGCGGCTTTTACGCCGACAAGGTGCTCGCGGCGCTCGGAGCCGACACCGAGGGCAGCCGCTATCTCGAGCCCGACGGAATGTTCCCTAACCACGTCCCCAATCCCGAGGACGCCGAGGCCATGAAGTCGATCTGCGAGGCGGTGCGCGAGGCGAACGCCGATCTCGGCGTTATATTCGACACCGACGTTGACCGCGGCGGCGCTGTAGACAGCAAGGGAAATGAGATAAACCGCAACCGCCTGGTGGCTGTGGCGGCGGCTATCGCGCTTGAGGGCAACGACGGCGGAACGATAGTCACCGACTCGATAACCTCGAGCGGACTAAAGGATTTTATAGAAAACGACCTCGGCGGCAAGCATTACCGCTACCGCAGGGGCTACAAGAACGTGATCGACAAGGCGCTCGAGCTGAACGCCGGCGGGATCAACTGTCCGCTCGCGATCGAAACCTCGGGACACGCCGCGATGAGGGAAAACTACTTCCTTGACGACGGAGCGTACCTCTGCACAAAAATAATAATCAAGGCGGCTCAGCTCAGAAAGCAGGGCAAGGAGCTTGACGAGCTCACTGCCGGCCTGCGCGAACCGCTCGAGAGCCGCGAGATCCGCTACAAGATCACGGAAAAGGATTTCAGAGCCTGCGGCGAGCGGATAATCGCCGACCTCACCGCCTATGCCGAGGCTGCGGACGGCTGGAATGTCGCCGACGATAACCGCGAGGGTATCAGGGTGTCGTTTGACAAAGACCACGGCGACGGATGGTTTTTGCTCAGGCTCTCGGTTCACGACCCGATCATGCCGCTCAATATCGAGAGCGACTCTGTCGGCGGCGTCGATATCATTCTTGATTCTTTAAAAGAATTTTTACAGACGACAAAGGGTCTGGAAATATAACAAAGCTTTGAATCGTTTTAAAAAAGCCTCCCCCGAAGCATGCGTCGGGGGAGGCGTCGGCTTTGCCTGCTCGGGGAGCGCCGTTTCCTTTGGCAAAAGCCGCGGAATTATTATTTTTTGGAGTATGATCAAAAGTGGATGTGTTATCAATTTTTAAGGACATAGCGATAATTGTCATTTTCGCTAAGGCGTTCGGCATTTTGGCGAGGAAGCTCAAGGCTCCGCAGGTCGTGGGCGAGATCATAGCCGGACTGCTGATCGGTCCGAGCGTGCTCGGCATAGTAAAGCTGAGCGATTTTCTCAGCGTCTGCGCTGAGATCGGCGTGGTTCTGCTGATGTTCTCGGCAGGCCTGGGAACCGATATCAAAGCCCTGCTCAAAACGGGGCCAAAGGCGCTGGCGATCGCCAGCGCAGGAGTAGCGGTGCCGCTCGCGGGCGGAACGCTGTTTTACATGCTGTTTTACGGCTTCGCGCCGTGGGGCTCGGAAAAGTTTTTCACAGCCGTGTTCATCGGTGTTATCATGACCGCAACGAGCGTAAGCATCACCGTTGAAACTCTAAAGGAGATGGGCAAGCTCAAATCCGAGCTCGGCACGACTATCCTCAGCGCCGCCATCATCGACGATGTTATCGGCATCCTGGTGCTCACCTTTGTTATCGGCTTTAAAAGCCCCGACGCTCAGCCGCTTTGGGTGCTTCTCAGCACCGTGGCGTTTTTCGCGCTGGCAATAGTCGTCGGCTTTGTGATCTACAAGATTTTCAAGGTGATCGACAAGCGCTATCCCCGAACAAGGCGTATCCCGATCCTCGCGCTGGCGCTCTGCTTCAGCTTCGCCTTCATCGCAGAAAAATTCTTCGGCATAGCCGACATCACGGGCGCTTACGTGGCAGGCATAGTGCTGTCAAGGCTGCACGACTCGGCTTATATCGAGGAGAAAATGGACATCAACTCCTACATGATCTTCGGTCCGATCTTCTTCGCGAGTATCGGACTGAAAACAAGCCTCGACGGATTGTCGCTCGATTTATTGTGGTTCTCTATCGGCTTTGTGCTGGTGGCGCTCGTATCAAAAATCATCGGCTGCGGCTTGACCTCGCGGCTTTGCGGATTCAGGGGCTCCGACCCACTTAAAATCGGCGTGGGCATGATGACCCGCGGCGAGGTCGCGCTGATCGTCGCGCAAAAGGGCTTGTCGAGCGGCTTGGTCAGCCCGGTGTACTTCACCTCGGTGATCCTGCTTATAATCGTATCGAGCGTTATCACGCCGATAATCCTTAAACTGATCTTTTCGCGCGACGAAAAGAAAAAAGCGGCTTAACGCCGAACAAAAAAGGGACGAGTATTCCTCGTCCCGAAATATAAGAATATTATGTCAGTGATGGTGATGCTCGTGATCGTGTCCGAGCTTCGCCATCTTTTCTTTTACCCTGAGCTCGCGCACGGCGTAGATGTAATCGAGAAGTATCCTTTTGAACTCCGCGGTCAAAAGCTCAAGCTCCCTGTCGTCGGCGTCGTTTGTTATAACGCAGTTTTCCTTTCCGATCTCGAGCGAAAAGGCGTTGCCCGTGAAGCTCTCGCTGTCGGACATATTTAGATCGACCTCGTTCACAAGCGATAAAAGCTCGCGCCGAAAGCTCCTTTCAGCCAGTAAAAATTCATTGAGCAGGGAGTATTTTTCGTCCTCGAATATCACTGTGGGAACAGGGTGTTTGCCCTGAGTCGCTTTTATTTCGTACTTGATCATAGTCAGTCTCCTTCATACACCGGGTAAGCGGTCGTGATCTGCTTGCTTGAGTTTAGATACATGTCGATCTCTATATCGCCGCAATAGCCTATCCAAAGCTGCCCCTGTGGATTGTTCGGATCGCTCAGCGCGTCGTCATAGGCGGTGTTGATCGCGTCAACGACCTCCTGAGGCGACCAGCTCTCGGGATAAAAAGAGCTGAATCCGTTTTTCTTGACGCCGTTGACCTCGACCTTGCCGGTAAAAACTCCGTTTTCGTCGGGTTCGGAGCGTGTGCCGTCAATGATCTTTCCCTTGCTGTCGGGGATCATGGAGTAGTGGTAGCCCGTCGCCTTGCCCTTGCCGTTTATCGTTCCGTCAAAAATGTGCTCGAGCGTTTTCTTGGCGAAGTGCCCGGTGTTTTTCAGGTTTTTGATATCCGCCATGGAATAGGTCTTGCCCGTGACCTGCGAACTTTGAGACGAGGACTGACCGCTCGTGACTTCCGGCAGGTCATAGCTGCTGCCCGAAAGCTCTGTTATCTCGAGCAGTTCAGTGCCGCAGCCTGCCGCGGTAATGACAATAAGCGCCGCTAACGCCGCGGATAAAAGCTTCTTAAAAAACTTCAAATATCTCAACTCCCCCGGGGTATTCTAATAGTATAATATCACATCAAAAACCGCTTGTAAAGCAAAAAACTGTTGACAATAAAAATTTAATTTGATACAATTAAATTGAAATCAATGCAAAGGAGTGTCGCTATGTATGATATAATAATAATCGGCGCGGGTCCCGCGGGACTCACGGCGGCGATCTACGCGCGCAGAGCCGCTAAAACGGTTCTTGTGCTCGAGGCTTCAAGCTACGGCGGACAGATAATCAACACCCCCGATATTGAGAATTACCCGGTGGCGGCGCATATCTCGGGCTTTGAATTTGCCACTAACGTCTACAATCAGGCGGTCGCGCTCGGCGCGGAGATCAAGTTTGAAAAAGCGCTTGAGATCAAAAACGGAGACGAAAAAACCGTAGTCACGCCGCGCGGAGAATATGCTTCCAAGGCTGTGATAATCGCCACCGGCTCCAAAAACCGCAAGCTCGGGGTCGAGGGTGAGGACATGCTGGTCGGCAGGGGGATATCCTACTGCGCGACCTGCGACGGAGCGTTTTTCAGGAACAAAAAGGTCGCCGTGGCCGGCGGAGGCAACACCGCGCTCGAGGACGCGCTCTACCTCTCGGATATAGCCGAGACCGTCTATCTTATCCACCGCCGCGACAGCTTCCGCGGCGAGGCTGCTACGGCGGAAAAGCTCAGGGAAAAGCCCAACGTCAAACTCGTTTTGAACAGCGTGATAAAAAAGCTCGGCTACGACAAAAGGCTCACCGGCGTAACGGTCGAAAACAAGCTCGGCGAGCAGACCGAGCTTGAGGTCAGCGGCCTTTTCGTCGCGGTCGGAAGGATCCCTGAAACCGACAGCTTCAACGCTCTTGCCGATACCGACGCGTCGGGGTATTTCGCCTCGTCGGAAAACTGCAAAACAAAGACTGACGGCATATTCGTTGCCGGCGACGTCCGCTCCAAGGATGTGCGCCAGCTTGTTACCGCGACTGCCGACGGAGCCGTTGCCGCTACCGAGGCGGTAAAGTATTTGAACAGTTAATAAACGCAGCAGGCGAAGGATCAAAACGATCCTTCGCCTGATTAATTTAATATAGCCGTATTTTAAAACCGTGACAGTTCACGGCTTTGCGCTGTCTGCCAGGAGCAAACAGCGTTATTTCGCCGCAAATTCCAAAATATCCTTAACTACCTTTTTGCCGCAGATATCGTTCAGTATCTCGTGCCTGCAATTGGCGTAAAGCTTGAATTTTATGTCCGCGCCGTTAGCCTTTAGCCTGTCGTGGACAGCCTTTACGCCCCTGCCGTAGTTGCCGACGGGATCGTCCGCTCCCGAGATCAGAAGAATGGGCTTTTCGGTCACGGAAGAGCCAAACCAGCGCTTTGAGTTGCTCTCTTTGGTGAGGTTGAGAAGATCGCCCATAGCCGACACCGTGAACCTGAACGTGCAAAGCGGATCGTTGGCGTAGTCAACTCGGGTCTTTTCGATAGTGCTGAGCCAGTTGTAGCGGTCGTCGTCGCCGAATTTCTTGTTGTATGCGCCGAACACGAGCTTTTCGATCAGGCTTGACAAGTGCCGTTCGCCCTTTGCTTTCTTGATGATCTTCACCGTAGCCAGACCCGCGCCTACGGCAGGATTGGGTCCGCCGGTGCCCATGATGATAAGCTTGTCGTGAAGATTGAACTTTTCGGCTGCGAGCCTTGCGATAAACGAGCCCATGCTGTGACCCATCAGGATATACGGCAGTCCCTCGCCGTACTCCTGCTTTATTTCCTCGGCAAAAAGCGCGACGTCGTCAACGAGCAGCTTCCAGCCGTTTTCGTGCGCGATAAACCCAAGCTCGCTTTTATCGACGGCTGTATGGCCGTGACCGAGCTGGTCGTAAGCGAAGGCGAGGTAGCCGTTTTCCGCGAGAGTATATAAAAAGTCGTGATACCGCGCGATATGCTCGATCATCCCGTGCACTACCTGAAACAGCCCCTTGATGTCGCCGTCGGGGATATAGACCTTTCCGCGGAGCTGATGGACTCCGTCGGAGGATAAAACCTTTTTCTCAATAATCTGTATCATAAATTATCCTTTCCGTTAAACCTGAGCGGCGTTTACCGCCTTGTGCCAGCCGCTGAGCAGGGCTTCGCGCTTTTTGCCGTCCATTGACGGCTCAAAGCCGATTCCTCCCCGGCAGAGCGACAAAAGCTCGTCTCTGTCCTTAAAGAAGCCGGTCGCCAGTCCCGCAAGGAACGCGGCGCCTGCCGCCGTAGCCTCCTGGTTCGCAGGGCGGAACACCGAGATGTTAGAGATATCCGCCTGGAACTGCATCAAAAAGTTGTTTGCCGCGGCTCCGCCGTCGACCCTGAGCGTTTCTATTTTGCTTCCGCTGTCGGCTACCATCGCCGCCAAAAGATCCTGAGTCTGGTAAGCGATTGATTCAAGCGAAGCGCGGATGATGTGCTCTATACCCGTGCCGCGCGTGAGCCCGGTGATCGTGCCCCGGGCGTTCATGTCCCAGTACGGCGCGCCGAGTCCTGCGAACGCCGGAACGACATAAACTCCGCCGCTGTCGCTTACCTTTCCGGCGAAGTACTCGCTGTCGCGGGATTCGCGAATAAGGCCGAGCTCGTCGCGGAGCCACTGTATCACCGCGCCTCCCACAAATACGCTGCCCTCAAGCGCGTATTCGCGCGGAGCGCCCTTTTCGGTGGCGGCTGCGGTGGTGATCAGCCCGTTCCTGCTTTTTACGGGCTCGCCTCCCGTGTGCTCAAGCAAAAAGCAGCCCGTTCCGTAGGTGGTTTTTGCGTCGCCGCGCTTAAAGCAGCCCTGTCCGAACAGCGCCGCCTGCTGGTCGCCGGCGATACCGCAGATCGGGACCCGCGCGCCCATCACGTTGGCGTAGCCGTAGATCTCGCTGCTGCTCCTTATCTCGGGAAGGAGCTGACGGGGGATGTCGAGAAGCTGTAAAAGCTTTTCGTCCCAGTCGCCCGTTTTAAGCGAGTAAAGCATTGTTCGCGAGGCGTTTGTGCCGTCGGTGAGGTGGGCTTTTCCGTCGGTCAGCTTCCACAGCAGCCATGTGTCGATCGTGCCGAAGAGCAGCTCGCCGTTTTTTGAGCGGCTCCGGTCGGGATCGTACCTGTCAAGTATCCATTTCAGCTTGGTTCCGCTGAAGTACGCGTCGGGTCTTAAACCCGTGACCTCCCTGATGTAGTCGCCCTCGCCGCGGTTTATAAGCTCCTCGCACATTTCAGCCGTGCGGCGGCATTGCCATACGATAGCGTTGCACAGCGGCCTGCCGCTCGATTTCTCCCACACAACGGTCGTTTCGCGCTGATTGGTGATGCCTATACCGGCGATCTGCTCGGGATCTATGCCGCATTTTGCCACACATTCGGTCATAGCCGCGTACTGATTGGCATAAATTTCCATTGGGTCGTGCTCGACCCAGCCGGGCTGAGGATATATCTGGGTGAACTCGTGCTGCGCCGAGCAAACCGCGTTCGCGTTTTTGTCAAAGAGTATCGCTCTCACGCTTGTTGTGCCCTCGTCAAGGGCGAGAACATATTTTTTCATGATCCACCTCGCGTTGGTTTATAACACAATTATATAACTATCCGACAGCAAAGTAAACGGAATCCGAAAACTTTTCATAAAAATTTCAAATTTCAAAATACTTGCAAAAAACCGCAAGATGTGATAGAATAGAAAGCCCGATAATAATATGTGTATAAAAAGATAGGTTATGATAAGATGAAACAAAAAATGATCGCGGCAATAGCGGCACTGCTGCTTGTTATCTGCTGCGTTTCGGGCTGCGGAGAGGAACCCGGCGCCGCCACTCCCGACGAGGCTACCGCCGATTCGGCAACAGTGGACGAGGCTCAGACCACCGCCGCTCCTACTCAGGCGGGATCTTCGGCCGTTCAGACCTCGACCGCGCCGAATAATAAAAACGCCACCGCTCCCACCGGCGACACCCAGCCCACTACCGCTAAGCCCGTGCAGGAAAATATCCCTCCCGACACGATCGGCTGGGGAAATATCAACCCGGGGCTTTCGTATATCCAGGACATGGTGATCGCCGAGATGAACATGTATGCGATACGCTCGATCACGCTTGACCACGCCGCCGTAACGCTGAAGGTCGGCGAGAGCAGTCAGCTCGCGCTCAGCTTTGATCCCGAGAACGCGACCCCAAAGACCTGCACCGTCAAGTCGAGCGACAAATGCGTTACCGCGTCGGTCAGCGACGGTATTGTTACCGTCTTGGGTAAGAGCGAGGGCACGGCGAAAGTGACCGTTACCTCGTACAACGGCGCGGCGACAAGCTGCACGGTCACGGTCAAAAGGGATTCTGCCGAAAGCGGAGATAATCCGGCGGAGATCACCGACGATACAGTGCTTCCGCACGCTAAGGTCTGCACGCGCGAAAACGCCGAAAGATGGCGCGGTGCGGTCGACGCCTACTGCTCCGGCTGCGGTATCCAAAAGAACGAGGCGCTCAGCGGCGACAGCGTAGTTGTCAGCACCGCAGACTATACCGAGGACGGCTCGTTCAACAGCTATAACGGATTGATCGTTTCCGACGCCGCCGCGCAGATCGACACCTTTACCGGCAAAAATTACTCCGAGTATGAGTACAACTGTATTCTTGTTCCGGAGGGCGCCGAGTTCTGCATATCGGTAACGCTTGTCAAAAAAGCAGAATAAAAAATCTCAGCCTCCCTGTTTTCGGGGAGGCTGTCGCAATATAAAAGGCTGTTCGGTCGAACAGCCCTCGTTATTTCTTTGTGATGTCTATAGCCCTGAGCTCCGGTCTGCGCTCGTGCACGGGATTGTCGTCGTCCGGAGAGGCTTCCTTGGCGGCGGCCTTTTTTTCCTTTTTCTCGTCCTCCTGCCTGAGCAGCTCCTCGAGCCTTTTCCTGACTTTGAACGCCGAGCCTGCGGCGAACGCGGTGAACACGCAGAAAACAAGCGTCAGCGCCGAAAACACCGCGGTCAGCGCGAAAAACAGCGGCAGCTCGCCGGGAGCCTTGCCCGAGCTTATCAGCGGAACGATAAACAGCAGTACGGATTCGGCGATCAGTGCCGCGCAGATGAGAGGCAAAACGACGCTCAAAACAAAGTATCTTTTGAACATGATCCGCTGCGCGCGGATGATGGACTCGCTGTCGTTGTAAAAAACAGGCGATACCTCGTCGTGCCTGCCTGTCAGGTAAAGCAACCTTTGCATGCCGTCGAATCTGTGAGGTATCTGTTCAAAGCCGCAGCGGTGAGCGAGAGCGGCGGTTTCTTCAAGGCGGGATCGCTTTTCGGCGTATATCAGGGTCGTGTATTCCTCGGGCTCGGTTTTTGAAAAGCTGTAAACGCAGCCGAGTTTCAGCCGCTCGAGCTTCCAGCCGAGACGGTTCATCTCGTTTAGATAAGCGAGCTCTTTTTCAAAATCGAAGAAATGCTTTATCTGCGTCAGTTTGTCTTTGCTCATTCCGATCCCTCCCAGTCAGCGGTTTTACATTCAAAAAATATCATAAATAACACTTTTTGTCAAGAAAGGAAACCCCTCGGCGGCATTATGTGAAGAATGTTGGCATAATTATAAATGCTGTTGCAATTTATCCGAAAAAATGCTATAATAACCAAGTTATTGTACAATAGGGAAAATAGGGGTAAAAAGACGATATGGATAAGCGCACTCTCGGCGGATACAATTCTATAGACGCCTATGTAGAGGCAAAAATCAAAAAATACAGCGAATCAGGGCGAGACTTTGCCGCGCTGTTTGAGCTGATGTTTTCCGAGGGCGAAAACGTGATGTTTGAGGAGAGCCGCGGCTACAGGATAGTAAAGACCACCTACGCTCAGGCAAAGAGCAACGTCCTGCGCATGGCCGCCGCGATAAAGGAGAGCCTCGGGGGAGAGGCGCATGATTCCGTCGTCGGCATTTATATGGACAACAGCCTCGAGTGGATAGAGATTTTCTGGGCGGTGCTGCGCTGCGGATTCAGACCGCTGCTGATGAACATGCGCCTCGACGATCAGACGCTCGAATACGCGCTGAAAACCTGCGGAGCCGTCGCCGTTATCTCGGACGAAAAGGAGTTTTCCGTCAGGACGATTTTGCAAAGCTCCGTAACCCCGTCCGAAAGCGCGATAAGCGGCGGAGAGTTCGGCACCGAGATATTCGTGATGTCCTCGGGCACCTCGGCGAACGTCAAGGTCTGCGCCTATACCGCGGAGGAATTTTACCGGCAGATACAGGGCAGCTACAGCATAATAAAAAAATGCAGACAGATAAAAAAGCACTACGAAAGCGAGCTCAAGCTTTTGACCTTTCTGCCGTTTTACCATATTTTCGGACTGGTAGCGGTGTATATCTGGTTCGCGTTTTTCTCGCGCACCTTTGTGCGACTGAACGACATGCAGCCCTCCACCATAACCAATACGATAAAAAGACACAAGGTCACTCACGTGTTCGCTGTCCCGCTGTTCTGGGAGAAGGTATACGAGCAGGCGTTAAGGACGATAAAGGAACGCGGCGAGGATACGTATAAAAAGTTTGAAAAGGGCATGAAACTGAGCCGAATGACCGGCGGCATACCGCTTCTCGGCGACTGCTTCTCAAGGCTTGCCTTCCGTGAGGTAAGGGAAAACATGTTCGGCGAGAGCATAAGGTTCATGATAACCGGCGGAAGCTACATCAGCCCCGAGATACTTGAATTTTTCAACACCATAGGCTACCGCCTCGCGGACGGCTACGGAATGACCGAGATAGGCATTACCTCGGTGGAGCTGAGCTCAAACAGAAAGCGGCTCAACTCCTGCTCGGTCGGACTCCCTATGGCCGGCGTCGAGTACAGCATAAACTCCGACGGCGAGCTGCTCGTAAAGGGCAGGGCGATGGCGAGTTACATAATCGAGGACGGGGAGAAAAAGCCGAACACCGATTGGTTCAACACGCGCGACCTCGCTGAGTTTGACGGCAAATGCTACCGGATCCTCGGCAGGCGCGACGACCTTATAATCGCGCCGAACGGCGAGAACCTTAACCCCAACCTTATCGAGGGGAAGATCGCCTGCCCGGGAGTCAGGGGAGTCTGCCTGATCGGAGCGGATACCGGCGGCAATACCGAGCCGGTGCTCATAGTTTCGGTAAACAAATACATCTCGTCGGAAAAGCTCGCCGAAGTCAAGCGCGATGTCCGTCAAAAGCTCGCCGAGCTGCGCCTTGCAGGACAGATCAGAAAGCTGATATTCACAGAGGACGGCCTTCTGAAGGGCGATGAATTTAAGCTGAACAGGCTGAGGCTCAAAAAGGATTTCGAGAGCGGAGCGCTTGCGGAGGTCACACCCGATAAAAACTCGGGGCAGAGGATCGACGACGAGATCGCGCGCACGATCACGCGCATGTTCGCTGTCGCGCTGAACAAGCCCGAGAGCGAGATAGGCTACACCGCGGATTTCTTCCTCGACGAGGGCGGCACCAGCCTTGATTATCTGGCGATAATCTCACAGCTCAGGGACGAGTACAATATTCCGTTCCCGTCGGGCGACAGCAGCCTGAACACCGTAAAGGGGCTGCACAATTATATAAAGAGCAGGCAACAAGATGCTGATTAAATTATTTAACTGGTTTGTAAAAATCACCGCCTGGCCGGCGCAGAAGATAGTATTCAGGACAAAGGTATACTGTCAGGACAAGTCGGTTCAGGGCAGGCATATAAAGGGAGCCGCGATAATCGCTTCCAACCATACCTCGGTGTTCGATTACGCCGCGTACCTGTTCGTGTTCTTCACGCGCACGCTCAGAGTGCAGATGGCCGAGGTGCTTTTCGATAAAAAACCGCTGGGGCTGTTTCTGAAAATGCTCGGAGGAATATATGTTGACCGCGACGTCCGCAATTTTGATTTTATGTATAAATCAGAGGAGATCCTCAAAAAAGGCGGAGTTGTCGGGGTGTTTCCCGAGAGCAGGATCCCCCGAAAGGGCGAGGCTGTCCCGCTCGAGTTCAAGCCGGGCACGGCGTATCTATCGCTTTCGGCGAATGTCCCGGTGATTCCGGTGTACACCAACGGCAGGTACTTTTGCGCCGGGCGCGCGAGGGTTATGATCGGCACTCCGATGTACCCGAAGGACTATATCGACGATTCGCTCGACGAAAAGGAGAACATAAGCCGTTTTACGGACGCGCTGCGGCAGAGGATTATTGAGTTGGGGAATGAGCTTAATGAAAGAAGTAAAAACTAAAAAAACGGGCGGCTTTGACCCCGTGCCCTTTGTACAGGGCTTCATCAAGGTCACGGGCGCGATACCCTCTCTGCTTTGGCTCAGACCGAAGAGGATCTACGCGTCCGAAAAGGCTCGGGAAAAGATAAAGGGCGGCGCGCTTATAATCGCCAATCATTCCGACTTTGTCGATCCCGTGTACCTGATGACCGTGTTGTGGTACAGGCAGCACCATTTTATTTGCAGCGAGGAGATAATGGACAGCAAGGCAGGCGGATTTTTGCGCGCTTGCGGCTGTATCAGGATCGACAGAAAAAACGTCACGATCAACACCATGCGCGACATCACCGACAGGCTCAAGCAGGGTCAGGTCGTCTCGTTGTTTCCGCAGGGCAGGATAAGCGTCGGCGAGGACGAGGGAGCAAAGTTCAAGTCGGGCATGACGCTGATGGCTATTCGCAGCGGCGCGCCGATCATCCCAGTTTACGTCAAACCGAGAAATGGCTTTTTCGACCGGCTGAAGGTCGTTATAGGCGAGAGGGTGAGCGTGACCGAGCTCTACGGCGAGCGACCCACCTTCGCCGAGATAGACGCGGCTACAAGGCTGCTTTACGAAAGGGAAAAACAGCTAAAGGAATTGGCTGAATAAAAGGAGATATTTATGATTACGGATACCAGAGAAAAATTCAGAAAATTTACCAAGCCCGAGGATTTTGAAAGGATCGTCGAGCGCGGTACGGTCAGCGAAATGTGGGGTATATGCGTAAAGGATTTCGCGGACAGGATCGCTGTTCAAACCATCGACAGCAAGCACACCTACGCAGAGCTTGAGCGTGACGCCGCTCTGTTCAGGACCCTTATTCTCGAGAAGGCTAAGGGAGAGAACGCGAGGGTCGCTGTTTTGGCGCAAAATTCCTACGACCTTGTAAAGGCGTTCATCGCCGTTACCACGCTCGGACTCACGGCGGTGATAATGCCCGCTCACCTCGACAAAACCGCGGTGTTCGGCTGCTGCCTCAAGTTCGGGATCAGCGCGCTGGTGTATCAGGGCTCGCTCGAGTCAAGCGTTGAGCTCGCACAGAAAAAGCTCGACCATGTGGGCTTTATCGAGATCACCGAGACCTCGGATACTCCCACCGAAATGGTTAGCTGTACTCCCGAGACGCCCTGCGTTATGATGTTCACCGGCGGCACTACCGGCAAAAGCAAGTGCGCGCTGCTGTCAAACTGCGCTGTCATGCAGGGCACGGTTAACGGCTGCTATGGCGTTTGGGACGTTTTTTACCAGAGATATCTTCTGGTTCTTCCGCTGTCTCACGTTTTCGGCCTTATCCGAAACCTCATGACCTCGCTCTACACGGGCAGCACAATGTTCATCTGCAAAAACAACAAGGATATGTTCCGCGATATCGCGGTGTTCAAGCCCACAATAATGGTAATGGTGCCGGCGCTCGCCGAAATGTCGCTTACGCTTTCAAAGCAGTTCGGCAAAAACATGCTCGGTGAAGATTTGAAAACCATAATCGCCGGAGCCGCCGTAGTGGCGCCCTACCTCATTGAGGAATACGACAAAATGGGCATAAAGCTGCTCCAGGGCTACGGACTCACCGAGTCCGCGAACCTTGTTTCGGGCAATCCCCTGAGCCTTGAATATCCCGAATCAATCGGTTATCCCTACCCGAATCAGGAGCTCAGGATCGTCGACGGCGAGCTGTGGCTCAAGGGCAAAAACATGATGGACGGCTATGTCGGAGAAGACGAGGAGGGCGTTTACGAGGACGGCTGGTTCAAGACCGGCGACCTTATCCGCATCGACGAAAACGGGCTTCTCTACATCACCGGCAGGATCAAGGAGATCATCGTTCTTCCGAACGGTGAGAACGTATCTCCGGCGGAGGTCGAGAGCAAGTTCAACGCTCTGCCGTTTATCCAGGATTCACAGGTGTTCGAGGATATCGAGGGCGAAAGACATATCCTCGCGCTTGAGGTGGTTCCCCGAATGACCGTCGTTTCAAAAATGGGTCTTGATAACCCCAAAGAATACATCATATCGGAGCTTGAAAAGGTCAACGCCTCCCTGCCTGCGTTCGAGCGCGTCAACCGCATCGAGATCAGGGACAAGGACTTTGAGAGAACTCCGAGCATGAAGATTGTGAGATATAAAAAATGCTGATGACTAAACCTGAAATCATTTCAAAGCTAAAGGATATCCTGCTCATCGCCGACAGCGGCAACGCGGATAAGATAAACGCCGCGGATGAGAACACAAGGCTCATGGAGGATCTCGGACTCAACTCGGTCAACGTGCTCTACCTCGTTATCGCGATCGAGGAGGTATTCAATATCCGCTTTGACGACGAAACCGGCGTCGATACCTTCGGCACCGTCGGCGACGTCGCGGATTACATCGGGGGCAAGCTCTGATGAAGTGGGTGCCTGCCGACTGCAAAAAGGGCGACATGATAAGGATAAAAGTCGGTTCCTTTTACCACTACGGCGTCTTTGTAAGCGAGGACGAGGTGATCCAGTTCGGATATCCCCCCGTGCCCGAATTTAAGGAAAAGAATGAGAATATCACGGTGCAGGCTGTCGATATCGACGAGTTTTCGAGCGGCAGGATCGTGGAGGTCGCCGTGTTTGACCGCAGAGAGAAAAAGCGCCGCGTCCCTCCCGACGAGACCGTAAGGCTCGCCCGGTCGAGGATAGGCGAGGGCGGTTACAATATCCTCCACAACAACTGCGAGCATTTCGCCAGCGAGTGCGTGCTCGGAGAGAAGAAAAGCGCGCAGGAGGAGCATGTCCGCTCAATGTGGCAGAGCATGCTTTTCGGCGGCGAAAAAAAGTAACTTAGAGTTGATGATATGATATTTCTATATATTGCGCTCGGGCTGATCGCTTCATACCTGATCTTCGCCGCGGGACCCGCCGCGCTGATGTATCACATGGTATTTTCGCGGAAAAACAACAGCGAGCAGCTCACAAAGCGCGATCTTATCGGCACGCGCTACGAGCCGTACATGGACGAGCTTGTCGAGGCGGATATATTCATACGCCGCCGCACTGCCGAACGTATCAGCGTGACCGCACGCGACGGAGCTGTGCTGTACGCCGATTACATCGACAGAAAAAGCGATAAAACCGTGATCTTCGTCCACGGCTACTGCGGCAACCCGATAAGCAATTTCTGCCTGCAGGCGAGGCACCTTTACGATATGGGCTTCAATTTGATGTTCATAAGCCAGCGCGCTCACGGCGAAAGCGGCGGTAGCAGGCACGGGCTCGGGATAATCGAGCAGTACGACATCATAAAGTGGGTCGCGCTTGAAAGCGCCAAGCCCAGCGTCAAAAAGATCCTTCTTTACGGCTCGTCAATGGGCAGCTCGGCGGTGGCTTATTCCTCGGATAAGCTCGGTTCGGACAAGGTAAAGGGAATGGTTATCGACTGCGCTTTTTCCTCTGTCGGAAAGCAGCTTTGGTACGACAGCAAAAAGCGAAGGATACCGCCGTTCCTCGTACTGCCCGTGATCAGGCTGATCGCGCGCGCCGAGCTCGGGGAGGACATCAACACCTCCTGCGGCAGTTCGCTTGCGAAAACGGATATCCCGGCGCTGTTCATCCACGGGACGGGCGACACCACGGTGCCGTTTGAGTACGGGCTTGAAAACTACAACGCCTGCGCCTCGGAAAAAACGCTGATAGCTGTCGAGGGCGCTCAGCATATCGTGGACTACGCCGCCGGAGAGGAACAGACAAAAAACGGATTAAAAGAGTTTATAAATAAATATTTTTAATAAAGAGAGGTCAAAAAAATGAACAAATTTGCCATTGTCGCGGACTCTTCCTGCGACATCAACAGCGAACTCAAGCAGAAGTATGACATCGTGACCGTCAACGGACACGTTGTATATCCCGACAAGACAGAGATAAACGAGTACCCCGACTGGAGCAATGAAAAGCGCGAGAAGTTTTACAAGGAGCTCGGCAAGGATCCCGACTCTTACGCTACCGCTCCGCCGAACGTAGAAGAGTTCGCGGCGGCTTTTGAAAAATGCGTCGAGAACGGCCAGGACGTGCTCGCGATCACCATTTCGGGCGGTATCAGCGGCGCTGTAGGCTTTGCTCAGCAGGCTAAGAAGCAGGTGCTCGAAAAGCACCCCGACGCCAAGATCGAGGTAGTTGACTCGCTCAGGTTCAGCGCCGGTCACGGACTTATCGTCATTCTCGCCGCGCTGTACAGGGCGGAGGGTCATTCGATCGGTGAGACAGCCGCTTATATCGAGGCAAACAAGAACCGCGTCCACCAGTGCGGCTGGCTCGACGACCTCAGCTTTGTCGCCAAGAAGGGCAGACTCACCCAGTCAAAGGCGTTCTTCGGCAAGCTTGCCGGAATCAAGCCCATCGGCGAATTTGACTACAACGGCCTCACGACCGTTATCGGCAAGGTAAAGGGCGCTAAAAAGGCTTACGCCGTCCTCCTCGATTATCTCGAGAACACGGTAGAGGATCCCTCGGACCAGATAATCTTTATCGCCCAGACAAACAGACTCGCTCAGGCAGAGCAGTACAAGCAGATGATCCTCGAGCGCTTCAAGCCCAAGGACGTTATCATCATCGACGTGCTTCCCTTCTGCGGCGTAAATATCGGCCCCGGACTCATGGCGGCTTACTATGTGGGCAAGCCCATCTCCAAGGGTCTTGAAACCGAAAAGGCGCTTATCCAGAAGCTTATCGACGCTCAGGGCTGACGTCAGACCGGCCGCGGCAGCGGTCTTAACGGTAATTTTAAGGAAATGATCATATGAGGAACAGAAAAATCAACGGCGTCCAGTTCGAGAACATGCTCAAAAACGGACTCCAAAATCTCAGCAGGCATGAGACGGAGGTCAACGACCTGAACGTGTTTCCAGTGCCCGACGGCGACACGGGCACGAATATGTGTCTGACTCTCGGCAACGGGATCAGGTACGCAAAGACAAATCCCTCGATCGGCCTGTACTCAAAGACTCTGAGCGAGGGCATGCTGCTCGGCGCGAGGGGAAATTCGGGAGTGATCCTGTCGCAGTTTTTCAAGGGAGTTTACAGCGAGCTCGCGCGCTGCGCGTTCGCGGGTCCCGGCGAGATGAGGAACGCCCTTATCAGGGGCTACCGCACCGCCTACGAGTCGGTAATTAAGCCCGTAGAGGGAACTATGCTGACCGTAGCGCGCGAGGGTATCGAGCATATCCGCGGACAGATCACACGCAATACCTCCATCGAGGAGATACTCTCAATGTACATCGCCGAGATGAAAAAGACCCTCTCCTACACGCCCGAAATGCTCGACGTGCTAAAGGAGGCCGGCGTTATCGACAGCGGCGGACAGGGCTTTATCTACATCTTCGAGGGCATGCTGAAGTACCTTTACGGCGAGGTCTACAGGACTAACGAAAAGACAGCCCAAAAGGAGCACCGCGCGCCCGAGACCGGCAGCAATCCGGACTTTTCTCTGTTTAACGAGAACTCGAGCTTTGAGGACGGCTACTGCATGGAGTTTATCTTGCAGCTCCTCAAGAGCGAAAAATACACCCAGCGCTTCAAGCTCGCCACCTATATCGAGGATATCGGAGTATACGGCAACTCGCTGGTGGTCGTTCAGGACGGAAAGCGCGTAAAGGTACATATCCACACTCTGAAGCCGGCTAAGGTGATCGCGCTCAGCCAGGAGTACGGCGAATTTCTCACCTTTAAGATGGAGAATATGCAGCTCCAGCACAACGAGGTGCTAAAGAAAAAGATCGAGCCGCAGAAGCTTCCGCACAAAGAGCTCGCGATGGTCTCGGTGGTGAACGGCGACGGATTAAAGACGCTGTTCGAGCAGCTCGGCTGCGACGTTGTGATAAACTGCGAGGAGACCATGAACGCGTCCTCTCAGGAGTTTGTCGAGGCGTTTGAGCGCATCGACGCCGACGAGATCGTGGTTACTCCAAACAATAAAAATGTCATTCTGGCGGCTCAGCAGGCGGTCGAACTGAGCGGAAAAACAAACGTTCATATCCTGCCCAGCAAGAGCGTCGCCGAGGGTTACTTCGCGCTCGCCATGGACGTCCCGGGCGACAGCACCGAGTTCAGGATAAGCTCCATGAAAAGCGGACTCGAGGACGTTTCTACGCTTGTCCAGACGACAGCCACGCGCGACTATTCCTACCACGGGCTTGCGTGCCGCGCCGGTGAGGACATTGTTCTTCTCAACGGCGAGCTGATCTGCGTTTCGGAGGACTGGCTCGACGGCATTATCGACAGCATGAAGCTCGTCCCGGATATCGACGACAAGGAGACCTGCGTGATATTCAGCGGCGCCGGGGTCGATAATGAGCAGATAGACGCCGTCACCGACAGGCTCGCCGAGGAATTTCCTCTTCTTGACGTCGAGCTGATCGAGGGCGGTCAAAAGCACTACCGCTGGGTGATAGGACTTTGCTAAAGGAGTAATATGAGCATTTGGATTTGGATCGCCGTGCTGGTGCTGATGTTCGGGTTCGTTTTGCCCGAGATCATCCTTGCCGGCGTGATATACACGGTTCTGCTCGTCAGAACCACAAAGAAAAAATGGGGCAGAGAGGTAAAGCTTCCCCCGAACGACGACGAGTACGAGGGAATGTACAAGGAAGGCCTTGAATGGGGCGAGCTTTACGCGGATTACAAGCGCGACGTTGAGGTGCAAAGCGGCAGGTATCATCTTGTCGGCGAGTATTTCGACTTCGGCGGAGAAAAGGCGGCGATAGTGATCGCCGGAAGGATGGAGTCGCTAAAGTATTCCTACTACTTTGCCGAGCCGTACCGCAAGGCTGGCTACAACGTGCTTGTGGTCGATAACCGCTCGCACGGCTATTCCGACGGTATCTTCTGCTGCCTCGGCTACAGGGAATACGCCGACATACAGTGCTGGAGCAGACTGCTCGTCGAGGAGCTTCACAACAAGGCGGTGTTTTTGCACGGTATCTGTATCGGCTCGTCGGTGGCGCTGTTCGCGCTCTGCGACGAAAACTGCCCCGATTATATCGAGGGCATGTGCGCCGACGGCATGTTTGTTAATTTCGGCGAGTCCTTCAAAAATCACATGAAGGAGGACAACCGCCCGAAGCTGATCTTTACGTGGCTCGTGTTCCTGTACATGAGGATATTCTCGCACGCGGACGTTGTTCACGACGGTCCGATAAAGCGCGTGGACAGGCTCAAAAAGCCGATCCTCTTTATCCACAGCCGCGAGGACACCTACTCCACGCCCGATCAGGCGGAGAAGCTGTTTGAAAAATGCGGCTCGCCGCATAAAAAGCTCGTTTGGTTCGACAAGGGCAGACATTCCCGCGTCAGGGTAAACGCGCCCGAAAAGTACGACCGAACGATATACGAATTTTTGAATGAACTGAAATAAAAAACAGATCCCCCGTTGTTTTTCGACGGGGGAGAATTTAAATTATACGGCTTTGAATAAAAGCGAAAGAATCAGGAATAATAGGAGGTAAGAGCCGTGAAAAGCCCAAAGCTACATAAAACGATCAAGAGGGTGATCGGCTTTTTCCTCATTTTTATAATTGCGTATTCAGGCTTGTCAATGATATTCTCGGCGGTGGTTTTCAGCGTGCTTTTCCACCGGGTCGACTCGCTCGACGCGTATGTGGAGATCGCCTATCCGCTTGCCGGCTCGGGCTACGGGCGTGAGCGGATAAGCTTTGACTCGAACGGCAACACGCTGCGCGGATATCTGTATGACGCCGACGATCCAAAGGGACTTGTTGTCATAGCTCCCGGGATAAACAGCAACAGCGATTCCCACCTTGCGGAGATAATGTTCTTCGCCGACAACGGCTACCGCGTGCTCGCCTACGACCCCACCGGAGTCTGCCAAAGCGACGGCGGCAGCACCGTCGGGCTGCAGCAGTCAAAGCGCGATCTGCTGGCGGCTCTCGCCTACGCCAAAACCGACGGGCGCACAAGCGGACTGCCGGTGTATCTTTACGGCCACAGCCTCGGCGGATACGCCGTGGCGGCGGCGCTTGACGAGGCGGACGTCCGGGCGGCGGTCTGCGTGTCGGGCTTTGATTCTCCCGTGCAAACCATGCACGGCAAGGCAAAGGAGTACGCCGGTGTTTTCGCCGATATCCAGTATCCGTTCCTCTGTCTGCAAAACCGCTTCACCTTCGGCAGCGACGCCGACGATACCGCAGTGGAGTCGATCAATTCGGTCGATACGCCTATTTTGATCTGCTACGGAGAAAACGACGACACGATCCCGTACGAGCTCAGCCTCCGCTCTCACGCCGACGAGATAACGAACTCCAACGCGAGCTTTTTAGGCGTCGGCGGCAAGTACCGCGGAGGTCACTCGAATATGTGGCTCAGCGGCGAGTCGGCAAGGTATATGTCCGAGCTTCAGGACGAGCTGAACGACCTAAACGACGTTTACGACGGCGAGATACCGCAAAATGTGCTCGACGATTTTTACGGCGGTATCGACGCGAAAAAGGCGACTCAGCTCGACCCCGACTTTATGAACAGGGTGCTGGAGTTCATGGATTAGCCGCTCATTTTCTGCCGTATCAGGGTCAGTATCTTCTTTTCCCGGCGGCTGACCTGCACCTGGGTCATGTTTAATATCTCAGCGGTCTGAACCTGCGTTTTACTTTGAAAGTAGCGCAGGTTTATTATTTTTTTATCGTTTTCCTCAAGCGAGCCGATCGCGCTTATCAGGCACAGCCGCTCGGTTATCTCGTACTGGATATCGGGAGAGGGGAGCTGCGGCGCGGCGGAGTTTTCGTCGTCGCTGTCGATCGAAACGGTCGGCTGCGACGAACACATGGCCTCGGCGATCCGCTCGGGAGTAACGCCGAGCCTGTCCGCGAGCTCGCATATCGTCAGCTCGTGACCGCATGAGGTCTTGCTTTGGTCGTTGAGGCGGTTTATTTTAAGCGAAAGCTCCTTTAGCGAGCGGCTTACCCTCACCGACCCGCCGTCCCTGAACAGCCGCTTGAGCTCGCCCATTATTACAGGGAAGGCGTAGGTGGAAAATTGCAGTCCCCTGCTCTCGTCAAAGTTGTTTATCGCCTTTGCGAGCCCCAGACAGCCTGCGGAATACAGCTCGTCATACTCGACTCCCTTGCCGGTAAAGCGCTTGCAGCAGGAGCGCACGAGCCCGAGGTGAGCCTTGGCAAATTCATTCTTATCCATTCGCGCCGATTCTTTTTATCAGGGTCACGGTAGTGCCCCTGCCGACCTGCGAGCTGACCTTCACCCTGTCGCAAAAGCTCTGCATGACCGCAAAGCCCAGACCGGCGCGCTCCTCGCCGGGAGAGGTGGTGAACAGCGGCTCCATCGCCTTTGATATATCCTCGATCCCGACGCCCTTGTCGCGTATTTTTACCGTTAAGGTGTTGTCCTCCTTGACCGAGGCGTATATGTAGATAGTTCCGCTTTGGCGCCTGTAGCCGTGGACGATACAGTTTGTCACAGCCTCGGATACGGCGGTTTTAAGGTCGTTTAGCTCGTTCAGCGTAGGGTCGAGCGAGGTAACAAAGGACGACACCGCGCTCCTCGCGAACGCTTCGTTGCGGCTTTTTGAAGGAAAGCTCAGCCTCATTTGATTTACGGTTTTCATCTTAGCACCCCCAATGCTTCAAGTCCGGACATGGCGAATATCCTGTATATGCTGTCGGGCACGCAGGTGACTTTCAGACTGCCGCCCAGCAGCTTCATCTGGCGGTATCGCCCCATCACAAGCCCCACGCCCGACGAGTCCATAAAGCTGACCTTCTCAAAATTAAGGCAGAGGGTTTTCGGCCTGAGCGACCGCGCGGCGCAGTCGATCCGCTGGCGGATCCTGCATGCGGAATCATGGTCGAGCTCGCCCTCGAGGTAGGCGGTCAAAATGTTGTTTTCAAATTCCGTTTTTATCATCTTTTCAACTCTTTTCAAAAAAAATCACGCTATACCTATAATAGTCGGTACAGCGTGAATAATTTGTTTTATTCTGTCTTTTATTTATTTTTTCAGCCGCGAGATGATGTACGGACGTATCTCGCCGGCGAGGTACAGCGATCCGCAGATCAGCACCGCGCCGTTTTCCTCAGAGGCTTTAGACAGCGCCTCGTCAAACGCTTCCTCCGCGCGCGCGAAGCTCTTAACGTCGGCGCAGGCGGATTTGTATTTTTCCGCGAGAGCCTCGGCTGAGATCGCCCTCGGGTTGTTTACGGGGACGGTGTAAACGCTCTCAAAAACGCCGTTGAGCAGCCTGATCGAGCTGTCGATATCCTTATCCGCGAGCATGCCCGTTACGCAGAATAGCTTTTTATCGGGCAGGAATCTGCCGACCGCCTTCTTTAGCGCCTCAATGCCGTTCGGGTTGTGCGCGCCGTCGAGCAGCACGATCGGATCATCACCCAAAAGCTCGAGCCTCGCGGGGTTCACGGCCTTTCCGAAGCCGTCGGCGATACTGTTTATGCCGACGCTGATAAGCTGCTTTTTGTTCAGCGCTTCAAGCGCCGCGAGAGCGGTTTTGGCGTTCTCGATCTGGTGATCGCCCGAAAGACCGATTGTGAAGGCCTTGCCTTTGAAGCGCACCTCGCTGCCTCTGAGCGACTGAGAGATCACCTCGAGCGCGACGCTGTCGCTCCTTATTAGCGGCACGCCGAGCTCCTTTGCCGTATGCTCAATGACCTCAAGGGCTCTTTCGTCCTGAGCTGAGGTTATTGCGACGGAGCCGCTTTTTATTATTCCGCACTTCTGCTCGGCGATTTTTTCGATAGTGTCGCCCAAAACGGCGGTGTGGTCGAGCCCGATCGTAGTGATAACGGAGCAGAGCGGCGGCTTTATCACGTTGGTGCAGTCGAGCAGTCCGCCCATGCCCGTTTCGAGCACAACGATATCACATTCCGCGTTCGCGTGAATGTAGAACTGGAGAGCGTTCACATATTCAAATTCCGTGATGATAACGCCGTTTTCGCGCAGCTGCTCAACGGTCGGAAAGGTTTTTTCGACCGCGTCGGCGAGGACGTCCCTGCCGACCGGCACGTTGTTTATCTGTATCCTCTCTCTGAAATCGGTGATGTACGGCGAGATGAACAGACCGGTTTTGTATCCGGCTTCGACGAGCGCCGACGACAGCATGGCGCATACCGAGCCCTTGCCGTTGGTGCCGGCGACGTGGATGTATTTGAGCCTGTCCTGAGGATCGCCCAGCTCCCTGAGCAGCTTTTTAACCCTGTCAAGCCCCGGCCGAGAGCCGAAGGTCAGCAGAGAATGTATTTTTTCAAGCGCGGAATCGTAGGTCATCACATCAGCTCCCTGTATATCTCGTTTTTCTTAAAGCCCGTCGCTTCGGCGGCGGCCTTGGCGGCGGAGGTCGGCTTTTCGCCGTCCCCGATCAGCCTTTTGGCAAGCTCCACCGCGTATTCAAGCGTGTAATTTTCTTTTTCTCCGGTCTTCTTGGCGCCCTCGAGCACAAGCACGAGCTCGCCCTTGACAGAGCCGTCGGTGTAATTTTCCGCGGCGTATCCGGTGGTGGTGCGGATGACCTCCTCGTGTATCTTAGTCAGCTCACGAATGATGCTCAGCTTTCTGTCGCCGAAAAAGGCGTAAAGGTCGCGAAGGGTCGCCGGGAGCTTGTGCGGAGCCTCATAAAAGATCATGGTCCTCCGCTCGTTTTTCAGGCTTTGCAAATGCTCGCTGCGGCTTTTTTTGTTTACGCTCAAAAAGCCCTCGAAGCAGAACCTGCCCGTTTCGAGTCCGGATACCGCGAGAGCCGATATCACCGCGCTCGGCCCCGGGACGACCACGGTTTTTATTCCGCGCTCGCCGCATAGCCTGATCAGATCTTCTCCGGGGTCGGAGATGCACGGCATGCCGGCGTCGGTCACTATCGCGCAGCTTTCGCCCTTTTCGATCCTCGCGCAGATTATCTCTCCGCGCTCGCGCTTGTTGTGCTCGAAATAGCTTATCATCTGTTTTTTAATACCGAGGTGGTTCAATAGCTTCAGCGTAACGCGCGTGTCCTCCGCCGCGATAAAATCCACCTCTTCAAGCGTTTTCGCGGCGCGCGGCGACAGATCTGACAGATTGCCGATCGGCGTGCCGGTAACATATAAAATCCCGCTCATTTTATCACCCCTATGATTTGTAGTCGCCGTATATCGCGAGCATTTCGTCGGAGAATCCGCCGTTTTCGTCCTCGATGAACAGCGTCGGCAGCACGTCGAGGAAGCCTCGGTTGCCGCTTTTCCTGCCCTCAAGCAAAAACAGCTTAGGCGCTTTGCTTTTGCGCTGCTGAACAAGGCGCAGCCGCTTTGGCTCGATATCCGCCTCGCGCATGCTCTCCATAACGTCGGCCAGCCGCTCGGGGCGGTGGCATACGCAGAACCTTCCGCCGAACTGCAGCAGCTTTGAAGCCGCCGCGCAAATATCGCCGAGGGTACATTCGCTTTCGTGACGGGCGATCAGCTTCGCGCTTTCGGGATTCTTTATCCCGGTGCCGCCCTGCTTGTACGGAGGATTGCACGCTACAACGTCGTAACAGCCGAACCCGAGCGTGCCCCTAAGCTCGCGCAGATCGGAGTTTATCACGCGCATATTATCGGCAAAGCCGTTGAGCTCAACGCTTTTTTCGGCGAGCTCGCAGGCGCTTTTCTGGAGCTCCACCGCGTCGACCGAAATGCTCCTGTCCCTTTTGAGCCAGAGCAGGGGGATGGTTCCGCAGCCCGTGCCGAGATCGACGCATTTTTTGCCGCTCTTGGGCATGGAAAAATCCGCGAGAAGTATTGTATCGGTAGAAAAATGATAGCTTTTTGAGACGTAGATCTTTACGCCGTTCCCAAGCGGCTCGATGTGGGTGTCCTTCATATAAATTCCTTTTGTAAATAATTATTGAAAAGCGCAAAAATTCCGCGCTCGTTTTCTTGTTCACGGTCGCGGTCAGGTCATGCCCGACCGGCAGAAAATGGTTTTTGAACAGCAATACAATTATACTACATTATCCTTTTTGGGGCAAGTATAATAAAAAACGGCAAGGAAAAACCTTGCCGTTCGTGGTTGGCAGTCAGCCGTTGATCCTTGGATCAGCCCTCCTGGGGAGCGCCTACAGGACAAGCGTCCGCGCAGGAACCGCAGTCAACGCAAGCGTCAGCGTCGATCACGTACTTGCCGTCACCCTCTGAAATAGCTGAGCAGGGGCACTCGTCAGCGCATGCGCCGCACATAATGCACTCATCAGAAATAACATATGCCATAGGTCGTAACCTCCTTTAATTAATTCAATTTAATTGTAGCATATTATTTTTTAAATGCAAGTGTTTTGCTTAAAATATTAATAGAAATTTGCGGTTTGGATGTTATTCAAGACCCGAAAGCTGTTCAAGCTCCTTCTTGTCGATCTTGATATAGCCGTCCTTTATCAGCCTGCACTGCCTTACGGGAAAGAGCTTCGGAGCAACGTCCTCGGGAGTGTTCTCAAGCTTTACCTTTAGCGTGCCGGCGATCAGATTGTTCTCGACGACAAGACCCCTGCCGTCAGGAGTCTTGACGATCGCTCCTACCTTCGGGGTGCGCCTGATAAGATCGGTGTACGCCTCCTGCTCGTATTTAAGGCAGCACATGAGTCTGCCGCAGGTGCCCGATATCTTGGTCGGCGAGAGGGAAAGCCCCTGTTCCTTTGCCATTTTGATGGATACCGGCTGGAACTCGCCCATAAATCCGCAGCAGCAAAACGGCCTTCCGCATATTCCCAGACCGCCGAGCATCTTGGCCTCGTCCCTTACGCCGATCTGCCGCAGCTCGATCCTTGTTCTGAATACGGAAGCCAGATCCTTTACAAGCGCGCGGAAATCCACCCTGCCGTCGGCGGTGAAGTAAAAGATGATCTTGCTGTTGTCGAAGGTGTACTCGACGTTTACAAGCTTCATCTGCAGCTTGTGGTTGGCTATCTTCTGCTCGCAGATCCTGAACGCTTCCTTTTCCTTCAGCCTGTTTTCGTCGACCTTGTTAAGGTCGGCGTCGGTCGCTATGCGGATAAGCGGCTTGAGCGGATGGTTGAGCTCTTTTTCGTCTATGTTTTTGTTAGGGGTGGCGACCTCGCCGCACTCAAGTCCGCGCGCGGTTTCTACAATAACCTTGTCGCCGACGTTCAGCTTGTTGCCGATGGGGTCAAAGTAGTAGACCTTGCCGACCTCTTTAAATCTTACTCCGATTACCTCTGCCATGAGATCCTCCTGTATTCTCCGCACAACCGGGTGGTGAGGAGATTTATATTGATGTTTTGTTTAAGCATATATTTTGAACTCTCGGTCAGCTCGATCATATCGAGCAGCTTTTTGCGGGTGAACCGCGCCGAGAGCTTTTTTGAAAGCTCGGCGTCATACCGCGGCGCTGCTCCCGAGAGCAGCGTTACGGCGTCGAATAATAATAGCCTTACGTATTTTAAAATATCGTCCGCGAGCGCTTTGTCGCCGAGCAGCCTTAGCGCCGTCAGCAGATCGTACTCCTGCAGCGACAGTATCCCGGCTATGATTTTTTTCGCAGCGGATTTTGCCTCGGCGGAAACCTCCGAATCGCCGCCGATATTGATAAGCGAGCAGCGCGAGATAATGGTGGGGAGCAGGCTCTTGGCGCTCTGACAAAGCAGGATGAAGTACACTCCCGCGGGAGGTTCCTCGAGCAGCTTCAAAAAAGCGTTTTGAGCTATCTCCGAAAACACGCTGTCGGCGTTTTCAAAAATGTATACCTTTGAGTCCGAGTCGTTCGGCAGGATATACGCGTCCTTGCTCAGCTCGCGGAGCTGGTCGATCGAAAGGGTCTTGCTTTTGCGCGAGCTGTCGGGAGTCACGTATTTTATGTCCGCGTGGGTCTTGTTAAGCGCGTTAACGCAGCCCTTACATTCGCCGCAGGGCTTTTTTTCCGCCGCGCACACCGCTAACGCCGAGAGATACGCCGCAAGCTTTAGCGCGTTTTCGCCTCCGCCCTCGAAAATAACGGCGTGGGGAAGCCTGCCCGACTCGGTTATATTGTCTATTATACCGACGGTTCTTTCGTCGAGATCATAATCGGTCAGTTTCATCTTACTTGATACTTACAATGTTTGTCACGATATCGCCCTTATCGGTGATGTCGATATATCCGTAGGTCGCGCCGTAGCCGTGGCAGGAGCCGGGGTTCATGATGTAGAGCCCGTCGTCGTACTCGTTAGCGGCGCAGTGGGTGTGGCCGTAAAGCAGGATATCCGCTTTGTTTTCTCGCGCGGCGCATATCATTTGATACGGAGTGAACTTTGCCTGAAACATGTGGCCGTGGGTGATGAACAGCGTTTTTCCGCCTACGCTGACGGTTTGGACAGGCGGCAGCATGCTTGACCAGTCGCAGTTGCCGCGAACGGCGATTATCTTTTTTTCGGGAAAGTCTGTCGTCAGCGACTCGACCTCTTTCGCTCCGTCGCCGCAGTGAACTATTACCTCGGCAGTTGGCTGAGAGGCGATCGCCTTTTTTAAGCTGTTATAATCCCCGTGGGAGTCTGATACAACAAGTATACGCATAAAATTCTCCGTTCTAAAAATAGGAATCAAGCATAGTATATCGTGAGGTGGTTTTTATGTCCGAAAATATAAATAAACTGATATTTGAGCTTTCAAAAAAGCTCGGTGTAAGCGCGGACGACGTCACCGCCGCCGCGCAAAACGGCGATGTGGGCAGTCTGCTGAAAAATGCCGACAGCGAAGAAGCAAGACAGTTCAACGAGGTGCTGTCGGATCCCGAAAAGACAAAGCAGGTGCTCAGCTCACCGCAGGCAAAAGCGATAATGAAGCTCTTGGGTGAAAAATAAATGTCGGATATTCAGGATAAAATAAATAAGATCCTAAACGATCCCGAGGCGCTGAGGCAGGTTCAAAGCCTCGGCGCGCAGCTCGGTCTGTCGGGAAGCGCTCCGTCCGATCCGGCGCCGGCTCCAAAGCCGCCCGAAAGCGGGGGAGATATGATGACCGCGCTGACAAGTCTCGCGCCGATGATGAGCCGCTTTTCCGAGGACGACGACGTTAGCCGCCTTTTGGGCGCGCTCAGACCGTTCCTCAGCGAGGAAAAGCAGCAAAAGCTCGACAGGGCGCAAAGACTTATGAAGCTTGTCAGGATCATACCGCTGATAAAGGACAGCGGATTATTCTTATAAATTTACGGGAGGCCGTTGTATTATGCCCGGATTTGAAGAGGAGGCGTTCGCGAGAGCCCAGAGAATGAGCCGTTCGCGCGCCGGCAGGGAAAAGCAGGATATCCAAAAGGAGCCGTCGGGCTCCGAACCGGAGAAGGAGAAAACTCCCCTGCCGATCCCTGAACAAAATTCTAAAAAAGAAATAAAATCCGATCCCGCGCCCCAAAAGCGCGGTTTTGCGGAAGCGCTGTTCCGTGACAAGGAAAAGAGCATAATACTCGCGCTGATACTGTTGCTCGGCGACGAGAGCGGCGATCCCTCGCTGCTGCTCGCGCTTGCGTATCTGCTTATCTGATCTGGCCGTCGCCGAGGATTATATACTTGTTGCTCGTGAGCTCGTTGAGTCCCATAGGACCTCTGGCGTGGAGCTTCTGGGTGGAAATACCGATCTCGGCGCCGAGCCCGAATTCGCCGCCGTCGGTGAACCTTGTGGAAGCGTTGACGTATACCGCCGCGGAGTCCACGCAGGCGGTGAACTTTTCGGCGTTCGCGTAATCGCTTGTAACTATGCACTCGCTGTGACCCGAGCTGTATTTCGCGATGTGGGCAATCGCGTCGTCAATGCTGTCAACTACCCTGACGGCGAGGATATAGTCGAGAAATTCCCTCGCGTAATCGTCCTCCGCCGCCGGGATGATGTCGTCGCCGAGGATCGCGCGCGTCCGCTCGCATCCGCGGATCTCAACATTCTTTTTGTCGAGCTCCTTTTTGATGGCGGGCAGCGTCTTTTCGGCGGTAGCGGCGTGAACCAGAACGGTCTCGATAGCGTTGCACACCGAAGGACGGGAGGTCTTGGCGTTGAATACGATGCTTGCCGCCATGTCCGGATCGGCGCTTTCGTCAACATAAACGTGACAGTTGCCTACGCCCGTTTCGATAACGGGCACCTTTGAGTTGTTTACAACGCTCTTGATAAGTCCGGCGCCTCCGCGCGGGATGAGCACGTCGAGATACTCGGAGAGCTGCATTAGCTCTGTCGCGCTCTGACGGGTAGTATCGGTGACGAGGGCTATGCAGTCCTCGGGGAAGCCTGCGTTTTTGACAGCGTCGCGCATGACCTTCATGACCGCCATGTTCGAGTTGATCGCTTCCTTGCCGCCTCTGAGAATAACGGCGCTGCCGGCTTTAAGACAGAGCGCCGCCGCGTCGGAGGTGACGTTCGGACGAGCCTCGTAGATGATACCGATAACGCCCATGGGCACGCTTACCTTTTGTATCCTGAGTCCGTTTTTGAGCGTTCTGCCGTCGAGGATCCTTCCCACGGGATCGGGAAGAGCGGCGACCTGCTCGACTCCGACCGCCATGCCCTCGATACGGGCTTCGTCGAGTCTTAATCTGTCGAGCAGAGAGGGGGTGAGACCTGCTTCCTCTCCGTTTTTGATGTCAATGGAATTTGCCTCGATGATCTCGGCGCTGTGCTCCCTGAGAGCGGCGGCGATCGCCGCGAGCGCGTCGTCCTTTTTTGAGCCTGCGGTCATAAGAAAGCGCGAGGCTTCCTTTGCCTTTGCGCCCATGATTTCAAGAGTAGTCATAATATTCTCCTTTATTTAAATTTGCGCCCTGAATACCGTGCCCGGCGCCTTTCCTTCAAATACGTCATAAAGCAGCTTGGGCTTTGAGCCGTTCACAACATGGACCTCAATGCCTCTTTTTGTGGCGTAATCCGCCGCCTGCAGCTTTGTTACCATGCCGCCGGTTCCGCGGTTTGAGCCGGAGCCTGCCGCCATATCCAAAATCTCACGGTTGATCTTCTCGACCACGCTGATTTTTTGCGCGTCGGGATTCTCGCGCGGGTTTGAATCGTACAGTCCGTCTATGTCGGTCAGGATCACAAGCCTGTCCGCCTCGACGATCCGTGATACTATCGCCGAAAGCATATCGTTATCGCCGATATTCTTGCCCTCGAGCTCGTCGACCGCGACGGTGTCGTTTTCGTTGATGATCGGGATGATATCCATGTTCAGCAGCTCGTCGATAGTGTTGTAGATGTTCTCGCGCTTGCTCTCGGTCTCGATCGCGTCATAGGTAAGCAGTATCTGAGCCACGTTGTGGTTGTACTCGCCGAACAGCTTGTCGTACATAAACATCAGCTCGCACTGTCCCAATGCCGCGAGCGCCTGTTTCTTTTTGATGTCGTTGGGGCGGCGCGAAAGCCCCATTTTGCCCATTCCCACGCCGACCGCGCCCGAGGATACGAGAAGTATATCCTCGCCGCTGTTGTGCAGGTCGCAGATCACCTTGCAAAGCGCCTCGATCTGGCGGTAGTTGATTTTACCGTTCTCGTATGTAAGGCTGGATGTACCGACCTTTACAACGGTTTTTGTCCTGTTCATATAAACACCTTTTTCCTAATGCTTGTCTGCATAAAATACCATTCTCAATTATAACACAACATTTAAAAAACATCAACAAAAAAATAACGCCGCCTCATCTGAGACGGCGATTATTGTTTTTCCGCGCGGCGCCGCCCGATCAAAAACGATCCGAGGCGCGGACGATGCGCGATTGATTATTCGGGAAAGAGCTTCTGCTTGAACCGGATAGCGTCGAGCGATAAGCCGAGCGCGATATACAGCACCGCGGCGACCGAGACCTGAAGCAGGTTGGGGATAACGGCGGCGAACGCCGCGGCAAAGCCGTGGAAGAAGGCGTTTGCCAGAAGATATCCGCCGAGCGTTACAACGGTCGAGGGGATCACCATAAGCAGATTGGGCAGGTTGATTATCCTGCGGTAACGGACGCTGTTTTTGAGCGCGAGCCTGCACAGCAGGAACGGCAGGACGTTGAGCGCCTTGATGATCGCCGTGGGGATCGCCCAGTGGGGGTATCCCGAGATAAGATCCGCGAGCCCTCCGCCTATTGAAGCCGCAATAAGTCCGAACGGCCCCGGGAGCACCGACGCGGCGAGATAAACCATCGAATCGCCTGCGTGTACATATCCGAGCGGAGTCGGTACCTTTATAAACGCGGTAGTCACCGTTACAAGCGCCGCGAACATCGCGCTAAGCGCGACGATTTTTGCGGTATTGCTTGGTTTTGAGATTGCTTTTGCGCTTTGCATAATTGTTCCTCCTTGAGATTGTCTTAATAAATAACCCATATATACCTAAAATTTCAAGTACAGTTTGGATTATAGCACAATACTGTATATCAAGAAATGCACAGATTAGAATATTTTTAAATGCACAGTTTGCGGAGCGCAAAAAAGGGAGCCGGCTCAAAGCGTTCAAGCCGGCTCCAAAGGATGAAATAAATGAAAAAAATCACGAGTAAGCTTCGGTGAGTGTGATCGCCGCGTCGGGTGTGCCGTTTTTAACGAGCATGTTGTCCTTTGTGTCGCAGGCGATCTGCCATACAAATTCGGGCGCGGTGCTGCCGCCGCCGACTACCTCGTACTCAACAACGAGGAATTTGTCGCCCTTGGTGTAGTTGTAGCCGTTGAGGTTGATGCCGTTGAACTTGATCTGGCTCTTTTCGTACAGCTCATAGTTGATAACGCTGCCTGCCTTTGCCGGACCGTCAAGGTAAGCGTTTGTTGCCTTGAGGTATTTGCCGTCGTACTGGATATAAGCCTGGAAGTTGCTCAGGAGCTTTTTGCTGGTGAGCGTGTAGGTGCAGGTCACGGTGTCGCCTACGTTATAGCTCTTTCCGCCTATCGAAAGGGCAGAGGTGCCGGCGTTTCCGCCGTTATTGCCGCCTGAGCCGTTATTGCCTGAGCTGTTGCTGCTGGAGCCGCTGTTTCCGGAATTACCGCCGGAGTTTGACGAGCCGTTGCCGCCGTTGCCGCCGTTATCGCCGTTGTCTGCCGAGCTGCTGTTCGCGGAGGAGCTGTTGCTGCCGGAGCCTCCGTTTGATGACGAGCCGCCGTTGCTGCCGGAGCCGCTGCCGCTGTTTGAGTCGGTATCGGGAGTGCCGGAGGGAGCCGTCATCGGCTGGCCGTTGTCGTCCTTTATGATCTTGCCGTCCTCATCGACGTACACGCCGTCGACCACTTTGGTGACTATCTGAGTTTCGGTCACGACGCGCGTTTCCTTTTTAGCCTCATCCGCGGTTGCGTCGCTGCCGCCGCTGCCGCAGCCTGCCATCAGCGCTGTCGTTGCTACAAAAGCCGCGAGTATCGCCGCGAGCAAAGCCTTATGCGTTTTTTTATTGGTATTCATATAAATCACGTCCTTAATTTTCCGCGGATAATACTCCGCATTTTCTTTCAGGTATATATTATAGCAAATCTGATAAAAAAAATAAAGTGTATTTTAAAAAAAGTAAAGAATTAGAATAATTTTGCTTGCTAATGTGATTGTTGCGTGATAGAATAAAAATAAACTATAATTTATTAAAAAACAGGAGGTTTTGAAATGAAAAAGACAATTTCCGTGATTCTGTCTATAATTATGACACTATCGGTATTATCGCTCATTCCTGCCGGCGCCGAGGAAACAGAGCAGGGCAAGCCTGCCGCTTTTGCCGCGGAAAAGGCTCTCTACGCTCACGCCGTGCTCAATTCGGCGGACACCAACGCTTGGACGGCTTGGCAAAGCGTCCACGACGAGCTGTATAACGTCGTGAACGGCAGCCAAAAGTATTTTTTCCTGCCCTCGTCGGCGAGCGAGTCTATGGTAGATATATACAACGGCTTTGATTCCGCCGTCACCGTAAACGGTACTCAGATCGAGCCCGGCGTTACAAAAACCGTTGAATACAGCGCGAACAGGAGCTATCAGGTAAACGTCGACGGCTCGACGGTCAATCTGAGATTCATGAAGTCGAGCGCCGAGGCGGCGGTTTATATTAACAACCCCAACGCCGACGGCAACGGCACCGAGCTTATCGAGTACCTCAACGCCGACAAAAGCCGCAGCTCCGCTGCTACAGGAGCGATCGTTGACCCGAGCGGCAAGATCGACAACACCGGTATCAAAAAGATAAAGGGCAGAGGCAACACCACATGGCAAAAGCCCAAAAAGGCGTATAACATAACCTACGCCTCCAAGGTTTCGGTCGGCGGAATGGCAAAGTGCAAAAAGTATTCTCTGCTTGCCAACTATCAGGACGATTCGCTCTCGAGGAACCGCTTTTTGTACGACCTCTCCGACGCGGTGGGACTGCCCTACGCCTCGGATTCGCGCTATGTTGATTTTTACGCGAACGGCTATTACTGGGGCTCCTTCCAGATGTGCGAGAAGGTCGACACGGGCTCGCTCCTCACCGACATCACCGGCGACGAATACCTCAACGAGGACGGCACGGTAAAAAGCGATTTCCCGTTTGTTATGGAGGTCGACGCGAGCGCCGTTGAGGGAGAGGATTATTTCTTCACGGCGTCAAACGGAACAAAGGTCACGCTAAAGGCTCCCGAGCTGGACGCCGACGATCCAAACTACGACGCGGTTTTGGAATACGCGAAGTCAAAATACGACGTATTCGCAAGAACCGCCAGAAATAAATCGGGCAAGGTCTCACAGTACGGCGACGTGGATTCTCTCGCCAAGCTCTACCTTATAAACGAGCTCGGCAAGAACTGGGATTCGGGCGTTTCGAGCACCTTCCTGACATACAAGCCCGACAGCGACGGCAACTACAAATTCTTCGGCTCGCCCGTATGGGATTACGACAACTCGCTCGGCAACGCCGTTGGCGTGTCGCGCGACCTTCGCAGCATGGGAGTCGGAGATTATGAGGAGTACACGGGCTGGTGGTGCAGGTTCAAGGGCAAAAGCTCGGGCGAGAACTCGTCCTCAAACAACATCATCAATCAGCTTTCGGTCAATAGAGAGGTAATGGCTGCGGTGCCGGGTATCTGGTTCAACGACTTTGTGCCTGCGATAAACCACTTTGCCGGAACCTACAGCAATCCGCTCGAGTCGGACGAGATATACTCAAGAAGCGAGTATTTAGGCTTGGCTAAGGGCTCGGCGGATATGAACTACACGAGCGGCTGGCTGCTCAACACCGGCTCTTGGATAGCCGATCACTCCTCGCTCAAAAAGGCGAGCTATGATTACGACAGAAAGTCGTATTCCGTCTCGGCCTCGAACACCTACTATCCCAACAGCTTCGAGGGCATGTTCAACTATGCCGCGGACTGGATGACAAGCCGCGCGGCGTGGCTTTCAAACGAGTTTATGAAGGACTACGACGGATACTATCTCCTCGGCGACGTGACCCGAGACGGTCAGATCACCGTAAACGACGCGACCCGCGTCCAGTATTACGCGGCGCAGTTAACGGACTTCACTCCGGCGGAATTTGAGCTCGGCGATACAAGCCTCGACAACCATGTCACCGTAAGCGACGCCACCCTTATCCAGAAGTACGCGGCGGAGATGATCTCCGATTTCAGAAATCCCGACAAGCCCGAGGATCCCACGGAACCCACCGATCCTACAGATCCGACGGGACCCACCGATCCTACAGATCCGACGGGACCAACCGATCCCGCTCAGGCGACCGTCACCTTTACCGATACGCTCGGCTGGGGAAGCACGATCTACTGCTATTACTACGGCAACAATTTCAATCCGGTCGACTGGCCGGGCACAGTGATGACTCCGGCAGGTCCCAACGCGGACGGCGATAACGAGTTTACCTTCACCGTTCCCGGGGAGGCGACATACGTTATATTCTCAAACGGCGCGACCCAGACCGAGAAGATCCCCTACGACGGAAAAACTCACCGTTACGTCGCCCTTGAGGAAGTAAACGAAAAGGGCAGGCACCTCTTTGAGGTATACTGATACAAATATTTCGGCGGCAGCTTTATCGGCTGCCGCCTTTAATATATTTTTAATTAAATTCTTTGTTTTTATTGCATATAAGTACAATGTGTGTTAAAATATTATTGTAAATTTATTATAAAAATATGAAGGGAGATTTATATATGAGAAAAACCAAGATCGTATGCACGGTAGGTCCTGCCTGCAACACCAAAGAGATGCTGCTCAAGATGATCGACGCGGGCATGAACGTCGCCCGTATCAACATGTCGCACGGCGATTACAACGTGCTCGAGGGCGTTTTCGCCACCATCAAGGAGGCGATCGCCGAGAGCGGTAAAAATATCGCGATCTTGCTCGACACCAAGGGACCCGAGGTCAGGGTCGGAAGGTTCAAAGACGACGGAGCCGAGCTGACGGTCGGCAGCGAGTTCACCCTTTATAAGGATAAGGAGGAGGGCGACAGCGAGGGCGTCGCGATCTCCTATCCCAAGCTTGTAGACCTTTTCTACCGCGAGGGCGAGAACGCGGTCGGCAGGGAGCTTTTGCTCGACGACGGCATTATCTCGCTTATCGTTAAAGCCGTTTTACCCGACAGGATCGTTTGTACGGTAAACAAGGGCGGAGTGCTCAAAAACCGCAAGAGTATAAACATCCCGGGTTATCATATAAGCATGCCGTACGTAAGCGCTCAGGACAGGCGCGATATAGAGTTCGGACTCCAGCACGGCGCCAATGTCGTGGCGGCTTCCTTCGTCCGCAATCACGAGGATGTGCGCACCCTGCGCGATTACATCGACAGCATAGGCTACGAGCATGTTGAGATCATCGCCAAGATCGAGAACCAGAGCGGCGTTGACGATATGGATCTTATCATTGACTACGCCGACGGCATCATGGTAGCCAGAGGAGATATGGGAGTAGAGATCCCGTTCATCAAGCTTCCCGAGATTCAAAAGACCCTCATCCGCAAGTGCGTAGCCAAGGGCAAGTACGTTATCACAGCTACCCAGATGCTCGAAAGCATGACCACCTCTCCGCGCCCGACCCGTGCGGAGATCAGCGACGTCGCCAACGCCGTTTACGACGGCACCAGCGCGGTAATGCTCTCCGGCGAATCCGCCGCGGGCAAATATCCCGTAGAGAGCGTTAGGGCGCTCGACGCTATCTGTACCGAGGCTGAGAACAACGGCGAGTTCGGCGCGCTCCAAAGGTATGTTGAGGAGCACTCTATCAACGACAGCAACGTCCTCCGCGGAAGCATCTGCCGCGCCGCCAAGGAGATCGCCATAGCGGTCGGCGCGAAAGCGATAATCGTAGAGAGCGCCACGGGACGCGTCGCGAGAGCCATGGTACATTTCAGACCCGAGGTTCCCGTTATCGCGGTCGTCACCTCCGAGATAGTCTGCAAGAGGCTCTGCCTCAACTGGGGCATTACCGCCCTTCTCGGCGAGGAAAAGGTGACGTCGGACGATATCACCAATCAGGCTATGGAAAAAGCGCTCAGCACCGGACTGGTCAGCAAGGGAGACACCGTTGTCGTCCTCTCATCAAACAAGACCGTGCCGACCTCCTCGACCGATTCGCTGAACGTCAGGATCCTCTGATATGAGCAGCATTATCCTTATCGGTATGCCGGGCTCGGGCAAAAGCACGCTCGGAGTCCTTCTTGCCAAGGCGCTCGGATATTCGTTTATCGACACCGACCTAATCATCAGCAGAAAAGCCGGAAAGCCGCTACAGCGGATTCTTGACGAGGACGGGCTCGACCGTTTTCTGGAGCTTGAGCAGGAGGTCGGGAGCTCTCTCGGCTGCGACTGTACCGTAGTCGCCACAGGCGGGTCAATGGTGCTCTCGCAGCCTGCTATGGAGCGCCTTAAATCGCTCGGAAGGGTAGTGTATCTCAGCGTTCCCCTCGGCGAGATCAAGCGCAGAGTCACGAACATCACGACCCGCGGCATAGCGTTTCATAAGAACGAGACCCTTGACAACGTCTTTGAACAGCGCAGCCCTCTGTATGAAAAATACGCCGATCTTACGGTCGAAATCACCGCCGGAGACGGCGGCATTGAGCGCGCCGTTGAAAGCCTCGCCCGGGCGCTGACATGACACAAAACCGCCCTCTCGGGATTAATACCAGAAAATAGCAATAACCTATAATTATTCACCGTTTGCGTTTTTTTATAAAGTGCAAGCGGTGATTTTTTATTGGCTTTAATTGGTGTTATTTGACAAAAAGCGCTAACAGTCAACCGAAATGTCATTGACAAATTGGAAATATAAAAGAATTTACTGTTTTTATATGGTATAATATTCTTGCAAAATTTGGATAAATACTTTCTCGGCTGAAACTGTATTTTCCGGCAAAAATCGAATTATACTAAACACAACGCTCGCCGAATTTTATCCGAATTTTTACAGAATGTTATCATATTACAGAATGGGGAGATTTATATGACTTTCCACGACAAGTTAAATGACTACATTCTGCAGGCTAGATGTTCAAGCAAGGAGCTTGCGTTAGCTTCAGGTCTTTCGGAAGGTACGATCAGCAGATACAGAAAGGGGTACAGAGTCCCCAATGTTCGCGGAGCCCACTTCGCAGGGCTCACAAAGGGTTTGTACGAGCTTTTGTCAAAAAGAGATCCCGGTATTTCCCGGGAGGAGGTCACGGAGTCGTTAAAAAAGCTCATCGACAAGGGCTACGGCATAGATTACGATACCTTTATCGAAAAGCTGAAGCAGCTGTTGAGAAGTTTTGAAATCAGTAATAATGAACTTGGCAGAAGGCTGAATTATGATCCTTCATATATTTCCAGAATTTTGTCAGGACAGCGACGCCCTGCGGATATCCGCAAGTTCACTGCTAATGTTGCGCATTATATAGCCCATCAGAAGGCTGATGAGTTGGAGCCTTCCGTCATATGTAAGGGTTTGGGCTGTGACGATCAGGTCGTAAACGACCCTGACCGCCTGCAGGAAGAAGTTGAAAAGTGGCTGTCATCAAAGTAATCAGGACAGTCTGCGGAGTCAGTTCCGCAAAATCAAGCATAATGTCAGGTATAATAATCAGGCACAGGCGAATAAAGCGAGTAATTCAGGCAGCTTAATTGTTTTTCACATTACTTAAAATTCACAGAATCAGCAAAAGGTCAATACTCTGTGGAATCCCCCGCAGTTTTTGAATTAAACAGGCAACAGATGTTCCGACTGTTGCCTGTTTTTTTGCGGAGTGCCTCCGCTGTCAATACGGGAAGAAAACGCGGCGTTTTCGACTCACTCGGTTTCCCAGCTGAAAAACGGTGTTATCGTTAACGCTTATTTTTCGGAGTAACTCAGCTGTCAATACGTGAAGACAGCGCGGCATTTTCGGCTCACTTGGTTTTTCATATAAGGCATAAAAAACAAGCAGGGGCAGTTCAATTGAACTGCTCCTGCTCTTATGTTATTGTATCGTTCCTCCGCCGACCACCGTATCGCCGTCGTACAGCACGACCGCCTGACCTTTTGAGATCGCCCTTTGCGGTTCGTCAAACACCACCTTAATCGTATCGTCGTCAAGCTGAGTCACCGTTGCCGGCTGTTCCTTCTGGTTATAGCGCACGCGGGCGCAAACCCTCATTGGCTCGTCGATCCGCTCCACGGAGATCAGGTTGATATCCTTCGCGGTCAGCTCCCTTGAGAACAGCGAAGCGTTATCGCACAGCACGACCTTGTTGCCTGCGATATCCTTTTCCTTAACGTACATCGGCGCCGGCAGAGCCAGTCCGAGACCCTTCCTCTGACCGACGGTATAGTGTATTATTCCCTTGTGAGTGCCGAGGATATTTCCTTTTTCATCTACAAAATCGCCCTCGGGATAGCTTTTGCCGGTATAGCTCCTGATGAACTCCGCGTAGTCGCCGTTCGGCACGAAGCAGATATCCTGACTGTCGCGTTTTTCGGCGTTTATCAGTCCGAGCCCGCGCGCCAGCTCCCTCACCTCGCCCTTTGTCAGCTCCCCGAGCGGAAGAAGCGTTTTTGAAAGCTGATCCTGAGTCAGCGGATACAGCACATAGCTCTGATCCTTGGCAGGGTCGGCGGCCTTTTTCAGCAGATATCTTTTTCTTTCCTTGTCGTACTCAACCCGGGCGTAATGACCCGTGACCACGAAATCAAAGCTCAGTATCTCCGCGCGCCGCACAAGCTCTTTGAATTTTATGAACCGATTGCAGTCGATGCACGGGTTCGGCGTAGCGCCGCGCTCGTACGCGTCAATAAAGCGCGAGATCACGTTTTCCTTAAAGTTGTCCTTAAAGTTGTACACGGTGTGGGGAATACCTATCCTGCGGCACGCGCTCCTGGCATCCTCGATATCGTCAAGCGAACAGCAGGTCTTTTGGTTATCGCAAACTATGTCCCCGTTGTCGTACAGCTTCAGCGTGACCCCTTCGCAGCTGTAGCCCATTTTCATCGCGAGGTGCGCCGCGACAGAGCTGTCAACTCCGCCGCTCATCGCGATCAGCGCTCGTTTTTCCATATTATCTCCCAAATTATTGACCGAGCCTTATCATTTCGTCAATGCAGCGCTTTGCGTCGCGGATCGTGTCGTCGTCAAGAACGATCTCCTCGCCACCGCAGCCGTTAAGACAGTTGTAAACGTCCATCAGCGTTGTCGCCTTCATATTCGGGCATATCAGCTTGAGCGACAGCAGGTGGAATTTTTTGTCGGGGCACATGTACTGAAGATGCTCGGCAATGCTTATTTCCGTTCCGATAATAAATTCCTTTTTGTCGGAGTTGACCGCGTAGTTCATTATGCCGGAGGTGGAGCCGATATAGTCGGCGAGCGAACATACCTCGGGAGTACATTCCGGGTGTACCAATAGCTCGGCGCCGGGATGAGCCGCCTTGGCCGCCTCGGCCTCTTTCTTTGTAACGCAGGCGTGGATCGGGCAGCAGCCGCTCAAAAGCCTGATGTTTTTGTCGGGGCACTGCCGGCTGACATAGCTGCCCAGATTGCAGTCGGGAATAAACAGTATATCCCTGTTCTCGATATTATTCACTATCTGGACCGCGGACGAGCTTGTTACGCAGACGTCGCAAATGGTCTTTAGCTCGGCGGTCGTGTTGACATATGCCACTACCGTGTATCCGGGGAATTTCTTTTTGACCTCGGAGATCAGCGCTTTGTCCATCTGATCCGCCATCGCGCAGCCCGCGATCGGCTGCGCCAGTACGACCTTTTTTTCGGGAGACAGTATCTTGCAGGTCTCCGCCATAAAGCGCACGCCGCACATCAGTATATTTTTATTGCCGACCTTTGTCGCGTCGACGCTGAGCTTGTAGCTGTCGCCGGTGTAATCGGCGATCTCGCATATCTCCCTCGCCTGATAGCTGTGGGCAAGGATACAAACATCATTTTGTTTTTTCAGCTCGATTATCTTTTTTTGCAGTTCTGAAACATTCATCACAAACAACTCCTTTCAAGTATATCAAAGCTATTATATTATATCATTTTATTAAAGGCAAGACAATATTGGGCTGAATTTTAACAAAGTTTCTGCTAAATCAACAGAAAAGCAAGATATTTTTGTGTATTATGGAAAATATTATTGCAATAAAACTCTTTACAATCTTGCTGTCTTGTGTTATAATATTAGCGATCAAACAGCTTAAACTGAATTTATAAGATATGGAGGAGATAAAAATGAAAAAGTTGATTGCCTCTGCGGCCGCGGCCATGATCATGGCGTTATCTGTTGTTCCCGCGTTCGCGATTTCCGTCAACAGCCCCGTTGCTACAACTCAGGCTGAGACTCAGCCAACAACTACAAACGTCAAGAAGGACGATAATCCGGTTTCTCCTAAGACAGGAGCGGACAGCGTAGCGGCCTATTCCGCGATCGCGCTTACAGCTCTCGCTTGCGGAGCCGGCACATTGTTTGCGGCTAAAAAGGCGAAGAAATAATTTGACCGGGTATAAAAGCCTCTTTAACAAAGAGGCTTTTTTTCTTGATATTCAGTGTTTTTCGGAGGTGAGAGCGTGAAAAAAAGTAAAAACAAAGCTATTATTGCCGTGATAGTCATTTTTGCGCTTGCCTTTGCGGTTGCTGCCGGGATAGTTATTTTCAAGCTTGTCAACGGCGCGCTCGCAAGCGGCGATTACGAAAAGATCGCCGGTTCCTACGCTTCCGATATTACGGCGACGACCGAGTCGGGCGGCTCTCAGCCGGTTTCTCAGCAGAGCTCTCAGCAGTCTTCCGAGGGAAATACCGTGCTTGCGGATAATCCCGTGAACCTTTCCGAGCTGTCCGCGCAGAATCCCGACATCTATTCATGGATATACATTTCCAACACAAACGTGAATTATCCCGTGGCGCAGAGCGCCGAGGACGATAATTTTTATCTTGACCACGACATATACAAGGGCTACAGCTTCCCGGGAACCATCTATTCTCAGTCCTGCAACAAAAGGGATTACACCGACCGCGTGACCGTGCTCTACGGACACAACATGCTGGACGGCTCCATGTTCGCTACGCTGCACTACTTCTCGGATCCGCAGTTCTTTGAGGAAAATAAATACATCTATATCTATACAAAAGACAGAAAACTGACCTACGAGGTAGTTTCCGCCTACATCTACGACGACAGGCACATCATGAACTCGTTTAACTTTTTGGACGACAAGGTGTATGCCGAGTGGCAGGAGGAGGCGCTGAACCCGAGGTCGGTATCGAGTAATGTCAGAAAGGACATCACACTAACAAAGGATGACAAAATGCTTGTCCTCAGCACCTGCCTTAACGGCGGTGGAGACGGACGTTATTTGGTACAGGGGGTACTTGTAAACAATGAGCAAACCAGGTGAACGCGGGTTCACATGGGACAGTGAGGACACTTACAGCAACTCCGATAAGATAATGGTTGCGGAGGAAAAAACCGAAGTAGCCAGGGACGAGCTTACAGTCAAGGATGATGTTGAAGATTATGTTTTTTTGAATCCCAGACGGAAAAGAAGGAGACATTCGGGAAGCAAGTCATCATCCGGTCACCATTCCCACCACCATAAAAAGAAGAAAAAAAAGACGTGGAAAAAGGTTCTTATTTCCATAGTCTGTGTGCTGCTGGCACTCGTGCTTATCACTACCGGCACGGCGCTGCTGCTTATCCTTAAGGGTCAGGGAGAGCTATATACGGATGATGTCCAGATCTCCGCGCCTGAATCCTTAGACGCCGTTGTTCAGGAGGGCGGCGACTATATCGTCTACAACGGTCAGACCTATAAATACAATAAGGACGTGACCAGCCTCCTGTTTATTGGCGTCGATAAAAGGGATTTTGATATCCCCACCGCGGAAGGCGCTGCCGGTCAGGCGGACGTGATCGTCCTTATGGCGCTGGACTTCAAGGCCAATAAGCTTTCGATGATCAACATTCCGCGTGATACAATGACCGACGTAGCGATCTACTCCGCGAGCGGATACTACACGGGCATGCAAAAACAGCAGATATGTCTTTCCTACGCGTACGGCGACGGAAGGGAATCGAGCTGCGCGAACACCGTAGCGTCGGTAAAGCGTGTGTTCTACAACATTCCGATCAACACGTATTACGCGCTCGACCTTGACGGCGTAATGGCGATAAACGACTCGGTGGGCGGCGTTGACGTCGTGTCGCCGGAGACTATCGAAAAGTTTAAGCAGGGCGAATCCTACCACCTTATGGGCAAGGATGCCGAGAGATTCATCAAGGCGAGAGTTCACGACAGACCTGACGCTAACGAGCTCAGAAACAAGCGCCATCAGGCTTACGCGAACGGCTTTTTTGACAAGGTGGTCGGCAAGGTAAAGGACAGACCAACCTACGCAGTGGATCTTTATAACGAGAGCGCGCCGTATTCCTGCACCAACCTTGACGCCGCGAAGGTATTGTACATGGCGAAGGAGGTCGCACTCAACGGTGCCCCCAATAAACAGATGTACTCCGTGCCGGGCGAGTCAAAGATCGGCGCGAGCGGCTATGCCGAGTACACGGTGAACGAAAAGGAATTTTACGAGCAGTTTTTGAGCGTATTCTATACAAAAATGTAAAAAATCAACGCTTCCGGTTTTCGGAAGCGTTTTTTTCTGCTTATGTCAGATAAGCGCCTGATCGAACTCGTAAAGCGCCTCGTTTATCTCAAAGCGATTATAGTTCCTTTTTAGAATAAAAAACTCGATGATGATATCAAACTTGCTGCTGTGCGACAGCGCGTAGCCTGCCTTTGCAAGCAGCTCCTTTGTCTCGTCAATCCCGAGCTCCAACGCGACCGCGAAGGCTACGGCGGTCTGCTTGCTCGGTCTGTACTGCGGATTTGAGCGGATCTTTGAGAATAGCTTGCGGTCGATCCCGGCCTTTTTGTAGCATTGGGCGTCGGTCATGCTGTTTTCGTCGATCTTCCTCAGCAGCATTTCGGAAAAGCTCTCGTCGAGCAGGCCGAGCATTTCCTCAAGGCTCGGATCGTTCGCTGCCGCTCTGTCCGCTACAGCGGAATCAAATGCTTCCTCTGCCTGCGCCGTGACCGATACAGGGGATCCCGCGGCGCGCGGTATTTCGGAATCGGATACCCTTGCCTTGCCTCGGGGTCTGAAACCGCCTGCCGGCTTTGCGGAAGGAGCCGCACCGTAAAAAACGGTACGATCGGACGCGGTTTTCCCGGGTTCGTAATTTTTATCTATATATTTTTTGAGCTCGATAATAAAACCGGCTTCAAGATTTTTCCTTTTGGGTTTTTTAAATAACATGGCATATACCTCAACGCGAATTTTATGACCTACCCTGCGCGTCTATTATATCATTTCGGGACATATTTGTAAATGTCGCTTTTAAGGCGACCAAACGCGCCGCGAAAAGAATTATTATATAATTGTCAAAGGACAAAACAAAAATTCTTTTACGGAGGCGTTAATTATGACAAAGAAAAACAATATCACCGAAATCGTATTCATCCTCGACAGGAGCGGTTCGATGAGCGGTCTTGAAAAGGACACGATCGGAGGCTTCAACTCGATGATAGAGAAGCAGAAGAAGCAGGACGGCAGGGCGTATGTTTCCACCGTGCTGTTCGACCACGAGAGCGTCGTCCTTCACGACAGGCTTCCGCTTGAGGAGATCAGACCAATGACGGAGGACGACTACACGGTAAGGGGCTGCACGGCGCTGCTCGACGCGATCGGCGGAGCGGTAAAACACATTTCAAACATCCACAAATACGCCAGGAGCGAGGATGTTCCGGAGCGCACGCTGTTCGTTATCACGACCGACGGCCTTGAAAACGCGAGCCGCCGCTACAGCAGCAGCGACATCAAGAGGCTGATCGAGCGCAAAAAGGAGAAGGACAACTGGGAGTTCCTGTTTATCGGCGCGAATATCGACGCGGTGCGTACCGCCGGGGAATTTGGCATCGGAGCAGACAGAGCCGTGGACTACAGGGCGGACGCCAAGGGCACGGGGGTCGTTTACGACGCGGTTTGCGAGGCGGTCACAAAGGTCAGGGGAGGAGCAAAGCTCCGTCCCGGCTGGAGCAGAAAAATCAGCGAGGACTATAAAAGCAGGTGAACAAAAAGGTCGGTTCGTCTGAACCGACCTGATTTTTTTAGTTTGAAGAAGCCGAGGAGGATGATGAGGATGAACCGGAGTTTCCGCCTGTCAGCCTGTCCTCATAGATGAATTTGGCGAACTCCATTCGCTGGGCGTTCATGTCCGCGATCGCGATGACCGAGCCAACGGGGGTGTTGTTTTCGTAGTACCAAAGTCCCTCGGTGGGAACATAGCTCTGCTCTACCGTGTAGGTGAGGTAGGTAGGCGCGTGAGAAACAAGCGCCGTGATCTCGTCCTTCTTCAGGTTAGTCGTGATCATGGGGCCTACCGAGCTTACGATTTGGACGATTTTTGTGATGTCCGCGCCTTTAAGACTGTTGAACAGCGTCTCGAGCAGCTTTCTCTGGCGAGAGGTTCTGTCCCAGTCGTCTCCGTCGATACCGATCTCGTTGCCGTCCTCGTTCTTGGAAAGGCCGCGGTTACGCGCGTACCAGAGGGCTTCCTGACCGTTCAGGTGAACAATACCGGGTGCGTCCTTGATGGTCGTGTACTCGTCGACCTGACCGTTTTTGTACATCTGGTAGTTGATGTAGTCGATCTCGTCCTGAGTGACCTCCATGTCGATACCGCCGAGAGTGTCGATAATGTCAATAAAGCTGTCAAAGTCAACGACCGCGTAACGGTCGATCTTGATGCCGAAGTTAGCTTCTATCGTTTCGATCGTCAGCTTGGGACCGCCGTAGGTGTAGGCGGCGTTGATCTTGTTCTCACCGTAGCCGGGGATATAGACGTAGGTGTCGCGCTGGAACGAGGTCAGCTTGAGCTTCTTGTGCCAGTTGTCGATCGACATCATGATCATGGTGTCGGTTCTGCCGTATTTATCGCCCTGGCTGTTGTCCTCGCCGAACAGCATTATGTTGAGCACCTTGCTGTCCTGCAGCAGCTGACCGTCGCCGATGGTGAGCTGAGTGCCGTTGCCGGAAAGCTCCGCGGTCTGAGTTGCCGCTACCGAATCCGGTTTGTCGTTAGTCGCCAGCGACGAAAGATCCTTAAAGTTCAAAGAGTTGAGCAGCGCGTAATAGTAAACCATGGCGCTGCCGCCCAGTAATAATAATATCGAAAAAATAAGACAAAGGATCCTTAATGCCCTGCCCTTTTTGTTGTAAAGCTTGAACACCTGTGTGTTCGAGCTGATGTCAACGTAGTGGCCGTTAGAATTTGCCATATCGCTCCTCCTGTAAACGGATTAAAAGCTTTTGGTAAAAAACATTCCGTCATTTACAAATAGTCATTTAATATTATAGCACATAATTCCAATAAATAATTCTTATTTAGAAATATGTAGCTTTGCGGTGACGAAATTTGCCGTTGAAAACTGTGTTTTTTTGACATAGATTATCAAAATTGTGACGGTAATGTGAAACGGGCGCCAAGGCTTTAACGGCTTGGGCATTGACAAAACCGGCAATAAGCGCCTGTCAGCCGTTCAGCTCGTCGAGCGCGAGGTAGAAGGACGGAAGGAACTCCCTTTCAAAGACCTCCGCCTCGGGCAGCGCCATATCGTCTATGGATTTTTTGATAGTATCCCTTGCCATTTTGAACTCGTCGTTGCCCATGCGCATTTCCTCAATGCACTTTATCAGCGCCGAGAACCTGTCCGCGGCCTTGACAAATTTGCGCAGCTTTTCGTCGTTTTCGCCGCTCTGCTTTAGTATCTCCTCGTAGTCCTCCCTGAAATCCTCGGGCAAAAGCGACACGAGCCTGTCGGCGGCGTTGTCCTCTATCTGCTTGTAGGCGCCGATCATCTCGGGGTTTTGGTATTTTATCGGCGTGGGCAGATCGCCGGTGATTATCTCGGTGGAATCGTGGAAAACCGCCAGCAGCGCCGCGCGCTGGGCATCGAGGCTTCCCCCGAAGCGCTTGTTGTGGATAAGCACCAGACAGTGGGTGAGTATGGCGACCTGCTGGCTGTGCTCGCTGATGTTTTCGAGCCTTGTGTTGTTCATAAGCCCCCAGCGGTTGATGTATTTCATCCTCGAGAGCATGGCGTAAAAATGATAAGAGGTCATAATTTTATCTCCGTAAAAATTTTTTGGCAAAAATAGTGCAAAAGGATTCTTTTTATGATATAATATATTGATACTATACTCATTATAACGATTTTACGGCAAATGTCAAAGGTTATCGGCACTTGCGTCATCATAGGGAGATATTCTGATGGGTTCTTCATTACAGCGCTTCAAACCAAAAACCGGCCACTATCTGCTGCTGACGTTCTTGCTCGGCCTGCTGACGGCGGCGGCACTGTTCATACCATTTATTGTTTATCAGGGCGGGGTATTTTATTACTACGGAGATTTTAATGTTCAGGAAATACCCTTTTACCAGATGCTCCACTCGGCGGTCAGGAACGGCGAGCTGGGCTGGAACCACCTGACCGACCTCGGAAGCGACACTATCGCGAGCTACAGCTTTTACCTGCTCGGAAGCCCGTTTTTCTGGATGACGATCCCGTTTGACAACGAGTTCATCCCGAATCTGATCGGACCGCTGCTTATCCTTAAATTCGCCTGCGCGTCGGCTTCGGCGTTCATCTTTATTCAGCGCTACGTCAGGTACAAGCCCTTCGCGGTAATGGGCGGACTCCTTTACGCTTTTTCGGGCTTTTCGATATACAACGTGTTCTTTTTCCACTTTCACGAGCCAATGATAGTGTTTCCGCTGCTGCTGGCGGCGCTCGACGCTTTTTTGTACGACAAGCGCCGGGGGCTGTTCGCTCTGGCGGTGTTCGCGGCATGCGTGGTGAATTACTACTTCTTTGTGGGACAGGTGCTGTTTGTTATCATGTATTACCTGATGCTCACCCTCACAAAGACATATAAATTCAAGATCACCGAGTTCCTGCTTTTGGCGCTCGAGGCGATAGTCGGCTTTGCCGCTACGGCGTTCATCCTGCTGCCCTCGGTGCTGGGACTTTTGGGCAATCCGCGCCTCGACACATTCCCAAAGGACTGGGCGGCGCTTGTTCACGACAAGCCCCAGCGGTACTGGCTGTCGGTGCTGGCGTTCTTCTTCCCGGCGGATGTCCCCGCTATGCCTACCTTCACGCCCGAATCGAACTGCAAGTGGGCGTCGGTGGCAGGCTGGCTGCCGCTGTTCGGAATGACCGGAGCGATCGCGTATTTGCAGCTTAAAAAGCGCGACTGGCTCAAAAAGATGATTTGCCTGCTGATACTGTTCGCGCTGGTGCCCGTGCTCAACTGCATGTTCCAGCTTATGAACGCGTCGATCTACTACGCGAGATGGTACTATATGCTCGTCCTGCTGTTCGTTCTGGCGACCGTCAGAGCCGCGGAGAACAGGCGCGCCAACTGGAAGCGCGCGCTGATCTGGTCGTCGGGCATAACCCTGGGCGCGACGCTTTTGATCGGGCTTATGCCGGTCACGGTCGAGAATCAGGACACAGGCGAGGAACATCTTGAAATGGGCGTTCAGGCGGACAACGACCGGTTCTGGCTTTACGCGCTCGCGGCGATGATGTGTCTGCTCGCGCTTGCGCTGATCTATAAAAAATTCCTCAAAAACAAGCTCCATTTCTTTATCGCGGCGACCTCCGCCGTGATGGTGATCACGCTTATCACCTCGTACTTTATAATCGGCACGGGAGTTTTCGCCAGCGGCACCACCTTCGCGATCAGGAATTACATCGTCAATTCGCGCGACGATATCGAGATCGACGACCTCGAGACAGAGCGAAGCGATTTTTACAAGTGCGTCGACAACACCTCGATGTACTGGAAGGTGCAGAGCATAAACTGCTTCCAAAGCTCGGTGTCCACCTCGATAATGCAGTTTTACAAAAAGATCGGATACAAGCGCGACGTCGCGTCGCGACCCGATTTCTCATACTACGGTCTGAGGCCGTTTTTCAGCACAAAATATTATTTTGACTCCGTTCTCGACAACGCGGACAGCACCATTGACAAGTCCTTTATCGACAAAGAGGGAGTTCCCAAAATGCCCGGCTGGAAATACCTCAAGACCTGCAACAAATTTAATATTTACGAAAATCAGAACTATATCCCGATGGGCTTCAGCTTCGACAGCTATATAACCGAGGAGGAGTTTGAGCGCATCAAGGAGAACAACCGCAGCGAGGCGCTTGTTTACGCGCTGGTTCTCAACAGGGAACAGATGGAAAAGTACGCCGACATAACCGGCTACACAGACGAAAAATATAAGGAGCTTTACGGCGACAGTCCGGCGCGCTTCAAAAGCGCCGTTGACGAATACAGCTACGGCGACAAAAAGCTGGAGTACGCCTGCGACAAGCTCAAGCAGCGCGCCTGCTCAAAGTTCGAGTACACAAAGGAGGGCTTTTCCGCGGTGTATGACAACAAGGGCGGCTCTACGCTCGTGTTTTTCAGCGTTCCCTACAGCGAGGGCTTCACCGCTAAGGTCAACGGCGAGGACGTCGACGTCGAGAAGGTCGATTACGGCTTTATGGCGGTCAAGGTCCCCGCGAACACAAAGAGCGATATCGTGTTCAGCTACCGCACCCCGGGGCTCGACACGGGTATCAAGATCAGCCTGTGCGCGCTGGCGGTATTCGTTATCTACATGCTCGCCGTGCTGACGGTCGCTGTGATCAAAAGGATCAGGGAAAGAAAAAAATCAAACATTCGTGATAACTGGAGAGATATATGATGAAATTCGGCGATAATATTCTTAAATACCGTGATGAGTTTTTTGAGGATCTCGGCAAGCTTTTGAGCCTTGAATCCGTTGACGGCGCCAAGCCCGAGGAGTGCGACAGAGCGCTCGAGTTCATACTTTCGCGCGCGAGGGACTTCGGGCTCGAGGCAGAGCGCGTCACCGGTCAGAGCGGTCACGTTCAGCTCGGCAGCGGCGGAAAGCTCTGCGGAGTGCTGTCTCACCTCGACGTTGTTCCTGCCGGCAATAACTGGAGCGTAAACCCCTTCGCGCTTACAGAGCAGAACGGCAGGCTGTACGGAAGGGGCATCGCCGACGACAAGGGCGCCGCGCTTGTTAACCTTTACTGCCTGCGCGCGCTAAAGGATAGCGGAGTTGAGGGAAAAAACACCGTCCGCGCGATCTATGGCACCTCTGAGGAAACTGGCATGGAGGACATGGAGGGCTACTTCAAGGCTCAGCCGCTGCCCGACCTCGCCTTCACTCCCGACAGCGAGTACGGTATCTGCTATGCCGAAAAGGGAATACTTCATATCGAGATCAGCACCCCCTGCAACGAGGCGAAGGTGCTCTCTCAGTTCCACTCGGGCAAGGCGGTCAACGCCGTTCCCGATCTGGCGTATGTTATGCTCGATTCCTCGAGCTACGACGAACAGCGCCTGATGCGCTTTGCAGACGCCGGCGAAGGAAGCTTTGAGTTCAACTACACGATCGACGGCCTGATGATAATCAGCCGAGGCAAGGCGGCTCACGCCTGCGAGCCGGAAAAGGGCTTCAACGCGGCGGCGGCGCTTATAGATCTGATCACCCACGCCTACGACGTCGAGGATATCGGCGCGCTGTGCCTGTTTATCGACTACGCGCTGAACACCGAGACAAACGGCAGATCGCTCGGTATCAAGATGAGCGACGCTGTTTCGGGCTCGCTCACGGTCAACCTCGGTATCGTCCATATCGAGGGCGAGACCGCCAAGGCGGAGATAGATATCCGCTATCCCGTCACCGTGAACGGCGACTATGTAATAAGGCAGTTCATGACCGTTGCCGAGCGCAGCGGAATAAACGCCAAGGTCACCCATCACGAAAGACCGCTGTATGTTGAGAAGGACAGCGAGCTTATCAGGCTGCTGAGCGAGGCCTACGAGAGCGTCACCGGCGAAAAGGCCGATATATACTCGACCGGCGGCGGAACCTACGCTCGCAAACTCGGCGGCAGGGGAGTCGCGTTCGGCCCCAATTTCAAGGGCGACGAGATCAACATGCACAACGCCGACGAGAGCGTTGACAAGGAAAACTTTATCAGGCACATGCAGATCTGCCTTGAGGCGATCTACCGCTTGTATACTGAATAAAAGATTTGGGATGTATCATGAGAAAAGAAAAATTAGTAAAAAAACAGGCGAGAGAGGCGCTCAGGGGCAACACGATCCCCATAATAGCCGGGATCTCGCTTGCGGCGATGATCTTTATAATGCTGCAAAACGCTTTGTATCTTATCTGGTTGTCGTTCAACGCGATCGACATTGAAACCGAGCAGATGAAAGACGGCTTTGAGCTTCCCTACCTTTTGGGGACGGCGGCGGTCGTGATCGCGGCGACGCTCCTTTCGCCCTTTGTGAACGGCGCGTACAAGGCGGCGGCAAACGCCGTATCGGAAAATAACTGCGAGGTCACCGATCTGTTTTACTTTTTCAGGGGCGCGCGCAGATATCTGAAAACAATGGTGATAAATATGGGGCTGTTCCTTTTCTTCGGCACCTTAAACCTGCTTTTCGGATTCGGAATAAAGAGCCTGTTCGGCGCTGACGGAGCGCTCGGGGTCGTCGGAGCGGTGATCGGCGGAATGATAACCTTCTTGCTTTACTCGCTGATCCTCCACTATCCGCTCTGCCTTTACGGGATCGACGACAGCCGCGGCGCGGCGAGATATATATTCGGTTATCTCGGCTTTTCGTTCAGGCATTTATGGGCGTTTATCAGGCTGACCTTCAGCATGCTCGGCTGGATCTTGCTCTGCTTCTTTGTAGCGCCGGTCTTTTATGTGGGACCTTACGCGCTATGCGCCGCGGTAAATTCCGCGCGCTGGCTCAAAATATCAGACGAGGAAAAGGCGGCGAAAAAATATATTCCGCAGCCTGTTTACACAGGATACACAGAATACACTGGATTTTGATCGGGTGATTTTCAAATGGTAGTTTCACTTTGCATGATAGCCTACAACGAGGCGGAGGCTATCCAGGGGCTGTTCAGCGATATCTCGCTCCAGGACTACCCGCATGAAAAAATCGAGATCGTATTTGTGGACAGCATGTCCACCGACTCGACATATGACAGGATGGAGCAGTTCAAAAACACCGACTACGGGTTTATGGACGTCAAGATCGTTCAGTGCGCCAAGCGCAATCAGGCGTTTTCGTGGAACGCGGCGCTGATGACCGCCACCGGAGACGTCATAATCCGAGTCGACGCTCACGCGCGCATACCGCGAAACTTTGTCTCGAGGAATGTATATAACCTCAGACAGGGCGAGAACGTAGTCGGAGGCGGCAGACCGAACATCAGCTCAAACGTAAGCTCGTGGAAGATGACCCTGCTGGCGGCGGAGGATTCGCTTTTCGGAAGCTCCGTAGCGGCGTACAGGCGTCCCTCCACACGCAAGGAGTACATGGACAGCCTTTTCCACGCGGCGTACCGCAGAGAGGTGATCGCCGCGGTGGGCGGCTTTAACGAGAACCTCGGACGCACCGAGGACAACGAGTTCCACTACAGGATCCGTCAGGCGGGATACAAAATGTGCTGCTGCCCGGATATAATCTCATATCAGCACTCGCGCAACACCCTCAGAAATATGATCCGTCAAAAGTATTCAAACGGCAGGTGGATCGGATTAACGGTCTCGGAGTGCCCGGGATGTCTTTCGTATTTCCACTTCGCTCCGTTTCTGTTCGTGATGATGATACTGGGACTCACGGTGCCGGCGGTACTCGGACACCCGTTCTTTTTGTATATCCTTCTGCTTATATACGGCATGTTCGACTTTGTTAACACGGTGGGCTGCTGTACGGTGAAAAACATCCAGCCTCAGTTTATTTTGCTGCCGTTCATATTTCCGCTTCTTCACGTGGCGTACGGCGTCGGCACGATAGTCGGACTATTGCAGATCCCGTTCTGGCGCAAAAAAATCAGCCACAGCCACGCCAAGGAGCATATCGAAAAGGTCAAACGCAAGGTAATTAAGAATACGGTCATCAGGTAACTATTATGGACAAGGTTCAGCTTACTCCGGAGCTTTTGCGCGAGCTGCAGCTAAAACAGCTCCCAATGCTTGAATATTTCAGAGATTTCTGCGAAAAAAACGGCCTTACCTTCTATCTTATCGGAGGCGGGCTTATCGGCGCGCTCAGAAACGGCGGATTCGTGCCGTGGGACGACGACGTCGACGTAATGCTGCCCAGGGAGGATTACGAAAAGCTGCCCGGGCTCTGGCGCGAACAGCACGCCGACGGCAGGTTCAGGCTGCTCAAAACAGACGACGAAATGTTCACCGGCAACATTTTTATAACCATTACCGACACAAGCTGCACTATGGTAAAGACTAACCAGACCGAGGTCGACATCCCCCACGGGCTGGTGCTCGACGTCTTTCCGCTCGACGTCGCTCCCGACGGAAGATTCGCGCGAAAAATGCAGTTTATGTGGACAATGATCTACTCGCTGTTTTTGGCGCAGATCGTGCCGGAGAACAACGGCGGACTGATGGCGTTCGGCAGCAGGGTGCTGCTCGGGATATTCAGGGGCAAAAAAATAAGGAACAGGATCTGGCGCATGGCCGAAAGGCACATGACAAAATATAAACTCAGTGAAAACAAGTGCGTGACCGAGCTCTGCGCGGGACCCAAGTGGATGCGTCCCGAGTACCCCAAGCGGATTTACGAGGGAGTGGATTACGTCACCTTCGAGGGTCTGCGCATGCCCTGCATGAAGGGCTACGACGAGTACCTCACCATGGTGTTCGGGGATTACATGACCCCTCCGCCTAAGGAGCAGCAGAAGCCTCACCACGACATAGCGTATCTCGATCTGGACACGCCCTGCGAGGTGTATGACCGTGAGCATAAAGATGGATTTAAAAAATAACATCATTACGGCGGAAAACTACGCCGGATTTTTGGAATACTTAAAGAGCCTTCGCGACGAAAAATACAGGGAGTTCCACAGCTCGCTCGTGCCGAACGAGGAAAAGGACAGCTTTTTGGGCGTTCGCATGCCAAAGCTCCGGGAGCTGGGCAGGGAGCTGTCAAAGGGCGATCCGCGGAGCTTTTTGTCGGTCTGCGGCTCCGTGTATTACGAGGAGAAAATGCTGCGCGCGATCGTTACGGGGCTGATAAAGCCGAAGGATTACGCCGAGTTTTTATCTCTCGCGGACGATTATATACCGTACATCAGCAACTGGGCGCTGTGCGACTGCTTTGTTTCGGGCTTAAAATACGTCAAAAAATGCCGCGCTCCGTTTTTTGAGCATATTAAAATCGCGTATCTTTCCGGCGGCGATCCGTGGGCGGTGCGAGCCGGGCTTGTATTGATGCTGAACTACTATCTTGATGACGGATATATCGGGGAGGTTTTGAGCCTGACGGACGCAATCAGCCTTGACCATTACTATGTAAAGATGGCTCAGGCGTGGCTGATCGCGACTGCCGTTGCCAAATGCGAGGCGCGAACGCTTGAGTATATGAAAAGCTCGGCGCTCCCGAAGGACGTATATAACAAGGCGATACAAAAATCAATTGAAAGCTATCGCGTTAGCGATGAAACAAAGGCGTATCTGCGCTCAATAAAAAAGCATTGACATTTTTTAAATTCATAATATAATAATATAGAAGGTTGTCTTCGGGGCGGAGTGAAATTCTCCACCGGCGGTGATCGGGAGCTTTCCCGTAAGTCCGCGAACAAGCGCAAGCTTGCCGAGCCTGTGAGATCCAGGCACCGACGGTCATAGTCCGGATGAAAGAAGATGCGAAAAATCGGCTCTGCCGTAAATTTTGCACCAAAACGCCCGACGTACGATCCGTATGTCGGGCTTTATTATTCCAAAGACAACTGAAAAAAGCTTTGGAGGTAATCTTATGTCGGAAAAAACAAAATTTTCAACAGGTAAAAAAATCGCAGCTATGGCGATGCTGACCGCGCTGGCGGTGGCGGCGGATATCTTTTTAAGGCTGCCCAACATAGCCGGATTTTTGACCTACGAGCCAAAGGACGTTATCCTGACCATCGGCGCGTTCATCTTCGGACCCGTTGCCGGACTGATAATGTCGCTGCTCGTCTGTACCATAGAGATGGTGACGGTAAGCTCAACGGGTGTGATCGGTCTTTTGATGAATTTCCTCGCCTCGGCGACCTTCATCGGGATCGCCTCGCTGATCTATCACCGCAAAAAGACAATGTCAAGGGCGGTAATCGGTCTTGCGGCAGGCTCATTTTCGATGATCGCGGTGATGCTGCTTTGGAACTACATTATGACGCCGATATTTATGGGCGTTCCGCGCGAGGCTGTGCTCGATATGTTCCTGCCCGTGCTGATCCCCTTTAACGCGATCAAGGCAGGGCTCAACTCGGCGCTCGTGCTCTTGCTTTACAAGGGAGTCGTTACCGCGCTGAGGAAGGCGAGGCTCATCCCGACCCGCGAGCGGAACGACGGCGGAAACAAAAGGGCGAATACGGTCATTGTCATTGTCGTATCGGCTGCGGCGGTGGCTACGCTGATCCTTGTGCTGCTGAGCTTTGCCAAAATTATTTGACAAATCACGGTTTAGTGATATAATAATATCGTAAACAGAGTAGAAACCGATGCGTAAAGTGTTTCGCGGACGGGGAGTTGCCGCGAAAACGAAAGGGAGGCGCGCCTTGCCTGCGGTATCGGGTTCGCATCCCGCTGTATATTGCGTATGGTATGGCGGACAGCTTTATGTCCGCCATTATTTTTTGAGATCACGACAAACAGTCGTTTTTATGCGCGAATTATTATTTGGAAGAGGGTATTGAAAATTGTCACCGTTAAAAACATTTGTTGATTCCGCAAAAGAATTAAAAAAGATATACTCGCTGGCGGCGATAGCCATGCTGCTCGCGCTCAGGGTAGTGCTCGGAATGTTCGCGAACGCGACCCTGCCGATGTTCGGCGGAACGGTCAAAATCAGCGGCGCGTTCCTGCCGATCGCGATCGCCGGCGCTATGTTCGGACCCATCCCGGCGGCGCTTGTGGGAGCGCTGGGAGACGTCGTATCGTTCCTTATCGCGCCGGGAGGAGCGTATATCCCGGGCTTTACGATCAGCGGCGCGCTGACGGGACTTATCTACGGCTTCGCGCTTTACAAGGACAGGATCACCGTGCCGAGGGTAATAATCGCGTGGATGATAAATATGCTCTCCGTAGAAACATTTTTGGCGGCGTTCTGGTTTTATATCTTCTTTAACCCGGGGTACGAAACGCCGTACACGGTATTTCTCTCGACGCGCTTCATCAGCGTGGCGGTCAAGTGTATCCCCGAGATACTGCTGATATTCGGCGTGGGCAAGCTCACGGCGAAGCTGGATCGCCGGCTGGACAAAAAGAGATGATCTTTTCCGATCACTGAACGCAAAAAGGCTGACACATCGCTTTTGCTTTGTGTCAGCCTGTTATTTTGCTGATTTATGCTGTTTTGGATCCGCTGCGGATCATTTCGCAAATTCCGCGGCGCGGCTTTCGCGAATGATGTTGACCTTGATCTGACCGGGATACTCGACTTCCTCCTCGATCTTCTTGCAGATCTCTCTGGCGAGGGGGATCATTCTCTCGTCGTTCACGACCTCGGGCTTGACCATAACGCGAACCTCTCTGCCTGCCTGGATAGCAAAGGAACGGTCGACTCCGCTGAACGAAGCGGCGACCTCCTCGAGCTTTTGCAGACGCTTTATGTAGTTTTCTACATTCTCGCGTCTCGCGCCCGGACGGGCGGCTGACAGAGCGTCGGCAGCCTGAACAAGGCATGCCACGATGGTTTTTGCCTCAACGTCGCCGTGGTGCGCGTGGATAGCGTGGATAACGGCGTCGCTTTCCTTATATTTTCTCGCGAGATCTACGCCGATCTGGATATGGGTGCCCTCGACCTCGTGGTCGATAGCCTTGCCGATATCATGCAAAAGACCCGCGCGTTTTGCGAGTGTGGGGTCGATTCCGAGCTCGCTGGCCATCATGCCGGCGAGATACGCGACCTCGATAGAGTGGTTAAGCACGTTCTGACCGTAGCTGGTACGGTAACGAAGCCTTCCGAGCATCTTGACAAGCTCGGGATGGATGTTGTGGATGCCGACCTCAAGAACGGCGCGTTCGCCTTCCTTCTTGATGGTGGCGTCAACCTCACGCCTTGCCTTCTCGATAGTTTCCTCGATTCTGGCGGGGTGGATACGGCCGTCGGAGATCAACCTTTCGAGCGCGATACGCGCTACCTCGCGCCTTACGGGCTCGAAGCACGAAAGCGTTATCGCCTCCGGTGTGTCGTCAATAATAAGATCTACGCCTGTCAGGGTCTCGATAGCCCTGATGTTCCTTCCCTCACGTCCGATGATCCTGCCCTTCATCTCATCATTGGGAAGAGGTACGACCGAGATAGTGGCCTCGGCGACCTGTTCAGCGGCAAGCCGCTGGATAGACAGTGAAATAATGTTGCGCGCCTTGTCGTCAGCTTCTTCCTTGAGCTGCTCCTGATATTCCATGATCTTGACTGATTTTTCGTGAGCGAGCTCGTCCTCAAGCTGCGACAGTAAGTAGCCCTTAGCCTGCTCGGCTGTATAGCCTGAGATTTTCTCAAGCATCTCGAACTGGCTCTTTTTAAGAGTCTCGACCTCTTTTAGCTTCTGGTCAGCTTCCTTGAGCTTTTTGTTGACCTTTTCGTCCTTTTTCTCGACATTATCGAGCTTGCGGTCAAGGGTCTCTTCCTTTTGCTGGATCCTGCGTTCCTGACGCTGGACCTCCTTGCGTCGGTCGGAAATCTCCTTTTCGCTTTCGTTTCTGAATCGGTGAACCTCGTCCTTGCCCTCAAGAATTACCTCTTTCTTCTTAGCTTCGGCGGTCTTGATAGCTTCCGAGACGATTTTTCTGGCTTCTTCCTCAGCGCTGCCTATCTCTTTTTCGGCAGTGTTCTTGCGGATCTGAATGCCCATAAATACACCGATCGCGGCGCCGACCAACAACGCAGCAACGATGCAGATAATCGCGATTGCTAACTGCATGCTTACTGACACCTCCTTAGTTTAGTTTTTCATTTCTCAAAATTCCATTACAAAAACTTTAAGGTGCCGTTAGACAAGATATTCAATTTTAATCGTTTAAATATTTTTTATATCGCCCGTCAAAGCATACGACCGGGCATAAAAATAACCAAACAGTTATTAAAATTAATAAAAAATATCTATATATAACGGCTCTGTTAAAGAGTCTGATAAAAAGAACAACAAAAGGCAACTCCATTATGCCCTTTGTAAACCCATTAAGCCATATTAACGGATTATGAATTAATTTTAATATAAAATAAATAATATGTCAAGTCGGAAACTGAACGATTTGAAGAAAAATAATTACAATATCGAAATATGTCTGTAAATACTGCAATATAGCGTTATTGACTAAACCGAAATCACAATTTGGCAGAAATCCATAACAAAATTAGAAAATTTTTCAAAAAATCGAGCCCAAATTGCCGATAAACTATTGAAGAAATGAAAAAAATGTAATATAATATAGTTACTATATTTTTAGGAGGAATTTTTTATGTCAGTAAAAGTTGCTATTAACGGTTTCGGCCGTATCGGACGTCTTGCTTTCAGGCAGATGTTCGGCGCAGAGGGTTACGAAGTAGTTGCGATCAACGATCTTACAGATCCCAAGATGCTTGCTAACCTTCTTAAGTACGACACAGCTCAGAAGGGCTACTGCGGTACTATCGGTGAGGATCTCCACACTGTTGAGGCAGGCGAGAACTCCATCATCGTAGACGGCAAGGAGATCACAATTTACGCTAAGCCCAACGCTGCTGAGCTTCCCTGGGGCGAGATCGGCGTAGACGTTGTTCTCGAGTGCACAGGCTTCTACTGCTCAAAGGCTAAGAGCCAGGCTCACATCGACGCAGGCGCCAAGAAGGTCGTTATCTCCGCTCCCGCGGGCAAGGATCTTCCCACAGTTGTATTCAGCGTAAACGAGGGCATCCTCACAGCTGACGACAAGATCATTTCCGCAGCTTCC
>CACXIV010000003.1 GCA_902767845.1 uncultured Ruminococcus sp. | reverse complement strand
GGCGTTATTGCTGAGGTTCGCAAAAGAGAAGCTTATGAGAAGCCCTCTGTAAAGCGTAAGAAAAAATCTGAAGCAGCTCGCAAACGCAAATACAGGTAAACCAATATGCGGACAGCGTATGCTGTCCGCTTTTGATTTGTTAAGAAACAGGTGATGATATGAAAAAAATTCTTGTTATGCTCGGTCCCAACCTTAACATGGTCGGCATCCGCGAAAAGGGCGTTTACGGCGCGGAGACAGCCGAGAGCATAGAGGCTCAGATCAGGGAGCACGCCGCCTTTGCCGGCTTTGAATGCGACGTTTATCAGTCAAACCACGAGGGCGACCTTATTGATAAGATACATCAGTCGAGGGAGGTTTACAGCGGAGCCGTTATCAACGCCGGAGCGCTGACCCACTACAGCTACGCTCTGCGCGACGCTATCGCCTGCGTCAGCATCCCGTATGTAGAGGTGCATATGTCGAATATCCACGCTCGCGAGGAGTTCAGACATACGTCGGTTATCGCGCCGGTATGCGCCGGACAGATAGCCGGCTTCGGAAAGCTCAGCTACTTTTTGGCAATCGACGCGTTAAAGGAGCTTTGTGATGAATAGGACAGAAAAACTCAGGACGTTCATTCAGTCGGCGGATCAGGCTCTGCTTATTACCAATGAGGTAAATATAGGCTACTTCTCAGGATTTTTCCACAGCGAGGGCTATCTCCTCGTTACCCAAAAAGAGAGCTTTTTGCTTGTTGATTTCCGCTACATCGAGGCGGCTCGGAGCAAATCAAACGGCTGCCGGGTTCTGATGTTCAAAAATATCGCCGAGGATCTCGGTGATATTTTGACCGAAGAGGGAATAAAGCAACTCGTTTTTGAAGCCGATAATATCACGGTGTCGCGCTTTGAACGCTTCAAAACCGCCTTCGGGGAGAAGGGCGTCGAATGTGTCGCGGACGAAAAGCTTTGCGGCCACATAGCGGATATCCGTATCATAAAGGACGATTCGGAGCTTGAAAAGATACAAAAGGCTCAGGATATCGCCGAGAAGGCGTACCTTGAGGTGCTTAATTACCTCAAGCCCGGGGTCAGCGAGAAGGAGATCTCCGCTCGGCTTGAGTATCTGATGAATATTTTCGGCGCCGAGTGCAAATCCTTCGACCTAATAACCATCACGGGCTCTAAAACCTCGCTGCCTCACGGAGTCCCGTCCGACGGTATAGTCAGGGAGGGCGACTTTTTTACCTTTGACTTCGGCGCGGTGTACGACGGTTATCACAGCGACACCACCCGTACTGTGGCGATAGGTTACGCCACCGACGAGATGCGAAAGGTCTATGATATCGTCCTAAAGGCTCAGCTTGCCGCCCTTGAAAAGATCAAGCCCGGCGTTGAGTGCCGCGAGGTAGACAAGACCGCGCGTGATATTATAACCGCCGAGGGCTTCGGCGAATACTTCGGCCATTCCACGGGTCACGGAGTCGGACTCGATATACACGAGTCTCCCGCGGTTTCCGCAAGGGGAGAGACGGTGCTTAAAAGCGGCATGGTTATCACTGACGAGCCGGGGATATACCTTCCGCAAAAATTCGGCGTGAGGATAGAGGACATGCTCTGCGTCACCGACGACGGGTATAAAAACTTTGTTTCTTTGCCCAAGGATCTAATTATTCTTTAAAACCCTTGCAATTTAACTGAAAATTTAGTATAATAAGGTGAAATATATTTACGGCTTAATTATATTTCCGTATTAGAAATATCAGGAGGTAATTACAATGATTTCAGCAGGTGATTTCAGAAACGGCGTAACATTTGAAATGGATGGACAGGTTGTTTCCATCATTGAGTTCCAGCACGTAAAGCCCGGCAAGGGCGCCGCCTTTGTAAGGACAAAGATCAGAAATGTTATTACAGGCGCGGTAGTTGAAAAGACTTTCAACCCCAACGATAAATACCCCACGGCGTTTATCGAGAGAAAGGATATGGAGTACAGCTACTCCGACGGCGATCTCTATTACTTTATGGATACCGAGACATGGGAGCAGATCCCGATCAACAAGAGCGTTCTCGGCGACAATTTCAAGTTCGTAAAAGAGAACATGGTCTGCAAGATCCTCTCCTACAAGGGAAATGTATTCGGCGTTGAGCCGCCCAACTTTGTTGAGCTTCAGGTAACAAAGACCGATCCCGGCTTTAAGGGCGATACCGCTACAAACGCCACAAAGCCCGCTACTCTTGAGACAGGCGCCGAGATCAAGGTTCCCCTGTTTATCGACGAGGGCGAGGTAATCCAGATCGACACCAGAACAGGCGAGTACATGGGCAGAGCCTGATCGTGATTTCTGACAGGAGTTAATTATGACTATTACCGAAAAAATCGCTTATATCAAAGGTCTCGCGGAAGGCCTTTCGCTTGACGAAAGCAAGCCCGAGGTAAAAATCATCAACGCTATGATCGATCTGCTCGACGATATCGCTTATGACCTCACAGACGTTGAGGAGCTTTACGACGAGCTCAGCGAGCAGGTTGACGAGATCGACGAGGATCTTGCCGACGTTGAGTCCGACCTCTATGACGACGAGGAAGATGATGACGATGATTACGACTTCGATTTTGACGACGAGGAAGATCCTTTTTATGAGGTGACCTGCGGCGCCTGCGGAGAAAAAATCAATGTTTCCGAGGACGTTCTCCTTGAGGGCGAGATCGAATGTCCCAACTGCGGCGAGCTGCTCGAGTTTGATTTTTCCGATCTCTTTGACGACAATATCCCCGACTGCGACCTCAACTGCGAGGACTGCGCCGGCTGCGACGTTGACGACGAAGAATAATCCATACACTGTTTTTCACCTCTCGTATATTATGTACGAGGGGTGTTTTTTTGCTTTATACGCGCGGCGATCGCGGTTCGGCGCGGTCTTCTGTCAGATCGTGCTGCCTTGTGATCGCATTATCAATGCTTATCGTATTCGCGGTCAGGTCGTTTGAGGACAAGGCGTCGGTGTTTTCCGAGGACTACATAGTGAATTACGCGGGACAGATAACTACCGACGCCTTGAGCGACGCGGTTCGCGATACGCTCAACGACCTTGGCTTTGAGTATTCGGATTTTGCCTGTGTGAAATACGGCGCCGACGGAAAGATAGCGTCGATCGAAACCAATTCAAGGAATATCAACATCTTCAAGGCGGCGGTAACAAAATCCGCCCAAAACGAGGTTGCGAAAATAAAACATTCAAAAATGCTGATACCGCTCGGGGCGTTCACGGGACTGACGCTGATCTCAAACTACGGACCCGAAATACCGCTGACCTTCTGTCTTACGGGTAATTTTCAGTCGAGGATAGAAAGCAGCTTTGAGACCGCCGGTATCAACCAGACCGTTCATCACATAAAACTGATCATCACCTCGCATATCGTTACCGGTTCGGTCGATCATCAGGGCGAGATGACTTTCGATACCGATTACGAGCTCGCGCAGTCGGTGATCGTCGGGAATATCCCCACAACATATGGTGGTAATCGTTTGGTGTATTAATATTTTTTTCAAAATATTGTGATAAAACCGTGAATTGTATTGAAATGCAAAATAACTTGTGATATAATATTATGGTTAATAAGTAAAATGGGTTAGGAGGCGTTTATTTGGCTGAGAATACAACAAGGTCCGATAAGCTTTCCGAAAAACAAATCGAATACATGCAGCTCATTTCCGAGATCATGGAGATCCGCAGGCGAGGAGAAAAACCGCTCGCGTTTATCCGCACCTACGGCTGTCAGCAGAACGTCGCCGACAGCGAGAAGATCAAGGGGATGCTAAAGCAGTCGGGCTTTGATTTTACCGACGAGCCGGATAACGCAGATTTTATCCTTTTCAACACCTGCGCCGTCAGAGAGCACGCCGAGGACAGGGTTTTCGGCAACGTCGGCGCGCTAAAGAATATCAAGCGCAGACATCCGCAGATATTGATCGCGCTTTGCGGCTGCATGATGGAGCAGGAGCATGTCGCGGAACGCATTTACAAAAGCTTTCCGTTCGTGGGGCTTGTGTTCGGCACCCATTCGCTCCATCATTTTCCCGAGCTCATGTACGGCGCGCTGGTCAACGGCGGCAGGGTTTTTGAGCGCGGAAACGACGATAAAAAAATTTACGAGGGCATCCCGACGCTTCGCGACGGCACCTTCAAGGGCTGGCTGCCGATCATGTACGGCTGCAACAATTTCTGCACCTACTGCGTGGTGCCGTATGTTCGCGGCAGGGAGCGCAGCAGGGAAAAGGATATAATAATCTCCGAGGCTCGCGATATGATCCAAAGCGGCTTTAAGGATATCACCCTTCTCGGTCAAAACGTCAATTCCTACGGAAAAACTCTTGAAAATCCGGTAAGCTTTGCCCGTCTTATTTCGGAGATAGATCAGATCGACGGCGATTACTGGCTCAGGTTCATGACTTCTCACCCCAAGGACTGCTCAAAGGAGCTTATCGACGCGATAGCTTCCTCAAAGCATATTTCAAAGCATCTTCACCTGCCGTTCCAGAGCGGTTCCGACAGGGTGCTCAAGGCTATGAACAGGCATTACGACCGAAAAAAATACCTTGAAACCATTGCCTACGCCAAGGAGAAGATCGGGGACGTATCTCTTACCAGCGACATAATAGTCGGCTTCCCCGGTGAGACGTATGAGGATTTCAAGGAGACCCTATCGCTTGTCCGCGAGGTCGGTTTCACCTCGCTGTTCACCTTTATCTTTTCTCCGAGGGTGGGCACACCCGCCGCGAAGATGGACGATCCCGTTTCCGCGGAAGAAAAGTCAAAGTGGTTCCGTGAACTGCTCGACGTTCAGGAGGAGATCGCGGCAAAGCGCTGCTCCTCTATGGTCGGCAAAACCGAAAGGGTGCTGATCGAGAGCGTAAAAGATAAAACAGGCGAATTTATCGCGCGCACAAGCGGCAATATAATAGTGGAGCTTGAGGTCGATCAAAGCCTGATAGGAACATTCCAAAACGCAAAAATAACATCAGCCCGAAATTGGATATTAAAGGGCGGGCTTGTAAAATAACGGAGGTAAAATTTTATGGATACTATAGCACTTGCAAGAGAACTGGGAAAAGCTATTCAGCAGGAGGAGGCTTATATCAAGCTTCACAAGGTACAGGCTGAGGCGGACGCCGACGCCGAGCTTCAGAACCTTATCGGCCGGTTCAACATCAAAAGGCTTTCCATCAACGAGGAAGCTTCAAAAAAGGACAGGGATCAGGACAAGCTTACAAAGCTCAATTCCGAGATGCGCGAGGTTTACTCAAATATCATGTCAAACGAGCATATGATCGCTTACAACGAGGCAAAGGGAGAGTTTGACAAGGTGATGAACCGCGTTAACGCCATAATCTCCCAGAGCGCCGAGGGCGGCGATCCCGAGACCGCGGATTACACCGAATCATGCACGGGAAGCTGCGGCACCTGCGGCGGATGCGGCTGATAAAAAAACAGATTCTTTGAAAGGAGTGTAGGCAAATGGCTCAGCTGTCCCCGATGATGCAGCAGTATTTTGAAATAAAAGAAGCTAACAAGGACTGTATATTGTTTTACCGTCTCGGCGATTTCTACGAGATGTTTTACGACGACGCCCTGTTGGCGTCGCGCGAGCTTGAGCTTACACTTACAGGCCGCGACTGCGGTCAGGAGGAGCGCGCGCCGATGTGCGGAGTGCCCTTCCACAGCTGCGAGGGATATATCGCAAAGCTCGTTTCCCGAGGTTACAAGGTCGCGATCTGCGAGCAGACCGAGGATCCCAAGGCGGCAAAGGGGCTTGTTAAGCGCGACGTTATCCGCGTTATCACCCCCGGCACCGTTATGGAGCAAAGCATGCTTGAGGAGGGAAAGAACAACTACATCTGCTGTATGTACTCCTCCGGCAAAACCATCGGTATATGCTTCTGTGATATTTCTACAGGAGAATTAAACACCACCGAGATCAGCGGCAGAGATTCCTACAACGCGCTCATCAACCAGCTTTCAAGCTACGCGCCAAAGGAGATATTGTTCGGCGGCAGGATCGTTGAGATCAAGCAGCTTCCTGCCTTTATAAAGCAAAGACTCTCTGCCGGCGTAGAGATGCTTGAGGACGATAAGTTTGAGTTATCCGCATGCACCAAAACCGTTTCCGAACATTTCGGAGAGGAATATCAAAAAATCAAGGACAAGCCCGACGTTGTCTGCGCTGTCGGCGCGCTTATAGAATACCTTAAAGAAACCCAGATGAACGGTCTGGAGCGCATCAGTCAGATCGAAGCCTACACGGAGTCGCAGTATATGAAGCTCGACTTCAATACCCAGCGCAACCTTGAGCTCACGCAGACCATGCTTTCCAAGGAAAAGCGCGGCTCGCTGCTTTGGGTTATCGACAAAACAAAGACCGCTATGGGCAAAAGGCTTATCCGTTCGTGGCTCGAGCATCCGCTGATGAATATTTCCACGATCAACAACCGCCAGAGCGCCGTCGAGGAGCTTGTGAACGACACTGTCTTACGGCTTGAGCTCACTGAAAACCTGTCGGGGATCTTTGATATCGACAGGCTGATGACAAAGATCGTCTACGGCTCGGCAAACGCGAGGGATCTTCGTTCTCTGTGCTCGGCTGTTCGGGATCTGCCTAAGATATCCTCGCTGTTAAGCTCCTGCAAAGCCTCTCACCTAAAGCTGATTTACAGGAATATCGACCTGCTCGAGGACATCCATTCGCTGATCGACAGCGCTGTTGTAGAGCAGCCGCCCTTTACCGTCAGGGAAGGCGGAATGATAAAGCAGGGCTATAACTCCGAGCTTGATACCATCAACAACGATATGAACAACTCAAAGGATATCCTCGCCCGGATAGAGAACGAGCAGAAGGAGCTAACCGGCATCCCGAAGCTCAGGGTGGGATATAACAGAGTTTTCGGCTACTATATAGAGGTCACCAATTCCTACAAGAATATGGTGCCCGATACATATATCCGCAAGCAGACGCTTACTAACTGCGAGCGGTACATCACCCCCGACCTGAAAGAGGTCGAGGCGAGGATCTTGGGCGCAAAGGATCGCTCCGTAGCGCTTGAGTACAGTCTTTTTGAGGAGATCCGCCAAAAGGTTGCGGAATCGCTCGAAAGGATACAGAGGACGTCAAAGGCGATCGCCACTCTTGACGTGCTAAATTCCTTCGCTAACGTCGCGTCGGATAACCGCTATGTACGCCCGGACGTGACCCAGTCGACCTCGATAAAAATTAAGGATTCGCGCCATCCGGTCGTGGAGCTTCTTTTGAAAAACGCCTCGTTCGTCCCCAACGACGTCAACCTCGACAGCAAGGGTGACAGGGTTGCTATCATCACGGGACCCAACATGGCAGGAAAATCCACATACATGCGCCAGATCGCGCTGATAGTTCTTATGGCGCAGATCGGCAGCTTTGTTCCGGCGTCTTCGGCGCAGATAGGGATAGTCGACAGCATTTTCACAAGGGTGGGAGCCTCCGACGATCTTGCCTCCGGACAATCGACCTTCATGGTCGAGATGAACGAGGTCGCGAACATCGTCAAAAACGCCACCTCGCGCAGCCTGCTGATCCTTGATGAGATCGGCAGGGGAACCTCGACCTTTGACGGCATGAGTATCGCCAGAGCTGTCCTTGAGTTTTGCGCGGATAAGAAAAAGCTCGGCGCTAAAACCCTTTTCGCCACTCATTACCACGAGCTTACGGTAATGGAGGAGCTGCTTGACGGAGTCAAGAATTACAATATCGCTGTAAAAAAACGCGGCGACGACATCACGTTCCTGCGCAGGATAGTTCCCGGCGGAGCGGACGACAGCTACGGTATCGAGGTAGCCAAGCTCGCCGGAGTCCCCAATTCGATAATCAACAGGGCTAAACAGATTCTCTCAGACCTTGAGAGCGGCAGGGCGGAGACGGTCGTTCAAAAGACCGATCCCGACGAGGACGCCCAGCTCTCGCTTTTGGGAGTAGCGCAGAGCCCCGTTATTGATAAAATAAAAAATGTCGACCTCAATACATTAACTCCCATTGAGGCGATGAATTTACTGTATGAACTGAAAAGCATGATCTAAGGAGGTGACTGCATGGGTGTTATAAATGTTCTCGACAAGCACGTCGCTGAGCTTATCGCCGCCGGAGAGGTCGTCGAAAGACCGGCTTCGGTTATCAAGGAGCTCATTGAAAACTCAATAGACGCCGGCGCGAAGAACATTACCGTCGAGATCAAAAACGGCGGCACCACCTTTATGCGCGTCACCGACGACGGCTGCGGTATCGCGAGGGACGACGTAAGGACTGCCTTTCTTCGCCATGCCACAAGTAAAGTAAAAAATGAAAACGACCTCGATTCGATCTCTACTCTCGGGTTCAGGGGAGAGGCGCTCGCCTCTGTCAGCGCGGTCTCGCGTTTGCAGCTCATCACCCGAAACGTGGACGAGGAGCTCGGCACGACCTATATCATTGAGGGCGGAGAGGAAAAATCTCTCGACGACGCCGGATGTCCCGTAGGCACGACCTTTATTATCAGAGATCTTTTCTACAATATCCCGGCGAGGGCTAAGTTCCTGAAAAAGGATGTGTCCGAGGGAATAAGCGTTTCCAATATCGTCGATAAGGCTGCGCTGTCGCACCCGGAGGTCGCGTTCACATATATCCGCGACGGCAAGCAGTCGCTAAAAACCTTCGGCGACGGCAAGCTGCTCTCGGCTGTGTACTCCGTTTTCGGAAGAGAGTTTGCTTCGGGACTCATCCCGGTAGACTACGAGCTCAACTCGGTGTCGGTTTCGGGCTATGTTTCAAAGCCCGTTCACTCGCGCCCGAACAGAAATATGCAGAACTTCTTTATCAATGGCAGGTATGTTAAGTCCAGAACCGCTATGGCGGCTGTCGAAGAGGCGTTCAAGGGCTCGGTGATGGTCGGTAAATTCCCGTCCTGCGTGCTCAATATCTCAATGCCCTGCGAGCTGATCGACGTCAACGTACATCCGGCGAAGATCGAGGTCAGGTTCGTAAACGAGCGGCCTGTGTTCGACGCGGTTTATCACGCGGTAAAATCCTCTCTGCTTCAAAACGACAGCAAAAAGCAGGCGACGTTCAAAAACAACACCGCCTTCAACGATATTAAAAAGTTCAATCCGTTCACAAGCGGCGGAGTCATTATCCAAAAAGCTGAAAAGCGGCAGGAGGAACCCAAACCGGTCGCCGAAAAACCAAAGCCCGATGTCATCGCAGAGCTCGATTTTGATAATCTGAAGGTTGCCGACAACTCCGATCCGTTTGGAATCTACTCAAAGCAGGCTGTCAAAAACGAAAAGCTCCGCGAGAAAAAGATCGAAGAAATAAAGTCCGCCCGGGCTGAGGAGCGTGTTCCGCTGATAGCTCCCGATTTTGAGGACACGGAAAAAGAGCCTGCTGTGAGCGAAAGCTTTGTTCAGCAGAAAATAGAAATCGAAAACGACGAGATAACAATTACCGAAAAGGATAATTCGGTTCCGACTTTGCTCCCCGTCAGCGAGGACGAGATCAAATATATCGGAGAGCTGTTTGACACATACATAATTGTTGAGAAAAACAAAAAAGAGATGCTCCTTATCGACAAGCACGCCGCTCACGAGAGGATCATCTATGAAAAGCTCAAATCGGAAAAGGCCGGTTCGTCCGCTCAGATACTTTTGCAGCCCGTGACCGTTACGCTCGGCAAGTCCGAGTACGACGCGGCTGTTAATAATTTGCAGATGTTTGCGGATTGCTCGTTTGACGTTGAGGACTTCGGCAACAGCACGGTCATCGTGCGCAGCGCGCCGCAGTATATTGACGCCGCCGAGATAGCCGACTGTATCACCGAGATGGCAGGTTACATTGCCATGGGCAAGAACGATATCTACACCGAAAAAATGGACTGGTTCTACGCCAACGTCGCGTGCAGGAGCGCCGTAAAAGCCGGCAATAAAAACAGTGCCGACGAGCTGATAGAGCTTATCAAAGCGCTTGAAAGCGATCCGCGGATCAGGTATTGCCCCCACGGCAGACCCATCTGCATCTCCATGAAAAAATCAGAGATAGAAAACCAGTTTGGCAGGGCGTGATTATTTGGATAAAAAAATTAAACTGATCACCGTTGTCGGTCCGACCGCTTCGGGCAAGACACGGCTCGGCGTTGAGCTTGCCAAACGCTTTAACGGCGAGGTGATCTCGGCGGACTCCATGCAAATCTACAAGGGTATGCAGATCGCCACCGCCAAGCCGACCGAGGAGGAGATGCAGGGTATACCTCATCACCTGATAGGTTTTCTTCCGCCGGACAAGACCTATTCCGTCGCGATGTTCGTAAACGACGCCAAAGAATGTATCGCCGATATTACGGCTCGCGGTAAGCTGCCTGTTATCGTGGGCGGCACAGGGCTTTATGTCGATTCGCTGTTGAACAACATCTCGTTCCACGAAGCGGATCGCAGCGCCGGTATAACCGATGAATTATGGGAGCTGTATTACGCCGGGGGAATAGACAGGCTGCTCGAGATACTTAAAAAGATCGACGGCGAATCTGCCGAACGCCTCAGCGTTGAAAAAAATCCCAAGCGGATAATCAGGGCGATCGAATTTTATAAAACAACAGGCATCACCATCACCGAGCAGAACAAAAGATCGAGGCTCGCGGAAAGTCCCTACAGCCCCGTAAAGCTCGGGCTGAATTTTGAGGACAGGCAAAAGCTCTATGACAGGATAAATCTCAGAGTAGACCGTATGCTTGAAGAAGGGCTGGTCGCCGAGGCAAAAAGAGTGTTCGCCTCGGAGCTGAGCTTTACTTCGGTGAAGGCGATAGGATATAAGGAGCTTTTTCCTTACCTAAAGGGAGAGCTTCCGTTAGAGGAATGTATTGAAAAGCTGAAACAGGAAACACGTCGGTACGCCAAAAGGCAAATCACGTGGTTTAAGCGTGATAAGGATATCAACTGGCTGTACCCCGACAAGGCAGGATCTTTTGAACAGCTTTTAGAGCAAGCCGTTCAGATCACAGACAAAGGATTGACTTATGGATAAACTGCTATTTAAAAGAATACTGGTCGCGGCGCTTACGGTACTCGCGCTCGTATATGTGGCGTATCTGCTCATAAGCGCGAACTTCGACATGTATCCCACCGAGAACGCCGTAATGACGACCGTTACCGATAAGATATACTCAAACGGATTCATCATCCGCGACGAAACCGTGATCCCCAACAATACAAACGGTATTTTGTCCTATTCATGCGAAAACGGCGATACCGTCAACGTCAAGGGAGAGATCGCCAAGGTCTATTCAAACGAGAGCGACGCTGTCGCTCATTCCATGGCGGACAAGCTCCAGGCTAAAAAGGACGCCCTTGAATATATCCAGAAGAACACCATCTCGGGCACCATGAGCCTTGACATTATCAACAACAACATCAAGAGCAAGCTAATAACCTTTCTTGACGACGCTAACAAAAACAATATCGACGACGTTAAGACCGATTCCGACAACCTGTTGTCCTCGATCAACCAGAGGCTGCTGTACACCGGAAATCTCAAGAACTTCAACGCCGAGATCACCGAGCTTTCGGCGCAGATAGAAACGCTTAGATCGTCCGCCGGTAAGAGCACTGGCGCTATACAGAGCCCGAAGGCAGGATATTTCACCGAGCACTGCGACGGCTTTGAAAGCGCCGTAAATTATTCGGATATCAACAATCTTACCCTCGATCAGCTAAAGAATATCTCAAAGTCGGAGGTTCCCGAGAACACCGCCGGCAAGGTAGTCAGCAACGTCAAGTGGTACATAGCCTGCGAGGTCAATCACGACGATGCTCAGAGTCTTACTATCTGGGACAGCGCCGTTACCGTGCTGCTCACCGAGGCGTCGACCGAGGCTATCCCGGCTGAAATATACAGGATATCGCAGACCTCAAACGGCAGCGCTCTCGTTATTTTGCAGTGCGATTACATGGACGAGGGTATTTTGCAGGCGAGGATAGAGCCGATAGAGATCGGACTCGGAACCTTTACGGGATTAAGAGTCAGCAAGCGCGCTATCCACGACGATTACGTTACCAAAACGACCTATGACGAAAACGACAACTCCCACAAGGAGCAGAAAAAGGTTCAGGGCGTTTATGTATTATACGGCAGCGAGGTTCAGTTCAAGCAGATCTCTATCCTCTATGCCGACGATGATTACGTTATCTGCGACACCTCACCGGGCGAGGGTATCCTCTTCAATGGCGAGACCATATCGCTTTACGACAAGGTTATATTAAAAGGAGATGACTTGTATGACGGAAAGGTCATTGCTTGACGTTGAATACAATTATAAAAAGATAAACGAGAGGATCGCCGAGGCGGCTCAGAAGGTCGGAAAAAACCGCTCGGACATCACCTTCCTCGCGGCGACAAAGACCGTTGACGCTCCCACCATCAACCACGCTATCTCGCTCGGACTTGACCATATCGGCGAGAACAGGGTGCAGGAGCTCCTTTCCAAGTACGACGATTATGACCTTGAAAACTGCTCTTTGCAGTTTATCGGTCACTTGCAGACAAACAAGGTTCGTCAGATCGCCGGCAAGGTGGATCTTATCCAGTCGGTCGACAGCCTAAAGCTCGCGAAGGAAATCTCCAAGGAATCCAAGAAGAGGGGTATCACGACCGATATCCTCGTTGAAGTAAACATCGGCAGGGAAGAGAATAAATCGGGCGTGTTTGAGGAGAATCTTGAAGAATTACTCTGCCAAATCGCTCAATTGGAGTCAATTTCGGTCAAAGGTTTGATGACAATACCCCCGATTTGTGATAATACACGAAAAATTTTAAATTATTTTAATAATATGCACAAGTTATTTATTGACATATCGCAAAAAAAATTAGATAATATAAATATGAGTATATTGTCGATGGGTATGTCATCTGACTACTACGAGGCGATACTCGAAGGCGCAAATATGGTAAGAGTTGGATCTGCGTTGTTTGGCGCAAGAGATTACACATAACAGGAGGAGAAACAAATGGCAGGAATTGTAGACAAGTTTAAACGTATGTGGGACGCTCCCGACGACGAGTATGAGTACGATGAGTACGGCTATGCCGACGACAGCGACGATTACGAGGAAGTAACTGTCAGGGAAAGAGACAGAGACAGAGACAGACAGCCCGTATCGAGCGGTTCTACTTCAAGAAATAAGGTTGTAAATATCAACGCGACCGCAAAGCTTCAGGTTGGTATTTTTAAGCCCGAGCGCTTTGGCGAGGAGACCCGCGCTATTGCCGACGAGCTTACAAAGACCCACACTGTAGTTCTTAACCTCGAGGATACAAACAAGGATATGGCAAGAAGGATCCTTGACTTCCTCAGCGGCGTCGCGTACGCGAATAACGGAAAAATCAAAAGAGTTGCCTCCAATACATATATTATTATCCCGAGCAACGTTGATTTGACAGGCGACGATCTGCTTGACGAGCTTGAAAACAGCGGTGTATACTTCTGATAAGGACAAGCTGTTTTTATCTAAGCTCGACGACGCGGTGTTTCTGTGCCAAAAGCGGCAAAAGCCTTACTTCTTTTCGTTTTTGAGCGAGGCGGAGCAGGCTCGGGCAGAGGATCACCTGAAAAGGATCGGGTTTGATTCATACGGCTTTTTCGGCGGATATGAGAACAGCGAGCGAAAGGTGCTTTGTCTTGACTGTTATGGTGATGACGAGGACTATCCGATAGAGGCGCTCGAGTTTTCGTTCAGAGCCGCCGATAAGCTTACGCACAGAGATTTTTTGGGCGCGCTTATGTCTCTCGGCATCGAGCGCGAGACAGTCGGCGATATCCTTGTAGGGGACGGAAGAACCGTTGTTTTTGTAAAATCAGAGATCGCCGAGTATATCAAGTCTCAGATTTTCAAAATCGGCAGAGTAGGCGTCAGGATCTCCGACGCCGATATCGGTTCCCTGCCTCAGGGCAGAGGGGTGGAAGAAATGTCTGCGGTCGTTTCGTCTTTGAGACTTGACAATATCGTCGCGGCTGTTTCCGGACTGTCGAGAGAAAAAACCAAAAACCTGATTTTGTCGGGCAACGTGACCTTAAACTTTGTTGAGTGTACCAACATCAGCAAAGCGGTTTGCGATGGAGATACACTGACCGTCAGGGGCAAGGGCAAGTTTAAGATTAACGGTGTGATGGGTGAAACTAAAAAACACCGTATCAGAATATCAATTATTCATTTTAGATAAGGAGTGTAATATATGTTAACAATTGATGAGATCAAAAATGTCAGCTTCAGAAAAGCGACTCTCAGCGGAGGCTACAGGGCTGAGGACGTCGACGCGTTTATCGACGAGGTAATCGCTTCTTTTGAGCAGCTTAAAAAAGAGAAAACAAATCTTGTACATAAAATCGACAGACTCGCTACCCGTCTTGAGGAGTACAGAGCGGACGAGGAGACCGTAAGGAACGCCCTTCTTACTTCTCAGAAGATGAGCGACGCCTGCATCAAAGAGGCAAGGGAAAAGGCCGGAAGGATCATCCGCGACGCCGAGGAAAAGGCTCAGGCTCTCTCTGTAGAGGCCAACAAGATGACCGCGCTCGAGAAGGATAATTACCTTTCTCTCCAGGCGGACGCCGTTGCCCTCAGGAACGAGCTTATCGAGCTTTACAGAAGCCACATCAAGGCTATCGACGAGCTCCCCACATCCGTTGACCTCGAAAACTCAAAGAAGGCTCTCGATGAAAAATATCCCACAGAGCCTGTCGCCGAGACCGAGTACGCTCCCGAGCAGGAGGTACAGTCTGTTTCTCAGCCCGAGCCCCAGGCGGCTCCTCAGCAGGAGATCAGACCTCAGTATGTTGAGCAGACCGCTCAGGCTGACGATACAAAGGTAGCCGTAAAGCGCCCCAGCAAGTTCAGCCACCTCAAATTCGGAGACAACTACGACGTTTCCGCTGAATAATCATATCATTAATCATAAAACTGGAGAGATAATAAAATGTCCCAAGATTACAATGCAACCTTAAATCTGCCCAAGACCGATTTTCCTATGCGTGCCGGTCTGCCCAAGAGCGAACCCGTTACGCTGAAAAATTGGGAAGACGAGAGGATATACGATAAACTTATGGAGCTCAACGAGGGCAAGCCCGTGTTTGTCCTTCACGACGGACCTCCGTATGCTAACGGCGATATCCACCTCGGACACGCGCTCAATAAAATCTTAAAGGACTTTATCGTTCGATATAAAAACATGGCCGGCTTTAAGGCTCCGTATGTTCCCGGCTGGGATACCCACGGTTTGCCTACAGAGCTAAAGGCAAGGCAAAAGGCCGGTATCGGCAGCTCTGCCGATATCTCCGTTGTAGAGCTCAGAAAGCTCTGCGAGGAGTTCGTTACCGGTTACATCAACGATCAGCGCGAGCAGTTCAAGCGCCTCGGCGCGATCGGCGAATGGGATCATCCTTACGTGACGCTCACCCATGAGTTTGAGGCGGAGCAGATCAGGGTGTTTGCCGAAATGGCCGACAAGGGTTATATTTACCGCGGATTAAAGCCCGTTTACTGGTGCCCAGAGTGTAAAACAGCGCTTGCGGAAGCCGAAATCGAATACGCAGAGGACCCCTGCCATTCTATCTACGTTAAATTCAAGGTCACAGACGACCTCGGTAAATTCTCGGCCATGGGTATCGATCCGTCAAAGGTTTTCTTTGTTATCTGGACAACTACCACCTGGACGCTCCCCGCGAACGTCGCCATCTGCGTAGGTCCCCGTTATGAGTATTCGGTCATCCAAAGCGGCGACGAATACTATGTGATGGCTACCGATCTTTATAAGCAGGCGATGGAGGAAGCCGGTATCACGGATTATTCCGTTGTTGCCGCTCTAAAGGGCAGCGAGCTTGAGTACATGAAGACTCAGCACCCCTTCCTTGACCGCGAGTCTATGCTTATCGTAGGCGAGCACGTCACTCTCGAAAGCGGTACCGGCTGCGTTCATACCGCTCCCGGTCACGGCGTTGATGACTACAACGTCTGCCGCAATTATCCCGAGATCCCCGTTATCTGTCCCGTAAACGGCGACGGAGTCCTCACTGAAGAGGCCGGAGAGTTCGCCGGTCTCAAGACAGAAGAGGCAAACAAAAAAATCGCCATAAAGCTTGATTCCACAGGCAACTTATTTGCACTAAAGAAAATTATCCACCAGTATCCGCACTGCTGGAGATGTAAATCTCCGATCCTTTTCAGGGCGACGGATCAGTGGTTCTGCTCGGTCGACGACTTCAAGGACGAGGCTGTCGACGCCATCAACACAGTTGAATGGATCCCAGCGTGGGGCAAGGACAGGATCACCTCAATGGTTCGCGACAGAAAAGACTGGTGTATCTCTCGTCAGAGAAAATGGGGCGTGCCCATCCCGATCTTCTACTGCAAGGACTGCGGCGAGCCCTATATCGACAGGGAAGCCATGCTCGCGGTAGCAGAGCTGTTCGGCAAAGAGGGCTCGAACGCGTGGTTCAGCCACGACGCATCGGATATCCTTCCCGAGGGTACAAAATGTCCCAAGTGCGGATGCGCTGATTTTGATAAAGAAAAGGATATCATGGACGTTTGGTTCGACAGCGGTTCTTCGCATACCGCCGTTGTAAAGCGCCGTGATTACCTCAAATTCCCCGCCGATCTTTACCTTGAGGGTAACGATCAGTACAGAGGCTGGTTCCAGTCCTCACTCCTTACCTCGGTGGCTACAGCCGGCGTTGCTCCTTACAAGACCGTTCTTACTCACGGTATGATCCTCGATATGGAGAAGCGCAAAATGAGTAAATCCCTCGGCAACGGCATCAGTCCTCAGGAGGTCATCAAGCAGTACGGCGCGGACGTTCTCCGCCTGTGGGTAGCTTCCTGCGACTATCAGTCCGATGTCAACATCTCCTTTGATATTCTGAAACAGACCTCGGAGTCATACAGGAAGATCAGAAATACCGCCAGATATATCCTCGGCAACCTGTTTGACTTTGATCCCGATAAGGATATGGTAGCTCCCTCGGAGTATACCGCGATCGACAAGTGGGCTCTCGCGAAGCTTAACAGCCTTATTGATAAGGTAAAAGAGGCCTACGACAATTACGAGTTCCATATCGTTTATCACACTATCCACAACTTCTGCGTTGTTGATATGTCCAACTTCTACCTTGACGTCCTCAAGGACAGACTTTATACAGAGAAGGCTGACAGCAAGCTCAGAAGATCGGCTCAAAGCTCGATTTACCTCATTCTCAACGCCATGACGAGAATGTTGGCTCCGATCCTCGCGTACACCTCGGACGAGATCTGGAAGTACATGCCTCATTCGGCTGCCGACAGGGCTGATCATGTTATCTTTAACGAGATGCCCGAGAAGGTCGCCGTTGACGCTGACGAGGACTTCATGAGCTTCTGGGACGAGATCCACACTCTCAGAGACGACGTTAAAAAGACTATCGAGCCCCTTGTCAAAGAAAAGACCATCAAGAGCTCGCTCGAGAGCAAGGTCGTGCTTTCAGCCGGAAACGCCAAGCTCGATTTCCTCAGAAAGGCTCAGGCCGAGCTAAAGGACGCGTTCATCGTATCCGAGCTCGAGGTCGTTGATAACGGCGGAGAGCTTGAGATCGGCGTAGAAAAGGCGGAGGGCGAAAAGTGTGAGCGCTGCTGGTCTATCAGCAAGACTGTAGGCCTTAACAGCGAGCATCCCACGCTCTGCGCGCGCTGCTGTGAAAACTTAAAATAATTGAGCTCATATAAATCGGTGCGATTTTTATTGCGCCGATTTATCCTTATGGAGGATATATGCCCTTATTAGCACTGATTATCGGCGCTCTTGTAGTGATTGCCGACCAGATTATTAAATACTTTATCGTCACCTGCCTAAAGCCGGTCGGCACCGTGACCGTGATCGACGGTTTGTTTAACCTGACCTATGTCGAAAACCGCGGCGTAGCCTTCGGCATGTTTCAGGATATGCGTGTGCTGTTCATCGTTCTGACCTCGCTGTTTATTTTCGCGATAGTTTTTTACATGTTCAAAAACCGTCCGGAGGGAAGGCTGTTCTACGTCCTTGCCGGACTGATAATCGGCGGAGGCGTCGGCAATTTGATCGACCGCATAATCTACGGCTACGTTATCGACTATCTGAGCCTGTCCTTCTTTCCGCCTGTCTGCAACTTCGCGGATTACTGCATTACGGTCGGCGTGGCGGTCCTCGCGGTATACTACTTTGTAAAATCCGCCGGCAAGGATAAGAAAAAGGTTAAGAAAAATGACTGAGCATAAGCTTATTTGCACCGAAAACGGCATAAGGGTCGATAAGTTCGTAGCCGAAAGCGGTATCGGGCTGTCCCGAAGCGCCTCGGTTTCGCTTATAGAAAAGGAGCTTGTTAAGGTCAACGGCAAGGTTGTCGGCAAAAATTTCAAGCTATCCTCGGGCGACTGCGTAGAGGTCGGCGTTCCCGATCCCGTGGCGTATGAGGCTAAGGCGGAGAATATTCCGCTCGACATTGTTTATGAGGACGGCGACCTGCTCGTTGTAAACAAGCCCAAGGGCATGGTGGTGCATCCTGCCGCCGGCAACTACGACGGCACCCTTGTAAACGCTCTGCTTTATCACTGCGGAGGCAGCCTTTCCGGAATAAACGGAGTAATGCGCCCCGGTATCGTCCACAGGATCGACAAGGATACAAGCGGACTGCTGATCGTAGCAAAAAACGATTTTGCCCATGCCTCGCTCGCCGAACAGATCAAGGAACACTCGTTTACCAGGGAGTACGAGGCGGTCGTTTTCGGCAATCTAAAGGATGATTCCGGCACCGTTGACGCGCCGATAGGCAGGAACCCCAACGATCGCAAAAAGATGTGCGTCACTCAAAAGAACAGCAAAAACGCGGTTACTCATTACACCGTTCTGCGTCGTTACAGGGGCTATACGCATATAAAATGCAGGCTTGAGACCGGCAGGACCCATCAGATCAGGGTACATATGGCATACCTCGGACATCCCGTGGCAGGGGATAAGGTCTACGGCGTAAAAAACGAGAAGCTGAGCTTTGAGGGACAGTGCCTGCACGCTAAAAAAATCGGGTTTATCCACCCGAGAAGCGGAGAGTACATCGAGTTTGATTCAAGCCTTCCCGAGTATTTTTCCGGCTTTTTGAACAAGCTCGAAAAAATAAGCGGATGATCGTCCGTTGATTTTGAACGGGCAGAAGAGCAGGGAATAATACCGTTCAGATATATTTCAAAATAAATCAAAAAGGGGCTTGAATTATTATTTCCTTTATGATATAATATTTAAGCATTTGGTTCCGTCGTAACTCGCGACGTGGCTCAAATAACGGCACAGCCGTCATTTAAGAACTGATAGTCCGCTGCAGTGGTGCATGAATATCGGGTAAAATTAGGAGGATAAAAATGGACGCATTAAAGACAATCGCTGCTGATTCGGTAAAGGAATCAACTCCCGAGTTCGGCATCGGCGATACCGTAAGGGTATCGGTAAACATTCGTGAAGGTAACAGAGAAAGAATCCAGATGTTTGAAGGCACCGTTATCGCCAAGAAGGGCAGCGGAGTAGCCGAGACATTCACCGTAAGACGCGTAGCGTACGGCGTTGGCGTAGAGAGGGTATTCCCCCTTCACTCACCCAACGTAAAGGACGTTAAGGTTGTTCGTTACGGTAAGGTTCGCAGAAGCAAGCTCTACTATCTGCGTGACAGAGTCGGTAAGGCTGCTAAGGTTAAGGAACAGATTCGCAAGTAAATTCTCGAATATAAAAAAGGGGACTTGCTTAAAGTTCCCTTTTTTACTACCGTAACGTAAAGCAGGTGAGATTTTGAGTAACGACGATTACAGGGATCGCGACAGGGATTTAGACCTTTCTGTCGAAATCAATCCCGAAATGTATCTTGGTAAAGATAAGAAACACGGCAAAACCTCTGATTATGACGATTATTACATATATAAGGCTGAGGAAAAGACCGAGAATCGTGAGGCTAAGAAAACGGCTGACAACAAGACTTATTTTGTTGCCGCCAAGCCCGAGGGAGCAATGGCAGGCGTGTTCGACTGGATACGCTGCATCGTTTTCGCTATAGCCATCGTTGTTGTTTGCCTGACATTTGTGTTCAGGCTCGTTGACGTTGACGGTACATCAATGAACGATACGCTCCAGACAAACGACAAGGTTATTGTCACCAATCTTTTCTACACGCCGAATAATAATGATATCGTTGTTATTTCTCACGGCGCCGAGTACAAAAAGCCCATAATCAAGCGCGTTATCGCCAAAGAAGGCCAGACGCTCAAGCTCGATAAGGAAAACGACCGCATCATCGTTGACGGCGTAGTTATCGACGAGCCTTATATAAAAGGCACCACCTTCTCCGGCAACTTCGGCAATAACGAGATCCCGGACGTTATCCCCGACGGCAAGATCTTTGTTATGGGCGATAACCGCCAGGTTTCCCTTGACAGCCGCAGCACCGAGATCGGTCTGATCGACGTCAAGGATGTTATCGGCAAGGCGCAGGTAGTTGCCTTCCCGTTTGACCACTTCGGTTATCTTTATTAATCAGACATTCGCAAAGCCTGTTTCATTCCGTTTGAAATAGGCTTTGTTTTTGTAAAGAGGATCATATTATGAGTGAAATGCAGAATATTCAATGGTTTCCCGGTCATATGACCAAGACCAAAAGACAGATACAGGCAAACCTAAAGCTCGTTGACGCCGTTGCCGAGATCATTGACGCGAGGATCCCCGTTAGCAGCCGCAATCCGGATCTCAACGGCATTATCCAAAGCAAGCCGAGGGTTATCCTTCTCAACAAATGCGACATGGCAAATAAGACCGCCACAAAAATGTGGATAGATCACTTTGCCAAACAGGGCATTACCGCGATCGCCGTGGACTGCAAAAGCGGCAGGGGACTGAACAAATTTCCCCAAGCGGTCAATAACGTCCTCAGCGAAAAGATCAGCAGGCTGAAATCGAAGGGTATGAGGAACCCGATGATGAGGATAATGATAGTCGGGATCCCGAACGTCGGCAAGTCCTCCTTCATCAACAAGATGTCAAGGCAGAACAGGGCAAAGGTAGAGGACAGACCCGGCGTTACAAGGGGAAATCAGTGGTTCACGATAAGCAATAACCTTGAAATGCTCGATACGCCCGGAGTCCTTTGGCCTAAGTTCGACGATAAAATCGTCGGCGAGCACCTCGCGTTTACCGGAGCCGTAAAGGATCAGATACTTGATACCGAGCTGCTGGCGGTGAGGCTGCTTGACTTTCTAAAGGAGCTCAAGCCCGAGGAGTTCATTACCCGCTTCAAGCTTGAAAATACCGATCTCGAAAACACCGATTCCTACGAGCTGCTGCGGCTTATCGGCAAAAAGAGAGGTATGCTTATCTCGGGCGGAGAGATCGACACGGAACGGGCTTCCGTTATGCTGCTTGACGAGTTCAGGGCGGCGAAGCTCGGAAGAATAACGGTTGAAATGCCGAACGGAGAATTGAAATGAATTGGCTGGAATATGAAAATCAAGCGATCGCCAAAGGCTACAGGGCGGTCTGCGGAGTAGATGAGGCGGGTAGAGGTCCATTGGCGGGACCGGTATGCGCCGCCGCTGTTATTCTGCCCGAAAACACCGTTATCGAGGGCGTGAACGATTCAAAAAAACTGAGTGAAAAAAAGCGCGAGGCTCTGTTTGACGTTATCAGGGAACGCTCGGTATCGTACTCCGTCGCCTTCGCGAGCGTTGAGGAGATCGAGGAAATGAATATACTCAACGCCACTATGCTCGCCATGAAGCGCGCCGTCGAGGGACTTTCGGTCAAGGCCGACTTCGCTATGATAGACGGCAACCGTCTGCCAAAGCTCGACATAGACAGCGAGTTCATCATCAAGGGCGACGCCAAGTCGATGTCGATCGCCTGCGCCTCTGTATTGGCAAAGGTGTCAAGGGACAGACTGCTTTATAAGTACGCCGAGGAATATCCCGAGTACCTTTTTGACAAGCACAAGGGCTACGGCACAAAGGCTCATGTTGAGGCGATAAAAAAATACGGTCCCTGTCCGTACCACAGGCTCAGCTTTTTGACAAAGATCCTGAACAAATGAGATACAACACTAAAAAGATAGGCGATACGGGTGAGGATCACGCCGTGTCGTACCTAAAAAAACACGGATATAAAATACTCTGCCGCAATTACAGAAAGAATTACGGAGAGATAGATATTATCGCGAAAAAAGCGGATATCCTCTGCTTTGTCGAGGTCAAGACGCGTCACAGCGAAAGCGTGACCCGGCCGTATGAGGCGGTCGACTTCCGCAAGCGAAAGAAAATAATAAATACCGCGTCGGCATATCTTACGGAAAACAGGCTCGAGTGCTTTTGCAGGTTTGATGTCTGCGAGGTTTTTGTCAATAAAGAGACCCTCAGACTCGAAAAAATCAATTACATCGAAAGCGCCTTTGACCTTGACAGCGACGGCGCGTATTATTGACTTGCTATTATAAATGCAATTTTTGTCATATTGTGTGAAAACTTTGACAATCAATGAATAATGTAGTACAATTAATTGTTCGATGTTTTCGGAAAGGATGATATTTATGTTGTACAACAGCACACAGAACAAAAACGAAGTCGTATCTGCTGCCCAGGCGATCGCTCAGGGCATTTCCAAGGACGGCGGACTCTTTGTTCCGCAGGAATTTCCCAAATATACACAGGATGATTTCAAAGCTCTTTTGAAGCTCGATTACAGAGGAAGAGCCAAAAAGGTATTCGCCGATTTTCTCACGGATTTCACCGCGGATGAGATCGACGACTGCGTTGACAGCGCCTACACAGCGGAAAAATTCGGCTCTGAAAATCCGGCTCCGATGGCGCACGCGGAGCTCAGCGGCAGGGAGCTGAATATTCTTGAGCTTTGGCACGGTCCCACCTGCGCCTTTAAGGATATGGCGCTGCAGATACTTCCGCATTTCCTTACAAAGTCACTTAAAAAGACGTACGACGGCAAGGACGCCGTTATTCTCGTCGCTACCTCCGGAGACACCGGCAAGGCCGCTTTGGAGGGCTTTAAGGATGTTGACCACACAAATATCATCGTTTTCTATCCTGTTGACGGCGTAAGCCCGATGCAGAAGCATCAGATGAATACTCAGGAGGGTAAAAACGTAAGGGTGTGCGCTATCAAGGGCAACTTTGACGACGCCCAGACCGGCGTAAAGAAAATCTTTACAACTCCCGAGATCGCCGAAAAGCTTGAGGAGAACAACATGCTCTTCTCGTCGGCAAACTCAATAAACTGGGGCAGGCTGCTTCCCCAGATCGTCTACTACATCTCCGCCTACTGCGACCTTGTCAACGAGGGCAGGATCGCTTTCGGCGACAAGATAAATGTTGTAGTTCCCACCGGCAACTTCGGAAATATCCTCGCCTCGTATTACGCGAGCCTCATGGGACTTCCGGTCAATAAATTCATCTGCGCCTCAAACTCCAACAACGTCTTGACCGACTTCATCAACACGGGCGTTTATGACAAGAACAGACATTTCTACACAACAATCTCGCCGTCTATGGATATCCTTGTGTCGAGCAACCTCGAAAGACTGCTCTACAAGCTTTCGGGCGACAGCGACAAAACCACGAGAGAGTGGATGGACGCGCTTAAATCGGGCGGCAGATATGAGGTCAGCGAGGATGTCAAGGCGCTGATCGCCGACAAATTCTTCGGCGGATGCTGCGACGACGAGCAGACAAAGGCAACCATCAAGAGATTGTTCGACGAGGACAACTACCTCTGCGATACCCACACCGCCGTAGCTGTCAACGTATACGAGCAGTATGTTGAGCAGACGGGCGACGAGACCCCGGCTGTTATCGCTTCGACCGCCAGCCCCTACAAGTTCTCAAAGGCAGTTTTGGAGGCGGTTGCTCCCGGCTGCGAGCTTCCCGAGACGGAGTTCGATATGGTCGATAAGCTCAACGAGATATCAAAGGCGGCGGTTCCCGCTCCGCTCGCCGGTTTGAAGAACAAGACCGCGCGCTTTTTCGACGTTACCGAGGCGGCTTCAATGCCTCAGTACGTGCTCGGCGCGCTGAATATAGAATAATGCCGCTCTTTGCGATCGGCGATCTTCACCTTTCGCTGAGCGAGGATAAGCCGATGGATGTTTTCTCCGGCTGGAACGATTACGTTGAAAGGCTCGAGGAAAACTGGCGAAGGCTGGTCACGGATAACGACACTGTGGTGATCGCCGGCGATATTTCCTGGGCAATGAAGCTCGAGGACGCCGTCACTGATTTTCGCTTTATCGACAGGCTTCCCGGAAAAAAGATATTTCTCAAGGGAAACCACGATTACTGGTGGGGTACAAAAAGCAAGATCGAAAAGCTGCTCGCGGACAATGAGCTGAACTCTATTTCGATTTTGTTCAATAACGCGTACGTCTGCGGCGATTATGCCGTATGCGGCACCCGGGGCTGGTTTTTGGAAAACGATACTCCCGAGGACATTAAGGTGCTCAACCGCGAGGTCGGTAGGCTCAAAACCTCGATAGAGGCGGCGCTCGGCACCGGCATGGAGCCCGTTGTGTTTTTGCATTATCCGCCGTACTACCGCGGCATAGAATGTAAAGAGATCATGGATGTGCTCGTCGGATACGGCGTCAAAAAATGCTATTACGGACACATCCACGGCAGGCAGAATTTCAGGCTCGCCTTCGAGGGCGGCTACAAGGGGATCGAATTTAAGCTGATTTCCTGCGACAGGGTAGGCTTTACTCCTGTTTTGGTAAGATAAAAACTTGATTTATACCGAGTATTGTGTTATAATTAGTCAATTGAATAAAAAACGGAGGAATTAAAAATGGCACTTAAGGAATGTACAAAAAAAGAAGAGGCAAATACCTACGAGCTTACCGTAGAGGTAGACGGCGAAACCTTTGAGCGCGCCGTAAACACGGTTTACAAAAAGCAGGTTAAAAATATCAACATCCAGGGCTTCAGAAAGGGCAAGGCTCCCAGAAGCATTATCGAGAGAATGTACGGCTCCGAGGTATTTTACGAGGACGCTATGCAGGATTGCTACCCCGACGCTCTTTACGATGCCGCTAAGGAGCAGGGCTTAAAGATCGTTGCCGTTAATTCGCTTGAGGCTCTTGAAGCAGGCAAGGACGGCTTCACCTTCAAGACTGTCATCGTTGTTGAGCCCACGCTCGAGATCGACGGTTACAAGGGTATTGAGATCGAGAAGAAATCCACCGAGGTAACAGACGAGCTCGTTGACGAGGAGATCGAAAAGGTAAGAGAACGCAATTCAAGACTCGTTTCCGTTGAGGACAGAGCCGCCAAGGAAGGCGATACAGCAGTTATCGACTTTGAGGGCTTTGTTGACGGCGAGGCTTTTGAGGGCGGCAAGGCTGAGAAATACAGCCTCGCGCTCGGCTCGGGCAACTTTATCCCCGGCTTTGAGGAGCAGATCGTCGGTCATGAGGTCGGCGAGGAGTTCACTATCACAGTAAGCTTCCCCGAGGATTATCAGGCTGAGAACCTCAAGGGCAAGGAGTCGCAGTTCAAGATCAAGCTCCACGAGCTCAAGGAAAAGGAGCTTCCCGAGGTCGACGACGATTTTGTAAAGGACGTTTCCGACAAGGAGACTCTTGACGAGTACAAGGCCGAGCTCAGAACTCAGATCGAGGGTCGTCTTAAGGACGAGGCTCAGAAGGACATTGACGATCAGATCGCCAATAAGCTTATCGAGCTCGCTCAGGGCGATATCCCCGAGGCTATGTACGAGAACCAGGTGAACGAGATGATGAGAGATTTTGAGATGCGTCTGCGTTCACAGGGCATGAATATCGACATGAAAACATATATGCAGTATATGGGCATGGAAGAGAGCACTGTAAGAGAGATGTACAGAGCCGACGCCGAAAAGAAGGTAAAGATCAGGCTCGCTCTCCAGTCTATCGCGTCTAAGGAGAACATCGAAGTAACCGACGCCGATATCGAGGACGAGTATTCCAAGATGGCTGAGGCGTACAAGATGGATGTCGCTCAGGTCAAGGCGGCGATCCCCGCTGATTCTCTGTCCGAGGACATCAGAGTTCAGAAGGCTCTCGACCTTGTTAAGAACAGCGCTGTTATCAAATAATTGAATATTTCAGCCGGTTTTGACAATTAATAATTTAGAAAGGTTTGATTTTATGGCACTGGTACCTTATGTAGTGGAGCAGACCAATCGCGGCGAGCGTTCCTACGATATTTTTTCAAGACTGTTAAACGACAGGATCGTTATTCTCAACGACGAGGTCAACAGCGCTACCGCAAGCGTTGTTGTGGCTCAGCTTCTTTATCTTGAGAGCCAGGATCCCACAAAGGATATCAGCCTGTACATCAACAGTCCCGGCGGAAGCGTAACCGACGGCTTCGCCATTTATGATACGATGAACTACATCAAGTGCGATGTTTCCACAATTTGCATGGGCATGGCGGCGAGCATGGGAGCTTTCCTGCTTTCATCCGGCGCCAAGGGCAAGAGGATCGCCCTTCCGAACAGCACTATCATGATTCATCAGCCGCTCGGCGGATACAAGGGTCAGGCTACGGATATGGAGATCCACACCAAGTATATGCTCGATACAAAGGCTCGCCTTAACAGGATCCTTTCAGAGAATACCGGCAAGCCGCTTGATGTTATCAAAAACGACACTGAGCGCGATAACTTTATGACCGCTCAGCAGGCTATGGAATACGGTCTTATTGACAAGGTAATCGACAGAAGATAAGGTGAGGAAAACAAATGGCTAATAATAACAACAATAAGGAAATATACTGTTCCTTCTGCGGCAAGCCGCAGGATATGGTATTGCGCCTTATTGCGGGCAACGGCGCGTATATCTGCGACCGCTGCGTTAACCTTTGTATGAATATTCTTGACCAGTCAGGGGAGTCGGATTTCGATCCTTCTCCCAAGGGCAAGCAGCCTTCGCCCGCCGACATCAAAGAGGATATCGGCGATTTGATCAAGCCTAAGGAGATAAAGGCGATCCTTGACGAGTATGTTATCGGTCAGGACGACGCCAAGGTCACGCTCAGCGTAGCGGTTTATAACCACTATAAACGGGCTATCGCCGGCGACGACAGCGTTGAGTTTTCAAAAAGCAACGTCCTTTTGCTCGGTCCCACCGGCGTTGGTAAGACTCTGCTCGCTCAAACGCTTGCCAAGGCGCTCGACGTTCCGTTCGCGATCGCCGACGCGACTACTCTGACCGAGGCAGGCTATGTGGGTGAGGATGTTGAAAACATCCTGCTCAAGCTCATTCAGGCTGCTGATTACGATATAGAGCGTGCCGAGCACGGCATCATCTATATCGACGAGATCGACAAGATCGCGCGCAAATCCGAGAATCCCTCGATCACGCGCGACGTCAGCGGCGAGGGCGTTCAGCAGGCTCTGCTCAAGATCGTAGAGGGCACCGTCGCCAACGTTCCTCCTCAGGGCGGAAGAAAGCATCCCCAGCAGGAGTTTTTGCAGATAGATACAAAGAATATACTCTTTATCTGCGGCGGAGCGTTCGACGGACTCGAGAAGATCGTCGAGAAGCGTCAGGGCGGCTCTGTCATCGGCTTTGAGTCGATCATCAAGTCGAAAAAGGAGCTTGACGAGACCTACTGGATGAAGGACGTTGTCGCTCACGACCTTGTAAAATTCGGCATTATCCCCGAGCTTATCGGTCGTCTGCCGGTAATCACCGCTCTCAGCGGACTTGATACCGAAGCGCTTGTCAAGATACTCACCGTTCCCAAAAACTCTATCGTTCAGCAGTATAAAAAGCTCTTTGAGCTCGACAATGTTGAGCTTTACTTTGAGGACGAGGCGCTTGAGGCGATCGCCGAGACCGCTCACGAACAGCGCACCGGCGCCAGAGGACTCCGCGGAATCATGGAAGGTATCCTGAAAAATCCGATGTTCGAGACCCCGTCCGACGCCACTATAGAGAAAATAATCATCACCAAGGATGTCGTTACAGACAACGCCCAGCCGCAGATCGTAAGGCGCAAGGAAAAGGCTTCGTTTCCGGTGAAGCTTCCCGGCAAGCCCTCGCTCAAGCGAACCAAGCGCAGCTCGGCGTCATAAGAAATACAATAACTTAAGCGGTAAGTTGTATACTGCTTTTCGGGCAATACTGCATACCGGCGTCTGCCGAACTGCGTATTGCCCGCTTTTAATTCAAGCTTACCGCGAATAACGAAAGGATATATAATGGATTTTGAAAATTCCAACACCCTGACTGTCCCTGTTTTACCCCTCAGAGGGCTTGTTGTTTTTCCTAAATCACTGATTCATTTTGATGTCGGCAGGCAAAAGAGCATAACTGCCATTAAAAAAGCGATGGAAACCAATCAGCTTATTTTTCTGTCGGCTCAGATCGACGCCTCCAACAACGAGCCTAAGCTGATCGATTTATATAAAACAGGAGTAATAGCCAAGGTCATACAGGTTCAAAAACTCCCGGAAAACACCACAAGGATTGTTATCGAGGGCAAATACAGAGCGAGGATCGCCGCTCCGGTTTTTGAGAGGAGCTGTATCATGGCTGAGGTTGAGCCTCTGCCCGAAAAGCTTTCGCCTTCTTCCTCACGGGATACCGCTCTCATACGCGCGGTAAGAGAACAGTTTGAAAGATACATAGAGATAGCGCCCAAGATGGCACCCGATATCATTTTTAAGGTCGCGCTTTGTAAGTCTACGGGAGAGCTCGCTGATTTTATCACGGCGAACATGCCGCTTGACTATACCATAAAGCAGATGATCCTCGAGACCTTAGATCCCTACGACAGGCTCGAAACCGTGCTTGACGAGCTCGTCAACGAGATATACATTCTCAAAATCGAGGATGAGATAACCGTTAAGGCAAAGATGAGGATAGACGAGACCCAGCGTGATTTCTTCCTCAGAGAGCAGAAAAAGGTGATCGAGGAGGAGCTCGGCGAGGACGACAATCCCTCCGACGAGGCTGAGGCTTACGCCGAGAAGATCGAGGAGCTCAAGCTTGATGAAAAAAGCCGCGAGGTGCTCTTTAAGGAGTGCCGCAAGCTGATGAAGATGCCGTACGGCAGTCAGGAGGCTTCGGTCATCCGCACCTATCTCGACACCGTTATCGACCTTCCGTGGAACACCTCCACAAAGGATAAGATTGTCATTTCAAAGATTCGCAGAGAGCTTGACAAAAGCCATTACGGACTTGATAAAATCAAGGAGAGGATCGTTGAGCAGCTTGCCGTAAAGAAGCTCAGCGACAAGCAAAAAGGACAGATAATCTGCTTTGTGGGTCCTCCCGGCGTGGGCAAGACCTCTATCGCAAAGTCGATAGCCAAGGCTATCGGCAGAAAATGCGAGCGTATCGCGCTCGGCGGCGTCAAGGACGAGGCCGAGATCCGCGGTCACAGGCGCACATATATCGGCTCGATGCCGGGCAGGATTATGGCGGCGGTATCAAACGCCGGAACAAATAATCCGCTTATCATCCTTGACGAGGTGGACAAGCTTTCCGCCGACTACAAGGGCGATCCCACCTCGGCTCTGCTCGAGGTTCTGGATATTGAGCAGAACAACAAGTTCACCGATCACTACATAGATATTCCGTTCGATTTGTCAAACGTAATGTTCATCACCACGGCGAACGACCTCGGTGCGATACCCGCTCCGCTGAGGGACAGAATGGAGATCATTGAGATTAACAGCTATACCCGCGAGGAAAAGTTCAATATAGCCAAAAAGCATCTTGTTCCGAAGCAGCTTGATCTGAATGGTTTTTCCAATAAAGAAATAAAATTCACCGCCAAATCGCTTTATTTTCTCATTGATTACTACACTCGCGAAGCAGGCGTGCGTACACTTGAACGCCTCATAGCCTCTGTAATGAGAAAATGCGCGGTCAAAAGGCTTGAAGAAAACACCGAGACCTTCAGGATCGACGAGAAGTTTGCAGAGGAGCTTTTGGGTAACAAAAAGTACCTGCCCGATACGTTCAGCAAAAAGAATGAGATCGGCGTTGTAAACGGACTCGCGTGGACTTCCGTAGGCGGCGAGCTGCTGCCGATAGAGGTCGCTGTAATGGAGGGCACCGGCAAGATCGAGCTTACCGGATCGCTCGGCGACGTTATGAAGGAATCCGCGAGGATCGCGATCACCTGTATCCGCAGCCACGCCGACGTGCTCGGTATAGACGCGGATTTTTATAAGAACAAGGATATCCACATCCACGCTCCCGAGGGCGCCGTTCCCAAGGACGGTCCCTCCGCCGGTATCACAATGGCGACTGCGATCTATTCCGCTCTGTCATCAAAGCCTGCCCGCTGCGATATAGCCATGACAGGTGAGATAACCCTGAGAGGCAAGGTCCTGCCGATAGGCGGTCTCAAGGAAAAAAGTATGGCGGCGTATAAGCACGGAATTAAGCTTGTGCTTATCCCGAAGCTCAATGAGCCTGACATCGGCGAGCTTGACCCCGTAGTAAGGGAAAAGGTCGATTTTGTCTGCGTTGAGGATTTCAAGGACGTTGTGTCGCTGGCTGTCGTCGATCCCGTGAAAGTCACGGAAAAGGCGTGGAATAATATCAGCGTGCCGGTTCAGCCGAAATCCAAAACCCCTGTTGTCAGGCAATAGAGGATAAAACGCCGCGCCGAAGGAGATAAATCAGAGTTATGAATTTTAACGAGGTAAGTTTTGAGTTTGCCGCCGGCACTGTAAAACAGCTTCCGAAATCGGATATGCCGGAGGTAGTGTTTTCAGGACATTCTAACGTAGGCAAAAGCTCGCTTATTAACAAGCTTGTTCAGCGCAAGGCTCTCGCGAGAGTCAGCGCTCAGCCCGGTAAAACGGCTACTGTCAACTTTTACAGGCTGCGTGAGTTCAGGATGGTCGACCTGCCGGGTTACGGCTACGCCAAGGTCTCCAAGGCTGAAAAGGAACGCTGGGCGAGCCTTGTGGAGGGCTATTTGTCCGCCGAAAGAAACATTAAGCTGATCATCCAGATAATCGACATAAGGCATAAGCCGACTAAGGACGATTACGACATGATAAGCTTTCTATACAACTGCAACGCGCCGTTCGTTATCGCGCTTACAAAGAAGGACAAGCTGAAAAAGCTCGCCTTTGAAAAGCGTATTGAGGAGATCGTAGACGAGCTGCAGGATTATGAGGGCGTACAGCTGATACCGTTCTCAGCCGTAACAGGCGAGGGTCTTGACGAGGTCAAGAGCGTGATCGAGGAATACGTCGCTGATGAAGATTGAGTTATTGAGGGGAGATACCAATGGAAAAGAAACCGTTTGTTACGTTGGAGCAGGCGAAGGATATAATTAACGATATCCCGACGCCGTTTCATCTGTATGACGAAAAGGGGATAAGGGAGAACGCCAGAGAGCTTATTAAGGCGTTTAGCTGGAACAAGGGCTACAAGGAGTTTTTTGCGGTAAAGGCTACTCCTAATCCCTATATTATGAAGATCTTAAAAGAAGAGGGCTGCGGCATGGACTGCTCGTCCTACACCGAGCTGCAGCTTTGCGAGGCTTGCGGGATCAGCGGCGGCGACATTATGTTCAGCTCTAACGTGACCCCTGTCGAGGATATGAAGCTCGCCTATAAGCTCGGTGCCTATATCAACCTCGACGATTACACTCACGTCGAGTTTATCAAAAAGGTCTGCGGCGTTCCCAAAACGATCTGCTGCCGCTACAATCCCGGCGGAGTGTTCAAGATGGCAGACAGCGAGGATAAGGTTCAGGTAATGGACACCCCCGGCGATTCAAAGTACGGAATGACCGAGGAACAGATGGAAAAGGCGTTTATTGAGCTTAAAGAGGCTGGCGCCGAGGAGTTCGGTATCCATGCTTTTCTGGCTTCAAACACCGTTTCCAACGGATATTACCCCGAGCTTGCCGGTATACTTTTCAGCCTCGCGGTAAGGCTGCAAAAGAAAACAGGCGTACATATCAAGTTTATCAACCTATCCGGCGGCGTAGGCGTTGACTATAAGCCGGAGGAACAGAAGAACGATATCGCCGTGATCGGCGAGGGCGTAAGGAAGAAATTTGAGGAGATACTTGTTCCCAACGGAATGGACGACGTAGCGATTTACACCGAATTGGGCAGATACATGCTCGCTCCTTACGGCGCGCTTGTGGCTACCGCTATCCATGAAAAGCATATCTATAAGGAGTATATCGGTCTTGACGCGTGTGCGGCTAATCTTATGCGTCCTGCCATGTACGGTTCCTATCACCACATTACCGTGCTTGGCAAGGAAAACGAGCCCTGCGATCACAAATACGACGTCACTGGCGGTCTTTGCGAGAACAACGATAAATTCGCGATAGACAGGATGCTTCCCAAGATCGACATGGGAGATATCATCTATATCCATGACGCCGGAGCGCACGGCTTCTCAATGGGCTACAACTACAACGGCAAGCTCCGTTCGGCAGAGGTTCTCCTCTGTGAGGACGGCAGCCATAAGCTGATAAGAAGGGCGGAGGAACCGAAGGATTATTTCGCGACCTTTGACTTTTCGGATTTCAAATCATTGACCGAATAACAGAATAATAAAAAACCGGAGCTGTTCGATTTGAACAGCTCCTTTTTTGCGTTCGGGGCAGGGGAGGGGTCAGTTTACAAACTTCTCGATACCCAGGATATAATCCGCCGATACTCTATACAGGCAGCAAAGGGCGATAAGGTGCTTTACCGGCAGCTCTCTTTTGCCGCTTTCGTATTTGCTGTACTGTTCCTGACGGGTGTGGAGGATAAAAGCGATCTGCTCCTGAGTATATCCGTTTTCGAGCCTCAGTTTTTTTAATCGTTTGCAGTAATCCATAACAAAACCTCATATTACAATCTGTATAATTTACCTTTCAACATCATTATAACATGTTGATATGTCCAAATGCAACTAAAAATTATGTTGGAACTGTTGTTAAAACTAAGCTTCCCAATTATACAAAATATAAAATGAATGTGGAAAGCCGCCATCCTGCACCGTTTTTGACGTTAAAATACCGTCAAATCATGCAAAATAGGCTTATTTTTTCGTAAAAATCCTCAAAATATGAAACTTTAATAAAAAAACTTGCAAAAAGCACTTGCAAAAATTAATATAATAGTGTATTATAGTAACGTTGTTGAAAGAAACATTATATGCTCCTGCATTTGTTTCCGGATACACATTTATTCTGTTTATATTTTTATTGTATTATTTTTTAAGGAGGACATTATTATGTCATATGTAAGCGAACAGCTTGAAAAGCTTAAAGCAAAAAACGCGTCCGAGCCTGAGTTTATCCAGGCTGCTACAGAGGTTCTTACTTCACTTGAGCCTGTTTTCGAGCAGAATCCCAAGTACGAAGAGAACGCTATCCTCGAGAGAATCACCGAGCCCGAAAGAGTAATCATGTTCAGAGTCCCCTGGGTAGATGATAACGGCAAGGTTCAGGTAAACCGCGGCTTCCGCGTTCAGTTCAACAGCGCTATCGGTCCCTACAAGGGCGGTCTCAGACTTCATCCCTCTGTAAACCTCGGCGTAATCAAGTTCCTCGGCTTTGAGCAGATCTTCAAGAACTCGCTTACAGGTCTTCCCATCGGCGGCGGCAAGGGCGGCTCCGACTTTGATCCCAAGGGCAAGAGCGACAACGAGGTAATGCGTTTCTGCCAGAGCTTCATGACAGAGCTCTGCAAGCACATCGGCGCTGACACAGACGTTCCCGCAGGCGATATCGGTACAGGCGCTCGTGAGATCGGCTACATGTTCGGTCAGTACAAGAGACTTAAGAATGTATATGAGGGCGTTCTCACAGGTAAGGGTCTTAACTGGGGCGGCTCGCTCGCTCGTACAGAGGCTACAGGCTACGGTCTTCTTTACCTCACAGACGCTATGCTCAGAGATCACGGCAAGTCGCTTCAGGGCGCTACTGTCTGCGTATCAGGTTCGGGTAACGTTGCTATCTACGCTACCGAAAAGGCTACACAGCTCGGCGCTAAGGTCGTTACAATGGCTGATTCAACCGGTTGGATCTACGACGAAGAGGGTATCGACCTCGACGCTGTTAAGGAGATCAAGGAAGTTAAGAGAGCAAGACTTTCAGAGTATAAGAACTACAGACCCAACTCTCAGTACACAGTCGGTAAGTTTGACTGGTCGGTTAAGTGCGACGTTGCGCTTCCCTGCGCTACTCAGAACGAGCTTACTGCCGACGACGCCAAGAGACTTATCGCTAACGGCTGCTTTGCTGTTTGCGAGGGCGCTAACATGCCTACAACTCTTGAGGCTACAAAGCTTATCCAGGACGCAGGACTTCTCTTTGCGCCCGGTAAGGCTGCTAACGCCGGCGGCGTAGCTACATCCGCTCTTGAGATGAGCCAGAACTCACAGAGACTTTCATGGACATTTGAAGAGGTTGACGCCAAGCTTAAGACTATCATGGAGAACATCTATAAGAATATCTCCGAGGCTGCCAAGAAGTACGGCTACGAGGACAACTTCGTAGTTGGCGCGAACATCGCGGGCTTTGTTAAGGTAGCGGATTCAATGATCCAGCAGGGAGTATGTTGATCATATATACATAGAAAATTCAGCAGCCGTTGATTCGGCTGCTGTTTTTTTGCGCAGATTTCCAATGCGCTATATTCAAATGATTTGATTATATACGCCGCCCATATAAGATGGCTGTATTATTGGATTTGTTATCTATTATTCATATTGACTTTATTCGCCGGTTTGACTTATAATATGGGTATGAAAAAGTATGTTATGAGAACGGTCAAGTTAATATCGCTGATAATGGCTGTGGTTCTTTCGGCGCTGTTTTTGCAGAATTTTGTGCTCTGCCATATTGATCACAACAAGCTGCGCATCGACGGGTTTTATCTTGAGGATGAAAACTCGTTAGACGTTGTGCTTACCGGCGCGAGCGAGATCTACACCGGATTCGCTCCGGGGCTTGCTTATGAGAAGTTCGGCTTTACGAGTTATCCTTACGCTACGGCTTCAATCACTGCCGGCGCCGCGCTTACTCAGATCAAAGAGATCGAACGAACGCAGGATCCAAAGCTGATCATGATCGAGATAAATCCGTTTGTTTATCCCGACGACGTTAATGAGAGCAAGGAAGGCAGTATCAGAAAGTATATTGACGCTGTGCCGCTTAATGAAAATAAAATCGAATATGTCGACAGGCTTGATCCCGAGCATAAAGAGGAGTATTATTTTCCGCTTATCAAGTATCATTCTTCGTGGGACGAGTATCCCGGGGGTATCAAGTTTTTAGGCGCGCTTTTGGGTCAACATGTACGCGGATACACGCTTTTGAAGGGCTATAAGTCGAGCATAGGAAAATGCAGATACGACGAGTGCTTTATCAATGATAAGCTGATCGACGACGATACCGAGGCTGACCTGACCGCTTTCAGCGAGGAAAAGCTCCGCGAGGTTTTGCAATACTGCAAGGATAACGAGATCAAAGCGGTGTTTTTCAGAGCGCCTCACCTTGTACGCGATATTGATTATGAGAGCTTTTGCATGACCAATCGCGCAGGAAAGATAATTAATTCCTACGGCTTTGAATTTATCAACTTTGAGCGCGATCCTGTAACAAACGAATACGCTCCGTGTCTTTTCTATAATGTGCAGCACCTAAACGCCTACGGCTCTGAAAAGTTCACAAGGTATCTGGGCGGTATTATCAGTAAAAAATACGGTGTCGGCGAATCTGAGCTTACGCGTGCCCAAAAGCGCCACTGGAACGAGGCTGCCGATTATTATGATCAGTTTTATAAATGCTGCGACGATCTGCTCAAGGAAGTCACAGAGATGACTCCGCCTGTTTTGATCGACGAGGATCTGGGCGAGGTCAATACCATGACGGAGATAGAAGAAGATCTGTTCGGTATGTCTGAGATAAAAAAGCATAATAAATAGGGGAGAGAATATGAATTATTTGGGGACGGTCACTCTTGAAACCGATAGATTGATACTCAGAAAAACAATCGAATCAGACGCCGAGCCGATGTTCCGCAACTGGGCGAGCGACGAGCGCGTTACAAAATACCTTACATGGCAGGCGTATGAGAGCGTTGAGCAGCTTCAAAATACATACCATCAGTATCTTTTGGATAACGCGGATGATCCCAAGTTTTTTGACTGGAAAATAGTTCTCAAGGATACAAACGAGCCGGTCGGATCGATCGGAGTCGTAAAGATGAATGAAGAGATCGCCGAGGCTGAGATAGGTTACTGCCTGGCATATGATTTTTGGCATATGGGTTTTATGACCGAGGCGCTTTCAAGAGTGGTTAAGTTTTTGTTCGACGAGGTCGGCTTTAACAGAATAGCGGCTACTCATGACGTAAATAACCCCAACTCAGGAAAGGTCATGAATAAGTGCGGACTTGTTGAAGAAGGGATTTTTCGTCAGGGCGGCAAAAATAATCAGGGAATAATTGATGTATGCCACCACGCGATAATCAGAGATGATTATTACAAAGATTGTTAAATAATTAACAGGTGAGATGTAGTGGAAAAAAATTTAACAAGGGTGATAATAGACCAGACCGACAGGGCATTATGGGAAGTAAAGAATGTGATCGATTGTGTGCCTGATGAGCTGTGGAGCAGAGAATACTGCGAAATGCCGCTCTATAAGCATATCTATCATATGATGCATTCACTCGATCTTTGGTATATAAATCCCAATGACCCAAGCTACCAAGAGCCTGATATACATATAGATAGCTTAAATAATCTTGATGTTAAAACTGAGCGGTTTATTTCAAGAACCGAGATAAATGATTACTATAGAGCTGTAAAATTTAAAATTGCAGCTTATACAAATTTTCTCAACGATGGAATGTTAAACGAAAGACCTGTAGATTGCTCACATTCAAAATTCGAATTGATAATTGCGCAGTTTAGACATTTGCACACGCATATGGGAATGGTAATGGGTTTTATAATTGAAGCAACAGGTCAGTGGCCGACAGTGCTCGGACTTGAAAAACCGATACCCGAAGGGGACAATTATAATAAGTTTTGTTAAATATAAGGAAATGAGCCATGAATACGCCATAAAGTTGATTTATATTTGGATATAGGTTTAGGCGCCTGATCAGCTCATTTCCTGTTTTAACCCCTACCCGAATTATACAAAATATTCATTTTGTATAATTATTCCAATAAAGAATTATACCCCTATTCTTTTGTGTTATAATATGATCAAGGTGATTTTATGGCAGTTGATTTTCGCGACGAATCTTTCCCTATCCTCAAGGATTATCTCAGTTACCAAGGAACCGTCCGTCAGAAATCCAAGAAAACGGTCGACGAGTATTTTCTTGATCTCAGAACTTTTTTTCGGTTTTTAAAAGTTTATCGAAAGACTGTCCCTGCTGATACCGACTTTGAAAATATCCGTATCGACGATATTGATATTGATTTTTTGAAAAAGGTCGATCTTACCGAGGCTTATGAGTTTATGAATTATCTTGTGCGCGAGCGCGAACTCAACGCCTCCTCCCGTGCCAGAAAATGCTCCAGTCTTAAGGGCTTTTTCAAATACATCACTACAAAAAAGCATTTGCTCGATTCTGACCCTGTCGACGAGCTCGAGCTTCCAAAAAAGAAAAAGGCTCTCCCCAAGTACCTAACGCTTGAACAGAGCATTGAGCTTCTTAACGCGGTTGAGGGTCCGTATAAGGAGCGCGATTACGCGATCATTACTTTGTTTTTGAATTGCGGTCTTCGTGTTTCTGAGATGGCCGGCTTGAATTACACCGATATTCGTACCGATAATACTGTCAGGGTCGTCGGCAAAGGCAACAAGGAACGGGTGATTTATCTAAATCAAGCCTGTGTTGAAGCGATCCGCGAATACATGCGCGTCCGCCCCGTTGACGATGTCAAGGATAAAACCGCTCTGTTCATCAGCCGAAACAACAACAGAATGTCGGTAAAGACTATCCAAGCTATGGTTTATAAGTATCTTGAAAAAATCGGTCTAAGCGCTCAGGGATATTCCTGTCATAAGCTAAGACATACCGCGGCTACGCTTATGTATCAGCACGGCGGAGTCGACGTCAGGATATTAAAGGATATTTTGGGGCATGAAAATCTCGGCACGACCGAGATATATACTCATTTAAGCTCTGAGCAGATGAAAAAGGCCGCGGAAGCGAATCCGCTTTCAAAGATAAAAAAATAAAAGCCGCGATCGCGGCTTTTTATTATTTTACTCTACTATTTCTTTTTTCCAATAATTGTTATTTACAAAGTCCTTTACCCTGCCTGAGACATTCTTTATCACGGGCTGGATCTCGTTGTTCTTTTTAAGCTCGACGATCTTCATTATCCCCGCCGCGCAGATGGTTATCATTGATACTCCAGCCGCGAAAACAGCGGCCATAAAGCTGATAAGACTGATGATTTGCAGTACCTTTCTCATAATAGAATCCTCCCTATTTTATTTTTCTCTTGGCGAGCTTGTTTACTACTCTGTTTATGTTTGTTACGAGCATGTCGCCGGTAACGCGGACTTCCTTGTTGCCGTAGCGTTTGTTGACCTGTTTGATGTAATCGTATACCTCATCTTTAGTCTGCATGTCTTTGTCAAAAATCGGGTCGAGCAGACGGCACGCTACGTCGTATCCGCGTGACATCATCATATTTATAGCGTTTTCCTCAAAGGTGAACGAGTCCATGATGGTCTGTTTTGTCGGATAAATAATCTTGAGTACCTTTTTATCAAAAGCCATGTTCTCAAAGATATAACTGACGTTGTCAAAATATACGACGATAATATAGTCCAGATCCTTTTCCAAAAGCGGATAAACGGGAATATTGTCCACCATCGCTCCGTCGTAATAGCTGTGACCGTTGATATTGACCGCCCTGTTGTATATGGGCATGGCGACGCTCGCGCGCAGGTAATCCTGATACAGCTCTGGATCGACCGTTTTTAAGTTGTTGTAGGACAGCGTCCTTTGTCTGAAATTTAGCAGAGAAATGTAAAAATCGCTGTAGATGATATCCTTTTCCGAGCCCATATCGGTGATAGACTGCTGCAAAAAGCTGCTGCGCAACACCGTATTGACAAATATCTTTTTGCCGCTTTTGCAGATGGAATGCCACATTTTGTCCGCTTCGTCCAGCTTGTTCGCGGCGTAGGAATACCCGTTCAAAACGCCTATTGACGAGCAGGATATCGAGGTCATTTCCGACGGCTTTATGTACTCGTTGATCGCCTTCAGCGCGCCCATCTCATAAGCGCCTTTTGCCATTCCACCGGCTAAAACCAATCCTATTTTCATAAATAATCACTTCAAAATGCCAGAATTATGTATATATTGTAGCATTTTGTCGAAGCTATGTCAAGACTTTTACAATGCCTCCGATATCGGTGAGTTTTTGTTCTGGAGCGAGTATTTTGATATCGAGTCCGTGAGCGGTTATAAACTTTATGATTTCATCATGATCCGGGTGCTCGGCTATGTTTCCGAAGAACACTACGGTGTTGTCGTCGGTTTTTCCCGACGCTCCGCCGATGAACCCGTAATCGCAGCCTTTAAGCTCAATATTGCCCTGAGAAATAAGCAAAACATCCGCGCCGTCGTCCTTCAAGGCGCGGAAGATCCCCTTATCCGCTGTTATCGCGGCGGTTTCGGTGACAACAAGGGTCGAACATCTCGCGTAGCCCTGCGATATTTTTCTTAGCTCTATCCCCTCTTCTTCGCAAAATCTTTTCACAGCCGGGTCGAGCCGGTCGATCCTGCCGTAAAGTCTGTTGTTAAGGAACAGAAAATTGAGCAAAATATTATCAGGGTACTTGCTGCCGGCTTCGCTATCGGCAATAATCGGAGCTGCCTTTGCAAGCTTTTTTCGCAGTCCTGCCGCCTCCTTCAAGATAAAGAGCCTGTCCTTTATCCTAAGCGCCTGCATGTCGGCGTGGCGCTGTTCCGGCGGCGGAAACGCGCTTATGAGGTCTGACGGGATCACCTCATGACCCGTTTGCCTGAGCGCGCTGAAAAACCGTGGATATTGGTCGCTCATAACAAAGAGGCTCATACGCTGACTGCCTCGAAAGCCTCGCGGATATTTTTGACTCCGATAAGCTCCGCTTCGTCGCAGTGAACTCCTTTTAGGTTGTGGAACGGGAGTATTATTCTTGTGAATCCGAGCCTTACCGCCTCGTTTATCCTGAGCTGAGCCTGTGATACGGAGCGTATCTCCCCTGCCAGCCCGATCTCGCCGAATACAACGGCATTCTCGTCAACGGGAGTGTCTTTCAGGCTGCTGATAAGCGCCATGGCGATCGACAGATCTATTGCCGGCTCGTCCACTCTTAGTCCGCCTACAATGTTGATATACGCGTCGTTATTTGAAAAATAGTAGCCGGCTCGTTTTTCGAGCACCGCCAAAAGCATTGAAAGCCTGTTGTAATCATAGCCGGTCGCCATTCTTCTGGCGTTGCCGTAGCCGCTTTGGGTCGCAAGACCCTGAGTCTCGGCAAGGATCGGACGCGAGCCCTCTATGGTGCAGGTAACGCAGGTTCCCGATACGTTTGTGGGTCTGCCGGAAAGCAGCATTACAGAGGGGTTTTCGACCTCCTGCAAGCCCTTGTCGGTCATCTCGAATACCCCTATCTCGTTTGTTGAGCCGTAGCGGTTTTTTACCGCGCGCAGGATCCTGCACGCCATCTGCTTGTCGCCCTCAAAATGGAGCACCGTGTCGACTATGTGTTCAAGCACCTTGGGCCCCGCGATCGAGCCCTCCTTGTTGACATGGCCGACTACGAACATCGGGATATCAAGCCCCTTGGCGGTTCGCATGAGCATATTTGTACATTCTCTCACCTGCGTTACGCTTCCCGGCGAGGAGCTTAGCTCGGTAAGGTTCATGGTCTGGATCGAGTCTATCATTACGAGATCGGGCTTTATGCTCTTTATCTGCTCGCAGATTATCTCAACGTCGGTCTCGGTCATTACGTAAAGATTAGGAGAATCAACTCCAAGGCGGTTAGCCCTTAGCTTTAGCTGGCGTTTGCTTTCCTCGCCCGATACATATAGTATCTTCAAACTGCCGCCCATATACTGGCATATCTGCATAAGCACCGTTGATTTTCCGATACCGGGATCGCCTCCGAGCAAGATCAGGCTTCCCTTTACGATACCGCCTCCGAGCACTCGGTTAAGCTCTTTGCAGCCTGTGTCGTAGCGGTGCTCGTCGTCGGTTGATATCTCGGTTATCGAATCGGGTCTTGAATAGCTCGAAAACGAGCGCTTCTTTACCGCGGGAGAGGTTTTTGAGGTGTCCTTTATCTCCTCGTTCATTGTGTTCCATTCGCCGCAGGACGGGCATTTTCCGTACCATTTTGGGGATTCATAGCCACATTCCGAGCATATGTACACGCTTTTTATCTTTGCCATTTTCTCACGTCCTGTTATTGTAGTAATCAAGCAGTCCCAAGGCGACCGCGAAGGATATGCGCTTTTGATATTCCTCGCTTTTGAGCTTTTGACATTCCTCAAAGTTTGAGATGAATCCGCACTCCACGATCACGGCGGGCTGATTTGTGTTTTTCAGTAAATAAATATCCTTGCCGGCAGCCTTACATTCCCTGTCAATCCCTGTGCCGAGCAGAGAATTGACTGAGTGCTTTACGCTTTGCGCGAGCAGCTTGCTGTCGCCGTTGTTCGGCGAGTAAAATATCTGCGAGCCGTGCGCTTTGCTGTCGGAAAATTTGTTCTGATGGATGCTGATTATAACGTTGCTGTTATCCGAATTATACATTTCAAGGCGGGCTTTCATGTCGTTAAGCTTCCGCTCTTTGACGTTCCTGCCAGTGTCGGTAATGAAATTATCGTCCTCTCGGGTCATTTTGGTCTCAAAGCCGAACAGCCTAATAAGGTCGGCTGTATCGCGCGATATCGGAAGATTTATATCCTTTTCGAGAACTCCGTTGCATACCGCGCCTCCGTCCTGACCTCCGTGACCGGGGTCGATGAGTATCTTCGGCATGGGTTCAAGGGGCTTTGCGGAGGTTTCAAGTCTGATTTTCGAGGTCGAATTTATCATCAGCGCCATGAATACCGTTATTGAGATCAATACCGCAAGCGTAAAAAGACATCTGTTCAGCTTCATATCCACCCTCCGCTAAAAAATATGCGGACGGCATTTATATTATACATCAAAAGTAAAAAGTTAGCAACAATACTTGTAGACATAAATAAAAAGTGGTATAATCATTTTATCAAATATTAAGGAGTTAGCTATGAAAAAGCCGGGAAGAAATGATTTGTGCTGGTGCGGAAGCGGAAAAAAGTACAAAAAATGCCATATAGATTTTGACGAGAGGATCGAGGAGATCGAAGCCGAGGGTCATATCGTCCCCGATCACTCAATTATAAAAAATGCCGATCAGATCGAAAAAATCAAGGAGAGCGCCAAGATCAACATAGCCGTGATCGATTATGTTTCCGAGCATATCAGGGCAGGGATATCTACCGCTGAGATTGACAGATGGGTCTACGATATCACGACCAAAATGGGCGGCATTCCCGCTCCGCTCAATTATCAGGGATTCCCGAAGAGCGTTTGCACCTCTGTAAACGACGAGGTCTGTCACGGTATACCGTCCGAGGACGTTATTCTTAAGGACGGAGATATAATCAACGTTGACTGTTCCACAAATCTTAACGGATATTATTCGGATTCGTCGAGGATGTTCTGTATCGGCGAGGTCAGAGATGATAAAAAAAGGCTTGTTAACGCCGCGAAACAGGCGCTTGACGAGGGCTTGAAGGAGGTCAAACCGTGGGGCTTCCTCGGCGATATGGGACAGGCCGTGAATGATTATATAAAGAGTCAGGGATATTCCGTTGTTCGCGAGGTAGGCGGACACGGCATAGGTCTTGAGTTCCACGAGGAGCCGTGGGTAAGCTACGTCAGCATTAAAAACACCGAAATGCTGATGGTTCCCGGAATGATTTTTACCATCGAGCCGATGATCAACATGGGCAAGGCCGACATCTTTACAGACGAGGATAACGGCTGGACGATATATACCGAGGACGGTCTCCCCTCTGCTCAGTGGGAGATCCAGGTTTTAGTCACAGAGGACGGATATGAGATAATATCTTATTAGAGTTTAATATCAAAAAACGGCAGAAGATGAACGTGTTTTGTTCTTCTTCTGCCTTTTATATTGTGTTAATGCTTTTGAAAATCAAATAATAAATCATAATCGTGAGGCCGGTTCGTTTTTGGAACCGGCCTCTGTTAATTTTGGTTTATGCTTTTTTCTTAAATTCGGTGATTCTTTCAGCCGTGAACTTTTGAATATCCGCCGCGTCGAGTACATCTACTATGCCGTCGTTATTAACATCTGCAACATATAATTATTTCTCGTTTAAGGCGGCTTTTTCTGCGGCAAACTTCTGGATCAATATCGCGTCGAGTACATCTACTATGCCGTCGTTATTGACGTCACCGATCAGATAAGCAAGGCTTACCGCGATATTTGCGGTAACATCTGTATCCGTGATATTGACCGCGGTATCCTCCGCCTCGACCTTGTCGCTGTCGATCCTTACGGTGTAGCTGCCTTCTCTGAGGTCGCTGAAGCTGTAAGAAGCACTTTCGCCTGTTACCTCGGCTTCGGTTTGAGCGAGCTCGTTTCCTTCGCTGTCGAGGAGTATGATCGTGATATCGCTCAGGTCGGTTTTATCGTCCGCCGAGGTTATCGTACCCGTGATGTCGAATACATTGCGGATAACGCTGATATCCTTTGAGGTATCGGAATCACTGACTGTTACAAGAACATCGTCCAGCTTGATCTTTTCAAATGAATTGTCAAGGCTCAGAATATATGTTCCGGGAAGAACGTCTGTGAATCCATACGTTGCAACACCGGCGTTGACCTGAACGGTTGTCGTGTAGCTTACGGTGCTGTCTGCGGTATCGGTCAGGATGAGCACTGCGCCGTCTGTGTTTGCCCTTTGGTTGTCTGTTGCTTGTGTGAATATGGTGCATGCCTTGGATATATTTTCAACTTCCTTGTCGCCTGCCTGAAGGAATTTGAAATCTGTGATGACCGGGTTTTCGACATCCTCGGGAGAACATAGAGCGGAGATGAAAGCTCTGTTCTGTACCAGCCCACGTTGCCGTGGCGGTCAAAAACTCCGTAATTCCACGCGCCCCATGTGGTCCTGAGATATATCTCGGCAACATATGTATATGCGGTGTTTGCCTCCATATCGTCGCTGGCGTCCAAACGTACCCAGTTGTCGCTTGCGCGTATGTCGCCTATGCCTTTCGAGTTTGAGTCGTTTCTGGCTCTGCGCCAAACAGTGACTTTGTCATAATTGTTTTTGTCCTCAAGGTAAGCCCTTATTACCGCCTTTGCGTCGGCTTCCGTAGCGTTAGCCGAGCCGGTGATCTCCTCAATGGTCTTGCCTTTGTTGTCTGTTATATATGTATAAAGCTCGTCAATGGTAGTTTGGGGTATGGTGATATGGCTTACATCTACCAGCATACCGTCGATCCTCGGTGTTACAACAAGTCCGCCGAGTCTGGGGTAAGAATAATCGTCGGCGTTGTTATCGCATACCGCCTTGAGGTATACAAGTGCCTTCTGGCCTGCCTCCGAACCCGGATCCGCCTTGAAGGTAAGGTGCCATGTGCCGGCTGTAAGGAACGGTCCGTTGTCGTACCATAATCCGCTGTCGTACGGGATATTGTAGAAATTGTCATTTACGGTGACGAAGGAACCGTCAACGAGCTTTTGAAGCTCAACGTACACCTCGCACTCGGAATCAAAGTAGTTGGTGTCTCTGATCGTGCGCAAATTTTGGAAATAATACTTCTGACCCGAGGGAACGGTGATGTCTACCGACTGCGAGTATTCCGTGCTGAGCGGAACATAGTACTCGCCGGATTCCTTGCCGGGAGCCGGAGATTCCTCAAAGGTGTATGACTTTACAACGGTCGAAGGAATGAACTGCCTTCCGGTAGTCGAAAAGCCGCTGTACATTCCGTCGTAAGTTTTGCTTGAATCCCAAACCGCAACGGGGGTAAAGATAATGTTGCGGTCAAATTCTATAGGATCTGTATACTCGGTGTAATTGCGCTGAGCGTTGCCGAAGTATACATTATAGGTGGTCGAATAATAGAGCTTCGCGCCCTCCGACTGTGTGCTGAGGGTGATGGTATTGCCGTTCACCGTGGTAACGGGCAGAGCCGGCATACTGTAGAGATAGCCGCGGAAACTCTCATCCGAGCGGATGTAATAAACCTTGCCGCCCGATGTGACGCGTGCGCCTGCCCTTACATCAAAGCCCCAGCTCTGATGATAGTTATCCTTGTCCGCAGCCTCAGCGAGGACGGCAAGCGTGACCTGACCCGGGATATACTCGCGCGCTCTTTCGTAAACGTTTCCGTATCTGTCGAAAATCGACGTGCCGTCGCTTACCGTATAGTAATACTGAACATCGTCCACGCCGTCGGGGAAAATATCCTCAATAGATGGAAGGTCAACATAAAGTCTTCCGGTCTTGTCATAGATGACGTCATAATTTGTCTGGTCGAGTTTATCCCAGCCGACAGACGTCCTGTTGCCTTCGCCGTCAACGGCATAGATATCGAATATGCCCGCGTAGGCGAAATATCCTGAATAGACTCTGCCCAAGGTTCCGGTTTCGGCGTTGTAGACCGCTGCCTTGACTTTTACAATGGGCTTTTCTTTTCCGACATAGATTATGCTGCCGGAATTTGGCGCCGAAGAGGCCGAAGAGAGCGTAGGATCGTCGGGCTCGCTGCCATCGGTTGTGAGGTTATAATATACAACCGACTCGGTATCGAGCCTGTCAAGATAAAGGGAATATCCACGGTCGTAAATGAACATCTCGACCATATCATTGTAGGCACCGTTGAAGAATATCTTGTCACTGCCGTCCGCTCGTAAGTTTTTCAGACTGCACAGGTAGGCCTGGTCGCCGTCGGTACGGATCTTGACCGTATAGGTTCCGGCGGAAAGTACGGTTTTGCTGTAATAATGCCTGTATTCGTCAACATCATAGGCATCGAACTGAAAAACTCTGTTGCCATCTGCGTCAAAAAGCTGCGGACGGTAGATATAATAGCCGCTGTAGCCGCCTTCATTGACGTTACTAAAGGTCATATCAAATGAAACAACGCCCGCTCGGTAATGGTGAAGGTGAACTCCTGGGAGTTTGTCGGACGGCTGCCCGACGCTTCCGTTACCTCGCTCACGTAGAACTTTACGGGCTCGCCGAAAGACGTGCTCGGGAGCGCGAGCGTGCCGAGATCGTAAGCTCCGCCGTCGGCGTAGGTCTCAGTAACAGCAGAATACCTGCCTTCGGCATAGGTCGCCGCGCGGACAAGGCTGTTCAGTCTGCCGAGCGAGAACGGAGCGGTGTATGTCATTCTCGTTGAAGATGAAGTCGGATCGCTTCCGTCGACGGTGTAGTAAATCGTGCCGCCGTCGTTTGAAAGCGTAACAAAGCCGTTCGCGTAGGTGATTGTCGGAGCGGTGTATGTTACGGTGACATTCTTCTCGGCTATTTCGCCGTCAATGCTTTTGTCGCCGTTTGTAAGCTGTGAGAACGCCCTTACGGTGACTACATCGCCCTTGGAGAACTTAGCCGTGCTAATGGGTCCGGTGTAGAGCGTTCCGTTGTCTGTGGGGTCGCTGCCGTCGAGAGTGTAGTAGATGTCCGAGCTGAAATTCTGCGGAACGCCTGTGCTCTCGAGGGTGATGGTTGCCGGCGCGGTATCTCCGTTATCGGAAATGGTAGTGTCGCCAACGCGGATAAGCGGCTTTTCAAAGATTTTGAAGGTGCCGTCATCGTTTGTATAGCCCACATTGTTTTTGCTGTCGTAAAGCACGGCATAGAGCGCGACGTCGTCGGCGTTGATATCGCCGCTGACCTCGAAGGACTCGCCTGCGTTGCTCCAGCCCTCGGTGGAGCTGAGACTGCCGACCTTGCCTATACCGTAATAAACCGTGTCGTAATTGCCGCCGTAGATAACGCGTGCGCTAAGTCGGCAGGGATAGTAGAGGACATCGGTTTCGTCGTACTCGTTCGAGAAAACGAGCATGGGCGTGAGCTCAAAGTTGAATGTGCCGCTTACAACGGGAGAGGTGTAAACCGCCTCGCCGTTCCTGTAATAGACGCAAATGCCCTTGTAGTTCAACGCCGTGTTTCCAGTCAGTCCGCCGAGGATATCGTCTAAATATCCGGGCTCGCTGTCGGAAAGCTTAAAGTCGTAGTCTGTCTCGGTCGGGTCAGCCGCCTCGGTATTCGCCGCAGCCTTGATGTAGTAGGTCTGCGTGATGTTTGAAGCGGTCGCTCCCGAAAGGTTCAGGTAGTCGGTCATTCTGAGATTGTAATTGTCCGCGCTGCCGTATACGCCTATCCTGCGTTCACAGTCGAGTTCCCAGAAGTTCGTGCTGATAAAGGTACCCTTTATCGCCTTGCCGCTTATATCGGTCATTACAGCGCCAACGCGTGCGTAGTTATCTGAGAAGCGGATAGTTACGGTGTCCGTGTATTCGGTCCAGCCGCTGTCTTCGGCGGTGAAATCGAACGCGGGGTCTGCCTTGTACGCTTCGATTGCGTCGTTCGAGCCGGTGAAGTAAATCTTTGAACCCTCGGGCTCGTTAGCGGCAGTTATCGTGACCGTGTCGCCGGGAACGAGGTAATACTCGTTCGCAAGCTCGCTTGTGCCCCAGCGCGCGAATAGTCCGCTGCCCGTGCCGAACTTGATCTTCGGAGAATAAGGAGAGTTCTCGTCGATATCCGTCTCGGGATCGGGCGAGGTATTCTCCTTTGATTCATCGGGAGTGAGCGGAGTGTCGCTGTCGGTCGGAACGATGGTGACGGGAATGGTGTCCGTCCTTGTTCCGGGCGCGTCAAGCCGCGGAGACTGTGCGGAAGTCGTATACTCCGGCTCGCTCACGATAATTCTGGGCTCGCCGACAAAGACGTTCTCGTAAACGCCTTGCGTATTTCCTTCCGTTGTTCCCTCCGCCGTGTCCGTGCCTGCGGCAGATCCTGTTTCGCCCGCGGTGGTTGAGTGAACGTCGCCCGTTGAAACTAAAACAGTGCCTCCGGAACCGTCCTTGCCGAGGATGTTGTCAAGGTTAGGCGGCGCGACATCACCATCGTAGGCAGGGGCGGCGTTATTCGTCACTATGGTTTCCGCGGCAAGCGCAGTGTTGACGCATACACTTGCCGTCAAAACCACGGACAGCAATAGCGCCGTCCCCTTCCTCGGTAGTTTTTTCTTTAACATAAAAGCACCTCAAAAACTTTTGTACAATGCCGAATCGATCATATCTCGCTCGGTTTCTCGCGGAAAAATGAGGAATTTACGGAATTGTAAAATCTATGATGTATTGCATAATATGCCCTAATTGAGATAGAATCCCAATTTAATATTGCTATTTTATCATACTACACAAAAACTTCAAGTCATCTAACAAATTTTTGTTATTATTTTGCAATATGTATGTAAATTGCGCATAAACAGCGCTTCATCCGATAAGCTTGTCAGAGCTTAGAGATAAAATAAAAGCCATCCCGAAACAAATCAAGATGACTCTTTGCTATTAATTGGTAAAGTTGGAGATTTTTTCTAAAACGATCCGCCTTACAATTATTTGATAACTTTGATCGTGATTCAGCGGATCAGGTTATATTTGAGCTTGACCCTGTCGAGCTTTTCGAGCATTGGCTTTGAGAGCAGGAAAAGCACGATCAAGGTTGAAACGGCGTGGATCAGATCAAACGGCAGACCTTGGAGCATAAATGCTGTGATCGTTCCCGAGTTAACGGGCGTGCGCGTCAGGATGAGCGATGAAAAATTCATTATCCCGCCGTAGATTACAACAGTAAATATAAAACCGAAAACGCTGATTACTCCTGTGTTTTGACGCAGGAGATTTTTTTTGAATATCACTCCTGCCAAAAACCCGATAATCCCGGCGGCAAACATCTGCCACGGCGTCCACGCTCCCTGACCGAAGTAGATGTTTGACACGAGCATACTGACCGCGCCTACAACAAAGCCAGTTTCTCCGCCGAACGCTATGCCGGCTATCATTACAATAGCGATAACGGGCTTGACCTGGGGCAGCGCGATAAACAGCGTCCTCCCTGCTATCGCGATCGCGCAGAGGACGGCTATGATTATCAGCTCGCGCGCCTGAGGCTTTCTGCCCTCGAATATCAAAAAGAACGGCAGCATACTCTCGAGCAAAACCAAAAGCGAAATAAACAGGTACTTTTGGTCGTCAAGGTATGTTGTGCCGACAAATATCGTCAGCGGTATAGCGAGCAGGATCATCACGGCGGACGCTGTCGTTCGCTTTGGAAGCTTTGCTTTTTGCTTTTTCTCTCCCACGGGTTTCAGGTTGTTATCAGGCTTGAAAAATTCTGTCCTTGCAGGGGGCTTTGGGTCTTCCCTGTTCCCTGTGCAGCAGTAGATTATCTCTTCCGCGGTTACCGCCCCGTTGATTATCCCGCGCGAAATCTTGCCGGCGGAGGTGACGTAAAAGCTGTTCGTGCTAAAGAATTGCCGCGGAGTACCCTCGGACGTGATCTCGCCGTTAAAGAGCATTGCTGCTCTGTCGGCGTATTTAGCGCAAAATTCGATATCGTGGGTGACGATGATAACTGTCGCGCCAGAATCTGCAAGTGATTTTAAGATATTCGCAAGTTCGTTTTTGAGATTGCTGTCCAGCCCTTTTGTCGGCTCGTCAAGCAGGAGTATTTGAGGCTTTAGGAGCAAAAGCTTTGCGATAGCGGCTCGCTGCGCCTCGCCTCCCGATAAGTCAAACGGATGCCTGTCTGTAAAGCTTTCAAGGCTGCACGCTTTTACAGCGTTTTCCACACGGCTTTTCTGCACGTCCTTTGGAATATCCGTGCCGATAAACGCGTCATAAAGCGAGGCTTTCACCGTTTTTGCTCCGAGTATCAGGCTCGGGTTTTGCGGCAGTGTCGCTATATTATCGGAACACAGCCTGATTTTGCCGCTGTAAGGCGTGTTTACGCCGATTATCAGCGACAGCAGCGTTGACTTGCCTGCGCCGTTTCCGCCCGTTAAGGCGTAGATCTCGCCCTGATTTACGGTAAGACTGAGGTCTTTTATTATATCTTTTCCGTGCTTTTTGTACCTGAACCAAAGGCTTTTGAGCTCGACAGCGGGCGTTTTATTGTCCTTTTTGTCCTCGGGATAAAGCTCCTTGAGCTTATGATCTCTGCTGTAATCAATAAGCCAATCGCGCCCCTGACTTACGGTCACGGGACAATCAAGGTCGTTTTCGACTGCGTACCATATCCGCATAGCGGCAGGCAGGTCTTCAAACGAAGCGCTTTTGTCCTTTAGATTTTTTCCGGTGTTTTCGGGCGTGTCAAAGGATATGACCCGACCGTTTTCAAGCGCTATGACTCTGTCGCTGTACGGCAGGACTTCCTCGAGCCTGTGCTCGGTTATTATTACGGTCACGCCGAGTTCGGTGTTTATCCGCTTTATAAGCGACAAAAATTCAGAGGCGGCTATCGGGTCGAGCATGCTCGTCGGCTCGTCCAAAACCAGGATATCGGGCTGCATAACCATAATTGAAGCGAGGCAGAGCACCTGCTTTTGACCGCCCGAGAGGATATTTATATCAGAGTCAAAATACTTTTCGATCCCGAAGTATGACGCGGTCTCGGCTACCCGCCTGCGTATTTCGGCGTTGGGTATTCCGAGGCTTTCGAGCCCGAACGCGAGCTCGTGCCAGACCTTATCGGTGACGATCTGGTTTTCGGGATCTTGGAATACAAAGCCGATTTTTTCGCTCTGCTCCCTGTGCGAGAGCGAATATACGTCTTGTCCGAACAGCTCGACTCTTCCCTCTTTGCTGTCGTGAGGAGCAAGTACGGGCTTTAACAGCTTCAGCAGAGTCGTCTTGCCGCTGCCCGAATGACCGAAAAGCGTGATAAATTCGCCGCTGTTTATTTTTAGGTTTATGTTGCTGAGAGCAAGACAGTCAGACTCGGGGTAAGCAAAGCTCAGATCGCTGATCTTAACCGCTTCCATTTCAAGCCCTCCCATCCGCTTATTATCGCGGGCAGCAGCATTACGCCCGCGTACAAAATATAAAAAATCACGCTTGTAATTGTTGAAAAGTCAAATTTAAACATAGGGAAATAGCTGTATTTTGCCGTGCCGAGGATAATCAATACGATCAGCGCGACGGAAATACAAAGTGTAAAAATCAATGCTGTCCCATCTGTTTTTCTGAATTTAAAGATATTGTAGGATGTTCTGCCTTTAAGCCCGTAGCCTCGGCTTTTCATTGAATCGGCGGATTCTACCGCGCTTTCCAGCGCCCATGAGATCATTACGGAAAGCTCACGGACAAGCGTTTTTAGGCTCGCTTTATTTCTGTTTACTCTTGACGCTCTGAGCTGCTTGAACTGAGAGATAAACCTTGGCACAAAGCGCAGGGACATTGAGATCACGAGGCTCAGCGAGGGAATGATCCTCCCGAACAGGCAGATAATTTTATCCGAGGTCATGACAGTGTTGAATACCGAGAACCATAGCATTACAGAAGCCACCATAGCCGCCGCTGCCGCTCCGTAGATAACGGATTCAAGCGTCAGCGGATTGTTCCACGGCAGATATGTTATGATGGTCGCTCCTCTGTGGTTGAATACGGGATTGATTATAACGACCGCCGTTATCATCGGAAAAATGAACCTTGCCGTGAAAGCAAGCGCTTTTTTGCCGTTTATCAAAGCGGCGTTCAAAATAGCGCAGCTCAGCGAGATCAAAATACAAACCGGGTTCATGAACAGCATTGAAAAGCCGATCACGGCGGCAAAATAAATTATTCCCGAGAACGGGTGGAGCTTAACAAACGCGTCGTTCATAATCAGTATTCATTCCCTAAATCCCTGCCCGAATCGCAGGTGTAGTTCCATTCAACGGTGTCGTTGTTTTCTATTACATAGCGCGAGCAGCCGTAGTTCGGGTACCAGTCGTTCACCTTGTACATCCAGCCCGAAAGATCTCCGCAGTCAAATTCATATATGTTCGCAATACCTTCGATGTAGGCGGAGTTGTAGATCGGGGTCATTGTGTATTCCATGTGGATATTCTTCTCCCGGCAAAGGCGAACCAGAACATCAAAAACAGACTCTCCGTCGGTTATCTCGACCTTTTCAGGCTTCATTATCCAGCCGTCCGAGGGGACTATGTCCGCTATATCGGGCGACATTTTGTCTTTATTGTCAAGGATAGTCGCGCATGAGATCGAAAACGTGCAGTAGGACTTGCTGTCCGCGGTGGTTTGCTCCTGCGGCTCAACGGGCTTCGGCTTTCCGCTCGGCACGGGATCGGTTTTGTATTTATCGGTGACCGGCTCGGTCGGAGCTTCGGTTACAGCCTCGGTGGTTTCAGCGGCAGTTGTCTGTGCGGCGGCCTGAGTAGCCCGTACTGTAGTTTCAACTGTATGTAAAGCGGTGGTTTGCTCCGCCGTCGATTCCGTTGCGCAGGTCGTGACCTCGGCGTGAGTAGGAGCGGCGCTGTCGGGAGTCGCTTTGCTCTCCCCCGGTTTGCCGCCGCTTAAAAAGGCGAAGGTAAGCACGGCGATCATAAGCACTGCGGCAATGATCGCCGCCTTGTGTTTTTTGATAAAGCTTAACATGCTCCGTATCCTGCCAGGTACCTTTGCAGACAGGTGACGTCGCCGATGGTCACATGGTTGTCATTATTGATATCGGAATGTGTTTTTTGTGTGTCTTTGAGGTCTGCAAGCAGAGCAACGTACTTTTGGATAAGTGCCGCGTCGAGTATATCTACCTTATAATCGGAATTGATATCATAAAACGCGTCTTTCATTTTATAAAGCGAGGTTTTGTTTGCTTTTGCTCTAAGATAGTCTGTCAGCGCGTAATAGCACTGCTCGGTCGCCATTTGGTTGTACTCTCCGTTTAGCTCGTGTTTGAAGCCGTTTTCGCAAGAATAGCTCATAATTCCGTCTATGACCTTGCTGAACACAGCGTCATTGTCGGGGTCGATACCCATGGCGCAAAGAGCCGTTAAGATCTGAGCGTATGACTCGGGAGAAGTGACTTTATCCTCGTCAACAGCCTCCGACATTATCACGATAGCAGTGTCGATCGCATTTTTTACGTCCTCGTTTGCGTTGTAATAGGGCGCGAGAGCGGTCACGGCCATAGCCGTGTAGTCGATATACGGTGTATCGGAGCCTAAGCCCCAGCCGCCTTGTGAGGTTTGATTATTGAGCATATATTCAATGATGAGATCTCTTGAAATAATGTTGACGATATCAATGTCGGGAATCTCATAGTTGCCCGAGTCGAGCGCGATAAGCGCCCACATAGGACCGTTGAGTCCCTGCTTTTTAACATATTCAAAGTCATAAAGCGGCGTCAAAAGGTTATATCCGCTGACATTTGTAACGTCCTGACCGAGTGAAGTCAGCGCCAGAATAACGCGCGAGTTTTCGGTCGATTTTGTGCGGTGAAGTTTTGCGGAGCCGTTTTCCGCTACATATCCGGTCACGCCTGAAATATAATTTTCTGCGTATTCCGCAGTCATCATATTTGAACGCGCGAGTCCGATGACCGACCATTCCCCTCCGATCGAGCCTACGGCCGCGGGCTGAGAAAGAAGATGATCCGCTGTTTGTCCGAGCTTTTTCTCGATGTCGCTCACGGTATCGTTCGGCGCTTTTATTACGTCAAGGGCATAAACGGTCTCTTCGGACGAGCTTTCCATGGTAGGCCAGCTCGGGTTGCCGATACCGATATAGATAACGTCGCCGTTTTTTACGTCTATCTCTGAGTTTTTGTTCAGCTCGGTGCCGCTTGCGTCCGGTGTGTACTCGTTTTTGTAAAGACGCACCTGATAGTTTTTGTTGATGGCTTGGGGAGTGAGCAAAACGCTTCCCTCTTCGTTTTCAATGTTCAGCATGTAGTCTTTCTGAGAGGTTTGGAATCCGGGGTCGAGCCTGCCGCCGGATACTTCGAGCGACTTTAATCCGGTATCCGCGGTTCCCCAAAGGCTGCCTACGTCATAGCCCCATGACAGAGAATACATTACCACGATCTCGTCGCCGTCCTTGATTCCGCCGTTTGATACGGTGTAAGCGGTAGAGGCTTCGCTTGTGAACCAGTCGTTGAGCGTCATCATCCAGCCGCCCGAGCCGTTGCAGGCGTACTCCGAGAGTCCGCTGATCGAGCTGAGATATCCCCAGTCGTTGAAGCTGAAATCAACGCTGTTTTCGGTAAGCGCATCCTCAACAACGGTTTGCATTGACGAGTCGTCGCTGAGCTCGACATAATCGTCGATCAGAACATCATCCCACGGCGCGCCGTTTTCGGTTGAGTAAACGTCGTTTTTGACGATCACTCTGATGGTTTTGACTTCTTCGGCATTTGCGGTCAATGCGATGCTTAATACAGAGAAAACGCACAGCACGGCTAAAAATACCGATACGGATTTTTTGAACTTCCTCATAATTTACCTCCAAAAAAATAACGCTTTTCCGAAGAAAAGCGCACCAATAAAGCACTGCCTTGATTAAAACATTACAAAAGCAGTAGTTTAAATACGGGTGACGAGTTATGACGCGATACGATTTCCCGTCTCGAATGCACACCGTCGCCGCGGACGCTCTTCTTCTTATCCAAGAATGTCGATCCAAGCAAGCGCGGAAGCGATCCGACTTATAGAATTACTCTAAATACGGTAATGAAAGTTGCTGCGGATTCTCACCGCATTCTCTATTATGTCCCTCGATTAATTAAGGGGCGACGCGCTCACTGTATTCGATTGTTATATTGATTATATCACGTAAACACCCTTCCGTCAATTAACATAAAGAATTAATCCGCATAAAATATAGCGGTGATCAATATGAAAATACTGCGTCTGTCGGAGCTTCCGATGAATACCCCTGCCAAGGTCGTGAGTATAGGCTGCGACAAACGGCTAAAGCAAAGGCTCGGTGAGCTCGGATTGTATGAGGGCGAGACTGTTACCGCCGTGCTTAAAAGCCCTTTGGGACAGCCGAGGGCGTATATGATCGGCGGCGCGGTGATCGCTTTGAGAAACTCTGACTGCGAAAAAATAAAGGCGGAGCTTTAAGATGAGCGGCAAAAAATACACCGTTGCGCTCGCCGGGAACCCGAATGTCGGAAAAAGCACGATATTCAACGCCCTGACCGGGATGAACCGGCATACGGGCAACTGGACGGGAAAAACTGTCGACTGCGGAGGCGGTACCGCGAGGATAAACGGCGAGGAGTTTGAGATAGTCGACCTTCCGGGCGCGTACTCGCTCAATTCATATTCGGTTGAGGAGAAGGCGGCGCGCGACTATCTGCTCAACAACAAACCCGACTGCGTAATTATCACGCTCGATTCTAACAGATTAGAGCGGAACCTCAGCTTCGCGCTTGAAGTGCTTTCGCTTTGCAATAGGGCGGCGGTTTGTCTTAATCTCAGCGACGAGGCGGAGAAAAACGGCGTTAATATTGACGATAAAAAGCTTTCCGAGCTGATCGGAGTGCCGGTGGTAAAGACGAGCGCGGTCAGGAAAAAAAGCCTTGACGAGCTTAAAAAACTAATATACAAGGTCTGCCGCGAGGATCTGTCCGCCGATAACCGTATAAGCGAAGCATTTGACAGCAGGCTTAATCATCAGCTCAGCAGGCAGATATGCAGGCAGTGCGTTACAAGATCCGACGATAATAAGGTCGACAGGCGAACCGGCAGGCTCGACAGGATACTGACCTCTAGGCTGACAGGAATACCGATAATGCTGTGCCTGTTCGGGCTGCTGTTCTGGCTTACGGCGGTGGGCGCGAACTACCCGAGCGAGCTGCTGAGCGCATTGTTTGACGGTCTGAAATACCGACTTTATGAGCTTTTTGAAATACTGAACGCGCCCGATTTTTTGACGGGGTTGCTGATCGACGGCGTATATACAACGCTGAGCTGGGTAGTGTCTGTCATGCTGCCGCCTATGGCGATATTTTTTCCGCTGTTTTCGCTGCTGGAGGATTCGGGTTATCTGCCGAGGATAGCGTTCAACCTTGACAGCGTTTTCGGCAGGAGCGGAGCCCACGGCAAGCAGAGTCTTACAATGGCTATGGGACTCGGGTGCAACGCCTGCGGAGTTACGGGCTGCCGCATCATCGAGGGCAAACGCGACAGGCTGATCGCTGTGCTAACCAATAACTTTATGCCGTGTAACGGAAGGTTCCCGATACTTATCGCGCTTATCACGATATTTTTTGCCGGAGGAGCTTTGGGCTCTGTCAAGACCGCGCTGATACTCGTGATGATAATAATTATTTGTTCGGCTCTCACCCTTGTTATTTCAAAGCTTTTGTCGGTGATACTGAAAAAAGAAAATGATTCGGGCTTCGTGCTTGAGCTCCCTCCCTACCGCAAGCCTCAGCTCGGTAAAACTCTGGTGCGATCAATACTTGACAGGACGGTATTTGTGCTCGGCAGAGCGGTAATGGCGGCGGCTCCCGCCGGCGCGGTGATCTGGCTCTGCGCTAATACCACGATCGGCGATATTACCGTGCTCGAACATATCACCGGATTTTTTGATCCGTTCGGCCGAGCGATCGGACTTGACGGCGTGATCGTCACAGCGTTTATTTTGGGCTTTCCGGCGAACGAAACGGTTATCCCGTTAATAATAATGGCTTACAGCTCAAACGGCGTTCTGAGCGATTTTACGGGTTACAGCGAGCTTTTGGGGATCCTATCGCAAAACGGCTGGACCGGGCTCACGGCGGTATGTATGATGATAATGACCGTCTGCCATTTTCCGTGTTCCACGACCTGTTTGACGATAAAAAAGGAGACCGGTAGCCTTTGGTACACGCTGTTGTCTATGCTGATACCGACAGCTGTCGGGGTCGCCTTGTGCGCGATCGTCGCCGCGGTGTTTCGGGCTATATAAAAAGAAGGATCTCATCCGGCATGACGGTAATGAGATCCTTCGTTGTTTTGCGCATATATAAAGCTGTTTTGAGATATCGGCGGCTTTAGCCCCGGTTATTGTTCCGCCTGAGCGACCTTCATCATAATCGCGCACTCAATGCGTTTTTTGAAAAGCTCGCAGCCGTATTTGTAAACGCCCTTGACATCGCCTGTGGCATGGTACGCGTTCGCGGCGCAACCGCCGCTGCAATATAGCCTTGCCCAGCAGGTTTTACATTCTTCTCTTGCGTATACGTTGCAAAGCTTAAATTCATTTTGTACCTCGGTATTGTTAACGCCGTTGTAAATATCGCCGAGCCTGTACTTTTCATCTCCGACAAACTGATGGCAGGGATACAGGTCGCCCCATGGAGTTACCGCCATATATTCGGTACCCGAGCCGCAGCCCGAAATACGCTTGTAGATGCACGGACCCGCAGTGAGGTCGAGCATGTAGTGGTAGAATGTGATGGGCTTGCCCTCTTTTTCGCGCCTAAGCATATCCTTAGCGAGTATCTCGTACTGCTCAAAGAGGATCGGAAGATCGTCATATGTAAGCGCGTAGGGATCATCGGGAGCGCACACAACGGGCTCCATAGAAAGCTCGGTAAAGCCTAAGTCCGCCATATGGAAGATGTCGTTTGTAAAATCGGTGTTGTTGTGGGTGAATGTGCCGCGGATGTAATAGCCCCTGTCGCCCCTGCGCTTCACAAATTCCTGGAATTTGGGAACGATAACGTCGTAGCTGCCCTTGCCGTTTATTGTCTTGCGGAGATTATCGTGTATTTCTTTTCGCCCGTCGAGGCTGAGTACGACATTATGGCACTCCTTGTTTGCAAACTCAATCACGTCGTCGTCAATGAGCATACCGTTTGTTGTGAGCGTAAAGCGGAAATTTTTGTTGTGCTGCTTTTCGATGCTTCTGGCGTATTTTACGATCTCCTTGACGACGTCAAAGTTCATCAGCGGCTCGCCGCCGAAGAAATCAACTTCGAGGTTGACCCTGCTGCCCGAGTTCTCGATAAGGAAGTCGATCGCCCTCTTGCCCACTTCAAGGCTCATAAGCGCGCGTTCGCCGTGGTATTTGCCCTGAGAAGCAAAGCAATACTCGCAGTTGAGGTTGCAGGTGTGAGCGATATGCAGGCAAAGCGCCTTTATGACGGTGTTGCGGTTCTTGAAGTCAAAGGCTAAGTTTTCATACTTATCCTCAGTAAAAAGCTTGCCGTTTTGCTTTAGCTCCTCAATAACGTCAATGCAGTCGGATATTTCCTGATCGGTGATCTCAGGATCATCCTTGTATTTTTCGAGCATTGAGCTTGTTATATCTTCTTTGGTGCTGTTCTCGTACATTCCGATAATATCGTAGGCGAGATCATCGACAACGTGAACGCTGCCGCTGTTTATATCGAGAACGATGTTGTAGCCGTTTAGCTTGTACTGATGTAACATAAAAACTCCTATACAACAGGAAAGCCGTTACCAAAAGTAACGGCGCATGATCCTGATAATCAATTAAATTATTTCTCTGAGCACTTCTCGCACTGCTGATTAGCAACGCCGCAGGAAGTTTTGCAAGCTGACTGGCAGGAAGTCTGGCACTCGCCGCAGCCGCCTGTTTTTACGCTCTTTTTAAGGTCGCGTGTTTCAATAGTTTTGATTCTTTTCATCGAAATCAATCTCCTTTTATTTTATAGTTAAATTTTATCATAACAGCAACTCTTTGTCAATAGAGTTATTTTATTCGCTCTCCCGACACGATCAACGGTATTCCGGGCGGATAAATGAAAAAATCTTCTCGGGCTACGACCTCATCGTCAAAGTCGGTTTCGTAAGGCTCATATACCTTTTGCGGAAGCTTTGTTATCAGTTTCGGACGGTATTCCTCGACCCGTTCGCATGCCTCGTCTATGCAAAACAGCGCGTCGATGAGGCGGTTAAAGCCCTCGTCGGAGTCGCATAACGAGGTCATGGCTATCACGTAATCGTCGGACGCCATCTCGGTTTCTATGCCGTAGTTTTGTCTTAACGATTCGGCAAGCTGTTTGCCGCCGATATCCGCGTGAGCCGTTGAGATAACAAGCTTGCCTCTGTCAAGGTCAAAGACGTTTTCCGTATCATCTCTCAAGAGGAGCTTTAAATTTTTAAGCCCGCTTGACCTTTTTTCAAAATCCTTGAGTCGGTTAACATAATCATAAAAGCTGCGGGAGCTGACGTATTCAAGGCATTTTTCTACCGAGCACATAAGGATATACGAAGGGCTGCTCGTCTGGAATACGGAGAGCTGATACTGTAATTTTTTCTGTAAGCTCAGATCGTCTGTAAGCAACAGCGCCGTCTGAGTGAGAGCCGGCAGGGTTTTGTGCAGGCTTGTAACTACGACGTCCGCTCCCTGCTTCAAGGCGCTTTCGGGGAAATAATCGCTGAACTGGAAGTGCGCTCCGTGAGCCTCATCCACAAAAAGCTTTACGCCGAACTCGTGACAGATCTGCGATATCTTTTTTATATCGGAGACAACCCCCTCGTAGGTCGGCGAGGTGAGGACGACAAGCTTTATATCATGGTCGTTAATTAGCTTTTGATAAACGTCATCAGGGTCGACCGAGCCGAAGATCGGGTAAGCGTCCTCGCCGTCTTTGACATATTGAGGAAGAATATACTCGGGCTTTAACCCGAAAAGCCTTAGCGCCCTGTATACGGAGATATGGCAGTTCCTCGCGATAAGCACCCTGTCGCCCCTTTTGGTGAGAGCGCCGATCGCAGACATTATTCCGCAGGTAGCGCCGTTTACGAGCATAAATGCGCGCTTTGCCTTATAAATCTCAGCCGCCCTGTCCTCGATATCCTTAATGCAGTCCTTGGGGTCATGAAGGTTGTCGAAGCCTTCGATCTCCGTCATATCGAACTCATATGGCAGCTCGGGTACGATAGCCTGCCGCTTGTGACCCGGCATATGGAACGGATAAACTCCGCTATTATTGTACTTTTTGATTTTGTCAAACAGCATTAGTTTGTACCAAATTCTCTTAATTCAAGTCCCTTGTTGTGGTCGAGCGCCCAGTCAATGCTCCAGTAGCTTGTGAACAGCAGAAGGTGGTTGCCCTTCATGTCCTGTATCCGCTTTGTGTCCGAGGCGAGGTCGAGCGTTTTCGGATCGACGTCCTCGTTTACTATCCACCTGATGTACTCGTAAGGCAGGTTTTCCATGATAATATCGACATTATACTCGTTTTCGAGGCGGTACTTGAGCACGTCGAACTGCAAAACGCCGACAACTCCGACTATTACCTCCTCCATGCCCGCGTCAAGCTCGCGGAATATCTGGATGGCGCCCTCCTGGGCGATCTGATCCGTGCCCTTGATGAACTGCTTGCGCTTCATGGTGTCCTTTTGGCGGACGCGGCAAAAATGCTCGGGAGCAAAGGTAGGTATTCCCTTGAACTGTACCTTGTGCGAGGCTGAGCAGATGGTGTCGCCTATAGAGAAAATACCGGGGTCAAACACGCCGATAATGTCGCCGGCGTAGGCTTCATCAACGATCTCGCGCTCCTGAGCCATTATCTGCTGAGGCTGAGAGAGGCGCATTTTTTTGTTGCCCTGAACGTGGAATACTTCCATGTTCTTCTCAAATTTTCCGCTGCATATCCTCATGAAGGCGATCCTGTCGCGGTGAGCCTTGTTCATATTCGCCTGGATCTTAAATACGAACGCCGAAAAGTCCTCCGACATCGGGTCGACCTCCTCGCTGACGGTCTCCCTTGTCAAAGGCGAGGTCGTTAGTTGCAAAAACTGCTCCAAAAACGGTTCTACGCCGAAGTTAGTGAGCGCCGAGCCGAAGAATACGGGAGTGAGCTTTCCGTTGCGAACAGCGTCAAGGTCAAATTCGTCGCCTGCTCCGTCGAGTAGTTCGATCTCGTCAAGCAGATCCTGCTTGAGATACTGACCGAGCCTTTCGTCCAAAAGCGGATCGTCAAGCGATAATTCTTCCTTTTCGACTTCCTTTTGACCGTTATTTGCCGTGAACGAGAGTACCTTGCGAGTGTTTCTGTCAAAAACGCCTTTAAAATCCTTGCCCGAGCCGATCGGCCAGTTAACGGGATAGGTGTTGATCCCAAGGACGTTTTCGATATCCTCGAGCAGATCAAAGGAGTTTTTCGCGTCGCGATCCATTTTGTTTATGAAAGTTATGATCGGGATGTTGCGCATCACGCAGACCTTGAACAGCTTGATCGTCTGTTTCTCAACGCCCTTTGAGCCGTCGATGACCATTACCGCGGAGTCGGCTGCCATGAGCGTGCGGTAGGTGTCTTCCGAAAAGTCCTCGTGTCCCGGTGTGTCGAGGATGTTGATGCAGTAGCCGCCGTACTTGAACTGCAAAACGGACGAGGTGACGGAGATTCCTCTCTGTTTTTCGATCTCCATCCAGTCGGAAACGGCGTGCTTTGCCGTACGCTTTCCCTTAACGGAACCGGCGAGATTTATCGCTCCTCCGTAGAGCAGGAGCTTTTCGGTGAGCGTGGTTTTACCGGCGTCGGGGTGCGAGATGATCGCGAAGGTCCTGCGCTTCTTTATTTCTTCCTGATATGTGCTCATAAATTCAATCCTTTTCTTTTGATTACATCTTATTATTTTACAATCAATCCATGCCTTATGTCAATAAAAACCCGATAAATAATATAAATTTAAAAATTTTAAAATAAATTACAACAAAACCTTGACAAAAAGGTTAAAATATTGTAATATACAAATATAAAAGACAGATTATTCCTATCTTTTCATATACCTTCCAACTTGAGGCAGGAGCTGACAAGCTTCTGCCTCAATAATTTGAAACGATTTGTTAGTCCGCTCCGCCTTTTTAAAGCTTTGCGTTTGTCATAAGTTTTATTAACGGCGGGTTTTATGTTTAAAAATACTATCCGAGTTTATGGATAAGGGTTGATAGAATGAACAATAAATTGGGCTTATACCTTCATATCCCCTTTTGCAAAAGCAAGTGCGCCTACTGCGATTTTTTCAGCGGCAAAGCGACTCAGAGCGATTATGACGGTTATGTCGGCGAGCTTTCGGATAAAATAAAATATTGGAGCCAAAAGACCGACAGGGCTTTGACGAGTATTTATATCGGCGGCGGCACACCGAGTGTGCTCGGAACCGAGAGGCTTTGCGCGGTTCTGAACAGTGTGTACGACTGCTTTTCCGTAGCAGACTTCGCCGAGGTAACGGTGGAAGTCAATCCGGAATCGGGCAAGGAGCTTGATTTTTCATGGCTTAAAAACGTCGGAGTCAACAGGATATCCATCGGCATGCAGAGCGCTGACGAGGAAGAACTGAAGATATTGGGCAGGATTCATTCGACTGATGATGTAAGGCAGACCGTTTTTAAGGCGAAGGATTCCGGAATAGACAACATCTCGCTCGATTTGATGCTCGGTATCCCCTTGCAGACCTTTGACAGCCTCGGGCAATCCGTTGATTTCTGCGCCGGGCTCGGGGTAAAGCATATTTCGGCATATCTTTTGAAGATCGAGGAAGGCACCGGGTTTTATAAGAATAGGGACAGGCTCGCGCTTCCCGATGAGGACGCGCAGGCAGAGATGTATCTGTTCGCTGTAGATCGGCTTGAAAGACTCGGATATTATCAGTACGAGGTGTCAAATTTCGCGAAGCGCGGTTTTGAGAGCCGTCACAATTCGTCCTACTGGACGCTAGACGATTATATCGGGATCGGACCGTCCGCCCACTCCTTTTTCGGCGGCAGGCGGTTTTATTATAAAAGGGATATGCAGGGCTTCTTTGACAATGTCGCGGTAGACGACGGTGCCGGCGGCGACGAGAAGGAGTTTATAATGCTCTCGTTAAGACTAAAAAGAGGACTTGTTTTTGATGAATTTGAAAAAAAATACTCAAAGCCTCTCCCCGACTCGCTTTTGAAAAAATCCGAAAAATACATATGCATGGGGCTGATGAAAAACAACGGCTCCTCCCTGTTCTTTACCCCCGAGGGATTTTTGGTGTCTAATACCGTGATTTGTGATTTGACATAACGCTTATTTGCTGATAAAATATAAGAAGCCTATGCAAGGGAGGTTTGGTTATGGAAAACAGGACGAAGATCGCGCTTATTCCGGCTTACATGCCCGACGAGGCTCTCGTTGAGATATCAATGGAGCTAAAGGAACGCGAGTTCAGCGTTATCGTTATCGACGACGGCAGCGGCGCTGACTTTGACGATATATTTGAAAGAGCTTCAAAATACGCCAAGGTGATTCGCCTAAAGGTCAACAAGGGCAAGGGCTTCGCTCTTAAAAAGGGTTTTAGGTTCATCAGGGCGAGTTTTGCTCCGCCGTACACCCTTGTCACCGTAGACGCGGACGGCCAGCATAAAATCGCTGACGTTATAAATGTATATAACTACGCCGCCAAGTACCCGGAGGATGTTGTTATCGGCTGCCGCAGGCTTGAACGGGACGATCCGATCAAAAGCAGGATCGGCAACAACATAACCAACTTTTTGTACAAGGTCACAACAGGCTCTAAGCTGAGCGATACCCAGACAGGGCTGCGTGCTTTTTCGGACGGTTCTGTCGACATCGCGATAAAATCAAAGGGCAACCGTTATGAGTACGAGATCAATTCGCTTCTCGATTTCTCGCGGATAAGAAAAATACGCGAGATCCCCATTGAAACGGTTTATATTAATAACAACAGAGCCTCGCATTTTAAGCCGATAAAGGATTCGGCTGTGATATATTCGCAGTTTTTCACAAACAAGTTTTCAAAGAATAAGAATAAGGAGTAATTATGCAGAAGAAAAACAAGCTTATCCCCGTGTCTGTCCTTACGGGATATCTCGGCGCGGGTAAAACCACGGTGCTCAATCACGTGCTCTCTAATCAGCAGGGTTACAGGGTAGCCGTTATCGTAAACGACATCGGCGAGGTCAATATCGACGCCTCGCTAATAGCTAAGGGCGGCGCCGTCACCCAGAAGGACGAGAACCTCGTTCCCTTGCAGAACGGCTGCATTTGCTGCACGCTAAAGGTCGATCTGATGAAGCAGATAATTGAGCTCGCGAGGTCGAATCGCTTTGATTATATTTTGATCGAGGCTTCGGGAATCTGTGAGCCTGCTCCGATCGCGGGTTCGATCTGTATGCTCGACGGAACCGAGAAATCCGCTAACCTCCCCGCCGTCGCTTACCTTGATAATGTTACCACCGTAGTCGACGCAAAGCGCATGGCGGACGAGTTCGGCTCGGGCTCAAATCTCTTGAACGACGATCTCGACGAGGACGATATCGAAAATCTTTTGATTCAGCAGATCGAGTTCTGCACCACGATAATCCTCAATAAGATCGACGACGTTACCGAGCAGGAAAAGAAAAGCGTTTTGGAGGTTATCAGAGCCTTGCAGCCAGAGGCAAAGATTATCGAGACCAATTACGGCAAGATCGACGTCGGCGAGATACTCGAAACAAACCGCTTTGATTTTGAGAAGATCGCCACCAGCGCCGGATGGATGAAGGCTATGGAGCTTGAGGGCGAAAACTCAGATGATATCGAGGAAGAAGAACATCACCATGACCATGACGAGCATCATCACGAGCATGATCATGAGCACGGTCATCACCACCATCATCACCATCATGACCACAATCATGAAGAGGGCGAGGCCGAGGAATACGGTATCGGCACCTTTGTTTATCAAAACGTAAGGCCGTTTGTTAAGAGCAGATTTGAGGATTTTGTTTTCAAAAAGTGGCCTAAGGAGGTCATTAGGGCTAAGGGTCTGTTTTGGATGAAGGAGAATCCTAATACCGCGTATGTGTTTGAGCAGAGCGGTAAGCAGAAGATCGCTACCGACGACGGCGACTGGATCGCTGCCTTCCCCGAAAAAGACCGCAGGGAGATCTTGGCGATGAATCCCGATCTCGCCGCAACGTGGCATCCCGTTTACGGCGACAGGGTAAACAAGCTCGTTTTTATCGGCAGAAAGATGGACAAAAAGGCTATAATCAAGGCGCTTGACGAGTGCATTGATGAAAACGCAGAGTAATTTTGGGTAATTAATGAAAGGAATGATATAAATGGTTATTACATGCTTGGACTTGGAGGGCGTGCTCGTCCCCGAAATCTGGATCGCATTCGCGGAAGCTACGGGTATACCCGAGCTTAAAAAGACTACCCGTGACGAGCCCGATTATGACAAGCTTATGAAGTACAGGATCAACATTCTCAAGGAGCACGGCCTCGGATTAAAGGAGATCCAGGATGTTATCGCGACTATCGACCCGATGCCCGGAGCGAAGGAGTTTCTCGACGAGCTTCGCTCGCTTTGTCAGGTTATCATCATAAGCGATACCTTTACTCAGTTTGCCGCTCCGCTGATGAAAAAGCTGGGATATCCCACCCTTTTCTGCAACTCGCTGGTCGTGGCGGATAACGGCGAGGTCATTGACTTCAAAATGAGATGCGAAAAATCAAAGCTTACCACCGTTAAGGCGCTCCAGTCGATTGGATTTGAGACCGTCGCGAGCGGCGACAGCTTTAACGATCTCGGCATGATAAGGGCGAGCAAGGCAGGTTTCCTCTTTAAGAGCCCGGACTCAATAAAAAATGATAACCCCGATCTGCCCGCGTTTGAGACATACGACGAGCTGCTTGAGGCTATCAAAAAAGAGCTTTGATATAATTAAATAATTGAAAAAATGCGGGAGCGTTTTGCTCCTGCATTTTTATTTTCCAAGTATAGAAAACCGTAAACTGCAAATCATTTATATGTGATAAAGTTTTAGGAGCATGTAAATGAACGAGATCTCAGCCGCGGACAACAATTACATCACTTTCAGATTCAGGTATAAAAAGCTGCTTTGCGTAATGTTTGGTTTTACGATATTCATACTCGGCTCCTGCTCATATCTGATCTCGGTAGCCGAGGATATGAAGTGGGACTTTTTGTCGGATTTCAGATTTATGACGATAAACGGCACTCTGTTTACGTCTGTCATTTCTTTGGCAACCTTTATTATCGGGATATATGAGCTTATGACCGGAGAGAATATAAGACCTAAGCGGCTGTATTTTTTGCGGCTGATATCGGTCGTGACCGAATGTGTGATCGCGGCTGTGATATTGATGTCCTTTCTCCCCTTTGTTCCGGACAGCCCGAATATCCTTAAATTCGATTCGTTTATCATGCACATTGTTATCCCGATACTGACGATCATTTCATTCCTGATTGCAGAGCCGCCCGAGGAAAAAATCAAACCGATAATGCGTATGAACGGCTCGGCGCTGATCACAATATATGCCGTTGTGATAATAAGCCTGATATTGGTCGGCGTTATTCCGCAAAACAAGATCCCTTATTCGTTTTTAGAGGTCAATACAAGGCCGCTGTGGTACGTTTTGCTCGCCGGAGCGATCGTGTACGCAGGCTCTTATTTTTTGTCGTGGGGCTTTATTGAGTGGAACAGGCGAATATCTGATAACTGGTATAAATAAATCAGCCGCCGTGCAGGAGCATTTTCCGCCCGGCGGCTTAGTTTATCAAATATATTATTTTACCGACCTGTAGATCTCGATATGTATCTGATGCTTTAGTCGGAGAGGCTCTTTGTATTTATTTAACAGCTCGCGGTGCTCGCGCTCAAACTCAGCCGATTTGTTCTCAGGCAGGCTCGCGCCCACACCGCGGCAGGTTTTGATCCTTCCGATCCACGCTTCCCTTGAAAAATCTATGACCGTATCATAAGAGTGGATCGTTTCGATATTGAACTTCCCCTCTGCCCAATCGGGATAACGGTATCTGTATTTGTCAAAACCGCCTCCGCTCCAAGCCGGATTGTATTTTAACACAAGCTTTTCCGTTTCGGAAATGATCTCATCCTCATGCGGCAGCCAATCCATAAAGATTTTGCAAAAGATACCGCACGGCTTTAACACCCGATAGATCTCATCGGTCGCCTTGTCGGGATCAAAATACTGAAAGCACTGTGCGGATGTCACAACGTCAAAGCTGTTATCCTCAAAACCGGTTTCTTCCGCGGAACAAACCTTGAAGCGTATGTTATCGATCCCTTTGCTATCGGCGATCTGCTTGCCGTATTTTACCTGGTTTTCCGAGATATCGGTTGCGACAAACCGAGCGCCGGTATGCGACAGATTTATCGGCAGAACCGCCGTACCGCTGCCGAGATCGAGGATTGATTGTCCGCTTTTACCGATACCGAATGATATCAGCCTGTCGTACATGCTTTTCGGATATATGTCGCGGTATTTTGCGTAATTATCGGATGTTTTCCCAAAATCAAAACGATTTCCGTTGTCTATATTTTTTAATTTCATATCAACCTCACAGCCACTGAACAAACGCGGTTTTATCCGTGCAGTTATAGCCTGCTCTTTTATAGAAATCAAGCGTGCTTTCGCTTTTTGAGCCTGTCAGCAGCATCATTTTATAGCAATCAGCCTTTATAGCCAATTCTCTCGCGTAGTTCAGACAGGCAGTTGCGTAACCCTTTCCCTGTGATCGGTGTGCGTGACTACGTTCTCGATAAAAGCGTAGGGACGGATATTTCGCGTCAGGTTGGGGATGATCACGCATACACAGGACGAAACGAGCTTGCCGTCTATCTCGCAGACGATGATATGGTGATTCTCGTCTTTGCAAATCGCCGCCCAAGTATTCTGTAAACACTCGCTGTCCTCAGGCACACCAAGCTCGTGCAGGTGGGTGTATAATTGGAGCAGCTCGCTTAATTCGTTTTCTTTTATTTCTCTAATTATCATAATTTCACCCTCGTCATTCTCTGTAAAACGTCCGGTTTTCATCATGAGCAACCTTAAAGATCATTTTTACTTCATCCCCTTTCGTGCATCTAATGAAGAAGCATTATTATCACCTACACTTTTCTCAGAATATCCAAGCTGTGATTTGTCGCACCGATCAAGTCTTGACGCTCGCATGTTGCAAAATGATAGGATAACCATTTTTCAAAGGTTTTATCGTCAAATTCTTCGAGATGCTCTCTGATATATCTGCTTGCGCCGTCGGTTGCGACGAGCTTGATTCGCTCTACGGGTATTGCGGCGTTCAACCGCTCTATGTCCTCCACACGCACCATTTCAAAAAGGTCTTTCGGCTCGCTGATACACTTCCAGTCATCGGTGATCATATTCAAATCCATTACCGATTTAAGCTGATTGCAACCGAAAACATATTGAATGACCGTGGCTTCATTCATACAATAAGCAACAAGAATATAGCCGCGCTGCTTTGTGGTCCTGACCGCTTCTTTGAGAGCGGTTATCTTGTCCTCTTTGGAATACAGATGATACATCGGACCGAGCAGGAGCGTTATATCATAGGTGTGATCCTCCAGCATATTCAGATCAAGCGCGTTGCCGAGATAAGTTTTGATGTTCTCGCTGCCGTCGAGCTTACTGTTGAGTATATCAAGGTTGTGCTGTACCAGTTCAACGGCGGTAACGTCATAGCCCTCTTTGGCAAGGGTCACGCTGTATCTGCCCGTACCCGCGCCGATCTCCGCTATCTTGCAATCTTTTGTTAACAGCGGATCTAAATATCTGCGTGTAGTGAGATATTCAACTATGCCGATACGATTGCTCGCAAGGCGACCGTCCTCGTCATATTCGTTGTAATAGTTTTCCAAAAATGTGTTGCTACTCATATAATAACCTCACAATCAAATTGATTTGGTTTATATATAAATTCTACCACAAATCAGAAAGTATGGCAATAAAAAACACCGCCAAGAAGGAGATTATCCCGCTTGACGGCGTTACCTGTTGAAAAACTATATTTCATACCAATAGCGGCAGATTTCTCTTTGATCTCCTTGGTAATTGTCAATGCCTTTAAATTCCAAAACAAAGCCGCATTTTTCCATTACCTTTTGCGAAGCGATGTTGTCGGCAAGGCAGATCCCTGCCATTTTGGAAAGCCCCAACTCTTTCATGATAACGGGCAGAAAAGCCTTGACCGCCTCTGTAGCGAAACCTTGTTTGGTGTAGCGTGCGCCGATATGATAGCCAATCTCCCATACGCCGCCATCAAGCGGAACAGCCTGCACGTAGCCTATGTTGGTTTTGTCCTTACGCAACACGGGATATATAAACGGTCCCTCGCAACCGCCATACCGAGACATAAGAAATTCAATTGTTTCCGCAGCGTCCTCAACGGTTTCAAAAACCTCGTCGGGAACAAAACGGCGGTTATCCTCATCAAGCGAGTTTTCGTGGACAGCCTGTGCCATATCAGGTGTAAATTCCGTAATGATCAATCTATCGGTTTCTATTTTGAACATAGTGTTATCCTTTCTTTTAATAGTGTACATAAATCCTTGACGGCTCGGGATCACTGCCTTGAACCATACAATAAAATTCCCAGCCGTATCGCTCATAAAAGCCGGTGTGGTCGGTTATAAGATAAACCGGAGTAATGCCCTTTGCCCGTAAATCCTCTACCGCCAAATCCAAGAGCTTTCCGGCGATCCCCTGCTTTCGGTATTCGCTTTCCGTATAGACGGCGCAAATATTAGGAAACAGATCCTTTCTCTCGTGAAAGTCATTTTGAATGACGCCCAACCCACCGACGATCTTGTCTTTGTCAAGGCAGAGATACCAGCCGTATTCGGTATTACCGCTGAGATAATCCTCCATACATTCGAGATACGCTTCAACAGGCACGCCCCATTTTTCACAAAACCACTTGGCGGCTGTATCCTTTAATTCCGGACGCTCACGAAGCGTGATGTATTGATATGTATACATTGTAAACATCCTTTCCGTTTTGCTGACATCATTATATCAAGAACTCCGCTATAAATCAACCTTGAAAACCATTATAAAAAAGAATGAGCCTGCGCTAAGCAGACTCACTGATTTTCATTTCGCGTATAATGCGCCGGATCGATTTATCGGAAAGGTAATACCGGCTTGCCAATACCGAAACATTCTCGCCGTCAAGGTATTCCCGATATATCAATGTGTTCCGTCGGCGCAGCTCTGTTTTTGCGCCTGTTTTCGCTCCCCAATCAACGCGGGAGCCATCCTTTTTGGGGATATAAATATTTTCCCCGTCAATATATTGCTGAATGATTTTTATTATATTTTGCGGCAGAACATCGTCTGCCTTGATATAGCTCATTGTTGCCTCCTAAAAATTGAAATGCTTTAGGGTAAGCAATGGCTATTTATATTTTCAAACTATACCGAATAGCCAATGCTTATTCGGCAATAACATATCTTTTCAAAACGCAACCCTCCTGTCTGTCGTATTATAGCGTATTCTTTTTGTTTTGTCAATTATAAGAATAACGCCGCCAAGCAGGAGATTATCTCAAATTGTTGCCACGAAACAAGATAATAATAGTCTGTCAAGACATTGTGTTTTTATTTCATTGTGATATAATAGTGTCAGACCATCAAAATGCTGAAGGGAGCAAAAATATGAAAAGCAAATTTTTAATTGTACTGACAGTAATAATGATGTTGTCTGCTTTCAGCGGATGCTATCATAAGACTATAAAATATACGGATATTTCAGACAACAGCCGTATTTCGGATATTCCGGAGATACGTGACAAAGAATTTTTTAAAATTCTTCCTACCGAGCTTGAGAATAAAGAGGTTCGGGATTATTACTTCAACTGGGAATTAGGAGCAATTGGAAGCGCAAGTGTTGAATATCGATTTTCGATAAAATATGCATTCGATGATTATAAGAATGAGATCAAAAGAATAACAGATTACAGATACATTCAAAACGGCAAAAAACTTGTTTTTGATAATAAATCCTTTTCATTGCCGGCTTATGTCGCAGATCTCGGTTATTACAACACTAATGCATATATTCTTACCGACGATGATGAATGTATCGTTCATTACATTTATCTCAGCCTTTTTGAAAAGGACGATCTGACTATCAATAAGAATTACCTTCCTAAAGGATATACCGATTCAGGTGACACAGTTGGCAGCTCGTATTCAATTTTTTGGGATGATTGATATCAAAGTGTTTTCTAAGAATAACCTCAGTTTAAAGGTGCCTTCTAAAGAACTGAGTGACGCTATTATTGAGCGGTTGAAAAATAAAACAGATTTAATATAAACAATCTTTTATAAGGTGATGGTTATGTCTTTTGATTGTGGATTTACAAAAGGAAACAATTGGTTCCGATACAGAGCAGCCGCAATTATTGTTGAAAACGACTGTGCTTTGGTCGCAGGAAATGAAAAAGAAAACTATTATTATTCAATCGGCGGCGGAGTTCATATGAACGAAAAAGCCGAGGACGCTGTTATCAGAGAAGTAACGGAAGAAACGGGAGTTCGGTATGAGATCGACAAGCTGGCTGTCATTCACGAAAATTTCTGGATTGGCGACGGCGCTTATGATAAAGGTCTGCATTGTCACGAAATCTCCCTGTATTATTTAATGAAACCAAGAGGCACAATGGAATTGAAAAGCAATAGCTATACGCATTTCAATGACAGAGAAACAATGCACTGGATACCGATAACCGAACTGGACAACTATACCGTTTATCCGAGCTTTTTGAAGGATTATCTCCTTTCCGACCATACCGGAATTGAGCATATTATTACGGATGAAAGAATTAATTAAAACAAATGACAAAAGCCCTTAGCTGCGTTAAACACAGCTAAGGGCTTAATTTTATGGATTATTACAGTCGCAAGCCAAAAGAGAATTATCAAAAATTCTGTTGCCATATATTACTTTGCGAGTTTTGAGTATTCTAATATTCAAACCGTCTTTGCTCCGATCACAATTCCGTTTTGCATATCCGCACTGAGACAGCTAAACTGCAAAGATGTAGAATCGGTTGAACCGTCCTCATACGTTACTTCTGCTTTAACTGTAACCTTGCCAAGCATTTCATCATAGATAATCTGAAAATCTTGCATTATTTCATTCACGAAACTTTCGTCTTTTACGGATCCTTCGGAATCTAAATGCTCGAAGGCAGCCTTTGCTTCTTCACTGATGCTCCGTGTAAACTTGGTCATCAAACGAAACCGTGTAGCTTGCATACTGCTTATCCTTTTCAAGATAGCTTTCGATTTTATTGCTGCTCTCGGTTTTATCAGTGATTTTATCGGAAGCAGAAGCCTGATTCGGATATTGCTCACGGAAACCGGAAGCATAGGAATCATAAGGAAACAGAAAAACCGCATTTTGAACGCTGTATTTGATGGATTCTATATTTCTTCCGTCACACTTGATGGCAAACGGAATCATAGCGTTTATGTTTCGGATGGTTTTGTCTTGTTCAACAACACTTCCGCTTTCACCGCCAACCGGAGCAGCCGTCGCAACCTTCACAAAAGAATCTCCGCCAATCTCAGCGGCGCTTGCTTTTAATACAAAGGAGTTCCCCTTTCCGATAAAGACGCTGACCACAAATGTAACGATCAGTACAACAGCCAAACACGCAGCTACCGCCGGTATCCATTTCATCCAATTGATTTTTGTATGTTTTGTATCCATTTCTTTTATCCTTTTCGTAAGATCGTCAGGTGCATGAACTTCATCAAGCACGCTTTGATAAAGCTCGTGTGTATCCTTATAATTATTCATACAGCCACGCCTCCCCAAGATTATTTTTTAACATTTTTCTTGCTCTCATCAGTCTTGTTTGTACATTACTCTCAGATATTCCGAGAACAGAAGCAATTTCATCACAATGATAGTTTTCGTAATAGTACAAGTGTAAAACCGTTCTGTATTTTTCAGGAAGCTTCATAACCTCGGTAAAGATTTCGTTTTTTTCAGAGTTTATGTATGCAGGCTCATAATCCAAGTCGCTAAATGAGATTATTTTTTTATTCCAAAAAGAACGCCATAGCGATTTGCTCTCATTTGCCGCAACCCTAATCAGCCATTTTCTGATATGATCGTCGCTTTCAAAATCAGACTCACTTTTCAGCAACTTTATAAAAGTGTTCTGCGTAATATCCTCTGCATCACTTTTATTTTTGCAAAAGCTCAATGCCGATCGGAATACAACATCAATGTATTTCTCAACGATTCTATTAAATTCGGAAGAGTCCACAAATATCACTCCAATCACCGGTATAACACATAAAGTATTATACTTCATTTCCTTCATTTTGAAAAGCTCTTCAATGATACAACGTTTTGAAACAGGAAAATATCACAAATTTTTTTAAACGACGCCAAGCAGGAAATATCCCACTTGACGGCTGTGCTTATAATTCTATATTAGAAATTTATTCCCACTCACTTGTGTCGGTGTTTTGGTTTTATATCCACTGAATAAATGCTGTTTTGTCTGTACAGTTATAACCCGCTCTTTTATAGAAATTCAGGGTTCTTTCATTTTTTGAGCCTGTAAGCAACATCATCTTATAACAATCAGCCTTGACCGCTAACTCTTTTGCATAATTCAAACAGGCGGTTGCGTAACCCTTTCCTCTGTAATCGGCGTGTGTAACAACATTTTCTATAAAAGCATACGGACGGACATTTCTTGTCAGATTAGGGATAATC
>CACXIV010000002.1 GCA_902767845.1 uncultured Ruminococcus sp. | reverse complement strand
GCACTCAAACTATTGAACCGCCGTGTACGGAACCGTATGCACGGTGGTGTGAGAGGTCGGCTGCTCAACTAATGGGCAGCCTCCTACTCGATTTTGTTTTATTTTCCGATCGACGATCAGGAAACATAGTTCAGGGGATCCTGATACTCTCCGTTGAGTCTGACCTCAAAGTGGAGGTGGGGACCTGTTGAAAAGCCTGTGGAACCGATGAGCGCTATTGTTTCGCCCTGACCTACATACTGACCGGTAGAGCAGCAGATCTCGCTCGCGTGGCCGTAAACGGTCATGTAGCCGTTGCCGTGGTCGATCATTACATAGTTGCCGTAGCCGCCGCCGTCGTTGCCGGCAAAGGTGACTATGCCGCCGTCAGCCGCTACGATGGGCTGGCCGTAATCGTCGCCGCCCGCGATGTCGATACCGTTGTGCATCCTGCCCCAGCGCCATTCCATGTAGCTGGTAATGTTGTGGGTGTGGGGAACAGGCCAGATGAACGAGCCTGTGGTGCCGCCTGTGGTGCCGCCTGTGGTGCCGTATTCGCGTTCGCCCTGCTTTGAGCCGATGGTTACTTCCTCGGCTACGGGCTCCTTGGTTACCTTTGTGTCGATAACAGCGGAGTCAACAAGGGCGCCGTCAACATAGTTGAGTCTGAGGTTTACGGTAACTTTGCCGTTTTCGCCCTTCTTTGTCACCTCTTCATAGCTGTTGTCCTTGGTTTCGTCATAGGTCACGTTTGTTTCGTAATCCATGTCGACCTCGTACGACCAGTCGGTGAAGAGAGATACCGAGAACATGTCCTTCGCCTTGTCAAACACCGCCTGAGCGGTCTCGATCTGATCGGCGGAAGCCGTTACGGTGTTTACCTCAACGTCGTTCGCAAACTCCGTGGTGGTCGTGTCGTCATACTTGGCGCGCGCGTCTGCAAGGTATTTGTCGAGCATTTCCCTGAGTTCTTCGCCCTGATCGGTTATGCCGAAGGACTGACCGTCGACATTGAGCGAGTAGTAGCCCACGTTCATGAAGATCTCGGGATTTTCGATATCCTCTGACTTGACCTCGTCAAAGTTCTGCTCGGGAGCGGAGAGAGAAAGGGCTGTCGCCGCGGTCTTGGGAGCGGCGGCTGTCATTACCGTGTCCTTCTTTGCCTCGGCCTCAGCCGGAGCGGTATCGAGAGCGCTCACTACCGTTGCGCAGCAGAGTATGCCTGCCGTTACGCATGCCATTGCGGTGAGGATCGCTTTCTTTTTAATAATATTGCGCTCGGGCGCGCTGTGCGCGTGGCGCTTTTTATTCCTGCGCGCCTTGAGGCTGCGGCTGATCTCCGCCGAAAGTCTCTTTGAGAAGCGGATCGTCTTTTTGAATGTTCCTATCTTTTTCTGCTTTTTTCTGCCTTTTACGGGTTCAATCGCGTTGTAACCCTCAAGGCCGATAAATTTAGTTTCCAACTTTAATTCTCCTAACAATGTTAACTGTTACAGAATTGTAACAACCTTGCTTACTATTATAACAAAAAAGAAAAGATTTTCAATAGGAGAATTAAAAATCGTGGGTATGTTCAGCAAGGTGCCAAAAATACCAACGTAATTTTGTTTAATACGCCCAAATATTCTAATAACTAATTATACATAAAGTAATTGTGCGATTCTAAAATAAACGAATAGTAATATATTAATCGTATTCCGCGACGTTTGTGAAGCAAATGTCAAGGTCGACATCGTGGTCGATGCCGTCAACACGGCCGCTGTCGGAATACTGCCACATCGAGAAGCTGTAGTAAAAGACCGGAGTGTTGGCGTATTCGCAGTACCAGATGTCAAAATCCTTTAGCCTGGTCAGGTCGTACTTGAAGTAGAGCTCCCTGCTCGGCGAGTAGATCATCGGGGTGAAGCCGAGCTTTTTTACCTCGTCGCAGAACGCCCTCGCACATTCGGTAGCCTGAGCGGAGGTCACGCTGTCGGTACGCGCGGAGTCGTCCTTGATTATCTCCCAGTCGTAGGCGAGGGGGAAGTCGAGCTTGAGGTCGCCCAGCACGGACGCGGCGTAGTCGGCCTCCTCAACAGCCTCGGCGTTTGTAACCGCCTGAGAGAAGAAGTATCCGCCTACCTTCAAGCCTTCCTTTTGAGCGCCCTGTATGTATTCGGTAGCCTTTTCGTCCGTATAAAGCGAGCCCTCGTCGCCGTAGCCGCGGCCTCCGAGCCTTACCATTACAAAGTCGATACCGCTGTTTTTTACCTTTTTCCAGTCGATATCGCCGTTGTTGTAGGATACGTCAATGCCCTCAAGCGAGGCGGGCTTGCCGTTTTCGCTGTAATACTTAAAGTTTTGATCCGAGCTGAAGCCGCTGCTGTCAAGCTTGTTGAGCTCTACGCCCTCGAGCTCGGTTATCCAGATGTCTCCGAGCAGGCTGTCCTGGATATGCACCTTGCCGCCGGTAGCCTTGACGGGAGCGTCGGTAGCCGGCTGTTCGGTGGTGAGCGCCTCGGTGGGGATTATTTCGCTGCTCTGAGAGGAGGAGCCTCCGTTTTTGCCTGCGGAGCAGCCCGTCAGGATCGCGGAAATGACCAGTGATGACGCCAAAACCGCGCTGAACAGTCTTTTCATGTTTACACTTCCTTTGTTTTATGTGATGTTTTTACCCTAAATATGCGGTTTGTTCGTTGCTTTTTTCAATAATAACACAAAATATTGTCTGTGTAAACAAATAAAACTAAAATGGTATTGAAATATTTTTTGTTTTTAAGTATAATATTATAAATGGGTTTAAATCATAACAAGGCAGGTGATTGGGTGAACGGCGCTTCGGTCAGCGGTTATCGCAAAAAAACAAAAACACAGCTGCTTAAGGCTATCGACGAGTGCACGTCGCTCAGTCAGCTTTTTGCTCTTATCCAGCTTGAGGGAATAGTTATTCAGATGCACAGCCAGTCGGGCGCGTCCAACCTGACTCCGAGGACTCTGAGTCCCGGAGAGATAATCCAAAAAAAGGACACGCCGCTCGAAAGGCTGAAGTCTGAGGTAAGGAAAGCTGTCGCGGAGGGAAAATAAGGGCACACGAGCTCTTGACGACAGCAGATAACGGGAGAGGTATGAAAATGAGAAAATCAAAAAGGCTGCTTGCGGTTTTGCTTGCCGCGGCGATGACTGTATCGGCGGCGGGAGTTTTGGGGGTATCGGCCGCTGATGATGACAAAGATGTCGACTACACGGTCGCGTCGAATGAGGACTGGGATTTTGAATCCGTAAAGGCAGAGGCCGATTGTATCGCCGCTGCCGACGAGGTTCATAACGCTGCCGCTGAAAAGTGCGATGAGATCTTTACGACCGCCAAGGAACCGGAGTCCCCTTCGGCTCCGATCCCGGGAAACGTGACGAATATCAAAAAGACAAGCTATTCCGCCGACAGCGTTACCCTTACGTGGGATCCGGTCGCGGACGCCACAGGCTACAACGTATACTATTTTAATGCCGACGGCGAGGACGGCGACTGGCACAAGGCCGGCGAGACAAAGGAAACCGAGTTTACTCTAAAAAAGCTCAGGAACACCACGTGGTATAACTTTATTGTTTCGGCGTACATAATAAGCGACGGAAAAAAGTACGAGGGCAACCGTATAATCAAAAAGACCGCTACTCAGCCCGGACAGGTGCAGTCGCTGATAAGAGCGCGCTCCTCGGATACGATCGAGCTTCAGTGGGACGTAAACAGCAAGGCTTCGGGTTATAAGATCTACAGGTCATCGCCCGAATCAGGCAACAAAGAGGTGCTTTACAAGACGATCTCGGGCAAAGAAAACTGCGGTTTTGTCGATCCAAGCGTAAGGGAAGGCTACATTTACGTATATAATGTAAAGGCTTACAGAATCTGTAACGGCGTCGAGTACACCTCCGCGTCCAACAGAGTCAAGTGCCTTGCCGGCTTGTGCGCCCCCGCGTTTACCATCAAGACAAGCCGTTCAAAGGTCGATCTTGAGTGGAAGCACAACAAGTACGCCACACGCTACGACATCTACTGTTACGACAAGCCCGACGCTCAGGAAGGCGTTATTCTCGGAAGCACTACCTCCGACAGCTACACCTCAGATCTGCTCGAGGTCGGCAAGGACATGTATTTCCGTGTATATCCGATATATTCTACCGATCTGCAAAGCATTACCGGTACGGCTGTGACGCGCAACATCACCGTCAGCAGCGATATGTATGATAAATCCATGGGAGATACATATATCGAGGTGAGCATAGAGGAGCAGCACCTTTGGTATTACAAGAAGGGCAAGCTGACGCTTGATACCGACGTTGTCACGGGTAACGCCGACGGCTCGCACGATACTCCTACAGGTTACTTCAAGGTTTATCAGCGTGCCAGAAATACCACTCTGACCGGTCCCGGATATTCGTCCTTTGTTGAGTATTGGATGGCGTTTTCGGGCGGATGCGGTATCCACGACGCGAGCTGGCGGTCAAGCTTCGGCGGCTCGATATACAAGGGCGACGGTTCTCACGGCTGCGTCAATACACCTATCGACAAGGTCAAGGTGCTTTATGAGGACACCGAGATCGGCACGCCGGTAATAGTTTACTGATTTAAAAACCGAACGCCGCTGACGGAAACGTCGGCGGCGTTTTTCTATTCATTCTGTTACAGTTTACTCCGACAGGTGCAGCTCTCCCTGAGCGTCGGTGTAATACTCGCCCTCGGGGATCAGATCCTTGATAAGCACGATTTCGAGCCCCTTCGCCCTTATGCCCTTGATTATCGAGGGAAGGGCGGCAGGGGTGTTTTTCGCACCGTTGTGCATCAGGACGATCGAGCCGTCCTTTACCTTGCCGAGCACGTTTTCGCAAAGCTCCTCGGGCGACGGATCCATCCAGTCGAGCGAGTCGACGTCCCACTGTACGCAGTACATACCCAGTCCCTTTACGCAGCTTACAAGGTTGTTGTCATAGTCGCCGTAGGGCGCGCGGAACAGCGTGGGAGCGCTGCCGGTCAGCGCCTTTATCTTGTCGTTGCATGCACGGACCTCGTTCGTCTCGCCCGAAAGCCCGAGCTGCGGCATATGAGGATGGGTGTCGCTGTGATTGCCGATGTCGTGGCCGCGCGATTGGATCAGCTTTACATCGTCGGGATATTTGTCTACCCAGTCGCCCACGAGGAAAAACGTCGCCTTGGCGTTGTTCTCGTCAAGGATATCGAGCAGCTCCTCGGTCTGCTCGTCGCCCCACGCGGCGTCAAAGGATATTGCTACGCGGTTTTGACCGGGTTCTACGCGGTAAACGGGAACCTGCTTCGGTTCGGCAGCGGTCTGAACGGCCTTTACAGCGGAGCTGACCGTGACCGCCGCGGCAGCCGCGCCGATCATCAGGCAAAACGCCAGCGATACCAAGCTTCGCTTTGTCAACAGAAAATACTTCATAAATTATTCCCCTCCGAAACATTTTATGGGGAACATAGATCATTTATTACTGCCGCCGGATCATTGCAGATCTCCGTATGACCGAACGTGCTCCGGGCTTGCGTATGCAAAAGAAAAAGCTTCTCAGACTGCGTGAGAAGCTTTTTTGCTTATTCATGATTATTTATTGAACTCCCAGGTGATGCCGTCCTTTGAGTCCTTGACGGTCACGTTCATTTCCTTGAGCTTGTCGCGGATAGCGTCGGCGGTTGCCCAGTCTTTTGCGGCGCGAGCCTCGGTGCGCTTTTGGATCAGCGCCTCGATCTCGGCTGTCAGGTTGTCGTCAGCTTGGGGCTCCGATTCCTGCTTTTCCCTGATAAGGTTTAGGGAGAGCACGCGGTCGAGCTCGCCGATAACATACAGCTTTGTGGCGCCGTTAACGTCGGCCTTGAGCACGTCGTACAGTGCGGTGAGTCCGAGCGCGGTGTTGAGGTCGTTGTCGAGCGCCTCCTTGAATTTGCCGATAAGCTCTTCCGCCTTTGCCATATCTGTCTCGCCGTCGGGGGTTATACCGGCTATCCTCGAGATGAGCTTTTCGTAAGCCTTGGCGGTATTGTCGAGGCTTTCGTATGTAAAGGTGAGCGGCTTGCGGTAGTGGCTTTGCAGGCAGAACATCCTGTATACGAGCGGATCGTAGCCCTTGCTCTCGAGTAGGGATACCGTCAAAAAGCCGCCTTTGGATTTGCTCATTTTGCCGCGCGCGTCGTTAAGGTGGAGCACGTGGAACCAGTATTTGCACCACTTGTGGCCTATGAACGATTCGCTTTGGGCTATCTCGTTGGTGTGGTGGGGAAAGGCGTTGTCGATACCGCCGCAGTGGATGTCGAGGTACTCGCCGTTGTGCTTGTAGCTGATCGAGGAGCACTCGATATGCCAGCCGGGATAGCCGAGTCCCCACGGGCTTTCCCACTTTAGCTCCTGATCCTCGAATTTAGATTTTGTGAACCAGAGCACGAAGTCGGTCTTATTGCGCTTGTTCACGTCCTCCTCAACGCTGTCGCGAACTCCGACAGCGAGGTCGTCCTCGTTCATGTTGCCGAATACATAGTAGTTGTCGAGCTTGGAGGTATCAAAATACACGTTGCCGCCGGCGACGTAAGCGTAGCCCTTTTCGAGCAGGACGGAGATCATATGGATAAACTCGTCGATGCAGTTAGTCGCGGGCTCAACCACGTCGGGACGCTTGATGTTGAGCTTGGCGCAGTCCGAGAAGAACGCGTCGGTATAGAACCTTGCGATCTCGAGCACGCCCTTGTGCTCTCTTTTTGCGCCTGCGAGCATTTTGTCCTCGCCGGTGTCGGCGTCGCTCGAAAGGTGGCCGACGTCGGTTATGTTCATGACGCGGTTGACGTTGTAGCCCGAAAAACGCAGATACTTTTCGAGCACGTCCTCCATTATATAGGTGCGCAGATTGCCAATATGGGCGTAGTGATATACGGTGGGGCCACAGGTGTACATGTTCACGATCTTGTCGGAATACGGAACAAACTCCTGCCTTGTCTGTCCGAGTGAGTTATATAGCTGCATTTTGATTACTCCTTATTTTTGATTTTACAGGCTCGCGCTGTCAAGCGAGCTTTCCGCCGGGGTCGAACGGCGCGAGGATTCGGCGTGTAGCTTTTCCATTTCCGCCGAAAGCTCCGAGAGTTTGTGCTCGAGTAAGCCGAGATCCTGAGCGACCGGGTCGGAAACGTGGATCTGGTCAAGTGTCTCGTGCCTAATGCCGTTGAGCCTTACTATCCTTGCCGGAACGCCTACCGCTGTGGCGTTTGGCGGAACCTCGCGCAGTACCACGGCGCCTGCCGCGATCCGCGCGTTATCGCCTACGTTAAAGGGTCCAAGCACCTTTGCTCCCGAGCCCACGAGCACGTTGTTGCCGAGAGTGGGGTGGCGCTTGCCGGTGTCCTTGCCGGTGCCGCCGAGGGTGACGTTCTGGTAGATCGTGCAGTTGTCGCCGATCACGGTGGTCTCGCCGATAACGACGCCCATTCCGTGGTCGATGAACAGTCCCTTGCCGATCTGCGCCCCGGGATGTATCTCAATGCCGGTCTTGTGGCGGCTGCGCTGGGATATCCAGCGCGCTATGAACTTGTGATTGTGATTAAAAAACCAGTGCGCCCTGCGGTGAGACCGAACCGCCTTGAAGCCCGAGTAGAGGAAAACTACCTCCGCCTTGCTCCTTGCGGCTGGGTCGCGCTCCATAACAGCCTGGATGTCTGATTTTAATACTTCAAACAAAGAATCACCCTTTATACTGCACACGCGTAAAACTTCCGCCCGTGCGATCAAATATTTTCAATGAATTTCCAGTTTTGCTTTAGGTAAATCACGCCCGAGATCACGGCGAATACCGTCGAGATCCAGATCAGCGTCTCGCCCGACCAGAAGATGATAGTGTTCGCGAACTCCGGCAGCGGGATATCGGCGAGCGACAAAAAGCCGAGCGCGGACTGCACCGCAAGAATTACGATCACCGCGGTCATTTGGGTCACGGTCTTGACCTTGCCCCAGATATTGGCGGCTACGACCTCGCCCTTGGCGGCTGCGATGAGCCTGATCGACGTCACCGAAAATTCCCTGAGCAGCACAAGTGTGACCGCGACGCAGTCGCACAGCCCGTTTTGGACAAAGCAGAGCAACGCCGCCAGCACGAGGATTTTGTCCGCGAGCGGATCGGCAAATTTTCCGAAGTCCGTAACGAGGCCGCGCTTGCGCGCGATCCTTCCGTCGAAAAGATCGGTTATTGAGGCGGCGGCAAAGATGACCAGCGCCGCTAAATAGTGCAGGGGAAAGGGGATAAGCGCCGCCGCGGTAAACAGCGGAACGAGGATTATCCTTCCCATCGTCAGTTTGTTGGGCAGATTCATAGCAGTACCTGTTTAGTTATTAGTTTATTGTTAAATGGCGGTTCCGACCGGGTCTATGCCCATATAGTCGGTGATATTTACCTTTACAAAGTCGCCGATTCGCGGTTTTTTGCCGTCGCAGGTGAAGAACACGCAGCCGTCTACCTCCGGGGCGTCGGCGTATGTCCTTCCGAACCAACATTCCGCGATACGGTCATAGCCCTCGACAAGCACCTCGGCGGTCGTGCCGATAAGTCCTTCGCAGCGGCGCGCCATTATATGCTGCTGCTGTTCCATGATGATGTCGGCTCGCTGCAGCTTTGTTTCCTCGTCAAGCTGACCGGGGAACTCTGCTGCCAGCGTGTCCTCCTCCTGAGAGTAGGGGAAGCACCCGAGCCGTTCAAATTCGATCTCCGCGGCGAATTCGCAAAGCTCTTCAAACTGTTCCTCGGTCTCTCCCGGGAAGCCCGCGATAAAGGTGGTGCGCAGCACCACGCCGGGGATCCTGCTCCTGAGCTTGTTCAAAAGCGCGGTAAGGCTCTCTCGGCTGCCGCGGCGGTTCATGCTTTTAAGCACGTCGGCGTCGCAGTGCTGGAGCGGCAGATCTATGTATTTTACTATTTTGTCCTCTTTGGCGATAACGTCGATCAGCTCGTCGGTCACCCGGTCGGGGTAGCAGTAGAGAACCCTTATCCACCTGAGCTTTTCGATTTTACACAGCTCAGTCAAAAGCTGCGCGAGCCTCGGCTCGCCGTAGAGATCATCGCCGTAGCGCGTGGTGTCCTGAGCGATCACGTTGAGCTCTTTGACGCCTTTTTCGGCGAGCTCCTTCGCCTCGGCTATCACATTTTCCATAGTCCTGCTGCGGAAGCCTCCGCGTATCAGCGGTATCGCGCAGTAGGTGCAGCGGTTGTCGCAGCCCTCGGATACTTTCAGGTAAGCGGTGTAGGAGGGGGTGGACTGTATCCTTCCGCCCTCGAGCGGAAGCTCGAGCTTGCCGGGGAAGAGCTCTGTCTTTTTTCCCTCGAGCGCTTCGAGAACTATGTCGGCGATACGGGAGTTCGCACCAATACCAACCGCCGCGTCAACCTCGTAAAGCTGCCTTGTGATCTCGTTCTGATACCTTTCTGCGAGGCAGCCGGTCACAATTATCGCCTTTATCTTTCCCTCTTGTTTCAGCTTTCCGAGCTCGATTATCTCGTCAATGCTCTCCTGCTTAGCGCTCTCGATAAAGCCGCAGGTGTTCACTATAACGGCGTCGGCCTTTGCCGGGTCGTCAACGAGCTCAAAGCCCTTTTGCTTTAGGCTGAAAAGCAGCATTTCCGCGTCCACACGGTTTTTTGCGCAGCCGAGCGACACGATTCCCGCCTTGTAATTCATATGCAACAATTCCCTTTTATATTAGAATTAAGCGTCAGGTAATTCGCTTTCTATCGTTTCGAGCGCCGATTTTATCTCGTCCCAGCCGTAGCCCTTTCTCTGAAGCGCGGCAACGGCACGGCGTTTGATTTTTTCGTCGCTTATATTTTTGTATTTTCTGTTTATAAAGTCGATAATCTGAGCCTGAGCGTCGTAATCGAGCTCGCCGATCACCTGCTCGGCGGTCGGCTTGTCGATGCCCTTGCGCAGAAGCTCGTATTCAGCCGCCTTTGCGGACAGCTTTTTGCCGTATACCAGCCTTCGGGCGTATGCTTTAGCGAACTCCTCGTCGTTGATTAGCCCGAGCTCAGCCATTCGGCTGACAGCCTTTTGCGCGGACGCCTCGTCAAAATCGCGCCTGAGCTTGTCAAAAAGCTCCTTTTCGGAGTGGTTTCTGTACGATATCAGCCAAAGCGCCTTTTCCTTCGCGCGGCGCTCGCCGCTTTTTTCGATTATCTCCTTTAGCTCGTCGTCGTCGATCTCGCGCCCGACGTCGAAGCGGTTTTCGATCAGCGTCTGAGCGTCGAGGTTCATCACGTACTCGCCGTCGATAAACAGCGCGCACATCTGCTTGCGGCGCGGTTCAACTGCCGTGATAACCATTATTCGGCGAGAATGTCGATATCGGCGGTGGATTTGGGAGCCTTAGCCGGTTCCTCTATCTTGGCGACGACGGCTCTTTTGGGGGTCTTGGGCTTTGCGGAAGCGTAAAGCTTGTCGATATTCTCCCAAAGCTTTGCCTCGATCTCCTTATAGAGCTCGGGATCGTTCCTGAGCAGCTCCTTGACCTTGTCGCGTCCCTGTCCGAGACGGTTTCCGTCGTAGCTGAACCACGCGCCTGCCTTTTGGATGACCTCAGCCTGAACGCCCAGGTCGATCAGCTCGCCCTCGCGTGAGATTCCCTCGCCGTACATGATGTCGAACTCCGCGGTCTTGAACGGGGGAGCGATCTTGTTCTTTACCACCTTGCATTTTGTGTGGTTGCCGATTATCTCTCCGTTCGATTTGAGCGCCTCGGCCTTGCGGATGTCTATGCGCACCGAGCTGTAGAATTTGAGCGCGCGGCCGCCTGTTGTCACCTCGGGATTACCGTAGATAACGCCGACCTTCTCGCGGAGCTGGTTGATGAAGATAGCCACGCAGTTTGACTTGTTGATGGCGCCTGCCAATTTTCTGAGCGCCTGAGACATAAGCCTAGCGTGGAGTCCGACGTGGCTGTCGCCCATTTCACCCTCGATCTCCGCCTTGGGGACGAGAGCGGCTACTGAGTCGATAACGATAACGTCGATCGCGCCGGAGCGGATAAGAGCCTCGGCGATCTCGAGCGCGTCCTCGCCGGTGTCGGGCTGAGAGACGAGCAGGGAGTTTACGTCGACGCCGAGAGCCTCAGCGTAAACCGGATCGAGCGCGTGCTCAACGTCTATGAAAGCGGCGTTGCCGCCCAGCTTCTGACCCTCGGCTATACAGGTGAGCGAGAGGGTGGTCTTGCCCGACGACTCTGGACCGTAGATCTCAACTATTCTGCCGCGCGGAAGTCCGCCGATACCGAGCGCCACGTCGAGCGAAAGAGATCCGGTCGAGATGTGCTCGACCTCCATGTGTTTATTTTCTCCGAGGCGCATTACGGCGCCCTTTCCGAATTGTTTTTCAAGCTGTGAGATCGCTGTTTCCAGCGCTTTGTTTCTGTCTACTGCCATTTCATGTACCTCCGTATTTATAGAGTCGGTGTTTGTCAATGACCAAATCCACCGTAATAATTATAAAACATACTGCCGCGAAATGCAATTGATTTGGGGCAAAAAACTCGAACAAATTTTCTAAAAGTTTAGCATTGTCCTAAAAATGGGACAATCAGCGCGGTTTTACGGCTATTATCGCGCGTTTTGTTCCGCCTAAATCGAGCGCGGTCTTTATATCTGAGTAGCCATGCCGCTCAAGCATGGCGGCTACCGGCTCCGCCTGACCTTCGCCGAGCTCAAACGCCATGGCGCCGCCCCTTTTGAGAAGGGGAGTCCAGAGCCTTGTTATTTCGCGGTAAAAAACCAGTCCGTCGGCGCCGCCGTCGAGCGCCGTTTCGGGCTCAAAGCCGACCTCGGGCTGGAGCGTTTTCAGCTCGTCTGTTTTTATGTAAGGCGGATTTGAGACGATAAGGTCGAAATATTCTTCTTCAAAAGAATTATAACACTCCGTCACGTCGCCCTTTATCGGCGTGATATCCGTATTAATAATATTCTGTAAAAGAAAATAGTACGCCCTGTCGCTCAGCTCCACAGCGGTCACGGAGGCGTTCGCGAGCCTGTTGAGCGCTATGCCGATCGCTCCGCTGCCCGCGCACAGATCGACCACTTTCGGAGACTCGACGTCCTTTAGGTACCCGAGGCAAAGGTCAACCAGAACCTCGGTGTCGTCGCGCGGGATAAGCACGCCCTCGCCGACCTTGAGCTCGATACCCATAAAGCTCCAGCTTCCGAGTATGTATTGCAGGGGATAGCGCTTCGCGCGCTTTTCCGCGAGCTCAAGCAGCGCCTGCTCGCAGTCGAGCTCCTTATCGGCGCAGGCGATCTGAGCGGCTCTGCTCATACCGGTCGCGCTTTCGATCAGCAGCCTCGCCTCGAGCCCGGGCGATTCGATTCCTGCGCGAGCCAGAATGTCGCGCAGCTTTATGTAAGTATCCTTTAGCATCCGCAGTTTCCGACGATATCGGAGCCGTCATCGGGAATGACCGCCTCGATCGCCTTGATGGCGACCTCGATCATCTTGTCGTCGGGTTCCTTGGTGGTGATCCTCTGCGCCCATAGTCCGGGTGCGGCGATGATACGAGTTAAGACGTTGTCGTGTCTGCCGCAAAGCTTGATGAGCTCATAGCCGAGTCCGCAGACCAGCGGAATGAGCAAGATCTTGAATACGGGTCTTAAAAACGCGATCCCAAAGGGGTTCGCAGGGATAAGAAGTCCGACGAGTATGCCGATTATCAGCATTATGACCATGAAGCTTGTGCCGCAGCGCGGATGAAAGCGGGTCTGCTTTTTGACGTTCTCTACGGTCAGCTCCTCCTCGTTTTCGTAGCAGAAGATGGTTTTGTGCTCGGCGCCGTGATACATGAACACGCGCTTCATGTCCTTTGTCTGCGACACTATGATTATGTACGACAAAAAGAGCACGAGCTTGAGCACTCCCTCAAAGATCGACTTCCACAGCCTTACCATCTCGGCGTTGCCGCCTGTCGCGTCAGCCCTGAACGCCGGCACGAAGTTGGCGCAGAGGTCGAACAAAAACGACGGCAGGAAGAAGAACAGCCCGATGGCGAACGCAATGCCGATAACCGAGGCGATCACCATGAGCACCTTTACGAGTTTGTCGCCAAATTTTTCGTCGAGCCATTTTTCAAACTTAGACGGCTCCTCCTCGATCTCTGCCGATTCGATAGCCTTGTCGGCTGAGAGCATGAGCGATTTGTAGCTGAGGCGCATTGAGTCGATCAGCCCGGCTATGCCTCTGAGGAAGGGGATCTTGAATATTTTGCACTTTGAGGGGATGGTGTTAATGCTGACGTCCTCGGAGTAGATCTCATCCGGATCGGTGCGCACGCAAACCGTGCTTTTCTTGGGTCCCCTCATCATTATTCCCTCTATCAGCGCGCTTCCGCCGATGGAGGTGATTTTCTTTGTTTTCTTTGACATATACCTTTTATCCTTTCGGGTTTCGTGTCTAAAGCTTAACGACCTCGGCGCGCTTGTTCTCGGCGCCCTCCTTGTAGACGGGGAAGGTGAGGGTCACGGTGGTACCGACGCCCTCGCCGCTCTCTATCTCGAGCGAGCCGTGGTGGAGATTCATTATCTCGTCGGCGACGGCGAGTCCGATACCCGAGCCGCGCACGGTCTGGTTAGCCTTGTAGAATTTTTCCTTGACCCTCGGCAGATCCTCGGCGGAGATGCCGCAGCCGGAGTCGGTCACGATTATTTTTATAATATCAGGCTCGTCCTTTGAATAGATGACCTGCGCAGCGACCACGCCGCCCTTGGGCGTGTACTTTAGCGCATTGTCAAGAATATTCAGGAAAACCTGTTTCAGTCTGTTTCGGTCGCCGTAGATCGGGGGATATACCACCTCGGGCTCGTCATAGAGCAGGTGCTTGCCCTCGTCGACGGCGCGCTCCTTGAGCATGTATACGGTCTCGTCAAATTCGGCGAGAATGTCGATCTTCTCGTTCATCAGAACCATTCTGCCGCTCTGGATCCTGCCGAAGTCGAGCAGCTCCTCGACTATGCTCGTCAGCCTTGTGCTCTCCTTGATTATTACTCCCATGCCCTTGTCAAAGGTGCGGCGGTCAAGCGTGCCGCGCTCGCTGAGTTGCATGGTCTCCGCCCAGCCCTTGATCGCGGTCAGCGGAGTTCTGAGCTCATGAGAAACGCGCGAAATAAAGTCGTTTTTCATCTGCTCGGTGGTTTGCAGATCCTTTGCCATGTCGCTTACCGCGTCGCATAGGTCTCCGATCTCGTCGTCGTACTTGTGCTCGATCTTCTCGGACGCGGAAAAATCGCCCTGAGCGATCTGTCCCGCGGCTTCGCTGAGCCTTTGGATAGGCTTTACGATCGAGCGGATGAACAACAGCCCCGAGATTATGACCAGCCCCAGTATCACCAGCCCTATCGCTATGATTATCAGGCTGAACAGAATTATCCGGCTGTTGACGGGTTCCATGCTTACAATGTACCTGACAGCGCCCACCACGGCGCCGTCGGGATTTTTGATAACGCGGGTCTCGCTCATGGCGGGTTCTCCCGACAGAAGCTTTCCGCTCCAGAACGCGTAGCCGTCCTCGTTCTTAAGAGCGGATTCAAAGTCGGTGAATTTTTCGTTTTCGTCGGGGATAAAGCCGGTGGAGGTCAGCACCACCTTGCCGGTGGAGTTGAGCACCATTACCCCCATATGCTCCTTTTTGTCGAAGTTCTCGACATAATCCCGGGCGGCGGAGGCAAATTCCGCCGAGCCGGTGCTTTGGAAACCGGAGAAAACTATGCTCAGCTCGTTGCCCGTAGAGGCGAGATTCTGCTCTACGCCGCTTTGGAACAGGTAAGTGACAACAAAAATAAGGGCGACAACGATCAGAATAATTATGGTCAGAATAACGCTGAGCGTGTTCAGCATCCAGCGCTTTGTAATGCCGTGAAACATTCTGTTGTCACCCCCAATTCAAATTGAAATATTTAAATCATTAATATACGCGGAAATCGGATTTTTCGATTATTCACCCGAGTCCCACTTATAGCCGAGTCCCCATACGGTGATGATGTGCTTGGGATTCGAGGGCTCGTCCTCGACCTTCATTCTGAGCCTGCGGATGTTTACGTCAACGATCTTGTCCTCGCCGACATAAGCGTCGCCCCAAACGTGGTTGAGGATGTCGATCCTGTCGAGCGCCGTGCCGGGATTTGAAAAGAAGTATTCCATGATCTGGAACTCAACCTGGGTGAGCTCGATCATCTTGCCGTTCTTGAGCAGGGCGCGGTTGCGCAGATTGAGCGTAAAGTCGCCGGACTTGAGCTCCTCCTTAAAGTTGTTTTCCGACCTCGACTGTGCGAGCGCGACTCTTCTGTAGAGCGAATCGACGCGCGCCAAAAGCTCGCTGGGGGAGAAGGGCTTTGCGACATAATCGTCGGCGCCGAGCATAAGACCCGTAACCTTGTCCATCTCCTGAGTCTTTGCAGAGAGCATGATGATGCCGATGCCGCCGTTGCGGTTCCTGAGCTCCTTGCAGACCTGGAAGCCGTCGATGCCGGGCATCATTACGTCGAGAATGGCGATGTCGAAGTCACCGTCGTTTTCGTCGTACTTTTTAAGAGCGGTCTCTCCGCAGTCGGCCTCTACAACGTCGTAGCCTGCGCGCGTAAGATTGATAACGACAAAGTCGCGGATAGCGGATTCGTCCTCGCATACAAGAATTTTTTTCATCTTCAAAACCTCCGTTTGAGTGTATTTTATGTAAATATTTTTAATATTGAGTTCTATATTGAATTTCTATTCCGAAGTTTGTCCGGCGGCGGTGAACGCCGTTTTTATCTCGTCGTCGGTGAGCTTTAGCGGACTCTGTCCGGCGGGATTGTTGAACGCGTAGGCGTAGCGGTTGTCGCGGTAGATAAGCGTGTAGCCGTCTATCTTGCCCTGGTCCCACGCGGTCACGCCGAACGCCTTGATCTCAAACAGCTCCTCGCCGAGCTCGGTCTGGTTCCATTCATAAAGCTTCATTGAGTTGTCGGTGTTTACCGCGGTGTAGGCTTTTTCAGCCCATTTGTCGGACTTTTTTACGTAAAAGCCGCTTTTGTAGTTCGCGGCGACTATCGTTTTTACGCTGAGGCTTTCGTTCTGCGGATTGAACGAGCACCAGGTTATTTTATCGGCGACGTTGCGCATCATGTCGGTGCCGTGGTAGGGGAGCTTTTCGACCATCGGGATCTCGAGCTTTGAATCCCCGTCAAAGTCGGCGCTGAGCACGCTGCCGGTGCGCATAGTGGGGTTCTTCTGCTTTTCTCTGTACAGTGGATTTCGCAGCACCGCGAGGCTGTGGCTGTAGTAGATCACCTGAGTGACAAGCTCCTCGGTCGCGAACGACCCGTCGACCACCACCGCTTTTGCCGAGCCCTCGAGGTCGGTAAGCCCTATGCTTTTGTATTTTACGACGTTGGGATCCATCGGAGCCGAGGATTTTACGTAAAGCCGCTTGTTCTGACTGTCGTACTCGAGCATTGACGCCTTTGCCTCGGTGTCGGCGTTGAAAAGCGAGAGAGTAAGTATCTCGCTCTTGCCGCTGTTGTCAAGGTTGGCGCAGTAGAATGACGAGTAGTTCTGGCCGGAGGTGATGGTGTCTGTGCTGCCGTCCGAGTAGGTGTAGCAGGAAAGGAAGCTGACGTTCGGGGTGTAGGTGGTGTAGCCTACTATTATCTCGAGTCCGTCGGTCTCGTTTATATCCGCGAAATCGACGCTGTCCACGTCCGTGGTCTCGGTGATGAAGTCGTCGGAGATCTTCCACTCTCCGTCGATATCGTACATAACGAGCATGTGGACTCCGGCGGTCTCGTCGTTCCCCTTGAAGAACGCGACCGCCTCGTCAACGCCGTCGCCGTTTAAGTCGTTCATTATGATCGCGCTGCGGTATGAACCGCTTTTGGGGTATTTCAGCATATATTTGCCGCCGATGGTCTCGGAGATCAGCTTTTCGATCTCGGCTTCGTCTCCCATGGTTTTAGGCGGTCTGAGCGAATCCTCAAAGCTCATGTCCGCCACGTTGCAGCCTCCCAGCAAGAATATGACTGCCGCGAAAAGGATGGCGGCGGTTTTTTTAAGCTTCAAGAAATCACCTCTTTTTATTAAAAATAATATTAATGGTCGCTTCGCATGGATTCAGGCCTTTTGCTTTGCGACAAGGTATTTTATTTTTTTACCTTCCTCGGTGAACATCCGCTCGTGCTCGGTGACGATATTGTCCTCGATTTTTGAGGCTTGCAGATCGCGTGTGATGAATGTTATCTCATATCCGCTCTGCGAAAAGTATTCCACGCTCTCCTCAAAAAGCTCGTCGTCGTCGGTCTTGAAGCGGATCTCCGCGTCTTTTTTAAGGAAGGTCTTGTACATCTCGAGCTTTTTCGGGAAGGTCAGTCTGCGTTTTTTGTGCCTCGCGCGAGGCCACGGATTGCAGAAATTTATGTACAGACGGTCGATTTGATCGTCCTTTGTGATTATCTGATCGAGCTGTTCGACATTGTAGTTGACGAGCAGCAGGTTTGTGATGTCGTCCTGAGTCCTGCCGTTTTCCTCAAACAGCTTTACGACTGTCCGCCTGCCGACCCCGAGCATATCGATCTTGATGTCGACGGCGATAATGTTCCTGTCGGGGTTTTTAAGCGCAAGCTGTCCGGCAAAGCCGCACTTGCCGCAGCCTATCTCAAGGAACAGCGGCTGCTTTTTAGGGAAAGCCTCCGCCCATCTGCCGCTGTGCTCGGCGGGATCCTTAACAAAGAAATCGCAGACGCTCAGCTCGGGCTCAGCCCATTTCTTTTTTCTTATCCTCATTTTATATCTCTTTCGTTTTAGGTTTCGTTCAGGTGCAAAAGGGTCGATCCGCGCGTCGGATGATCGCGGCTCGTTTTGAACCGCGTGCTAACGGACGGACGCTCCCTGCGTATCATCTTATTATACCAAATTGTAACCGATTATGCAATAAATAATTGAGATTTATCGGCTTTGGATTAACAAAATTTAACCTTATCGTCGTATTTTTTCGATTTTGTAAAAATAATATCATCAAAACGCTTGCCGAGCTTCTTTGCGAGCGGCAAAATTACAATGTTTTCACTTTTGAAATGACCCGCCTCGATCACGCTGATCCCCAGCTCGTTGGCGGCGTTGAGCTCATGGTGCTTGATCTCGCCCGTGACGAGAGCGCCGCAGCCCTCCGCGGCGGCGGCGAACACCTCCGAGCCTCCCGAGCCCGAGGCGACGGCGACCCTTTTGACACGGTCGCAGGCGGCGGTATAGCGCAGCCCCTTGCAGTCGAGCGCGAACTTGACCTGCTCGGCAAGCTCGTCGGAGCTGATCTCCCTTTCAAGCTCGCCCACGAAAATGCACTCGCCCTTGTCAGACCTTACGGTGTTTTTCAAGCCGATCGCTTCGGCGAGGCAGAGGTTGACCCCAAAGCTCTCCGACAGGTCGAGGTTGGTGTGCATACAGATCGCGGCGATGTCCTTTTGCGCCAGAAGATACGGAGCCGAGCCCCTTTCGAGCCGTTTCAGCGGCTGAAAGATAACGGGGTGATGGCTGATTATCAGCTCGCAGCCGAGCGTTTCGGCCTCGTAAACGACCTCGGGGGTGATGTCGAGCGAAACGAGCGCGCGGCTCACCTCGGCGTCCTTGCAGCCGACAAGCAGCCCGACGTTGTCAAAATCCATGGCGGAATCCGCCGGAGCGAACTCCTCAAAAAATTCAAGTATATCATTAACGGTCGCCATAAACAGCCTCCCTGAGCTTATTTGCGAGCACAGCAAAGCGCGCGTCCCCGTTAGCCTTTTTCAAAAGCCTGTTGATGTGGCTTTCGGTAAAGCGAAGATGCGTGTCGTTTTTTTTCGGGTCAAGCTTGCCGAGGTAGGGGAACAGCTCGCCGTATTCCCTTTGCTCGCCCGTATATTGAACAAGGAGCACCGTGTAGCACTTGTTTGCCGCCACACAGCAGTCCTGACTTAGTATTTCATAACCGTTGGCGCAGAGCCATTCGATCAACAGCTCGCTTTTGGTCATGGGCTGGAGTATAAAGCGCTTGCTCTTGTCGCGCGAATACTCCCATCCGCCGATTATCTCGGCGATCAGCTCGCCGCCCATCCCGGCGATCACGATGTCGTCAGCCTCGTCGGGGCGTATCTCTTTAAGACCGTCGCTCAGACGGATTTGGATCATATTCTCAAGTCCGCAGTCCGCGATCGTTTTTTGTCCGCGGCTCAGGGGCTCGGGGTTGATGTCCGCCGCAATTGCGCCGGCGCAGATCCCGTCGAGGCACAGCCGAGCCGGAAGATAGGCGTGATCCGTGCCGATGTCAGCAAGCCGTTTGCCCTTGCGCGCGTAGGACGCGCAAAGGCTCAGCCTGCTGTCGAGCGCGATCATTTAAGCGCGGCGTTGATAGCCTCAACAAGCGCGTCGGCGTCGGCGCCGTGAACCATGCAGGCCTCCTCGATCGTCTCGCCTCTTGAGGCGGGGCATCCGAGGCAGTGCATGCCGATGCCGAAGAAGATCTGCGCGGTCTCGGGGTACTTGTCAAGCACGTCGCCGATGATCGAATTTTTTGTGATTTCCATAACAATACCTCCTGTAAAAACCATAGGCAACGCCGCATGATTTACGGCGGGCGTTTTCTTGCGCGTCGGCCTATCGGACTGAACTAAGCTCAGCGCCAATACGCCGGTGCCCGAGCGATCAACGCTTGTCCGACGAATGACCCGACTGCGCGAACGCACACCGAAAATATGCCGTATTGCCTATATTTAGTGCTTTACAGCTTATTATACCATTATATTTTGTGTTTGTAAACCGTTTTTTTAAGATGAAAAACGGTCTCCGCGCGTTTTATTTCCAATACTTTCTGTCGAGGCTTCGGTACTGGATCGCCTCCAAAACATGCTCGGAGCGTATCATTTCCGAGCCGTCGAGGTCGGCTATCGTCCGCGCCGCTTTTAGCACGCGGTTATAGGCTCTCGCGGTGAAGCCAAGCGTCTCGAAGGCGTTTTTAAGCGTCTGCTCGGCTTCTTTGTCAATAACGCAGTATTTTCCGAACTCCTCCTCGGTGATGTTCGCGTTGCCGGTCGTCGGGCTTCCGGCGAATCTGGCGCGCTGGATCGCCCTCGCCTTGTCGACCCGCTCTTTGATCCGTGCGGAGCTTTCGGATTCGGTATGATCCCTGAGCTCGTCAAATTCCACCGGCGGTACCTCGATTATTATGTCGAAACGATCGAGCAGGGGACCCGAAAGGCGGTTAAGGTAGCGCTTTATCTTTGCTTCGGAGCAGGTGCACCTGCCGCTTTTGTCGCCGTAATATCCGCAGGGGCAGGGGTTCATAGCGGCTATCACCATGATCGAGCAGGGGAACACCCTTGTCTGTCCCGAGCGCGAGATCGTGATCCTGCCGTCCTCGATCGGCTGTCTGAGCACCTCAAGCGCCGAGCGCGAAAACTCGGGAAGCTCGTCCAAAAAGAGGACGCCGTGGTGCGCAAGCGATACCTCGCCAGGTCTTATTACGCCCGAGCCGCCTCCGCCGAGTCCAACGGCGGTAACGGTGTGGTGGGGAGAGCAGAACGGCCGCTCACTCACAAGTCCGTCGGTCTTTAGCCTGCCGGCGATCGAGTGCACCTTTGTTACCTCGATCATCTCCTCGAACGTCATGTCGGGCAATATCGACGGCACGCGCTTGGCGAGCATGCTTTTGCCCGAGCCGGGAGGTCCGATCATAAGCACGTTATGACCGCCGGCTGCGGCGATCTCGAGCGCGCGTTTTGCCTCAAGCTGACCCTTTACCTGAGAGAAATCGAGAGACGGGTCAAAGGCGGTTTTGCCGCTTTCCGACTTGGGAGTCTGTATTTCCGGCTCGACCTCTCCGTTTAAGATCTGTTTGAGATTGATCAGGTCTTTCGCGCAGAAGACCTCGATCCCGTCTACAACGGCTGCCTCGCCGGAGTTTGCCTGCGGAACGAAAATCCGCTTTACTCCGAGCTCCCTCGCCTTGATGACCATTGGCAAAACGCCCCTTACTCCGCGGATTTCTCCTCCGAGCGACAGCTCGCCGATAAACGCGCTGTCGGAGACCGGCTTTTTGAGCGCGCCCGTAAGCTGCATCAGCGTCACCGCAATCGGCAGGTCGTAATGCGAGCCCTCCTTTTTGATGTCGGCAGGGGCGAGGTTGACCGTGATGTGGCTAGACGGCAGGAATATCCCGCTGTTTTTCAGCGCGCTTTTAACTCTGTTGCGGCTTTCCTTTACCGCGGCGTCGGGCAGTCCGACGATATCAATCTGCGGTAGTCCGAGCTGAGATGACGATTCGATGCCGACTTTGAAGCCGTCGATACCGTCGATCCCGAAGCTTAAGCAATCATAAACCATAGCGTCCTCCTGAGTATAAAAAATATGTTCTGTATATATAATAACATGCATTGCAAAATTTTACAATACTAAAATTACAAAAAATGCCAAAAACTATAGCAATATTGCATAAAAAAATAAAAAATATTGTAGCATGTATACAAAAACAATAAATCAGGATTGACATATCTACCGAGTTGTTGTATTATATTGTTGTAGAGCATAGGTGTTATGAGGTGAAAAAGTGGATTCAGCAAAATACTCTTTCGGCACTTTTTCCGACGATGCTCTCGCAAAGCTGTCAAAAGACGGTGACGAAAGTGCGTTCAATGAACTGGTAATGCGTTATCTCGGCAAAATCACTTCCATCGCTCGCAAGTATTCGGCACAGGGCTATGAGCAAAACGATTTTGTGCAGGAGGGTCTTATGGGTCTTCTGTACGCGGTAAAAACCTTTGACCCCGAAGGGGGCATGAGTTTCAAAAGCTTCGTTTCGCTTGTGGCAGAGCGCAGGTTTATCTCCATTATCCGCAGGCAAAACACGCAAAAATGCGTTCCTATGTCGGCAATAGTTGAGCTTGACACGCTTGACAGCGAAGTAGTTGATCTGTCCCGTTCGCCTGAGGAACAGATAATGCTCAAGGAGCAGATCGATCTCGCGATGCAAAAGCTTAGGGGGATTCTGAGCGCACGCGAGCTTGAGGTTTTCGTGTTATACACGGACGGCTTAAGCTATACTTCTATCGCGCGCAGGTTGGGCGTTTCCGAGAAATCGGTTGACAACGCACTGCAAAGAGCGAGAAAAAAGATTGAAAAGCTGCGTTAGGCATTAAGCGGGCAACCGCAAAAAGGCAGATTTTAACCGAAAAGAGGTAATGCGCAATGTTTGAGGACAAAACACTGGTTTGCAAAGAATGCGGAAACGAATTTGTTTTTACCGCCGGTGAGCAGGAGTTCTATGCGGAGAAAGGTTTTGAAAACGAGCCGCAGCGCTGCAAGGAATGCAGACAGGCACGCAAAAACGCCGCTAAAGCAGGACGTGAGTTTTTTGATACCACCTGCGCCGAGTGCGGCGGCCCCGCGAGGATCCCGTTCAAGCCGATGGAAGGCAAAAGCTATTACTGCAGCGAATGTTTTGCAAAAAGAAAAGCAGCTGCTGAGTAATTAATTTTTATATAATAATTAACTTTATTTTTATTAATTTTTTAATTAGCTACTGTAGGAGTCGACTCTGTGAGTCGGCTCCTTTTCTGTTTGCCTAAAAAACGAAAGGTCAAAAAAAGTCAAAAAATCTTCAAAAATTAGTATTCGGGAGATAAAACGAGTATTCGCGAGAATAACAGCGATAACTCCGAAAAATCTGACTTTAATTGACTTTGACTTTCCCTGACCTTTGAATTATAATGTAATCAAAGCTCGGGAAAAGAAGTACAAAACGGTGCTTTGATTCCAAAGAAAAGAGGTTATGAAAATGAGGATGAGCGATCTTGTTGCTCAGTATATCCTTGATATGCTTGACGAGCAAAACGGCAGCGCCGAGATAAAGCGCAACGAACTGGCAGGCGACCTGGGATGCGTGCCCAGCCAGATAAATTACGTAATAACATCCCGTTTTACGCCCGAGCAGGGCTATATTGTAGAGAGCCGCCGCGGAGGCGGAGGCTACATCAGGATCAGCCGGGTCAAGATGGACAGGGGCGCGACCGTGATGCATATAATCAACTCGGTCGGCAATAATCTTGACAAGGCGACGGCGGAGGCGATGCTCAACAACATGCTTTCGACCCGCATGATCGAGCTCGGGATCGCCAAGGTGATCGCTTCGGCGCTGTCTGACAGCTCGCTGAGGTCGGTCGTTCAGGAAAAGCGCGACGCCGTCAGAGCCGATCTTTTTAAGAACATGCTTTTAGCGATCAATACGTAACATATAGTATATTGGAGGTATGGATTATGAAATGTCAAAAATGCGGCGCCGAAAACGCCAACACGCATGTAAAAACAATAGTTAACGGCGAGTTCAGGGAGTATGATCTCTGCGCCGAATGTGCCCGTAAGATGGGCTACACCAACGTATTCGCGGATTTTGACAACGAGTTCTCGGGCTTTTTGGGAAGCTTCTTCGGGAACGTGCTGCCGGCGCGCACTCAGGCTACCCGCTGCGAGTTTTGCGGCAGCACCTATTCGGAGATCGCAAAGACCGGTCAGGTCGGCTGCGCAAAATGCTACGAGCTATTCGCCGACAGGCTTTATCCGTCTATCCGCAGGATCCACGGCAACACCACTCACTGCGGCAAAAACAGCGCCTCGGCAAAGGCAGGCGGCACAAAGCCCGAGCCGACCAAAGAGGATAAGATAAGTCAGCTTAAAGCCGAGCTCGGCAAGGCGGTAGAGCGTCAGGATTTTGAGCGCGCCGCAGAGCTCAGAGATCAGATAAACGGAATGGAGGCGTGATCATGAGCGGAATAATCATCTCAACAAGAGTAAGGCTCGCCAGAAACCTGAAGGATTATCCCTTCCCGTGCAGACTGAGCGAACAGGGCAGGCATAAGGTGAACGATAAGGTTCGCGCCGCCATCACGCAGAGCAACAGCGTTCTGCAAAATGATTTTGAGTACATCGAGCTTGAAAAGCTGACGCCGACCGAGAGCGTTTCGCTCGTCGAAAAGCGGCTCGTCAGCCCCGAGTTCATCAGCGATACGTCAGGCAGGGCGCTTTTGCTCAGCAGCGACAGGAGCCTGAGCATAATGATCAACGAGGAGGATCACATCCGCCTGCAGGTCATCAAAAAGGGCTTGGCGCTCGAGGAAGTCTACGAGACCGCCGACAGGCTCGACACCCTGCTCGACGAGAACCTCGAGTTCGCCTTTGACGAAAAGCTTGGATATCTTACCCAGTGCCCGACCAACCTCGGCACCGGCATGAGGGCTTCGGTAATGCTCCACCTGCCCGCGCTCGAAAAGAGCAGGGCGATCAGCCGCATAGCCGGCAGCCTTTCAAAGTTAGGTCTGACTATCCGCGGAGCCCACGGCGAGGGCACCGAGCCCAAGGGCGCGCTTTACCAGCTCTCTAATCAGGTCACGCTCGGTATCTCGGAGAAGGCGGCGATAGAGAACCTTAAAAACATCGCTTTGCAGCTTGCTTCTCAGGAGGAGCAGGCGAGAGAACGGCTCTGCGCCGGTATCGACGTCCGCGACGCCGTCTCAAGGAGTCTCGGAATACTCAGGAGCGCGCTTGTGATCTCCCACGACGAGGCGCTCAAGCTTTTGTCCAACGTCAGAATGGGCGTGCTTTCGGGGCAGATCACCGACGTCTCAACAGACGCGATCGACGAGCTCATGACAGAGATCGAGCCCGCGACGCTCTCGGTATCTGCCGGAAAAAGCCTTTCCGCTCACGACAGGGATATCGAGAGGGCGAAGCTTATAAAATCAAAATTGTGATTAACACTTTATATTAAACGGCTTACGCCGCCATTAAACCGGCGGCGAGCCGGCAGGAAGTTTTGGATTATAGAAGGAGTTGACAGTTATGTTTGAATTCAAGGGCTTTACACAAAAAGCGAACAGGGCGCTCAACCTTGCCGTTGAGGCGGCTCAGGATATGGGGCATAGGTACGTGGGCACAGAGCATGTGCTTTACGGACTCGCGTCCGAGGGCAGCGGAGTAGCCGCGGCGGCTCTTGAGCAGTGCGGAGTCAGCGCTCAGACTATCCAGAGCAAGATTGCCGCGACAAACTCGACGGGAGTCCCGACAAGGCTTTCCGCCGACGCTTTTACTCCCAGAACAAAAAGAGTTTTACAGACGGCGGCGTATATCTCCGCTAAGATCGGTCAGAGCTATGTCGGCACGGAGCATCTTTTGCTCGCGCTCATCTCGGATCGCGACAGCTACGCCGTCAGCTTCCTGAGGGAGCTCGGGGTAAGCCCGAACCACCTTGCGGAGTTGATACAGAACAGCATGGCTCAGGGCGGAGATAATATCCCGGAGGGTATGTCAGGCGGATTCTCAGGCTCGCAGGATAACAAGGAGGGCTCGGCTCTCGATAAATTCGGAAGAGATCTGACCAAGGCGGCAAAGAACGGCGAGATCGACCCCGTTATCGGCAGGGAAAAGGAGATCGAAAGGGTCATCCAGATACTTTCGCGCCGCACAAAAAACAATCCGGTGCTCATCGGCGAGCCGGGCGTAGGCAAAACAGCCGTCGCCGAGGGACTCGCGCTTGAGATCGCCAACGGCACCGTGCCCGATATCCTGCGCGATAAGCGCGTAGTAGCGCTCGATCTGACAGGAATGGTCGCCGGAGCGAAGTACAGAGGAGACTTTGAGGAGCGTATCAAGGCAGCCATAGACGAGGTCAAAAACAGCAAAGACGTTATCCTCTTTATCGACGAGCTCCACACGATCATCGGCGCGGGAGCCGCCGAGGGAAGCGCCGACGCTGCGAATATCCTCAAGCCGTCGCTTGCGCGCGGAGATTTTCAGGTCATCGGCGCCACGACATTGAACGAATACCGCAAGTACATTGAAAAGGACGCGGCGCTCGAAAGGCGCTTCCAGCCCGTTAAGGTTGGCGAGCCTACCGTTGATCAGGCGATAGAGATCCTAAGGGGTCTGCGCGATCGCTACGAGGCTCATCACAAGGTAAAGATCACCGACGAGGCGATCGAGGCGGCGGTAAAGCTTTCGTCAAGATACATCGCGGACAGATACCTCCCCGACAAGGCGATCGACCTTATCGACGAGGGCGCGTCGAAGGTCAGGCTCAAAGCCCTGACCTCGCCCGATAACGTCAAGGAGCTCGAGACTCAGATCGAGGATTACGAGAAAGAGAAGGCGAGCGCGATCGACGAACAGGATTTTGAGCGCGCGGCAAAGCTCAGGGACGAGCAGAACGAGCTAAAGGAAAAGCTCGAGACCGCCAAAAAGAACTGGCAGCAGAGCCAAAAGGACAACTGCGGCTGCGTTGACGCTCAGGTCATTGCCAGGATCGTGTCAGACTGGACGGGAGTGCCGGTCGTTCAGCTCACCAAGGAGGAAAGCGAGAGACTTCTCAATATGGAGCAGGTGCTCCACGAGCGCGTTGTCGGTCAGGATGAGGCTGTAAGCTCTATCGCAAAGGCCATTCGCCGCGGCAGGGTAGGACTAAAGGATCCCAAAAGACCCGTCGGTTCGTTCATATTCCTCGGCCCGACCGGAGTCGGCAAGACCGAGCTTTGCAAGGCGCTTGCTCAGGCAATGTTCGGCGACGAGAACGCCATGCTCAGGCTCGATATGAGCGAGTACATGGAGAAGCACACCGTGTCCAAGCTGATCGGCTCGCCGCCCGGATACGTCGGCTTTGACGAGGGCGGACAGCTCACCGAAAAGGTGCGCAGAAAGCCCTACTCGGTCGTCCTCTTTGACGAGATCGAAAAGGCTCATCCGGATGTTTTCAACATGCTTTTGCAGATACTCGAGGACGGCAGGCTGACCGATTCTCAGGGCAGGACGGTCGATTTCAAGAACACCGTAATCATCATGACCTCAAACGTCGGAGCGCGCCTTATCACCGACAAGCAAAAGGCTCTCGGCTTTAAGGGCGGCGACGATAAGACCGAGGACAGGGACATCAAGAGCCTTGTGCTCAATGAGCTCAAAAACGTGTTCCGTCCCGAGTTTCTCAACCGCGTCGACGACATAATCGTGTTCAGCAAGCTGACTCAGGACGAGATCAGGCAGATCGCCTCTAAAATGCTCGGCACCCTCTCAAAAAGGCTCGAGGGGATCGACATCACGATCAGCTTTACGGACGAGGCTGTTACCGCGATTGCCGACAAGGGCTTTGACGATTCCTACGGCGCGAGGCCGCTCAGAAGGGCTATCCAAAGCGAGATAGAGGATAAGCTCTCGGAAAAGATCCTCGACGGCGAGATCGAAAAAGGCTCTGCGGTCGTATGCGATTACAGGGACAACGAGTTCGTTTTCAATAAATAAATCACACCGGGCTGCCGATCATCATTCGGCAGCCATGTTTTTTGTTGACAAAACACAGAATACTAATTATAATAAATGTATGCTGTAACAGCAAAAAAACATCAAAGGAGTTTGTTTATGAAGAAGCTTATTTCGATCATGCTGGCGTTGGTTATGGCTGCCGGCACATTCGCGCTCGCGGGCTGCGGAAATAACGAGCAGTCTTCGGCTTCCGGCAGCGACAGCACCGAGTCCGTTACAGAGGCGATAAAAAATCTTGAAAAGGCAAAGGTCAGCAAGTTTGAGGCGTATCTGACCTACGACCCCAACGAGTACACATATGACGAGGATCTGCTTGAGCTTTTCTGTAAGGCGGATGAGGACAAATATATCTACGGCGCTGTTTTTGACGAGACCGAGATCGACAGAGAAAAAGAGCAGTTCGAGGGCAGAGCTGATAAAGAAAACCTCAAAGAGGTAAGCTACGGTGAGATTAAGCTCGACAATTACGACGCCAAGACCGTGACCTACGTCTCAAACGGAAACTACTCAAAGGAGTATTTTATCGTATTTAAGGATAAGATAGGCGAATGGGCGGTAGGAGCAAAGCTGTTCGCGTGCCTGGGCTCGGACAACAGCTATGAAGCCAAGATGGACGAACTGGCAAAGACTTTTGAGGTTCTTCCCGAAAAGCAGTGAGAGGATAAATAATTTTACGAAAAAAAGCCTGTTCCGGCAAAAACCGGGACAGGCTTTTTGATTTTAATCGTAAAGATCAAGATATCGTTTTTTGTCGGACAACCGATTCCGGAATTGCCGTCGGGGGCTACCCGGCGGAATAACCGTGCGCCTTGTCGAGCAGCATATCCTTGACCTTCATCAGCCTTGTGCGGCTGGAGCGGTCGTTTTCCTCGAGCTTCATGGAGATGTACTTGATCGTCTCCTGATACCTCGGGATCATTACGTGCTCGAGCGAGTTTACCCTGCGCCTTGTCTTTTCGATCTCGGCGCTCATGAGCTCGCAGCTTTTTTCGTACTGCGCCAGCTTTATGAGGTTGGGCAGCAGGCTGTCGAGGCTCGATACCGCGTCGTCAAGCTCAAAGGACGTGAACGCGAAGCCGTAGGGGAAGATATCGCCGCTGTCGGAGGTTCTCGCGGAGGTCTCAAACTGCGGTATCTCGACGCTCATGACGTTTTTTGAGCTGATCTCAACGCTGATCTGCTGCTTAGGAGAGAGCAGCGAGCCGTCAAGACTCTGCTTGCTCATCACCGCCGAGGCGTTGACAAAGTGGGCGTTGCAGTTCTCAAGCTCGCGCTCGACCTGCTCGCGGAGCTCCTTTGTCTCGCGCACAAGGTCAAGGAACTGCCTCATGAGCTCGTCGCGCTTGTCCTTTAACATTTTGTGACCGCGTATAGCCGTGGTGAGCTGCTTTTTAAGCTTGCTCAGCTGCATACGGGTCGGGTTTACATTCATTACTGCCATAGCTCTACCTCTTATGAGCGTCCGTAGAACTCGTCGAGCATGTCGTCCTTGATACGTTTCAGCTCGCTTCTCGGAAGGATCTCAAGCAGCTTCCAGCCGATGTCGAGGGTATCCTCGATCGAGCGGTTGGCGTCGTAGCCCTGAGAAACATATTCCTTCTCGAACGCCTCGGCAAATTCGGCGTACTTTTTATCCATATCGGTCAGAGCAGCCTCGCCGAGGATTACCATTAGCTCTCTCGCGTCCTTGCCGCGCGCGTAGGCGGCAAAAAGCTGGTTCATTGTAGCGGCGTGATCCTTACGCGTTCTGCCGGGGCCTATACCTTTGTCTTTAAGACGAGAAAGCGACGGGAGAACGTCGATCGGCGGAGTTACGCCCTTGCGGTACAGCTCGCGCGAAAGAATGATCTGACCCTCGGTGATGTAGCCGGTGAGGTCGGGGATCGGGTGGGTCTTGTCGTCCTCGGGCATGGTGAGTATCGGGATCAGCGTGATAGAGCCGTCCTTGCCTCTGAGTCGGCCTGCTCTCTCGTAAAGGGTAGCCAGGTCGGTGTACATGTATCCGGGGTATCCGCGTCTGCCGGGGACCTCCTTGCGCGCGGCTGATACCTCGCGCAGGGCGTCGGCGTAGTTCGTGATGTCTGTCATGATTACGAGCACGTGCATTCCAAGGTCGAATGCGAGGTACTCGGCGGCGGTAAGTGCCATTTTAGGGGTGGCGATACGCTCGATCGCGGGGTCATTGGCGAGGTTGACGAACATTACCGTTCTGTCGATCGCGCCGGTCTCCTTAAAGGACTGGATAAAGTAATCCGATTCCTCAAAGGTGATACCCATGGCGGCGAAAACAACGGCGAACTGCTCGTCCTTGCCCCTTACCGTTGCCTGACGCGCGATCTGCGCGGCGAGCTGGGCGTGGGGGAGACCCGAGGCGGAGAAGATGGGAAGCTTCTGACCTCTTACGAGAGTGTTAAGTCCGTCGATAGCCGAAACGCCCGTCTGGATGAACTCCTGCGGATAGTTGCGCGCGGCGGGGTTCATCGGCGTGCCGTTAACGTCAAGGCGCTTTTCGGGGATCAGCGCCGGACCGCCGTCGATCGGGTTGCCCAGACCGTCAAATACGCGCGAAAGCATATCGGGAGAAACGGGAAGCTCCATTGAACGTCCCAAAAATCTTACCTTGCTGTCCGCGAGGTTGATACCCGCGGCGGATTCAAAAAGCTGTACCAGAGCGTTGCTGCCGTTTACCTCAAGCACCTTGCAGCGGCGGGTCTCGCCGTTGGGAAGCTCGATCTCGCCAAGCTCGTCGTACTTTACGTCATCAACGTCGCTGATCATCATCAGAGGACCCGCGACCTCTCTTATTGTGCGGTATTCCTTTGGCATCAGTCGTCACTCCTTTTCAGTACATCTTTTATCTCGCTGTCGAGCTGAGCCTTTATGCTCTCATACTCGGCTGCGACCTTGTCCTCGGGCTCGTACTTGAATCTGCCGATCCGCTCGCGCACGGGGATGTTGACAAGCATTTCAATATTCGCGCCGGATTTGAGCGCCTCGAGAGCCTTGTCGTAGTAGTCGAGGATGGCGCGCATCATAAGCACCTGCTTGGGCAGGGATGTGTATGTGTCGGTGGGGTCAAATGCGTTCTGGTGGAGGTAGTCCTCACGGATAGAACGCGCGGACTCGAGCTTTAGTCTGTCGGGAGCGCTCAGTGCGTCCATACCGACTAAGTTTACGATCTCCTGAAGCTCGCTTTCGTCCTGGAGCAGAGCCATGAGCCTGCCCCTGAGCTCCATAAAGTCGGGCGCGGCGTTCTCCGCGAACCACTTTGAGAGCTGGTCGGTGTACAGCGAGTAGGAGGTGAGCCAGTTGATGGCGGGGAAGTGGCGCTTGTACGCCAGATTAGCGTCGAGTCCCCAGAATACCTTTACTATTCTGAGCGTAGCCTGAGATACAGGCTCCGAGATATCGCCGCCGGGAGGCGATACCGCGCCGATTACAGACAGCGCACCCTCCACGTCGTCGGTGCCGTTTACAAGCACGCGTCCGGCTCTTTCGTAGAACTGCGCGAGACGGCTGCCCAGATACGCCGGGTAGCCCTCCTCGCCGGGCATTTCCTCAAGACGTCCGGACATTTCGCGGAGAGCCTCAGCCCAGCGCGAGGTGGAGTCCGCCATGAGCGCAACGGTGTAGCCCATGTCGCGGAAGTATTCGGCGATAGTTATGCCGGTGTATATCGAAGCCTCGCGCGCCGCAACGGGCATGTCCGAGGTGTTGGCGATAAGCACGGTCCTCTCCATAAGCGAGTTGCCGGTACGGGGATCCTTTAGCTCGGGGAACTCGTTAAGAACGTCGGTCATCTCGTTGCCGCGCTCGCCGCAGCCGATGTATACTATGATGTCGGCGGCAGCCCACTTCGCGAGCTGGTGCTGAACGACGGTTTTGCCCGAGCCGAACGGTCCGGGAACAGCCGCTACGCCGCCCTTGGCGAGCGGAAACAGCGTGTCGATAGGTCTTTGACCCGTGGTGAGCAGAATGTCCGGAGAGAGCTTGCGCTTGTATGGTCTGCCTACGCGGACAGGCCACGCGGTGAACATTTTAACGTCGGTTTTGCCTTCCGGCGCGTCGATGACGGCGATCGCGTCGTCGATCGTGAACTCGCCCTCTTTGATCTCGGCAACGGTGCCGCTGACCTTGTTGGGTACGAGTATTTTGTGGAGCACCGCGGCGGTCTCCTGTACCGTGCCGAGAATATCGCCCGGCACTACCTTGTCGCCGACCTTGGCGACGGGCTTGAACTCCCATTTCTTTGTATGGTCAAGCGAGGGAACGTCTACGCCGCGCTTTAGGTTTGTGCCGGCTACCTTCATGATCTCGTCGAGCGGACGCTGGATACCGTCGTAGATAGCTCCGATCAATCCCGGTCCGAGCTCGACCGAAAGAGGCGCTCCCGTGGATTCAACGGTTTCTCCGGGGCCGAGACCCGAGGTTTCCTCATAAACCTGGATCGAAGCCCGGTCGCCGTGCATTTCGATTATTTCGCCGATAAGACGCTTTTCGCTTACGCGCACAACGTCAAACATATTGGCGTCGCGCATGCCCTCCGCGATAACGAGGGGTCCCGCGACTTTAGTTATGATTCCTGTTTTCAAAGTTACACCTCATTAATTGTTGAATATGATGTCCGAGCCGACCGCTTTTTCCACAAATGACGACAGTCTTTGTCTGCCGGTCTGCATATTGCCCTTAACGCCCGGTATCGGGATAAGCGCGGGGGTCAGCTTTTCGGCGCAGCGCGCGCGTTCCTTTTCAGCCATTTCGTAGACCTCCTCGGTGAGGTAGATCACGGCGTAGCGCTCGCTGTCGCTGAGCTTTCTTACAAGCTTCGGGATATCCTCGGTCTCGTCGCTGGGGAAAATGTCGAGTCCGATCGCCGCAAAGCCCTTTATGCTTTCGCTGTCGCCGATAACGGCGATGTTTTTAGCCATAGATCTCACGCAGCCTTTCTCTGATTATTTCCCTGTCGCTGCCTGTTCTGATGCCGCTCGCGATGATATGGATAACCTTTTTCTCCGCCTCGGCTCCCAAATAGTAGCCGAGCAGCGGCTCCATGCCCTCGCTCGCGCGCTTGCAGCTTTCCCTCGCCATCACGATCAGCCTGTCGTCGACAAATTTCTCGAAGGCTGAGGGAGAGACCTTGAATCGTTCGATCGCCTTGTCGCAGTCGTACAGGCGCATTTTTGCCAGCTCCTCTATGAGCTTGTCATAGCCCTTTAGAGTGTGGTCGATAAGCGGACGTCTGTCGAGCCCGTCGACCGCGCAAAGCGCCTTGACGAGATAATCCTTGCCTGATCTTGTGCGGGAGGCGCGGATCGCGATCTTTATATCGTTGTAAAAAATAAGGTTGTTGAAGTATTTTTTGATAAATTCCGAGTGCAGTCCGCTTGCGAGAGCGAGCGTCTGCTTCATTACCGCCTTGTCGACGATCGCGTCCGAAAGCCTCGCGTCGCCGGTGTGGGCGAGCGTTTCGTAAGCCTTGTCGGCGGCTTCGCCGAGCCATTCCGGAAGAAGGGCGGGCTTGCGGTTCTCGACCGCCTCGCGGAGTGTATCAGGCTCAACGGTGCAGGGTTTGAGGATAAGCTCCTCCCAGCTTCTGCCCGAGAGCGTTCCTTTGAGCACGACCTTGAAGTTGTGGACGTCGTTCTGTATAAAAAAGATACGGAAGATGTCAAAGTCGGGAGCAACGCTCTTTAGGTACGCCCAAACGCCGTCGGTGTGGCTGTCGATAATATCGTCGACCGTCTGACCCTCGCCGTAGCCGCGGTCAGTCAGAAAGGCGCACAGCTTGGGAATATCGGAGCACGCCAGAAGCTGCTCGATATCGGCGGAGTTAAAAAGAGATTTCTCCTTTGAGCGCACGGAGCCGATGGAATATTCGTATGATAATGCCATGTCAGCCCCCTTACTGAGCGAAAAGCTCACGGTTGATGAGGTCTTCAAGCTCGTCGCGCCTTGAGCTGATCAGAGCGGCGAAGTCCATGTTTTCCTCTATGTCGCCTGATTTCAGCACAAAGCCTCCGCTGATCTTCGCGGGGGTCCCGGATACCGTCGCGTCAAGTCCGCGTGACTTTACCTGCTGTTCAAAGTCAGCCGGGAGCCTGGACAGGTCGCGCGCGTTAAGCAACAGCTCTCCGCTTTTGCCCTTTAGCTGAGCGCAGAGCCCGTATATATATTCAAAGTAGCCGTTGTCGTCCATGCCGACAAGATAGTCCAGCAGGCCGCTCACGGTTTTGTCTATTTCCGATCTGCGCCTTTTAAGCAGAGCGTTGCGGCGTTCAAGCTCGCAGCGGCTCTCCGACGCTGCCTCGAGCCGCTTTAACGTGCGGCTTGTTTTGTCGGCGATCCCGCGCTCAAGCTGCTGAGCCTGCTTTTCGGCTTCGCGCATAACGCCGTCGCACTTTTTTTCGGACTCGAGCGCTATCTCGCTGACCCTTTGTTCGCAGTCGGTTTTGATTCTGTTTAATATTGTTTCGCTGCCGGTCACAAGATCCACCGTCCTTTCGTAGTTGATGTAATTGAAAGCTGAAAAATGAAAACGGAAATTTCAGTCGGGAAGAAAAATCGCTTTCAAGCAACGCGTATGTCCCGACCGGATCGGTAACGCGTGAGATGTGATCCCCGGTTTTCCGTTATCCGTTATCAATTATCCGAAGTTGGGGACCTGGATTACTACGAGAAGCGAAACGATGAATGAGAGAAGAGCGTAGATCTCAACGAGGGTTACGGAAACCATGCCCTTGGAGAAGTTCTTGTCGTCCTTGGCGGTCATGGCGATACCGGAAACCGCCGCCTTGCCCTGAGCGATACCAGAGAAAAGTCCGCCGAAGCCGATCGCGAGAGCCGCGCCTGCGTAAGCGAAGCCCTGAGCCATTGTGACGTCGGGATTTCCGCTGAGCACGTTGGAGCTGACGAGAATAAGGAAGCCTACGATAAAGCCGTAAAGTCCCTGTGTGCCGGGGAGAAGCGTAAGTACGAGCATTTTACCGAACATCGAGGAGTCCTCCGAGAGAACGCCCATTGCTGTCTGTGCCGCAGAGCCGACTCCCTTAGCCGAGCCGATACCTGCCAAAACCGTAGCGATTGCCGCGCCTAAAATTGCTAAAAAGATTCCGTTCATAATTATTTATCCTCCTGAATTTTGATATATTTACTATTTAACGAGAACGGCTCAAATTCTTTTCCGCCGCCCTCATAAAACTTGCTGAACATCTCGACGTACTGCAGCCTCATCGTGTGAACGTAAGAGCCGAGCGCGTTGAGTCCGATATTGATAGCGTGACCGATAAGGAATATCACGATCATGAATACTATGCCGAGCACGTTAGTGCCCATCATGGTAGACAGCATGTTGAACACCTGAGCCATGACGCCCGTGGTAAGTCCGAGGGCGAGTAGCCTTGAATAGCTCAGCAGGTCGCTGATATAGCTTGTGATGTCGTAAAGCGACGCCAAGCCGCCTATAGCCTTGCCGACTATGCCTTTTTTGCCGCGTCCCTGAGTAAGCACAAGTCCGACGGCGCTCGCGCAGGCGATCACCGCGCCTACGGTTATGAGTACGGGGGAGAAAGCCACGCCCGCACCCAATACGGCGAAGCCGATCAGCATAAGCATCCAGAAGCCGGTGTCAAAAAACGCTCCGGCGTAGTCCTTCTGCTTTATGCAGACGATGAACTTGCAGCCCATTCCGACGAGGATGTGCACAAGTCCGAGCGCTATTGATATTATCATCAGCAGCAGCGCGTCCTTCTGCGGGTCGAGCGTAGGCCACGGCAGGATGTCCGCCATAGTGATATTCGCTCCGGTGAACATATTGTAGATCGCCGCCGGGGCGTCTCCGAAAATACTTCCGAACACAAGTCCCCAAAGGGTGGTCGAGATTCCGCAATACTGAAAGAGCTTTAGGTTGTTGCGCATCTTTTTGTCGGGCTTGAACAGCTTTATCATCAGCCCGGTGGCAATGACCATCAGTATTCCGTAGCCCGCGTCGGAGAACATCATTCCGAAGAAGAAGTAGAAGAAGAACGCGAGCACCGGGGTTGGGTCTATATCCGTCCTTCCCGGAGCGGCGTACATTGTGAGTATGCCCTGAGCCGGTTCTGCGAATTTGTTGTTTTTAAGCTTTACGGGGGCGTCGTCGCCGGCGTCTCCGAACTCAACGCAGCAGTCGCAGACCCTTGCGCAGAGTTTTTCGAGCTTTTCGCAGTCGCTTTCGGGTATGAAGCCGTCGATCACAAAGACATGCTTTGAGTGGTCGAGGTTATTGATTACGTTGTACTTGTCGGCGCGTACCCTGAAATAGTCCTGAGTGGACTTGATATCCTCGCGTGAGGCCGCGTAGGATTCTATCTCCTTTTCTGCGTCCTCGCGCTGTTTTATCAGCCGTTCGCGCTTTTCGATCGTCTTTTGGGTCTTGACCTTGGGCACCTTGCTGGTGGGACTCATCGGACGGGAGTATCCCAGACTCCGCAGAGTATCCTCCGCCATTACCCTTTGGCTTGCAGGAACGAACACTACGAGGTTGGTTAGGTTGGGTTCGCTGTGGATCACCTCGAGCTCAAATTCAAGCTTGGGGTTTTCGGCGGCGAGCTTTTCCTTTAGCTTGCTCAGGCTGTATTCCTCGGGCAGCGACCCGATGAATATCGCGGTCGACCTTGTTCCCGTGGTGTTCAGCGGGATATCAAGCTCCTTCCAGCTCTCGAGCATTTCGAGCTTCGCGCGGATCTTTACAAGCTCCGCGGCGATGTCCGAGCGGGTTTTGTCAAGCTCGACGATACGGTTGCACACGGCGATCACGTCGCCGGACTTTGAGGCGATGACTCCGAGCTCGTCGGGATCGATCTCGCGCCTTCCCTTGAAGGACGAGAGCAGACCGGCTTTTTCGGGAACGGCGGAGTCAAGGATCTTCAGCGCCTGCTCGGTGAGCTGAACATTTCGTTCAAAAACCTGCATCTGCGAGGTCTTGTCGACCTTTTTGAATCCCTTGCCGTCGTTTTCGCCTCTGCGTATCTGGACGAGTCCGCTGTCCTGCAAGTGCTCAAGCAGGCGCTTTCTGTCCTCGCGCAGCGCGATAATCCGCACGGTTTTCATTTTTTCTTTTGCCAAATAGTATCACCACACTTTTTAAGAGTTGATAGCTTAGAGCTTTTTACGGACCGGTAAGCCGGACTGAGCGCATGCCCGTATCGGCAAAAGTCCGTTGATGATTTGATGCTCAGTTAAGCAGCAGCTCGGCTGCTTTTTTTATCACCGCGCCGCGGTTCTTTTCCGCGAGCGCCGAGATCTCTCCGCACTGCTTTTGGGCTTCTGCGGCGGCGGCTTCGCTTTTTTTGTCAAGCCTTGCCCTCGCCTCGTCAAGCTCGCGCTCGGCGTTTTGCTCGGCGGCTTTTTTGCGGTCTCCGATCATGGCGGCGGCGTCGCTTTTTGCGCGGGCGGTTTTTTCAGCCGCGAGCTCGGCGGCTTTTTCCTCGCGCGCCTGCGCCTCTTCCTCGGCGGCGCGGACGGCGTCCAACATATCCTTTGCCATAATTACTCCTTTCTTTGTGAAAGTTTGATTAAAAAATAATGGGATTATTTTTATCTGCACCCAAATATTTTAACATAAATCGCGCCGAAATGCAAGAAAATATCCCGTGTTTTCGGGCAATATCCGCATTGTGTTTAAAATTTTTTACCTAAAATCGGATATTGTTCTTTTTCGGAAAAATCCACGCTCCGATCCCGTCGTTTTTTGAGCGGCGGGACCGTTGCCCGAATAGTTTAAAAATACGCGCTTTTTGTCGGGAATCGCATGAAAAGAACTGATTTTAGCAAAAATAAAATTATAAAAATGTTTATTTTAGTCTTGACACGATACTTTATATAATGTTACAATATGACAGGTAGTCATATTGATTATTCAGGGGGTATATTAAATGATCAAACAGACTTTTTACAATCTTCCGGAGCAGAAGCGTCAAAGGGTAATCAACGCCGTCATTGACGAGTTCGCCGACACCGAGAACGACAAGGTCAGCATTAACCGTATCGTTCAGAAGGCGAATATCTCGCGCGGAAGCTTTTACCAGTATTTTGACGACAAGCTCGACCTTGTCGAGGTGCTCATAAAATCGTACATAGATATGGGTATCGACGATATCCGCCGCGCGGTAGCTACCTCTAACGGCGATATTTTCTACACCTTTGAGTGCATGTTCGACGAGATCGCCGCGTTCTCAAATGACGAGCGCCATAAAAAGGTGCTCAAAGACCTTATCTCCAACGTGAGAGCCAACAACACCCTTGTGTCCGACTACATCATAAAGCGCTACAAGGGTATCGAGAGCCTTGTCGACATCACCGATGAGTTTTCGCGCAAGGATTTCAGATTCAAGTCCGACGAGGATATGACTCTGCTCCAGCAGATCCTTATCTCGGTTCTCAAAAACGAGATATACAATTACTACGTCTTTGACACCGACCTTGAGGAGTCTAAGGCGAGATATCTGCGCAAGCTTTACATCATCAAGCAGGGCGCGCTTAAATAAACGACCGATAAAGGTGATCTGATGTTTTCAAAATTCAGCGTAAAAAAACCTATGACCGTCCTTGTGGCGGTCGTATTGGTTATTGTGCTGGGTATAGTTTCTTTCAGCAAAATGACTCCCGATCTTTTGCCGAACATGGATCTGCCTTACCAGCTTATTTTGACTACCTATCCCGGTCAGACTCCCGAAACCGTGGAGATGACCGTGACAAAACCGCTGGAGCAGTCCGTATCGGTGATCGACGGGGTAAAAAGAATAACCTCAACCTCTTACGACAACTATTCCGTGCTGATAGTCGAGTTCAACGACGGCACCAATATGGATACCGCCACGCTCAGCGTCAACTCGGCTATCGACGTGCTTGAGGAGAGCTGGGACGATATGGTCGGCGCGCCGTATCTGCTCAAAATCAATCCGAATATCCTGCCCGTTGCCATGACCGCCGTTGACTACGGCGACAAAAACAGGCTTGAGATATCGGACTTCGTTGAAAACGAGATCCTCGGCAAGATCGAGGGTATCGACGGCGTGGCGTCGGTTTCGACCACGGGCGTTCTAAAGGAGCGCGAGAACATCGTCGTATCTCAGGATAAGCTCGACGAGCTCAACGAAAAGATCAACACGGCGCTCGACAACCGCTTCGCCGAGGCGGAGGATAAGCTAAAGGCCGCGCAAAGCGAGCTTGAAAATAATATTGCCGCCGCCGAGAGCGGAGCCGCGGTGATAAGCGCCTCGGCAGAGGAGCTCGCCGCGCAGCAGGAGGAGCTCGCGAAAAAGCTCTCTGACGCTCAAAAAAAGGCGGACGACGGACAGATACAGATACTCTCGGCGAAGATGCAGCTTCTCGATCAAAAAACCGCGCTTACGCTGAGCAAGCAGCAGCTCGAGCAGAACTACGGGCTGATACTCAAGATCAAGCAGACCTACGACGAGCTTTTGTCGCAGAAAAAAGCGCTTGAGGAAAAGATCGCGGAGCTTAAAAAGATAAGCGGCGAGTATTCGGAGCTTATAAAAAAGCTTGACGATCCCAACCTTTTGCCCGACGCTGCCGAGCAGATTAAAAAGAGGACAGACGAGATAAGGGCGTACCTAAAGTCGCTCGGGCTCGACACCGAGGGGCTTGACAAGACCATAGAGGCGGCAGAGGCCGCGCTCGGTCAGGTCAACGACTCTATCGCGCAGCTTCAAAAGACGATTTCGGAATTTGGTTCCACTCTCGACGGGCTCGGCGACACGCTCAATGAGATGTCCGGTCAGATATCGCTTATCAAATCGGGCATAGAGCAGATCGACGCCGCTGTAGAGGGGCTCGACGACAAGAGCCTCTCGGTCAACGAGGCGCTCGCCGTGATCGCCCGTCAGCAGTCGAGCGCGGATTTCAAAATGTCCGCAGCTAACGCCGCGCTGCTCGCCAAGCAGGCAGAGGTGACGGCGGCTTCCGCTCAGCTCGCCTCCGCCAAGAAGGAGATCACCGAATCCCTTAAAAAGCTCGGCGAGGAAAAAACCAAGGCCAAAAGCAAGTCGGACGCCAATTCGCTCGTCACCATAGACAACGTCGCGAATATCCTCAAGGCGCAGAGCTTTTCGATGCCTGCGGGTTACGTGACGGACGACAGCGACAACCGATATATGGTTCGCGTGGGCGACGAGGTCAAGAACGAAAAGGAGCTGTCGGAGCTCGCGCTTTTTGACACCATGATCGACGGTATCGGCGTTATCAAACTGAGCGACGTCGCCGATGTGTTCGTGTCCGACAACAGCGACGAGATCTACGCTAAGATCAACGGCGTGGACGGCGTTGTTCTCAGCTTTACAAAGCAGAGCGACATAGCGACCTCAGAGGTCTGCGACAACATAAACGACGAGCTGAGAAGGCTCGAGCAGAACTACGACGGCCTGCGCTTTACTAACCTTTACAGCCAGGGCGACTATATCCACCTTATAATCCGCAGCGTGCTTCAAAACCTGCTGATGGGCGCGGCGCTCGCGATAATCCTGCTGCTGCTGTTCCTCAGGGACATTAAGCCGACGCTGATCGTCGCCTGCTCGATACCCGTCAGCGTGATCTTCGCTGTCGTGCTGATGTATTTCAGCGGCATTTCGCTCAATATACTTTCTCTGTCGGGTCTGGCGATCGGCGTAGGCATGCTGGTCGACAACTCGGTCGTTGTAATAGAAAACACCTACCGCCTGCGCGGACTCGGCTATTCCGCTGTCAGCGCCGCGGTCAACGGAGCGAAGCAGGTGGCGGGTGCCATCGCCGCCTCAACGCTGACCACCGTCTGCGTATTCGTTCCCATAGTATTTGTAGAGGGACTTACGCGCCAGCTCTTTATAGACATGGCGCTCACCGTAACATATTCGCTGCTGGCGAGCCTTATTGTGGCGCTCACGCTCGTTCCGGCGCTCAGCCAGCGCGTGCTCAGAAAGATCCGTCAGCCCAAAGCCGGCTCCGGTCGGATAATGAAGGGATACGATACCTCGCTGCGCTTTGTGCTCAGGCACAAGCTCATAGCCGTGCTCGTTGCCGTTGCTCTGCTTGTTTCGAGCGGACTGCTGGCGTTCTCGCGCGGATTCAGCTTTATGTCCGAGATGAGCACCGAGCAGGTCGAGCTCACGGTCAAGCTGAACAATAATCCGAGCTTTGAGGAGACCGTCGAGATAGGTGAGAGGATAAGCGAGGCGTTCAACGCTCGCGAGGAGTTTGAAACGGTCGGCGTGCTGGTCGGAAGCTCAGGCTCGCTTATGGGAATCACCGGAGGCCTCGGCTCAGGCTCGGCTCAGGCGGGCTCACTGATGGCTTACGGCGTGCTGAAGCCCGAGTATATCAAGCAGGGCGTGCAGATCGGCAACGAGCTTTCGGAGCAGTTTTCCGATATCGACGGCGAGATCGAAACCGGAGGCACTATGACCTCTATGTCAACGCTCATAGGCGACGACAACGTGCAGATATATCTTTACGGCGACGACCTAAAGGAGCTTAAAACTACCGCAGACGACCTCTCCGAAAAGCTGACTGAGCTTGACAGCGTCAGCGAGTGCGACAGCGGAGCCTCTGAGACCAGTCCCGAGATCAGGGTCACGGTCGACCGTCAGAAGGCCGCGGCAAAGGGACTCACCGTCGCGCAGGTGTTCCAGCAGGTCAGCGAGGCGGTCGCGGATGAAAAGACCTCCACCTCGCTTAAGCTCGGAAACGGCAAAAAGCTCGACGTCGTAGTCATAAAGGACGAGGCTCAAAAGACCGCTCCCGACAAGGTCGGAGCGATAAACCTGAAATATACCGACAAGGACGGCAACGACAAAAAGACATCCCTCGGTTCTGTCGCGGATATATCCGAGTCGGAGTCAATGGACGTCATCACGCGCCGGGATCAGAAGCGCTACGTCAGCTTAGTGGGCGAGGTCGCCGACGGCCATACCCTTACTCAGGCGAACAGCGACGCCAAGGCGCTCGTGGCTTCGGAGGAGCTTCCCGACGGAGTGAGCACTGAGTTCGCCGGTTCCGACGCCGCTACAATGGAGGCTGTCGGACAGCTTATGCTGATGATGCTTTTGGGCGTTATCATGATCTACCTTATAATGGTGGCTCAGTTTCAGAGCCTTAAATCGCCGTTCATCATAATGTTTACGATCCCGCTCGCGTTCACGGGAGGCTTTATCGGGCTGCTCGTGACGGGCTTCGACATCAGCGTTGTGTCGCTGATCGGCTTTATCATGCTCTGCGGCATAATCGTAAACAACGGCATTGTGCTCGTCGACTATATAAACAAGCTCAGGCTCGACGGCATGGAGAGGACGGAGGCTATAGTCGAGGCAGGCAGAACGAGGATGAGACCTATCCTCATAACCGCACTGACTACCGTTTTCGGACTTTCGGTAATGGCTCTCGGTATCGGTACCGGCGCCGAGATGATGCAGCCGCTCGCGATCGTGTGTATCGGCGGCCTGCTCTACGCCACCTTCATGACGCTGTATATCGTTCCGGCGATCTACGCGGCGTTCAACAGAAAGGAGCTCAGAAAGATCTCCGAGGACGAGCTGAAGGATATAGAAGAATAAAAATTAGGGCTGTCGCGGCACGCGGCAGCCTTTTTTACTGCAAAAGCCTGCGAAAAGGGCGCACAGGCGCTTTACCCATTGAAAACCGATAAAATTTGTGGTAGAATAAATTTGCACAAATACAGAAAACATCAAAAAGATCAAGGAGAGCGTATGAAATCTCCGCGCAATAAAACAATAAACATATCGGCTGAGGAGGGCAGGGAGTACCTTGAACGCTGTATCTCGGTATCAAAGCCTGCCGAATTGTCCGATATCACAGATAAAACCATAATCGGCGACACGTTTCGGGTGATGCCGCTTCTGCCGAGGAGCTTTGCCGACCTTGTAATAGTCGATCCGCCGTATAATCTCGACAAGGATTTCAACGGCAATTTCTTCAAAAGCTCCGACGACGAGGCGTACTCGCGCTATACCGAGCGGTGGCTCGACGAAGTGGAACCGCTGCTAAAGCCGAACGGCTCGATGTATGTGTGCTGCGACTGGCGGTCGGGCATGGTCATCGGCGGACTTCTGCAAAAGCGTTTCAGGGTGCTGAACCGTATCACATGGCAGCGCGAAAAGGGCAGGGGAGCCAAATCGAACTGGAAGAACTCGATGGAGGACATCTGGTTTGTCTCAAAGTCTGCGCGCTACACCTTCAACCCCGACGCCGTAAAGCAGAGGCGAAGGGTGATAGCGCCGTACCGCAGCGGCGGAGTCCCCAAGGATTGGGAGGAGACCGAAAACGGCAATTTCCGCAACACCTGCGCGTCAAACTTTTGGGACGATATATCTGTCCCTTATTGGTCGATGCCCGAGAACACCGCCCATCCCACCCAAAAGCCCGAAAAGCTGCTCGCTAAGCTGATTTTGGCGAGCTCTAACGAGGGCGATATCGTATTCGACCCGTTTGTGGGTTCGGGGTCGGTCTCGGTCACGGCAAAAAAGCTCGGCAGGCGTTACGTCGGTATCGAGCAGAACGAGCAATACTGCGTATGGGCTGAAAAACGGCTCGAACTCGCAGAAAAAGACAAGAGGATACAGGGCTTTGAGGACGGCGTTTTTTGGGAACGCAACTCAAGACCCGCCAAAAAATAAGGAGTATCAATGCAGACAAACGCGTCAAAAATCGCGGTGATCCCCGCGTACAATCCCGACTCAAAGCTTCTCGAGGTCATTGACTCGCTAAAGCTCCACGGCTTCACTGTGATAGTGGTAAACGACGGCAGCGATCCCGGGTTCAGCAAAGTCTTTGAAAGCGCCTCGGAGGCGGACATGATCTTAACGCATAAAAGGAATCTCGGCAAGGGCAGCGCGCTCAAAACGGGGTTTGATTATGTGCGCCGCAATTTTACTCCGCCCTATGTTGTGGCGACCGTTGACGCGGACGGTCAGCACGAAACGGGCAATATCCTGACCGTAGCCAGAGCCGCCAAAAGCAATCCCGGAACGCTCATTATCGGCAGCCGCAGGCTCGGAAGCGACGCTCCGATCCGCTCGCGCAGCGGCAACTTCATCACAAGGAAGGTGCTTCACGCGCTGACGCCGGTAAAGGTGTACGACACCCAGAGCGGACTGAGAGCCTTTGACAGCTCGCTGATCGATCTGATGTGCGAGATCCCCGGCGAGCGCTACGAGTACGAAACGCGTGTGATGATCGAGCTTACGCGCAGGGGAGTCCCGATAAAGGAGGTCAGGATCATGGCTGTTTATATCGGGGACAACAGCTCCTCGCACTTTCGCACATGGTACGACGCGCAGCGTATCTACCGGGTGATATTCCGCAGCGCCGGCAAAAGGGTAAATAAATAAGACGCCGTTCAGAGCATTTTCCGAACGGCGTCTTTAATTTTTTCGTTTAGGTTTTAGTCAAGCGAGTTTTTCTGAGAAGCGGGAACCTTCTTTTCGTAGCAGGCAAACGCTTCCTCTACCATTTCCTTTTTGGGCTTCGGAGTCAAAAGACTTACGACCGGAACGATGATAAGTCCTGCGATCATTGCGAACGCGCCGCAGTTGATCGGGCTTTTGATGATCTGCATAAAGAAGCCGTTGTTGTCGGGGAAGAGCTTGAACACCATGATCGCCAGCGTGAACAGCATTATGCCTACGCCGAAGATGAAGCTTGCCCAGCACGCGGCCTTTGTGGTTTTCTTCCAGTAAAGACCGTAGAGGAACGGAGCGAGGAATGCTCCTGCCAGCGCGCCCCACGAAACGCCCATAAGCTGAGCGATGAACTTGACGCTCGCGTTCTGGTTGCTGACCTGATAGATCGCTATGAACGCGGAGATCGCGATGAATACCACGATGAAAATACGGATAAGAAGAACCTGCTTTTTCTCCTTCATGTCCTTGACAAAGGTGCCTTTGATAAGGTCGATCGTCAGCGTCGAGGACGAGGTGATTACCAGAGAGGAGAGGGTCGACATCGAAGCCGAGAGCACGAGGATAACTACGACCGCGATCAAAAGCGCGGGCAGGTTCTCGAGCATTTTGGGAACGATCGAGTCGTAAACCACCGAGCCGTCGGGGTTTTTCTCGACCACGTCGCCGAACAGTCTGCCGAAGCCTCCGAGGAAGTAGCAGCCGCCTGCAACGATGATGGCGAACACCGTGGAGATGACTGTACCCTTGCGGATGTCCTTCTCATGCTTGATGGCGTAGAATTTCTGAACCATCTGAGGAAGTCCCCATGTGCCGAGCGAGGTGAGTATAACAACTCCGAGCAGTCCGAGCGGATCGGGTCCGAAGAAGGAGTTGTATACGCCGTTTATTGTTGAGCCTCCGTCGGCAGGTACCTTGCTGAGTCCCTCGAGAGCGGACATCAGACCGCCCTTGGAAACAAGCACTGCGGCGATAACCGCGACTATTCCGATGAGCATTATCAAGCCCTGGATAAAGTCGTTGATCGCGGTAGCCATGTATCCGCCCGCGATAACGTAGATGCCCGTGAGCACCGACATGATTATGATACACCAGATGTACGGGATGCCGAACGCCATGTTGAACAGGCGCGAAAGTCCGTTGTACAGCGAAGCGGTGTAGGGAATCAAAAAGATAAAAGTGATGATCGAGGCGCCGAGCTTGAGTCCTCTGCTGTCAAACCGCTTGCCGAAAAATTCGGGCATGGTGGCGGAGTTGAGGTGCTGGGTCATGATCCTCGTTCTTCTTCCGAGGATCGCCCACGCCATCAGCGAGCCGATCAGCGCGTTGCCTATGCCGATCCATGTGGACGCTATGCCGAACTTCCAGCCGAACTGTCCCGCGTAGCCGATAAAGATTACCGCTGAAAAGTATGACGTTCCGTAGGCGAACGCCGTGAGCCACGGTCCTACGCTTCTGCCTCCGAGCACGAAGCCGTTGACGTCCGTGGCGTTTTTGCGGCAGTAGATGCCGACGCCGACCATTACGCCGAAGAACAGCACGAGCATAACGATTTTTATTACTATATCAAACATATATTATGTACCCCCATTGATTGTGAATAAAACATCCGGTCAGTTCAGCTCCGCCGAACTGATCTCGTTTTGCTGGGCGACAACGCTTTCGCCGCAGTATTTTTTGCGCAGGACGGGCTTTTCGATCTTGCCGGTCGGGTTGCGCGGAACGTCCGCGAAGATGATCTTTCTCGGGCGCTTGTATCTGGGAAGGTCGAGGCAGAAGCTGTTTACCTCGTCCTCGCTCAGCTCGCAGCCCTCCTTGACCTCGATAATCGCGGTAGCTATCTCGCCGAGTCTGGGGTCGGGAAGTCCGATCACCGCGACGTCCTTGATGGCGTTGTTCGAGCGCAGGAAGTCCTCGATCTGAACCGGGTAGATATTCTCGCCGCCGGTGATAATAACGTCCTTTTTGCGGTCTACAAGGTAGATGAAGCCGTCTTTGTCGCGCTCGGCCATGTCGCCGGTGTAAAGCCAGCCCTCGCTGTCGAGCACCTCGTCGGTCGCCTTGGCGTCCTTGTAGTAGCACTTCATAACGCCGGGACCCTTTACGGCGAGCTCTCCGACGCCGCTCTGTATGGCCTTGCGGTCGGAATCGACGATCTTTACCTCCCAGCCGTAGCCGGGAATACCGATCGCGCCGACCTTGTGGGTGTTTTCAACGCCGAGGTGTACGCAGCCGGGTCCGATAGACTCGCTCAGGCCGTAGTTGGTGTCGTAGTCGTGGTTGGGGAAGATCGCCTTCCAGCGCTTTATCAGCGTGGGCGGCACGGGCTGAGCGCCGATGTGCATAAGCCTCCACTGAGAAAGCTCGTAGTTGTTGAGGTCGATCTTGCCGCTGTCGATGGCGTCAAGAATATCCTGCGCCCACGGAACGAGCAGCCATACTATCGTGCAGCGCTCCTCGCTGACGCAGCGGATTATCCATTCGGGGCTGACGCCGCGCAAAAGCACCGCCTTGCTCGCGGAATAAAGGCTTCCGAACCAGTGCATTTTTGCGCCGGTGTGGTAGAGCGGAGGGATGCAGAGGAACACGTCGTCCTTTTGCTGGTTGTGGTGAGCCTGCTCGACCTTTGCCGAGTGTACAAGGCTCTTGTGGGCGTGAAGGATCGCCTTGGGGAATCCGGTGGTGCCGGATGAGAAGTAGATGGCGCCGTCGTCCTCGTCGGTGATATAAACGCTCGGGGCGTGGCTTGAGCAGTAGGAGATCATCTCCTCATAGCTGTCCGCAAACGACGGACATTCGTCGCCCACGTAGAAGCAGTCCTTCAGCCTGGGGATCCTGTCGTGGATCTCCTCGACGCGCCCGATGAACTCGGGTCCGAAGATAAGAAAATCGGAGTCGCTCTGCTCGATGCAGTATTTGATCTCCTCGGCGGTGTAGCGGTAGTTGAGCGGAACGGCGACCGCGCCCGATTTGAGTATGCCGAAGTAGATCGGCAGCCAGTCGAGGCAGTTCATGAGCAAAATCGCTACCTTTTCGCCCTTTTTTACTCCGCGCGACAAAAGCAGGTTGGCAAAGCGGTTGGCCTTTACGTCAAACTCGCCCCAGGTGATCTGCTTTCTGAACGCGCCGCCGCGAGCCGACTCGATCAGCGAGAACTCGCGCCAGGTTACGTGCGGAACGTTTTTTACGTCCGGGTTGATCTCTACCAGAGCAACGTCGTCCTTGAAATAGGTGGCGTTTCTGGTGAGTAATTCGGTGATTGGCATATAATCTTCCTTTTCAAAATATAGTCTTACTAATTAAACAGCTATATAAATATCGCACTTTTTAACTGATTTGTCAAGCAAAATAACACTATAGATAATATCTTTGTTAAAATTGCACTTAAACTTTAACGCTTGTTTGTTTTAAATCACTAAAGCGGAACGGCGCTTTATTCTTTCAGGCAAAAAACAAAGCCGCCGACGTTTTGTCAGCGGCTGAATATTGATTTTTGAGCGTTTGGATAAGACTTACTCTATCGGTTCAAAATCCGCTACACCGTGCTTGCAGAGCGGACAGATAAAGTCATCGGGCAGCTCCTCGCCCTCGTAGATATATCCGCATACCTTGCAGACCCAGCCCTTTTTGCCGTCTGTCTGAGGCTTGGGCTTGACGTTGTTCTGGTAATAGGTGTAGGTCATGGTCTCCTTGTCGGAGATGACTCTCGCCTCTGTTACCTCGCAGATGAACATTCCGTGGGTGTCGAGGTCGATGTACTGCTCGACCTTGAGCGACATGAAGGAGTTGATGTAGTGGGGGAGGAACACAAGGCCGTTGTCGGACTTGAGCGGCTCGCAGTCCTTGAACTTATCTACGTTTCTTCCGCTTTGGAAGCCGAAGTTCTCAAACACGCTGAACGGAGCCTCTACCGACAGGCAGTTGACGTTCATAATACCCGTCTGCTTGATAACATGGTGCGAATAGTTCTGCTTGTTGATGCAGACCGCGACCCTGTTGGGTGAATTTGTTACCTGAGTAACGGTGTTGACGATAAGGCCGTTGTCCTTTTTGCCGTCGTTCGAGGTGACTACATACAGGCCGTAGCCGATATTGAACAGCGCGGTGAGGTCGTTTTTGTCGGCTGTGTCGCCGTTTTGAGCCATGTAGTCCATGCAGAGCTCGTCGGCAAGCGCTTCAAGCTGGGCGCTGCTCTCCTCGTTGAGCGCGGACATGATCTTTACGGTCGTATCGGTATAGGTGATGTTCTTGCAGCCCTCGAGCATTTTTTTCATTGTCTTTGCCGCGAGCGGAGCCCATGAGCCGTTTTCGATCAGACCGATGGTCTTGTTTTGGAAATTGCGCTCGGTAAGGTGGTTGATGAACTCGCGCATGAAGGGGAATATCTCGGCGTTGTAGGTGGTGGTGGCGAGCACGATCCTGCCGTAGCGGAACGCGTCCTCTACGCACTCCGCCATATCCTCGCGGGCGAGGTCGTTGACTACTACCTTCGGGCAGCCTTTAGTCTTGAGCTTTTCGACAAGCTGCATTACGGCGTTCTTGGTGTTGCCGTAAACCGAGGTGTAGGCGATCATAATGCCGTCGCTCTCTACCGAATAAGACGACCATGTGTTGTAGAGTCCGAGGTAATAGCCGAGGTTTTCTGTGAGTATGGGACCGTGGAGCGGACAGATGATCTCGATATCGAGTCCGGCGGCCTTTTTGAGAAGGTTCTGAACCTGAGCGCCGTATTTGCCGACTATGCCGATATAGTAACGCCTTGCCTCGCACGCCCAGTCCTCGTCAACGTCGAGCGCGCCGAACTTGCCGAAGCCGTCGGCTGAGAAAAGCACCTTGTCCTTGCTGTCGTAGGTTACGATGACCTCGGGCCAGTGAACCATCGGGGCGCCTACAAAGCTGAGCGTGTGAGCGCCTAATTCAAGCGAATCGCCCTCCTTGACGACGACCTGCCTGTCCTCAAACGCAGTGCCGAAAAAGTTTTTCATCATAACAAACGCCTTTGTTGATGAAACAATCCGAGCCTCGGGATAGGTGTCCATAAAGTTTTTGATGTTAGCGCTGTGATCCGGTTCCATGTGCTGAACGATAAGGTAATCGGGCTTTTTGCCGCCGAGAGCGTCCTCAAGGTTGTTGAGCCACTCGTGCTTGAAATTGCGGTCGACCGTGTCCATTACCGCGATCTTTTCGTCGAGGATAACGTACGAGTTGTACGCCATGCCGTTGGGCACGTCATACTGACCCTCAAAAAGGTCGATCTTGTGGTCGTTTACGCCGATATACCGAATATCATTTGTGATTTGCATTGTCTTGTCCTCCTTATATATGAATTTTTTTGTACAATTTGATTATAGCAAACAAAACGGATTAAATCAAGGCGAAAGTGAAAAAATTCGGCTCGAAGCTCTTATTATGTCAATTTGTGTTTTTGTTTTCGATTATCTCCCTGATCTCGTCCTCAGCCTGCTTTACCTCGTCGTAAAACGCCGTTGAGGGGACTCTCAGCGCGCCGTTGCCGAGGATGATAAGCTGTTCCATGCCGTCGGAGGTGACAACGCGCACCCTGTTGTTTTTAGACAGCTTGTAAGACGCCTTTTCTATATACATATCGGCGGTCTCGGCTTCCTTTGTGTAGACTATGGTTATGCCGTTGACCTTCTCGATCTCGCGTCCGCCGGGCTCCTTGTAGGCGTCAAACACAAGGATGAGCTCGCATTTTCTGTAGCCCTGAAAGTTGCAAAGGATATTTATCAGCGCGTTTCTCGCGGCGTCAACGCTGCCCTCGCCGAGCTTTTTGAGCTTCTCCCATGAGAATATCACGTTGTAGCCGTCGACGAGCACATATTCGGTGCCGTCGAACTGAGGGGGCTTTTTGTATTTTTTTGACTTTTGAGGAATGTTCTCCGCCTTGAAATGCCGCTTTACATCCTCGCTTTTTCGCGGCTTTGCCGAGCCGTAGGTCTGCTCGAATATCCTGACGAGCTCTTTGTCGAGGGCAAAGATGTCGCTTTGCTTTTTATAGCGGTCGAGCGGATGAGACGCCTCGGCGCTGTAGGCGGTCTCCGAGGCTTTTTTCGAGCTTTCGAGCGCGGACGGAAGGTGCATGTATCCGCGAACCTTGTCCCACCTTACGGTGTGCCCGGCGCCGTGGGAGCAGAATACCGAGTCGCATGGGTTTTCGGTATCGGCGTCGGGGTCGTAGCCGAACTCAGCTATGACTTCGTCAGGGTCGCGGCAGGGCTCGTAGCCCTTTAGCGAGCATGAAAGTCTGCCGTTGCCGCCGGTGTAGCCTCTAAGCTCTTGAGCGTAGCCGCGCATCTCGGACACGGGAGCGGTGCCGCTCAGCACAGCGCAGCCGTCCTGTTCTTCGGGAGGGTTTACGGTGCCGTTCATGCGCTGGATATCGGTCATAGCCCTGCCCACGCAGTCGAAGGGCAGCTCTATGGTGAAGTCGAACACGGGCTCGAGCAGCACGCTCTCGGCGCTCCTTAGTCCCTGGCGCACCGCGCGGTAGGTCGCCTGGCGAAAATCTCCGCCCTCGGTGTGCTTTGTGTGAGCCCTGCCCGATACGAGGGTGATCTCGATATCGGTTATCGGCGAGCCGGTCAGCACGCCGACGTGAGTTTTCTCATAAAGATGGGTCAGTATAAGCCGCTGCCAGTTTTTGTCGAGGCTGTCCTCGCGGCAGTCGGTTTTGAACACAAGTCCGCTGCCGCGCTCGAGAGGCTTTAATATCAGGTGAACCTCGGCGTAATGGCGCAGGGGCTCGAAATGCCCAACGCCCTCGACCGTGTTTTTTATCGTTTCCTTGTAAATTATATTTCCTTTACCGAAATTTATCTCGAAGCCGAAGCGATCCTTTATTATACTCTGCAAAACCTCGAGCTGGATCTCGCCCATGAGCCGGACAAGTATCTCTCCGCGGTCGCTGAGCACGACGTTGAGCGTGGGATCCTCGCTCTCGAGGATCTTTAGCTTCTGCATTGCGGTGTGCGCGTCAAGGCTTTCGGGAAGCTCCGCGCGGTAGGTGAGTACCGGCTCGAGAAAGGGCAGGGGAGATGACTTTTCGGCTCCGAGCCCGTCGCCGGGTTTGGCAAAGCTTATTCCCGTTACGGCGCATACAGTGCCGGCTCCGGCGGATTCCGCCTGAGTGAACTTCTCGCCCGAATATATCCTTATCTGCCCGACCTTTTCGCTGTTTATGTTTTTGTCGCTTTTTAATACGTCGCGGACGTTCAGCGTGCCGCCGGTTATCTTCATAAAGGTCAGGCGAGCGCCCTTGCTGTCCTCGGCGATCTTGTAGACCTTAGCGCCGAAATCGTCCGAGTGATCCGGCTGAACGGCGAAACGGTCGACGCAGCGCAGAAACTCCTCCACGCCGTCAAGCTTTAGCGCGGAGCCGAACAGACAGGGGAAGATCACGCGGTTTTTTATCGCTTCGGAAATGCTTTTGTCGCTCAGCGATCCGCTGTCGTAGTATTCGTTCAAAAGCTCGTCGGAGCACAGGGCGGCGTTCTCGTAAAACCGCTCGCCGCTCTGTTCTTCAAAATCGACGCAGAAGTCGCTCAGCTTTTGACGGAGCTGTTTTAAGACCTCGTCTTTGTCCGCGCCGTCAAGATCCATTTTGTTGACGAAGATAAAGCACGGCACGCCGTACCTTTTGAGCAGCTTCCAGAGCGTTTGGGTATGGCTCTGAACGCCGTCGGTGCCGCTAATAACCAATATCGCGTAGTCGAGCACCCTAAGCGCGCGCTCGGTCTCAGCCGAGAAATCGACGTGCCCGGGGGTGTCGAGCAGGAAAAACTCGGTGTTGTTATAGCTGAAAACCGCCTGCTTTGAAAATATTGTGATCCCTCTCGACCGCTCAAGGGCGAAGGTGTCGAGGAATGAGTTTTTACGGTCGACCCTTCCGAGCTGCCTGATACTGCCCGAGCAGTACAGCAGCGCCTCTGACAGGGTCGTTTTGCCGGAATCGACATGAGCCAGTATACCGGCAACAATACGTTTTTTCATAATTACTTCCTGTATTTACAGTCCGCGCAGCAGTTGTCGCAGCAACCGCCGCAGCCGCGCTTTTTTCTTTTTATTATCACTATCGCCGCAGCCGCGGCAGCTGCCGCGATCAGCGCGATGACAAGTATATCCCAAATATTCATTCAACCGCCTACCGTAAGTATCATTATAAGGTGTATTACGCTCGCGGCGACCCACGCGATAAAGCATTGCCATACTACCACGCCTGCCGCCCACTTTATCCCGAGCTCGCGCCTGACAGAGGTCACCGCTGCTATGCAGGGGGTGTACAGAAGCGAGAATACGAGCATCGCCGCCGCCGAGGCGGAGCTCATTACGGTGGTTATGTCGCCTCCGAACAGCACGTTAAAGGTCGATACCACGCTCTCCTTTGCCATGAATCCGCTTATCAGCGAGGTGCATATCCGCCAGTCGCCGAGACCGAGCGGCTTCATTACCGGCACAAGCAGTCCCGATATCGTCGCCAAAATGCTGTCGCCGCGGTTTTGCACAAGGTTGAAGTGCAGGTCAAAGCTCTGCAGCAGCCAAATGATTATCGTCGCTATCAGTATCACGGTGAAAGCGCGCGATAAAAAGTCCTTTGCCTTTTCCCACAAAAGCTGGGAGACGTTGCGGATCCCCGGCAGGCGGTAATTAGGCAGCTCCATAACGAACGGCACGGCGCCGCCCTTGAACAGCGTGCTTTTGAAAACCAGCGCCGCCGCTATCCCGAGCATGATACCGAGCAGGTAAAGCCCGAGCATGATCAGCCATTTGTGAGAGGGAAAAAACGCGTCGACAAAAAACGCGTATATCGGCATTTTTGCCGAGCAGCTCATAAACGGGGTGAGCAGGATAGTCATTTTTCTGTCGCGCTCGCTCGGCAGGGTGCGCGTTGACATCACCGCCGGAACCGTGCATCCAAAGCCTATGAGCAGAGGCACTATGCTCCTGCCCGAAAGCCCGATTTTGCGCAGCAGCTTATCCATAAAGAAGGCGACGCGCGCTATGTATCCGCTGTCCTCAAGCAGAGAGAGGAAGAAAAACAGCGTGACGATTATCGGCAAAAAGCTAAGCACGCTGCCGACTCCGGTGAATATCCCTTCGATCACAAGGCCGTGTATGACTTCGTTGACGTTTGCCGCCGTAAGCGCGGAATCGACCGCCCCGGTAAGACTGTCGATCTCCCACCCGAGCAGCCTTTGCAGGCTGCCGCCGATCACGTTGAAGGTTAGGAAGAACACCGCGCCCATTATCAGGATAAACATAGGCACGGCGGTGTATTTGCCGGTCAGGATCTTGTCAATTTTTTCGGAGCGGAGGCTTTCTTTGCTGACCTTCGGCTTAGTAACCGCGCGCTCGCAGACCTTTTTGATAAAAGCGAAGCGCATGTCCGCCATCGAAGCCGCGCGGTCGAGCCCGCGCTCCTTTTCCATCTGCAAAACGATATGCTCTATCATCTCGATCTCGTTTTGCTCAAGCCCGAGCTGCTTTATTATCAGCTTGTCGCCCTCTATGACCTTGCTCGCGGCAAAGCGCAGGGGGATGTCCGCCTTTTTAGCGTGATCCTCGATCAGATGGCTGATTCCGTGCAGGGCGCGGTGGACGGCGCCGCCGTTGAAGTCGGAGTCGCAGAAATCCTGCTCCACCGGCTTTTCCTGATAATGGGCGATGTGTACGGCGTGGCGTACGAGCTCGTCAACGCCCTCGTTCTTCGCCGCGGAGATCGGCACCACCGGCACTCCGAGCATCAGCTCCATCTCGTTAACGTCGATCGAGCCGCCGTTTGATGTCAGCTCGTCCATCATGTTTATCGCGACTACCATCGGGACGTCCGTTTCAAGGAGCTGCATTGTCAGGTAAAGGTTGCGCTCGATATTTGTGGCGTCTACGATATTGATTATCGCCTTTGGTTTTTGCTCGAGCACAAAGTTTCGCGATACTATCTCCTCGCTCGAATACGGCGACATCGAGTAAATCCCCGGCAGGTCGGTGACGAGCGTGTCGGGATGACCCTTTATAACGCCGTCCTTGCGGTCGACCGTGACTCCCGGAAAGTTGCCGACGTGCTGGTTGGAGCCCGTAAGCTGGTTGAACAGCGTGGTTTTTCCGCAGTTTTGATTACCGACAAGCGCGAAGGTCAGCTCGGTGCCCTCGGGAAGGGGATTTCCGCTGCCCTTCGGGTGGAACCTGCCGCCCTCGCCGAGTCCGGGGTGGCTCGTCTTTTTGCGCCTTTTCCTTTGCGCGGTAGTCTGAGCGTTTTCCAAAGTCGGTTCGACCTCGATAAGCGCGGCGTCGTCGAGCCTGAGCGTCAGCTTGTAGCCGTGGATCAGCAGCTCCACGGGATCGCCCATCGGCGCGTACTTCACCACGGTTATCTTGGCGCCCGGTATCACGCCCATATCCAAAAAGTGCTGCCGCAGCGCGCCCTCGCCGTTCAGCCTTGTGACGCGCACGGTTTCTCCGATTTTAACATTTTTAAGCGTACTCATAATTACTCCGTTTTCAAATTATATATATAAAATCATTCTACCATATTTTTGACTTTATGGCAACAGTTTTGAGCATAGTTTGATCCCCTTTGAACCGCCGCTTTTGATTGACTTTTCTGTCATTCTGTGATAATATAGAACCATAAAACAGCAAGCGAGGTGAGTTATGTGACTAACAGCGACAGTTACGGTCCCGGAGGGCGAATACGACAATGCGATTATCCGCGGAGCAGCTCGCTGTCGGGAGCATGACCGCGGCTGATTGGATCGCCGTATTTTCCTCTGCGCGTACCGCAGGGGGTATTTTTATGCCCTTTTACCGTTTCTACGCAATAATAACCGAACGGAGGGGAAGCTATGGCAAAGGAAAAAATAATTGTTGATACAAACGACGAGGCTCTCGCCATGGTCGAGAAGCCCAATTACGAAAGCGAGATAATCCGCGTCATCAGGGGCAATTACTCGCCCAAGGCGGCGCTCGCGAAGCTTGAGGATTACCACGGAAGCGATATTGCTCAGGCAATGGACAGCCTGACGCTGCAGGAGCGAAAAAAGCTTTACCGCATACTCGGAGCGGATATGCTCTCGGACGCGCTCGAAAGGCTCGACGAGGACGAGGCGGGAAAATATCTTGACGAGATGGATCTCAAAAAGGCGGCAAAGGTCGTTTCCAATCTCGAGACGGACGCCGCAGCCGATATCCTTATGGAGATCGGCAAGGAAAAGCGCCTGCTGATCATCGAGGAGCTAAACCCCGAGGTCAAAAAGGACATCAGGCTGATCGCCTCGTTCGACGACGACGAGATCGGAAGCAAGATGACGACCAACTGCATTGTGATCCGCGAGAACCTGAGCGTCAAAGAGGCTATGAGGGAGCTTGTTTCTCAGGCTAAGAAAAACGACAATATCACTACTATCTTCGTCACCGACGAGAACGAAGAATACTACGGCGCGATCGACCTGAAGGATCTTATCACGGCGGAGAGCGACGTTCCGCTCGAGGAGCTGATAGTCACCTCGTTCCCGTATGTTTACGCGCACGAGAGCATTGACGACTGTATAGAAAAGCTTAAGGATTATTCCGAGGCTTCGATCCCGGTGCTCGATAACTCAAATTCACTGCTCGGCGTTATCACCGCCCAGAGCCTGATCGAGGTAGTCGACGACGAGATGGGCGAGGACTACGCGAGGCTGGCAGGTCTTACCGCTGAGGAGGATATCAAGGAGCCGCTGATCATGAGCATAAGAAAGCGTCTGCCGTGGCTTATCGCCCTGCTCGGACTCGGGCTGCTCGTATCCTCGGTGGTTGGGGTGTTCGAGCAGGTGGTTGCACAGCTCACGCTGATAATGGCGTTCCAGTCGCTGATACTCGATATGGCAGGTAACGTCGGCACCCAGTCGCTCGCGGTGACTATCAGGGTGCTGGTCGACGAAAACCTCAGCTTCGGACAGAAGCTAAGACTCGTCCTCAAAGAAACACGGGTCGGGCTGTTCAACGGTATCATCCTCGGCTCGGTCTCGATAATCTTTGTGGGACTGTACATCATGCTCATCAAGCACCATGATTTCGGCTTTTCGTTCGCGGTGTCGGGCTGCATCGGCACGGCGCTGCTGGTCGCTATGGTCGTATCAAGCGCCGTCGGAACCCTTATACCGCTGTTTTTCAAGCGGATAAAGGTCGACCCCGCGGTCGCTTCGGGTCCGCTCATCACCACCGTGAACGACCTTGTCGCGGTAGTCACCTACTACGGGCTCAGCTGGATCCTGTTGATAAATATACTGCATTTGGCATAGTCTTCGGGGCGGTCTTTGACTGCCCCGAGCTTTACGCCCGAAACTCGAACTAACTTTCGAGAAAATTATTGATTTTTTAAAAGATCTGTGGTAGAATAATTACGTAATATCACGGCGCCGCCTCATGTCGGGAGGTATCGCCTTAACGGAGAATAAGCATATGGCACACGATAAGATCATAGTCAGGGGAGCAAGGGAGCACAACCTGAAAAATATCGACGCGGAGATCCCGCGAAATAAGCTCGTAGTCATAACGGGGCTTTCCGGCTCGGGCAAAAGCTCGCTCGCCTTCGACACGATTTACGCCGAGGGTCAGCGCAGGTATGTTGAGAGCCTTTCAAGCTACGCCAGGATGTTTTTGGGGCAGATGGACAAGCCGAACGTCGAGAGCATCGAGGGGCTGTCGCCGGCGATCTCGATAGATCAAAAGACAACCTCAAAAAATCCGCGTTCAACGGTAGGCACCGTTACCGAGATATACGACTATCTGCGCCTGCTTTACGCGAGGATCGGAGTGCCGCACTGCACCGTCTGCGGCAGGGAGATTCGCCAGCAGACCGTCGACCAGATCGTCGATAAAATAATGGAGTACCCCGAGCGCACCAAGATACAGGTAATGTCGCCCGTAGTCCGCGGAAGAAAGGGAGAACACGCTAAAACTCTCGATTCCGCGCGGAAGTCGGGCTTTGTGCGCGTAAGAGTCGACGGGATAATCTACGATTTGCAGGAGAAAATTCCAATAGAGAAAAATAAAAAGCATAATATAGAGGTCGTCGTAGACCGCCTCGTCATCAAGCCCGAGATCACCTCGCGCCTTTCCGACAGTATAGAGACCGCGTCAAAGCTGAGCGGCGGCCTTGTTCTGTTGAATTTTGACGGCGGAGAGGACGTGACCTTTTCGCAGAAGTACGCCTGTCCCGAGCACGGCATCAGCATAGACGAGCTGACCCCGAGGATGTTCTCCTTCAACAATCCCTTCGGAGCCTGCCCAAAATGCACGGGCTTGGGCGTGTTCATGAAGATAGATGAGGACAAAATAATTCCCGACAGGAATAAAAGCATACGCGAGGGCGCCATAAAGGGCAGCGGCTGGGCTATGGAGGGCAGCTCGATAGCGGCTATGTATATGGAGGCGCTCGCGCGCAGATACAAATTCAGCCTCGATCAGCCGGTCGGCGATATCCCCGATCAGACCGTCGACAAAATTTTGTACGGCACCGGCGGCGAGGAGCTCACGATCGAGCGCAAGTCTGCCTACGGCAGCGGCACATATAAACAGCCGTTCGAGGGGATAATCAACAACCTCGACAGGCGCTACCGCGAGACCTCGAGCAACTGGATAAAGGACGAGATCCGCTCGTATATGACCGAGATACCCTGCGACGAGTGCCGGGGAGAAAGACTGAGCAAGGAGAGTCTCGCCGTTACGGTGGGCGGTATCAATATTTCTGATCTTTGCAAAAAGTCAGTAGTTGACGCGCTCGGGTTTATCGGCGGACTTGAGCTCAGCGAAAAGGAAAAACTTATCGGCGCCGAGATCATAAAGGAGATAACCGAGCGGCTGAACTTTTTGAAGAGCGTCGGACTCGGCTACCTTACTCTGGCGAGAAGCTCGGGCACGCTTTCGGGCGGCGAGAGCCAGAGGATACGCCTCGCGACCCAGATCGGCAGCTCGCTGATGGGCGTGCTGTATATCCTCGACGAGCCGAGCATTGGACTCCATCAGCGCGATAACGAAAAGCTTTTGAACACTCTAAAGCGCCTGCGCGACCTCGGCAACACCGTGATCGTGGTCGAGCACGACGAGGAGACCATGTATGCCGCGGACTGCATTGTGGACGTCGGTCCCGGAGCCGGTATCCACGGCGGAGAGATCGTCTGCACCGGTACGGTCGAAGATATCAAGGCGTGCGAAAAAAGCGTTACGGGTCAGTATCTCAGCGGCAGGCGGAGCGTTCCCGTCCCCGAAAAAAGGAGGAAGGGCAACGGTAAATATCTCGAGATTATCGGTGCCGCGGAGAATAATCTGAAAAATATCAACGTAAAAATACCGCTCGGTGAGTTCGTCTGCGTAACAGGCGTTTCGGGCTCGGGCAAAAGCTCGCTTATCAACGAGGTGCTTTACAAGACCCTCGCGCGCGAGCTGAACCGCGCCAAGACGATTTCGGGAAAGCACAAGGAGATAAAGGGCGTCGAAAACCTCGACAAGGTCATAGAGATAGACCAAAGCCCGATCGGCAGGACTCCGCGCTCGAATCCCGCGACCTACACGGGCTTGTTCACGGACATCCGCGCGCTGTTCGCTTCTACTCAGGACGCCAAAATGAGGGGCTTTTCGCAGAGCAGGTTCTCGTTCAACGTCAAGGGCGGCAGGTGCGAGGCTTGCCAGGGCGACGGAATAATCAAGATAGAGATGCACTTCCTCTCGGATGTTTACGTGCCGTGCGAGGTCTGCAAGGGCAAGCGCTATAATCGCGAGACGCTCGAGGTCAGGTACAAGGGCAAGAACATCAGCGAGGTGCTCGAGATGACCGTCGAGGAGGCGATGGGGTTCTTTGAGAATATCCCAAAGCTCCGCCGCAAGCTAAAAACGCTGTTCGACGTCGGGCTCGGGTATATCAAGCTCGGACAGCCTGCCACTACTCTTTCGGGAGGCGAGGCGCAGCGCGTCAAGCTCGCCTCCGAATTGTCGAAGCGCAGCACCGGCAAGACCGTTTATATCCTCGACGAGCCCACCACGGGTCTGCATATCGCTGACGTCCACAGGCTGGTTGACGTTTTGCAGCTTCTGGTTGACGGCGGCAATACGGTAGTGGTCATAGAGCATAATCTCGACCTGATAAAGACAGCCGACCACATCATCGACCTCGGTCCCGAGGGCGGCGATATGGGCGGAAGGGTGATAGCCAAGGGCACTCCCGAGCAGGTAGCGGCAACAAAGGGCTCGTTCACCGGCGAATACCTAAAGGCTATGCTCACCGATAAATAAAAGATTTAAAAGCAAAAAAGCCTCCTCAGCGGCGTTGAGCCGCAGGGGAGGCTATCGTTTATTCAGCTTTCTTCGGAAAAGTCCGTCAGTACCGTCGGCGACTGGACGTCTTTAAGCTTGCGCTGTATCTGCCTTGTGCGCACGCCTACGAGCTTGTCAAGCTCCTTGTTAGCCTGATCGAGCCTGAGCTGGGTCGCGGTAAGCACGTCGTTGAACTTGTCGAACTCCTGCTTGACGGAGCCGAGCAGATCCCATACCTCAGAGCTCCTTTTCTGGACGGCAAGGGTCTTGAAGCCCATCTGCAGCGAGTTCAGCAGGGCTGCCATGGTGCTGGGGCCGGCTATGTTCACCTTGTATTTGCGCTGCAGCTCCTCGACCATGCCGCGGTTGACGACCTCGCTGTACAAGCCCTCAAACGGCAGGAACATAATGGCAAACTCCGTGGTGTTGGGCGGATCGATGTACTTGTCGCGGATATCCCTTGCCTCGCTTCTGATCGTGGCGAGAAGCGCCTTGGCGCAAAGCTCGATCTTCTCTTTGTCGCCGTCGTCAACGGCGCTGCGCAGGGCGGCGTAGGTGTCGCCGGGGAATTTGGAGTCGATCGGCAGGTAAATGAAGCTGTCGTCCTCGGCAGGCAGCTTGATCGCGAACTCAACAACGTTCTTTGAGCCCTTTTTTGTGGCGATGTTTTCCTCATACTGCTCGGGGGAGAGTATCTCGGTCAGTATGCTGCCGAGCTGTATCTCGCCGAGTATGCCCCTTGTCTTTACGTTTGAGAGCACCTTTTTGAGATCGCCGACGCCAACCGCGAGGGTCTGCATTTCGCCGAGTCCTTTGTAAACCTGTTCAAGCCTTTGGTTGACGAGCGAAAAGCTCTGATTCATCTTTTCCTCAAGCGTTTTTTGCAGCTTTTCGTCGACTGTTCTGCGCATCTCCTCAAGCTTGACGCTGTTGTCGTTTTGCAGCTTTTCAAGCTGCTTTTCGGTGGTCTGACGGTTCGCCTCGAGCTGCTTTTCGGTCGACTGTCTTATGTTTTCGAGCTTTTGCTCGGTCGATTCGGAGAAGGTCTTGAACCTGACCTCGAGCGCGTTTAGCTTTTCGGACTGCTGCTGAGAAAAGCTCCGCTGGTTTTCCGAGAGAAGGTCGCCCATCGTCTTGACAGAGGTCTGTGTCTGAGCGCTCAGCTCCTGCCTGAGCGAGCTGTTCTGCCTTGAGATCTCATCCCTGACCGCCGGCAGCACCTCGCGTTTTACCGCTTCGGTTATCTGCGCGGTATTATCTTCGGACGTATTATTCTTTTTAAGAACAATTATTATCAGCGCGATAAGAAGAATTAGCGTCAGCGCGCCTGATATTACGGCTGAAATTGCGGCGATATCCATAATTTTCACCCCATAGTTTTTTATGGGATAATTCTATCACACGTGCGCGCGGTTTGTCAAATGCCGAAAGGCTCGATCAAGTATCGTTACCGGTCGAAAACGCTCTCGACGACCTTTTTGCAGCCCTCGGGAGAGTACAAAAACCTGTCGATATGATCTCCCTCGTAGTAATATTCGGGCGGAGAGGGGGAGCGGCGGCTGTCGAAGGTATCGATGATTATCAGCTTTATCTTCATTTTTTCCGGGATTATGCTCTTGATGTAAACGCTCGCCTGCTGACCTGCCCTGACGCCCTCCTTGCTCTCGGCGAGTCCGGCGAGGTTGGGTGCGAGCTCTACAAATGCGCCGTAGTTTTCAACGCTGCGCACTGTTCCCGACACGGTCTCGCCGGCGCGGAAGTTGACGGCGTTCTGCTCCCATGTCCCGAGCAGCTCCTTGTGGCTGAGGCTTATCCTGCCGTTTTCGATCGACTTTATAACCGCCTTTATCTCCATACCGACGCAGAATCGCTCGTTCGGGTGCTCGATACGCGAGACGGAGATCGAGTCGATCGGCATCAGCGCTACAATGCCGCAGCCTATGTCCGCGAACGCTCCGAAGCTCTCGAGGTGGGTTATCCTCGCGCTGACTATATCTCCGCGCCTCAGCTTTGATATGTACCCCTCAATGCACATTTTCTGCGCTTTTTCGCGCGAGAGCACTGGGTATTCCCTGCCGCTTTGGTCGGTCTTTATGTCGGTAACGACAAAGCAGACCGGGCGGTTGACGCGCGAGATCACCGCGATGTCGCGCACGCTTCCGTCCCTGATCCCAAGCGCGCCCTCCTCGCGCGGGATCACTCCTCTGAAGCCGTTTGACTGCACGGTCAGGTTATGGCATGAGTCGCACATAACGGCTGTCGCCTCAAGGATTCTGCGCGTTCTCATAGCTTCCCTCAAGCCCGGCAGGGAGCTGAGGAAATATTGGTTTTCTCTGTCGTTGATCAGTTTTCCTTCGGGTAAAAATTCTGACATTTTTCTGCCTCCGTATATTTTCTGATAGCTACAGATAATACTATGAAAAGCGCCGCGGGATTATGATAACGGCGCTGATTTGATTTTTTCGGCGATTCGTGTTATAATAACATTGTGTGTTTTATGAGATCTAAAAAATATCCGAAAGGAATACCGTTATGAAAAGGTTTAATAAGACGCTCACAGGCTCGGCATGCGTGATCCTCAGTCTGATGCTCGCGCTTTTGTTTGTCGGATGCGCCCAGAAAAAGGCGGAGGAAACAAGCAAGGCTACCGTTGACGAGGCGGAAGAGACCTACCCCGTCAGCACCGGCGACGAGGCTATGGCTATCGGCGGACTCGAGGCGCTTGGCTTTGATCCCGCTGTTTTCGGCATTGAGCCTAACATCATTGAGTCAGACGAACCGGTGGGCTTCCAGCTCGATATGCCTCAGAAGGGCGATACCGTAGCCGTGCTTCACACCGATTACGGCGATATCACGCTCAGACTGTTCCCGGCTCAGGCTCCAAAGACCGTGACAAACTTTGTGAACCTCGCCAAAGCAGGTAAGTACAACAACACCACCTTCCACAGGGTGATCGACGACTTTGTGATCCAGGGCGGTCACAACGGCGAGGATCCGCAGCATCCAAACGGGATCAGCTCCTACGGCGACGAGTTTGAGGACGAGTTCTGCGACAAGCTGTTCAACATCAGGGGCGCCGTTTCAATGGCGAACAACGCCGCGGATTCAAACGGAAGCCAGTTCTTTATCAACCAGACCACCCCTGAGGCTTTTTCAAAAAACGGCGGTTGGAATAACTATGACGAGCTTTGGGAGAACGTAAAGACCCAGCTCAAAAACTACCGCGACTCAAGTCTTTTGCAGGCGTTTGTAGACGAGAACGGCGACAAGTTCATCAACACCGACGTTATTCCCCAAGACGTTAAAGACCTCTATAATGAAAAGGGCGGAAACCCGAACCTCGACGGCGTGTTCAATGCCGCCGACAGGGGCAACACCGTTTTTGCACAGGTCGTCGAGGGCATGGACGTAGTCGACATGATAGCCAAGGCGGAGACAGACAAGAACGACGTGCCGAAGGAGAGCATTGTTATCAATTCGGTAGAGATAAAAACATATTGATACGGAGAATACCATGAGTGATTTACCCATCGTCGCGCTGATGTACGACTTTGACCGCACCCTTTGCACAAAGGACATGCAGGGCTACAGCTTTATCCCCAGCCTCGGGCTCACCGAGGGCGAGTTCTGGGATTATACCAACGAGCTCGGTTCGCGCGAGCATATGGATTCGGTGCTGGCGTACATGTACGCGATGGTCAGGATCGCCGGGGACAAGAATATCGCCCTTCGGCGTGAGAGCCTTGTGGAAATGGGCAGGAACGTTGAGCTCTTTAAGGGCGTAGACGGTTGGTTTGACCGAATAAACCGCTTCGGGCTTGAAAACGGAGTTAGGATCGAGCATTACGTCATCTCGTCAGGAATGAAAGAGATCATCGAGGGCACGAGTATCAGCGACTGCTTCAAGAGCATTTTCGCCTGCGAGTTTTTGTATGACGAAAACGGCGCGGCTGTCTGGCCGAAGACCGACGTCAACTACACAAACAAGACCCAGTTCGTGTACCGTATCAACAAGGGCGTACTCGACGTCGCGAACGACGTCGACCTTAACCGCTCAATGCCCGACGACAGCAAGCGCGTTCCGTTCTGCAACATGATCTATATCGGCGACGGACTGTCCGACGTGCCGTGCATGAAGATGATGAAAGCGTACGGAGGCTACTCGATCGCGGTTTATCAAAAGCGCGACAGCAAAGTCGAGGCGCTGCTCGGCCGCGACAGGGTGGATTTTATCTACCCGGCGGATTACAGCGAGGGAACGGGGCTTGATTTGACGGTCAAAAATATTATCAGAAAAATGGCGATCGCCGATAAGCTCACCCTTGAAAATACAAGGCAGAAAAAGGGCTGAACTGAGTCTGCGCCTCAGCGATCAAAGGGCTTCGTTCTTTACTTATACATAAAAACAATGCCGCCGGCGAAAACGCCGGCGGCTTTAGCTTATCCTTTTTTAACGGTGAGCGGCTTGGGTATCGGTATCAGCTTCGCGATAACCGCGGCGCAGAGCATGATCGGGATATACCTCGGGGGGAACACGATCATAAGTAGCATTACGGTCGCGAGCGGCTTTTTCATTGTAAGTCCCATCAGCGCGGTCGTCGTTACGCACGCGCAGAACACCATGTCTATGCCGAAAAACAGGCTCATGGAGATCCCGAGACAGATCCCGCAGAAGATGACGGGGAAAAAGTGCCCTCCCTTTAGTCCCGAGCTAATGCAGACGTTTGTAAGCAGCAGCTTGACCACGGCGGTGACGAGCAGCATTACCGCGCCGAGCTTTTCGGCGCTGTCCATGACGAGCTCGATCTGGTGCTCGCCTGAGAACATTGTAAGCGGCAGAAGCGTGCCCGAGATTCCGAGCAGGAGTCCGCCTGCGACCGCGCGCAGCAGGATGAATTTTTTGAGCCTGCCCTCGATCAGGCTTGTGAGCTTGTGAAAGGCGAGGTACAAAAATCCGCCTGCCAGTCCGGCGATTATCAGAGGTATCGCCCAGAGGTAGTTGTTCAGCGAGGGCGTGCCGGCGCCGATCCCCTTGATGCCTCCCGAGCCGCCGAAAAGCCTTCCGAGCAGGATGAACGCGCCGAAGGAGCTTAGTATCGCGGCTATGTACAGCACGAGCTTTGTGCTTTTGGGGAGCACGGCGTCCCTGTCGTCCTCGATAGGCTCGAAGAATCCGAACATGGGGGAGCGGAATATCGTTCCGAGCGTGGCGCTCAGCCCGATACGGGTCAGCTCCTCGACCTCTTTCTTATACATCCTCAGGCGGTCGCCGACCCAGGTGCATAGTCCGGCGATAATGCCCGTCAGTCCTGCCTCGGGACCGACGCTCGCGCCGAACAGCAGCGGCAAAATAGCCGATACGAGCGAGGAAAAGATGTTTGAGTAGGGGTAGCGGTTCGTCTTTTTTACCTTGCCTATGACGACCTCGAGATCCTCGGGAGATTCGCCGAATTTCTTTTTCCAAAGCCCGGTCAGCAGTCCGCCGACCGCGCAGACGAGCACGGTGTAAAACGGAAAGCCGAGCTTCGAGGGAGCGTAGTCCCAGATGAACTCGATTCCGAGATTCATCACCCTGAGGAACGCCCAGATTATACCGCCGACGATAGCTCCGAGCAAAACGGTGTAGAGCAAAAACAGAGCGTTGTTTTTAAGCTTTTTCACATTACCACCCCTTGTTTCGCGTATTATTCCGCTGACTTATGATTAAAGCATTTTACGGAAATTTGGTATTACACCCTTATTATACGGTTTTTTCTTTATTTTGCAAGCAAAATATACAATTAAAGGCGTCTTTTTTGTCATTTTAAATAAATTAAAAACAAAATAAAAAAAATCAAAAAATACCCTGTTCAAAATAAAACCGCTGTGGTATAATAACTTATATATATTATTGTGTCTTATATATGTAATCGGAGATTTTTTATGATAAGCAAAATCAGGCGACTCGATCATCTGGTCATCGACAACATAAGCCGCATGCACTCTCCGGCTTTGAATATGGTTATGAAAACCGCCTCAAGATCCGCTAACGTCGGTATCATCTGGTGGCTTGTTTGTCTGCCGTTTTTGTTCATTCCCGGTTGGCGCGCGGTCGGATTTAACTTTGTTATTTCCATCTGCTTTGCCCACGTAATGGGCGAGGGGCTGATAAAGCACCTTGTAAAGCGCGTCCGTCCGTGCCATGATCTCGAGGAGGACGAGCAGATAATCGATCCACCGAGGTTCTACTCCTTCCCGTCGGGTCACACCACGGCGTCGTTCTCTATGGTAGGCGTAGCGGTTTTCAGAGGACTTCCGCTGTTTATCACTCTTCCGATACTGTTTGTAGCCCTGCTTATCAGCTTCTCAAGGATATATCTCAGGGTGCATTACCTCAGCGACGTTGTTGCCGGGGTCATTCTCGGGCTGTCATGCAGCGCGCTGTCAGTGCTGTTTTTCAGACTCGTGATAGGTCTTTGATCTTATATTTTTTACAGGCTTTTTCGGCAACGGTCTCCTTTTCGGAGATCGCTGCCGTTTTTTGTTTAAACTGTCGGCCGAGTTGCCGTTATGTTAAATATTCGGTTGATGGAAATGTGGACAAAAACGGTCGAATATGGTATGATATCAGTAAAATTATCAAAGGAGGAATAGATATATGAATTATTGGGTGATCGTCGGCGAAGGCGGCGGATTTGAGGAGATCAAAAGCGTTAAAACAGACTCCTCCGAAGCTCAGACCGGCGGTATCAGAAAAACCACCGTCCGCATGGACGACGTATCCTTTACTATGGGAGGCGACGGCGAAACAAAGGTTTTCCTTTGCGGAGAGGAAGCGGCTGCTCCCGATGTATTTATGCTTTGGGGACATTACAACGAGGTGTTTGAGGGTATCTCGCGCATGCTCACCGCGCTGGGCGCCCGCAGCATCAACGATATCGATTCAAAAAGGATCGTTTGCAGCAAGCTTTCTACCGCGCTCGTTTTGGAGCAGGCGGGTATCCCTCAGGCTAAGTCGATGCTCGTAACATCGCTTACCCCGGCTCATCTTGTAACGGAGTCAGTCGGTCTTCCGGCAGTGCTCAAGCCGTCGGACGGAGCTCAGGGCGAGGGCGTAGTGCTTTTGGATACAGAGGAAGAGATCGCCGAATATCTATCAAAGCTGCCCGAGGGCGACGGTAGAGCGGTGATCGCTCAGGAGTATATCGCCGCGGCAAAGGGAAAGGATATCCGAGTCACAATGATCGACTATCAGGTCGGAAACGTGATCCAGCGTGTGGCTGACAATCCCGACGAATTTCGCTCCAACGTTCATCTCGGTGGTCACATTCAGCCCTTTGAGCTTGACGACGACGCGGTAAGGATGTGCGAAAAGATCGCGCGGGTAGTGGGACTTCGCCTTTGCGGAATAGATCTGCTGCAGACCGGCAGCGGCTATGTCGTCGGAGAGGTCAACTGCACTCCGGGAATGGCACCCGAGTTTTTGAAGTCCGAAAAATTCAGGCGGCTCATGCACGCGCTGATCACGGGATGATCGGAGAAACAAGGCTATGATTTCTTTATATAAAAAATTCATGGGTCGCTACACGTTTTTCGTGATTGCAACCTTTCTGTCGACATCTGTCACATATTTCATCCAGATCTGTCTTTTGATGCCGGAATCAAAGCGTATAATCGACAAGGGCGTCAACGCTCAGGACACGGACGTTATCCTGCACAGCGGTATGATGATGGTGATTTTTACCGTGATAATCGGCATACTTACGGTGCTGACCGCCTTTTTGAGCTCGCGAGCGACGGCAGGCTTTACCTGCGCGGTGCGTAAGGCGTGCTTCAGAAAGGCAAACTCGCTTTCGCCGCAGGATTTCGCCAAGTTCGGCGAATCTACCCTTTTGAACCGCACGATGGCGGACGTAAACAATATCACGGTCATAACTATAAACGCTCTGAGGCTTTGGATGGCTATTCCTATCCTGATAATCATTGAGCTGTTTATAATTGCGTTCAACAACATTATCATTTTTATGGTGCTGTCCGTTTTCTTCATTCTGACGGTCACCTTCCTTATTATCTTTACAGCCAGATCCCGTTCGGGCTTTGAAGATCTGCAAAAAAAGATCGACAAGATCAATTTGAACATGCGCGAGCGGATCGTCGGCGTAAGGCATATCCGCGCCTTCGGTAATGAGGAGCTTGTCGACCGCAAGTCCGCCGAAGGCAACGAGGCGGCGTATAACGACGCTATCGCCGCGAACAGGAAGATCAACTTTCTCTCGCCGATCGCGATGGTAGTTATGAACTGGGTGGTTGTGCTGATATACATTATCGGAACCGCTCAGGTCAAGGAGGGCATGGCGTCGATAAGCCAGCTCCTCCTGATCTTCCAGTATGTTTCATATTTTATAATGAGCCTGATGTCTATCCCGTTTTTGATCAGCGTTCTCCCCAAGGGCGTTGTTTCCGCGCGAAGGGTCAACGAGCTGCTCGATTTTAAGCCCACAAAGTACGAGAGCTCACAATCCGAGAGCAGGGAGAAAACCGAGGGCAAGATCGAGTTCCGCAACGTTGTGTTCGGCTATTCGGGCGCGCTCGACGTGATCGCGGACATCAGCTTTACCGCTCAGCCCGGCACCACTACGGCGTTCATCGGTACCACGGGCAGCGGCAAAACCACTATAATGAACCTTATGCAGGGCTTGTATCTGCCCACCTTTGGTGATATCCTGATCGACGGTATCAGCATACGCGACGCTGACGAGGACTGGCTGCGCTCGTGCTTCTCCTACGGAACGCAGCGCCCGATGATTTTCCGCGATTCGGTCAGGAACAACATCAGCAAGACCGCTTCCGAGGAAAGGATAATCCATGCCTGCGACGCCTCGTGCTTCTCGGAGATACTCGAGGAAAAGCAGGAGGGGCTTGATTTTCAGCTCGCTCAGGGCGGCATGAATCTCTCGGGCGGACAGCGCCAGAGATTATCGCTCGCGAGGACCGTGGCAAGAGAGGCTCCGATTTATATTTTTGACGACACCTTCTCGGCACTCGACGCTCAGACCGAGCAAAAGGCGAGAAAGGCGATCGGCGAAATGCTCAGGGGCAAGACCGTCATGATGGTCGCTCAGAAGATCAGCACGGTTCGCGACGCCGACCGTATCATAGTCCTCGAAAAGGGACGTATCGCGGGACAGGGCAGACACGAGGATCTGTTAAAGACCTGCGAGGTATATCGTGAGATATATAAGACCCAGTGCTATCTGGACGAAAAGGGGTGATCGCGTGAGTAAAAAAGAAAAGAAGACAAAAGGCGTGATCACCCGTCTGTTTGCCGATATGGGCAAATACCGCCTCCGCTTTTGGATAGTTGTGGCGGTAGTGCTGGTCATAAAGCTTTGCCTTGCCGCCGCGCCCAAGGTAGCCAGTCTGATAACCGATTCCATGGCGCGGTTCGTAAACACCGGGAACTATGACTGGGGATATTTGCTTATACTCTGCGTTGTGCTCGCCGCTCTGTATCTGGTCGGCTACGGCTCGGACGGATTTATCAACCGCTCGCTCGTGCTGATCTCGCAGAACCTTGCGCTCACGCTCAGGAACCGCGCCGGTCAAAAGCTCAACAGGCTGACTATACAGTATTCCGACAATCATCCGCTCGGCGACACTCAGCAGCGCGTAACGGGCGATATGGTAAATCTTTCCAACGGAATCGAGTCGACGCTGCCCTCGCTGCTGGGACAGGCGATATTGATGATCGCTATCTGCATTATGATGCTTTTTACCAATGTTTGGCTGGCGCTCATCTTTATCATCGCTATCCCCGTCACACTGATCGGACTGCGTATTATCGCCGTCCGCACCAAAAAGCAGTTTATGAAAACAAACGCGCAGCTCGGAAAAATGAACTCGCTCGTTTCCGATACATACTCCAACCACACCGTAGTAAAGGCCTATTGCAGGGTGGATGAAAAGGAAGCGGAGTTTGACGAGATGAACAAGGAGTTCGAGAAGCTGTTTATTCGCTCTCGCTTTACATCGGGTTTTATGCGCCCGTACAGCGACCTGATGGCAAAGATATCGTACATCCTGCTCTGTCTGGCAGGCGGTATTATGATGTTAAACGGCACTCTGACGCTCGGCGAGTTCACGGCATTTTTGTTCTACGGCAATATGATAGGCGTCCCGATCGCCGAGCTCTCGGTAGCGTTCAACAATTTCCAGGATTCGCTCAGCTCCGCGGGACGTATCTATGAATTTCTCGACGAGGAAGAGGAGCCGGCGGAAGCTCCGAAGCAAGAGCTCGATACCGACAGGCTCAGGGGAGAGGTTAGCTTTGAGAACGTAAGGTTCGGCTACACCCCGGATAAAACCCTCATGGAGGATGTTTCATTTACCGCCGAGCCCGGATACACAATGGCGATCGTCGGACCGTCCGGCGCCGGCAAGACCACGCTGATCAACCTGCTGATGCGCTTTTATGATATCCAAAGCGGCTCTGTAAAGCTCGACGGTATCGACACGCGCGACCTTTCCAAGCACAACCTGCGCGGAGCGTTCGGCATGGTGCTTCAGGAGACGTGGATATTCGACGGAACCATAGCCGACAATATCGCGTTCGGCAAGCCCGGCGCCACGCGCGAGGAGGTAATAAAGGCAGCGAAGCTCGCCTACTGCGACAGCTTTATCGAGCGCCTGCCCAACGGCTACGACACATATATCAGCGAAGAGAACTCGGCGCTTTCGGCAGGTGAAAAACAGCTTCTCTCAATCGCGAGGGCGATCATCGCCGATCCCAAGGTGCTGATCCTCGACGAGGCGACCTCTCAGGTTGATACAAAGACCGAGGAGGTCATCACCAGAGCCATGCAGGAGATGATGAAGGGAAGAACGAGCTTTATCATCGCGCACCGCCTCTACACCATTCGCAACGCCGACCGTATCATCTTTATGAAGGACGGCGATATTAAGGAAGTAGGCAGCCACGAGGAGCTGCTTGAAAAGCACGGATACTACGCCGCGATGTACGCGTCCGGAATATCCGCGGAATAAAAAGATACAGGGGGAATTACCATAAAAAACATATCATTTGAGGAAGCTCAAAGGCTCGTAAAAGCCGGCGAGCTCGCGACTGAGGAGGAGCGCAGGGAAATGCAGAGCGAACGCCTGCACACCCTTGTGGATTACGCCCGAGAGCACTCTCCGTATTTAAGAATGCTTTACAAGGATCTCCCCGAGAATTACACGCTTGAGGATATCCCCGTGCTCGACAAGGCTGACGGTCTGGCTCATTATGACGAGTGGGTTACAGACCCCGAGCTGACAGTCGGCAAGGTTCGCTCATATCTGGCGCGCGACCCGGCGGATAATTCTCTGCTGCTTGGCAGGTACACCGCGCTGCAGACCTCCGGATCGACCGGAGAGCCGCTGCCGATGGTTCGCGACATGCACCGCAATCAGATACATACACAGCTTTTACTGCAGAGGCTGATGTCGCCGGTGCCGGCTGGCTACTATGACCACTCAAAGCACAAGATGGCGTTCATAGTCCATCTTTCGACCTCTGCTTCAAGCTACGGCTCATATCTTAAAACAAAGGCTCGCCATCCCGGGTTCGAGGACAATATCACCGCTATCTCCATTCTCGACAGCGCCGAAGAGATGGTGGAAAAGCTCAACGCCTTCAAGCCAGAGATACTCGTCGCTTATCCGCCCTCGCTGGTTATGCTCGCCGAGGAAAAGGTTAAGGGAAATCTCGATATCGACTTGGGGCTGATCGTCAGCTCCGCCGAGCTGCTCACAGAGGAGAATTATCACCGTATACACGAGGTTTTCGGCTGCCCCGTGCTGAACAACTACTGCATGACAGAGGGCGGCGAGATCGCCATGACTCACGACTGTCCTCATCTGCACATCAACGAGGACTGGGTAATTGTCGAGCCGGTCGGCGCTGACCGTCAGCCGGTAAAGGACGCGGATGAGTTTTCGGAAGGGATACTTGTCACCGATCTTTCCAATTTCGTTCAGCCGATCATCCGCTATTATGTAAGCGATTCCGTCCGCGTGCGCAGGGAGAAGTTCGACTGTTACCCTCTGCCAGTGATGGAGATCCGCGGCAGAAGCTGGGAGAGCTTCGAGATCGGCTGCAAGAGCTTCACAACAAAGGGACTTGAGGTAAAAGCAAAGTTCTGCGAGGGCTTGTGCGGCTACCAGTTCCTGCAGACCTCCGAAAACGCCATGGAGGTTCGCGGAGTTGTCGCGGCAGGCTTTGAAAAGTCAGAGGTGCTCGGTCGGCTCGCCGAAGCCCTGACAGGGTATTTTGCCGACGCCGGCTGTGAGGACACTGTGGTAACATTCAGTGAGGAGCCGCCGCTCCATAACGCCAGAGGCGGCAAAACGCCGATATACAAAAGAGTTCAGGGGTGAGCAAATGGAAGAAAACGTAAGAATACTTTTCGCCGGCGACACCTTCCCGGTGCCAAAGAACTTCGATCTGTTCGCCTCGGGAGATACCGGGGCGCTGTTCGGAGATAAGCTCTGCGAGCTGTTCAGCTCGGCGGATTACAGCGTATGCAACCTCGAGGGCTGCCTGACCGATACCGGAGTGGCTGTTGAAAAAATCGGTCCGAGCGTAAAGGCTCCCACCGAAACGCTTAATGCCTTGACTCGGCTCGGATTGAGGGCTGCCACGCTCGCGAATACTCATACCCTCGATTTCGGTGAGACCGGTCATAACGAGATGCGCGACGCGCTGAGCAGGAACGGGATCGAGTATTTCGGCACCGGAGACAGTATTGACGAGATCAAAAAATACATTACCGTCGAGCTCAAGGGGCAGAGGATAATCCTCTACACCGTCACCGAGCTGTTCCCGTTCAACACTCCCGGCAAAAACCGCCACGGAGCGAACGGCTACGACGAATACGCGGTTTGCCGCGAGCTAAGCGAGCTTAAAAAAAGCTGCGATTACCTTGTTGTGCTGTATCACGGCGGCGCCGAGATGATTCATTACAATACAAGGATGGTAAGACAGCGCTTCCACCGCATGGCGGACAACGGCGCCGACATAATAATTTCGCAGCACACCCACGCCGTCGGTTTTGAGGAGCGCTACAACGGCGCTTATCTGCTCCACGGTCAGGGCAATTTCTGCTTTAACCTGAGCCCGAGGGTATCGGAGTTTACCGCCGAGGGAGTTTTGCTCGAGGTCGAGTTCGGCAGCGGCGGTTTTACGGTTAAAAAGCATCTGGTAAAGCGCACCGAGCTGGGCTGCGAATATGACCCTGAGCAGGATTTCAGCGGCTTTGACGAGAGGACGCGGCTCCACGACCGGCTGCTCGGCGGCGACGCCGAGGCTGAGGCGGAATTTGACAGACAGTTTTCCGCCTACTGCAAAAGCGTATGGCTGCCGCGGCTTATCAGGGTATTCAGAGGCATCAACCCCGAGGACGACAAAGCGATCGAGGGGCTTTCCATGGAGCAAACCGCGGAATACCTGACCTCTAAATTTGCAAAGCGCCAGCTTATGGCGATCAGAATGATGCTTGCAAACGACGAGTTTAACGAGATCGCGATCAGGTTCATCGACGACGCGATCAAAGGTAAGGATTGATAACTATGGATTCAATAATCAATAAATTACAGGAAATAATCAGCGCTTATCCCGACGTTGACGCTGTCATCGACATGAGCGACGGAACAGGCTTTACCTACTCTCAGCTCGGCGAGCGCGCCGGGAAGATCGCCGCCAGGCTTGTGCGCCTCGGTGTAAAGCGCGGCGAATATGTGATGATAATGCTCCCGAGGAACAAGGACTATATCGCGGCGATGTACGCCGTGTGGCTCGCCGGAGCAGGCTTTGCGCCGCTGTCGCCGACCTATCCTCCCGAGCGCATAGAGTATATCAAAAACGACTGCCGCGCTGCCGCGGTGATCGACGAAAGGTTCCTGCGCGGAGCGGATGGTGAGCAGCCGCTGACCGAAAGCGTCGCGCACGATCCGGCGGATCCGGCTATTCTGATCTACACCTCCGGTTCTACCGGCAATCCCAAGGGCGTTCTCCACTCCCACCGCAGCATAGCCGACTCGGTTTTTCGCTACATGGAATACGCGAACACGCCGAGGGATTTCCGCGCGGCTATCGGAGCGCCGTTCACCTTCGTGGCTTCCGTCCAGGGCGTTTTCGCTCCGCTTTGCACGGGCAATACGGCGGTTTTGATACCGTACTCCGCCATGCGCGATCCAGAGCTGCTTGCGGACTGTATTGAAAAACAGCGGATCAACCGCTGCTTTATCAGCCCGAAGATGCTAAAGGTTTTCCGTCCCAAGGGCGATTCGCTTAAAATAGTTTCCACCGGCAGCGAGCGCGTATCCGATCTGTACAGCGAGGATTTCGAGATCCAGGTCGCCTACGGTCAGACGGAATCCGCCGGCGCAGTAATGATGTTCCGTGTTGATAAAAAGTATGACAACACTCCGATCGGCAAGCCTATCGGCAACGTAAAGGCTTACCTGCTCGACGAGAACAACAATCCCTCCGACGAGGGAGAGATCTGCCTCGCCGGTTATTTCGCGGACGGTTATCTTCGTCTTCCTGAGCAGACCGCAAAGACCTTTGTCGACAATCCCTTTGCCGCCGAGGACGGCTATCCCAAGCTTCTGCGCACGGGCGATATCGGCAAAATGGGAGAAAACGGCAACTATATCTACCTCAACCGCAGGGACTGGATGGTCAAGATCAACGGTCAGCGCGTCGAGCCCGGAGAGATCGAAACGATTATCAAGAACACAGAAGGCGTTTTTGACGCGGCGATCAGGGACTTTAAAAACCGCTACGGTCAGGTTTACCTCGTGGCGTACTATGTTGAGAGCGAGCCGGTAGAGGCGGACGATATCCGCGAGGCTATCGCCAAAAAGCTCCCCTCGTATATGATACCGTCGTTCTTCGTCAAGCTCGACCGCCTGCCGGTAAACGCGAACGGAAAGCTCGACCGAAAGGCGCTCGAGGCTCCCAAAGCCGGAGAGTTCAAAAACGAGTACGAGCCTCCCGTCACCGACCTTCAAAAAGCTCTTTGCGCGGCGTTCGGCAAGATACTCGACGTTGAGCGCGTCGGAATCGACGACGATTTCTTCTCGCTTGGCGGCGACTCGATCAAGGCCGCCATGACGGCGCGCGAATGTGAGCTGTACTTTATCTCGATCGCGGATATTTTTAAGGGAAAAACTCCGCGCGGGATCGAAAAGGAGCTGCTTAAAAAAGCGGCTCGGACTGCCGATACCGGGAAAAAGGAAAAACCCGTTTTCTATCCGCTCACTCCGTTTGAGAGGGGCATGTATATAGAGCAGAAGCTCAATGAAAAATCGACCGTTTACAACCTCAACCTCGCGGTGGAATTTAAGGGCGCCGATAAGGACGCGCTCATTTCCGCGCTGGCTCGGGTCTTTGCCGCTCACGAGGCGTTTCACTCGTATTACGGAGAGCAGGACGGAGTCCCCGTCAGGATCCTCACCGTTGATCTGCCCGTAATCGAGGAGAAAACCGCGTCTTCGTTTGACGAGGTGAAGAGGATCGCCGACGAATACCGTGAGCCGTTCGATCTGAATGCCGATATCCCGGTTCGTCCGACCGTTTATGTTTTGCCCGACGGCTTGGCGCTCCACCTCGCGATCCATCATATCGCGTTCGACGGCGGCTCGGCAGGCACGTTTATCAACGAGCTGACCGACGCCGTGCTCGGAAATGATGTTCCCGAAGCGAGGGTCGATCTGTCCGACCTTTACGGCTCGGGCGCCGACACCGAAGAAGGCATGAAGTTCTACAGGGAGCTGTTCACGGACGGCGTGCCCGTTAACGAAATGCCGGTCAGGGGCAAAAGACCAAAAATACATCCGCTCTCTAACCAAGAGCTTTCTTATACGCTTGATCACGATATGCTCGAGCCGGTCGGCAACGCCGCGCGCGGTTACGGCGTAACGGAATTTGAGCTGATATTCTCGGCGGCGGCTATGGCTCTCGCCAAGTACACCGCGTCCGAGGACGTTGTGCTCGGTATACCGACCAACATGCGTCCCCCGGAGGCGGAGAACGTGATAGGAATGTTCGTAAACACCGCTCCCGTCCGCGTTAAGGTCAACAGAAAAGCACGGCTGTCGGACTTCATCTCCGAAGTCAGCGCCGCGGTGCGCGCCGCAACCTACGGAGCCTCGCTCCCGTTTGAGGACGTCGTGGCGGAGTTCGTTAAGCAGCGCGACGAGAGCAGAAACCCGATATTTGACGTAAGCGTCAATTATATGCGCAAGCCCGAAGCCTTCACCCGCGGCGGCGTCAGCGTGTCAATGTACTCGCCGCTGCAAAAAATGAGCCGCGACTTCGGCATAGTTATGCGCCGCGGAGAAAACAGCCTCAATATCCTTATGCAGTATTCCGACGAGCTGTTTGAGCCGCAGGTGGCGGAGAACTTTATGGCGCAGATACTCCATACGCTCAGCCTTGCCCAAGCCGGAGCGAGGTATGTGGGAGACGCCATGGCTCTTCCCGGCGAACAGCTAAAGGCGCTCGAGGCGTTCTCGACGGAGGCTCAGACCGAGATCAAGCCCGTCCTGCTCCATCAGCTTCTGGAGCGTCAGGCTAAAGAAAACGCCGACAAAACAGCGATTATCGCAGAGGACGCTGTGCTCACCTACCGAGAGCTCAACGAAAAAGCTAACCTCGTCGCGAATTATCTGATCGGCAGGGGAGTAAAGCCCGGCGACAGCGTGGCGCTGCTGCTCGGGCGCAAATCCGCCTTTTTTGCCTGCATGTACGGCGTGAACAAGGCAGGCGCGGCGTTTATACCCTGCGATCCGCAGTACCCGGCGGACAGGATAAACCACATAATCACCGATTCTCAGGCTTCATATATAATCACCACGGGCGATAAGCTCGCGGATTATCCCGCGGAAAAGGCGATCGACGTCGACCTCGTTATGACAGGCGACAACACCGCCGATCCCGGGCTTTCGCTCGACGACAGCTCGCTTGCGTATATGATCTACACCTCGGGCTCGACCGGAAAGCCGAAGGGAGTTATGCTCACTCACCGCGGTATATGCAACTATCTTGAGCCTCATCCTGCAAACAGTCATGTATACGCTGTCAAAAACGAGGTGGAGACCTACCTTTCCGTGACGACAGTATCTTTCGACATGTCGTTCAAGGAGCACGCTGTGACGCTCTGCAACGGCAAAACGCTCGTGTTCGCCGGCGACGATCAGATGAACGATCCGCGCGAGCTCGCGGTGCTGATGAAAAAACACCGCGTCGACTGCGTTAACGCCACACCCTCAAGGCTTGCCCAGTATATGGACTACGAGCCGTTCAGAGAGGCTTTGGCAGATTGCAGGGTAATTATGTCGGGCGGCGAGGGATATCCGCTCTCACTTCGCGACAGGATCAGGGAAGCCGCTCCGAACGCCACGATAATCAACACCTACGGTCCCACCGAGATCACGGTGTCGTGCAACGCCGCACGGATCAACGACGCGCCTTATATCTCCGTCGGCAGACCCCTGCTCAATTACAGGGAGCATATCGTCGACAAATTCGGCGATTTGGCGCCGTACGGCGTGATCGGCGAGCTGTATATCGGCGGAGCAGGTGTTGCGAGGGGCTACAAGAACCTCGACGAAATGACTGCGGAAAAATTCGTTGATTTCCGCGGTGAAAGAATGTACCGCTCAGGAGATTATTCAAAGTGGGACAGCGACGGTAACGTCGTTATCTACGGCAGACTTGACAATCAGGTTAAGCTGCGCGGACTCAGGATAGAGCTCGGAGAGATCGAGGGTCTTATGGAGGCTCAGCCGCATATCAAAAAGGCGACGGTCATCATCCGCAAGATAAACAATCAGGACAACCTCTGCGCGTATTTTACCGCCGACCGCGATATTGATATCGAAAGCCTGCGCGACGAGCTCAAAAAGCAGCTCACTCACTACATGGTGCCCACGGCGTATTTGCAGATGAGCGAAATGCCCATGACTGCCAACGGCAAGACCGATATTAAGGTGCTGCCCGATCCGGTTCCCGTATCGCTCGGAGAATACGTCGCTCCGGCAAATGAGACCGAGGAATTTTTCTGCGAAGCGTTCAGAAAGACGCTAAGCCTCGACAGGGTAGGAGCCACCGATAATTTTTTTGAGATTGGCGGAACCTCGCTGATCGTTACCTCGGTGGTGCTTGCAGCCTCCGAGCACGGCTATCAGATAACCTACGGCGATATTTTCAAATGCTCTACTCCGCGCGCGCTCGCCGAGCTGTTCGGAAAGGGCAGAGAGATAGAGCAGACCGGCAAGCTGTTCGACTTTGACGATTACGATTACACCGATATAGACGAGCTGCTCTCAAAGAATACCATTGAAGCCTTCCGCGGCGGAGAGCAGAGACCTCTGGGCAATATCCTGCTTACCGGTGCCACCGGCTATATGGGCGCCCACCTGCTCGCGCAGTATCTGACAGAGGAAAGCGGAACGGCGTACTGCATGATACGCAAGGGTCGCTACCCGACCGCCAAGGACAGACTGGTTAACATGATGTTCTACTACTTTGGCAACCGCTTCGCCGAGGATATGAAGAGCCGCGTCGAGGTCATGAACGGCGACGTCACCGACTACGGCTTCTTTGAGCAGTTTGAAGATTTGCCGATCGACACTGTGTTCAACTGCGCGGCGAACGTAAAGCACTTCTCGAGCGGTACCGACATAGAGGATATCAACGTCGGCGGAGCCGTTAACTGCGTAAAGCTCTGCAAAAAGCTCGGCGCGAGGCTGATCCACTTCTCTACCGTATCGGTCGCCGGAACAACGGACGACGTCGCAAAGCTCAGCCGTTCGTCGCTCAACGAGCAGACCCTCTACTACGGACAGACGCTTGACAATAAGTACACCTCGTCAAAGCTGATGGGAGAGCGCATGGTGCTCGAGGCTGCCGCACGCGACGGACTCGACGCCAAGATAATCCGCGTCGGCACCCTTGCCGCCAGAGAATCGGACGGCGAGTTCCAGATCAACTTCCTGACGAACAACTTTATGGGAAGGCTCCGTTCATACGGCATTTTGGGCTGTTTCCCGTACACAATGATCGAGAATCAGGTCTGCATGGGACCGATCGACACCTCCTGCGCGGCGTTTCTAAAGCTGTCGCGCACTCCGCGCGAATGTTGCGTGTTCAACGCCGTAAACAATCACACCCTTCCTCTCGGCGATATAATCCGCCAGATGAACCGTATCGGAATGAACATCAGTTTCGTGGAATACGAGGAGTTCGCCGAGGCGCTCAAAGAGGCTCAGAAGGATCCCGACAAGGCGGCTATCCTCTCGAGCATGACGGCGTACATGAACACCGCCCACGGCAAGAAGATCACGGCGCTGCCGTTTGATTCGCACTACACCACGCAGGTGCTCGCGCGAATGGGCTTCTTCTGGAACGCCAGCAACGAGAAGTACGTCGGCGGCTTTATCAATGCGCTAAAGGGATTCCGCTTCTTTAACAAGGGCAATCTGACCCGATAAAATATTCCGCAGTTTTCAGCGCTTTGCTTTAAAAAAGCAAAGCGCTGAACGCAAAAAAGCGTCCTCGATTGAGGGCGCTTTTTGTATCAAAGGTATTTTACGATCGTCAGTTTGTTCTTTTCGTTGTCGCCGGAATATGTTGTTTCGTCCATCAGCTTTTTGACTAAGTGTATGCCGAGTCCTCCTGGCTTGCGTTTGGCTGCCGGAAGGTTGAGCTCTCTGTTCATGTATTTGAGCGGATTGAACGGGACTCCGCTGTCGGTAAAGCTCACCATGATCTTTTCGGCGGAGGTCGTGATCTGTATCAGCGCTTCGCCGCCCGGCTCGGGATAGGCGTATTTGGCAATGTTGCTGAAAATCTCGTCGGTGCATATCCTGAAAAGGTTTGCCGTCGTCTCGGGACAGCCGTTTCGGATGATGGTCTCAAAGACATATGCTATCGCTTTTGATGTGTTTTCGGGCTCGGCGCCGAACCGGCGCTCCTCGTTGGGCGCCTTATCGCTGCCGCGGTAACAGACGGACAAAACGGTGATGTCGTCAGCCTGCTCGCAGCCGGAGGAAAACTCGTCAACGTCGTCGATCACCGATCCGCATATCTCCTTCGGCCCGGTCTCGCCGGAGCCGTTCATCAAGTTCAGCAGCCTGTCCTCTCCGTAAAATTCGCCGTTTTGGTTTTTCGCCTCGGTAACTCCGTCGGTGTACAGCAAAATCCTGTCGCCTTTTGAAAGCTGTATCGTTTTGTACTCGTAGCGGCTCTTTTTCAGTCCTGCGAGCACAAAGCCTGTCCTGCCCTTCAGGTATTTGCAGCTTCCGTTTTGATACAGCAGCGGAGGATTGTGTCCGGCGTTGACATATTTAAGCTCGCCGGTGACGGTGTTAAGTATGCCCATCCACGCGGTAACAAACATCTTTGAGGTGTTGGTCTCGCAGAGCTGTTTGTTCGCGCTTTCAAAAACCTCGTCGATCGGCTTGCGCTGCATCGCTATATTCTTTATCGTCACGCGCGCGGTCATCATAAACAGAGCCGCCGGGATACCCTTGCCCGATACGTCGGCGATCAAAAACGCGAGGGAGTCGTTATCCGTGAAGAAGAAGTCGTAGAAATCTCCGCCAACCTTTTTGGCGGTAATCATTTTCGCGTATATATCAAACTCGCCGCGGTCGGGGAAGGGAGGGAATACCCTCGGAAGCGAGCTTGTCTGGATCGTTCTCGCCAGCGCGAGCTCGTCGTCTATCCTTTTTGATTCCGCTTCGATATACCGTTTGAGCGTTCCGACGGTCGAGTTGATGTCCCCGGACAGCTCGGAGAATTCCGTGGTTGAGTCGACGTTGACCGTGACGTTGAGGTCGCCGCCGCAGATCCTTCCGAGGTCGCTGTTGACCCTGTTGATGTTTTTGATTATGTTTATCTGTATGCCGAAATACAGGATGAGGCTGACGACGGCAAACAGCACCGTCTCCATCAGTGTGAATATCATGATCGAGATCTTGCCGCCGAGCAGGGCGGTCTCCTTGTCCAGCATCGCCAAACAGTACATGCCGTATTTTTCGGTGTAGATCATAAACTCCGTTTCGCCGTTGTATTCGACCTGCGTGAACTCCCCGGGAGCGTATTTTTCCGGGTCGAAGAAGGTCACGTAGTCCGGAAGATCGTCGCTCGTGGGGGTATTGAGCGGCTTGATCACGAAATAATTATCGTCGTCGCTTTCGTCCTTTGTTAGCACAAACATGACTCCCGCGTTGCCGAAGCGGAAGGTGTCGGGTGAACTGAAAATATACTGCCTGATCGTCTCGGCCAATTTTTCCTCGGTGTAAAGGAATCGCGCGCAGGTGGTGCCGCTCAAAACACCGTCGGTCCCGTTCAGCGTCACTCCGGCGCAAGCGTAGCTGCTGCCGTTGGGCACCTCGGTCTCGATGTATTCTTCGTTAGCTTCAACCTTTGAGTAGAACGCTTCGTTTTCATAGGTCTTGCCGATCTGCTCCGGGCTGCTCGAGTGGATTATTTTTTTGTCCTTTGAGATCAGATCGACCTCATCAAAGCCTGCCATCATGCTGTATATCGACAAAAGCTCGGTGATATCCTCCTCGTCGGTAATGCCGTCGCCGTTTAGGTCGTTCGGTTTTTTTTGGCTAATCAAGCCCGTAATGGAATCCACCGAGCCGTCCTCGGTAAAATAGATTATGTTTATTATATCGCTGAATATGCCCGAATAGCAGGCGTCGCCGATCTGCGACATAAACGTGTCAAGCTGAGCTTCGAGCATGCTTTTGGTACGCGAGACAGAGCTGTTTGTCTGCATTATAAGTGTAAAAATGCTCGTGAACAGAAAGGCGACGAGCATTCCCAGAACGACTATGCGCTCCATCACGTCCGATATTCCGCGCCTTTCGCGCTTGACAAAAAGGTCGCGGCGGTTTCCGCCGATAATGAGAGCCAAGGCGTAGGAGACCGCAGAGATCAGCGTCGTGAGAAGTATCATAGGCAGGATACAGGACGACACAGCCTTGTACGCAGTGGGGGTGTTGTCGATATTGGTCAGGAAAATCAGCAGCATATGCGTTGTTTCCGAAAGCACGCTGAACAGCATGACAAAAAACAGCGACGGCTTGCGGTCAAGGCGCAGCAGCTTTGGTATGAAAGCGGCGGCCACGCCGATCAGAACCGTGGAGGCAGAGCATGCCGCGACTGAAAAAACGCCTTTTTGCCACAGTACCGCGGCGAGCAGGCGATAGGCTCCTCCGGCGACCGCGGAAATAACGCCCGGCACGGGTCCGAACGCGAAGGCGGCGCAGATGGGGGAGGCGTCCCTGACGTTGATCACCGAGTCGCTGCCCTCAAGACCCCATTGGGTAGCAATTATTGCCGAAGCGGCAAAGACCGCGCCGATGATAAGCTGCCGCGGCAGCCTGCCGATCTTACCGAATACGGTAAACCGGCCGAGCAGCGCAAATAACAGCGTTGCGGCGACGGGCATTAATATTGTCAGTATAAAGCGCAGGTTTTCGTCCACGGTCATCCCTCCTGTAAGTATTTCCGAAAAAATTATATCACACGCACGTCGGGGGTGTCAACGAATCGAGGGAAACAGGCTATTGATTTTCTCGGAAAAATATTGTACAATGAGTTGTGATAATTTCGTAAGGAGGACGATCATGAATATAATGGAAAACAAGCAGGGCGAGGTTTATACCTTCGTGCTGGAAGGCAATCTCGACTCCACTACCGCGCCCGAGCTTGAGGAAAGATTCTCTGATATCACTGACGACGTTAAAGAGATCGTTTTTGACTTTACCGGTCTGGAATATATTTCCTCGGCAGGACTGCGCACCATTCTTTTGGCGAACGAAACGATCGGGGACGACGGAGTCATTACCGTAAAGGGAGCGAACCCGATGATAATGGATATTTTTGACACTACCGGATTCTCCGCCATGCTCAATCTGATCTGATACCGGTATTCACGTTTTTTAGGGGATAGATCCATGGAAAGTATAAAAAACACAATGTATTCGTCGTTTACCGACAGCAACCGCATATCTCCGGCGTATTATGACAAATACAGCGTCAAGCGCGGACTGCGCAATTCCGACGGCACCGGCGTTATGGCAGGAGTCACAAACATATGTAACGTCCACGGTTATGTGGTCGACGACGGTGAAAAGCGCCCGGCTGAGGGAAAGCTCATATTCAGAGGCTACAATATCCGCGACCTTATCGGAAAAGCCGTCGCCGAGGATCGCTTCGGATACGAGGAGATCGTATACCTTTTGATGACCGGCAAGCTTCCGAACAGGGATGAGCTCGGCGAATTTTCACGTTTGCTGTCCGACAACAGGGCGCTTCCCGATAACTTTTTTGAGGACATGATATTAAAGGCGCCCTCGTCAAACATCATGAACAAGCTGGCAAGGTCGGTGCTGGCGCTCTATTCGTACGATCCCGATCCAGAGGCTCAGACTCCGCGGCACGAGATCGACACCGCGATATCGCTTATCGCGAAAATGCCCGTGATAATGATATGCGCTTATCAGGCAATGCTGCGCTTTTTCAGGAACGAGAGCATGTTCCTCCATCCGCTGATAAGCGGACAGTCCACCGCGGAAAACATCCTTTCGACGCTCCGTCCCGACAGGGAGTTCACACGAGATGAGGCAAAACTGCTCGATTTGATGCTCATGCTCCATGCGGAGCACGGCGGCGGTAACAACTCGACGTTCAGCTGCCGCGTTCTGACCTCGGCGGGAACAGACCCGTACTCGGCGTATGCCGCGGCGATCGGCTCGCTCAAGGGCGTCCGTCACGGCGGAGCGAACCACAAGGTAACTGAGATGCACCGTTATATCGAGGAGAATGTTTCCGACTGGGAGAACGACGACGAGGTCGCCGGTTATCTCGCCAAGATACTCAAAAAGGAGGCGGGCGACGGCAGCGGACTTATCTACGGAATGGGTCACGCGGTCTACACCTTGTCTGATCCGCGCGCGGTAATCCTAAAGGAATACGCCGGCGCCATGGCAAAGGGCACGGAATTTGAAAGGGAGTTCCGTCTGCTCGAGTCCATCGAGCGGCTCACACCCGAGGTGTTCCGCGAGGTCAAGCAGTCTGACAAGGTTATGTGCGCCAATATCGACATGTACAGCGGCTTTGTTTACAAAATGCTCGGTATTCCCAAGGAACTGTACACTCCGCTCTTCGCGGTATCAAGGATGGCAGGCTGGTGCGCTCACCGCTTTGAGGAGCTCAACAGCGGAAAACGCATAATCCGTCCGGCGTATAAGTCTATCTCGCGCGAGAAAAAATACGCCTCGCTCGACAATCGCTGAACCGAAAAAATGATTTAAAATACTTAAACCGGCTCAAAACCGAAAAGTTTTGAGCCGGTCGCTTTTTTTTTGCGATCACGAATCGTAGAAATTTTGTCCGTCGTCCGTAACAAGCCGTTTTGACTTGGGGTATTCATAAATATCGCCGTTTTCCGAATTTGCTTCAAGGTAAGACGCAAATTCGCCGGCGTACCATTTAGCCATTTCGAGGTTGTGCATGCGGTAGTATCCGCAGTTTTCGGGCGTGGTGCCGGGTACCGTGCAGGCGTCGTTTACGGATTTGAACGCGCTGAGGATAAGACCGTAAATCTCCCTCGGAGCGCGGCTGCCCTTGAGTATCAGATAAAAGCCGGTAAGACAGCCCATGGGACCCCAGTAGATGACCTCATCCTTCCAGTCCGGGTCGTTGCGAAGATAAGTCGCGATAAGGTGTTCGAGCGAATGCATAGCCGCGACGTCAATGACCGGTTCTCTGTTCGGCCTTTTGAGCCTTATATCATAGGTCGTGACCTTATAGTCGCCAAGGCAGTCGACCCTGCTTGTAAATATCCCGGGCACGATCCGCGTGTGGTCTACCGAAAAGCTCTGTATCAATTCCATTTTCTTTCTCCTTCTTCCGCTTTTTTATTATATTTTAGTCAATCAGAACGGATTAGTCAAGCCGTTTGTGCCCGAAAAGAAAATGAAAGAAAAATCACGCGCCGCCGTTTGATACGGATATACCCGGGATCAGTTCGATTTTTTGCTTTGATAATCCTCAAGCGCCGCTTGGATAGCTTCCTCGGCAAGCACCGAACAGTGCATTTTGTATGCCGGCAAGCCGTCGAGCGCCTCGGCAACGGCTTTGTTGGTGAGCTTCATCGCGTCCTCTACTCTCTGACCCTTGATAAGCTCCGTCGCCATCGAGCTTGAGGCGATCGCGCTGGCGCATCCGAAGGTCTCAAATTTTACGTCGGTGATGATATCGTCGTCGATTTTGAGGTACATCTTCATAATGTCGCCGCACTTGGCGTTGCCGACCTCGCCTACGCCGTCCGCGTCCTCGATCACGCCCAAATTGCGCGGCTGTAAAAAGTGATCCATTACCTTATCGCTGTATAATGCCATTTTGATTTCCTCCTATTTCAAAATAAATTCTTTTTTGCCCTCGGTCAGGTCGCGCCAGACAGGGGAGAAGCTCCTGAGATATTCGACCACCTTTTTGACTGAGGCGATTATATAGTCCGCTTCCTCTTTGGTGATATCTTCTCCTACGGAAAGCCTCAGCGAGCCGTGCGCTACGTCGTGTATCCTGCCGATCGCGAGCAGCACGTGGCTTGGATCGAGCGCGCCCGAGGTGCAGGCGCTTCCCGAGGAGGCGGAGATACCCATTTGGTCGAGCAGCAGCAGGATCCCCTCGCCTTCGATTCCTTCAAAGCTGAAATTGACGTTTCCGGCGAGCCGCTGCTTTGGGTCGCCGTTCAGCGCGCTGTGGGGGATCTCGGACAGGCCGCTGATGATATAGTCGCGTATCTGCGACATATGCGCGTTGTTTTGCTCCATACCTGCGACCGCTTCCTTGAGCGCGGCGGTCATTGAAACGATGCCGGGCAGGTTCTCGGTTCCGGCGCGCTTGCCGCGCTCCTGAGCGCCGCCTTCGATCAGGTTTTGCGGTATTATTCCCTTGCGCACATAGAGGAATCCCGTGCCCTTGGGACCGTGGAACTTATGCGCCGAGGCGGAGAGCATATCTATATTCTGCGCCTTTACGTCTATCGGTAGATGGCCGACCGCCTGTACCGCGTCGGTGTGGAAAACTACGCCGTGCTTTTTGCAGATCTCGCCGATCTCGGCAATAGGCTGTATCGTGCCGATCTCGTTGTTCGCGGTCATTACGGTGACAAGGCAGGTGTCCTCCCTTATGGCGGATTCCAGTTCATCCAAACGGATGATGCCGTTTTCGTGAACGGGCAGCAGCGTTATCTCAAAGCCGTTTTTCTCAAGCTTATTCAGAGTGTGAAGGATGGCGTGGTGCTCAAACGCGCTCGAGATAATGTGAGTTTTGCCGTTTTTTCTGCCGTTTAGGGCGGCGGTCAGCAGCGCCTGATTATCCGACTCGCTTCCGCCCGAGGTGAAGATTATCTCGCGTGGGCTCGCGTTTATAACGGCGGCGATCTCCTCGCGCGCCTCCTCTAACTTTTCCTTTGCCTTTTGACCGAGCCTGTAAAGGCTGGACGGATTGCCGTACACGTTCCTCATGCAGTCGGTCATGGCTTCTACAGCCGCCTCGCTCATTTTGGTGGTGGCGGCGTTGTCCGCGTAGATTTGCATTTTTGATTCACTCCTTGAACTCAGTGATTCTATTATAATCATAATCACCTACCGTGTCAATAGGTAATTACGAAAAACTCTTGATTTTCCTACTCGCCTTGTGGTAGAATAGGCAGAAGAAGGGGCGTGAAGGCTATGATTTCTTCAAAGGGACGTTACGCGCTCAGAGTAATGCTCGATCTGGCGCGAAATGAAAGCGACGGCTATGTGCCGCTAAAGGATATCGCCGAAAGGCAGGGGATATCTAAAAAGTATCTTGAAATAATCGCCAAGGAATTGGTCAACGCAAAGCTTTTGAAAGGTGTCAGCGGCAAGGGCGGCGGCTATAAGCTGAGCCGCAGACCGGAGGAATACCCCGTAGGGGAGATACTTGACGTGACCGAAAATTCAATGGCGGTGGTCGCGTGTCTTGAAAACGGCGCGGAAGAATGTCCGAGAGCCGCCGAGTGCGATACCCTACCGATGTGGTCGGAGCTGAATCGAATGATACACGATTTTTTGTATTCAAAAAAGCTTTCCGATCTGATATAACAGGAAGTGATCACAAATGACAATTCAACAGCTTAGGTATGTTACCGTGATCTGCGAGGCAGGCTCGCTGAACAAAGCCTCGGAGCTTTTGTATATCGCACAGCCTTCGCTGACAAGCGCAGTGCAGGAGCTTGAAAAGGAGATCGGAGTAACGATATTTAACCGCAGCGGCAGGGGTGTGACACCGACAAACGAGGGCGTGGAATTTATCCGCTACGCACGCGAGGTAATCGCGCAGTTCGATAACCTGCTTGAAAAATACGGCAAAAACAGCACGCTTAAAAAGAAGTTCGGCATTTCAGCCCAGCACTATTCCTTCGCGGTCAAGAGCTTTGTCGAGATGGTAAAGCGGTTCGGTACGGACGAGTACGAATTTGCCGTCCGCGAGACCCGCACCCGTGACGTCATAGACGACGTTTTCAACGGCAGAAGCGAGATCGGGATCCTGTACCTAAACGATTTCAACCGCAAGCCGCTCGAAAAGCTGTTCAAGTCAAACGGCTTGACGTTTACTCCGCTCGCCGAGTGCAGCGCCTATGTCTATTTATGGAAGGGTCATCCGCTCGCTAAGAAAAAAACGATCCGATTTGAGGATCTTAAGGAATATCCCTGTCTGTCCTTTGAACAGGGCGACACGGGCTCGTTCTACTACGCCGAGGAGATACTCAGCACGAGCGAGTACCCGAAAACAATCAAGGCGACCGACCGCGCGACCATGCTGAATCTTATGATCGGACTGAACGGTTATACGCTCTGCTCGGGGATAATCAGCGAGGAGCTCAACGGCTCGGATTATCTCGCCGTACCGTTTGAGGCGGACGACGACACCGTCGGAAGCAATATGGTGATCGGCTACATTTCAAAAAAGAACATGCTGCTCAGCCATATCGCCGAGTTGTATATCAGGGAGCTTGACAGCTACCTGCGAAGCTATCAGGAAAAGCACAATAAATAGAAAAGAGTCCGCTCGGTTGAGCGGATTCTTTTATTTAGGAAAGCTGTTTGTTATAGATTGAATCTATAACCGGATATAAGTTTTGTGTATTAGACAAAACCTATCGTTTTAGTATATAATAGAGCCATCGAATCCAAGGGAGGCAAAACAATGACTATGGTTTTGAGAACTCTGACCGACGCTAACAGAAAAGCGGAGCGAATGTGCTTTTGATACACGCTTACGGTCATAATCAATAAATATATTACTAAATTAAGAAAGAGGTATTTTTTATGTCAGAATATAGATTTGAAACAAAACAGCTTCACATAGGACAGGAACAGGCAGATCCCGCCAGCGACGCGAGAGCGGTTCCAATCTACGCGACCACATCATATGTATTCCACAACGCCGAGCATGCAGCGGCGCGCTTCGGACTTGCCGACGCTGGCAACATCTACGGCAGACTCACAAACTCTACTCAGGGCGTTTTTGAGGAAAGGATCGCGGCTCTTGAGGGGGGCGTCGCGGGACTGGCGCTGGCATCCGGCGCGGCTGCCATCACATACACAATTCAGGCGCTTGCCAAGCAGGGCGAGCACATAGTAGCTCAAAAGACGATCTACGGCGGCTCTGCCAACCTGCTGGCGCACACGCTTCCGCTTTACGGCATCGACACCACTTTTGTCAACATCCATGATCTCGAGGAGGTCACGGCGGCGATTCAGCCCAACACAAAGGCGATCTACATCGAGACCCTCGGTAACCCCAACAGCGACATCCCCGACATCGACGCTCTGGCAGAGATCGCCCACGCGCACGGCTTGCCGCTCGTTATCGACAACACCTTCGGCACACCCTACCTTATCCGTCCGCTCGAGCACGGCGCGGACATAGTCGTCCATTCCGCCACCAAGTTCATTGGCGGTCACGGCACGACCCTCGGCGGAGTTATTGTAGACGGCGGAAGCTTTGACTGGGCTGCCTCCGGCAGATACCCGTGGATCTCGGAGCCTAACCCCAGCTATCACGGCGTAAAATTCACCGAGGCCGCCGGCAGAGCAGCGTTCGCGACATATATCCGCGCGATCCTGCTCAGAGATACCGGCGCGACTATCTCTCCCTTCGCGGCATTTTTGCTCCTGCAGGGAACCGAAACGCTTTCTCTTAGGCTGGAGCGCCATGTGGAGAACACCGAGAAGGTCATAGAATACCTTAAAAATCATCCGCTGGTCGAAAGGGTATATCATCCCTCGCTTGCCGACCATCCCGACCATGAGCTGTATCAAAAGTATTTCCCCAACGGCGGCGGTTCCATATTCACCTTTGATATAAAGGGCGGCAAGGATGAGGCGTTCCGCTTCATCGACGGACTGCAGATCTTCTCGCTGCTCGCGAACGTGGCCGACGTAAAGTCGCTGGTTATCCATCCCGCGACCACTACCCATTCGCAGCTTACCGAGGAGGAGCTTGACGCCGCAGGTATCCATCAAAACACCATCCGCCTCTCCATCGGCACGGAGCATATCGACGATATCATCGACGATCTTGAAAAGGGCTTCGCCGCCGTGGCGGAATAATATAAAACGGTTTATCCCCATACTTCGCCGTATGGGGATCGTTTTTTGTTTTCACATCGTTATAATAAGGCAAACAGCCGCGATCGTCCTAAATATTCTCTTGTCATAATCACTCGTCCGTGTTATACTTATCATGTAAATCAAACGGACAGGATTTAAAAAAGGGGTAAACGATATGAAAAAACAGCTTTATCGCGCTTAACATCAGCCGCTCTGTCGGCGGCTCTTGCCGTTTCCGTGTGCTTTTGCGGTTTTACGGCTGACGCCGCGGAGAACGGTATCGTAAGCTTTTTGTCGGCGGTTTATTCGGATACGGGATACGAACAGCAGGGAAAATATGAGCTCAAAAAGAAAAACGGAAAGATAACCGAGATCATAAGGCTTGCCATGGGCGTAAAAGGCCGGAGGCCGTTTGAAAGGTATATATTCGAGTATACCGACACCGAGATCAGTCCGTCGAGATACTCGCTGATGATTAACTACTTTATCGCGGACGGCGGCGGAAACTACTACTTTTACAACTGGTATCGATCCGTCGGAGTATGCTGTCGGGGAGGTAAGCGTTCGGCTTATAATTGTATATCAATAATTGCATGATCGTTTTCAGGCAACACCGCGCGAATCGCGAGGCGTTGCCTGACTCTTTTTTTGGGACATGTATGATAAATCGGTGTAGACAAACGGTTTTGATTTTGATACAATAGAATAAGAAAATCAACGGAGGGTTGAAGATGAGCGTGATCGGAGAGCAAATCAAAAAGTACCGTGTGCAAAAGAAATATACTCAGGAAAAGCTCGGGAATATAATCGGCGTAACAACTCAGGCAGTCTCAAAATGGGAGCGTGGAGGAACTCCGGACGCTGAGGTGCTGCCGCAGCTTGCCGACGCGCTGGTCGTGAGCGTGGACGCGCTATTCGGCAGGGAGGAGCAGGATGTTCAGCTCGCGCTCTCAAAAAAGCTGAGCAGGCTGCCTGCCGACGAAGCGTATCACAGCGCCTTTACCATTTGCTGGTCGCTGATCTTGGGGCTTGTCGGCGACGACGATTACACTGAGGATTTTATGGATACCTTCATGGGACATTCCTACACCAACAGGGACAAATCCCCCGATTATTTCTCTAAGCTGGTTCGCGACGAAGGCATGGCGGCTGCGCGCTTGTCGAGCGATTTTAATCAGTTTTACCTGCTCGCTGAGCCGAGGGACGGCAGCGTGCTCGATCACCTCGAGGACATGGAGTCCATCCGCAGGGTGTTCGCTCTGTTCGCCGACAAAAGCATTTTCAAAATCATCTGTTATCTGTACTCCAAACCGGTCATGCCGCTGACTCTATCGCTTATCAGCCAGGGAACGGGGCTTGACCCGCGCGAGACTGAGCGGTGCATGCGGACGATCTGCGAATACAAGCTCGCCTATCAAATGACGATAGCCAGTGTTGACGGAGAGATCAAATCCTATGAGATCTGCCGTGAGGGCAGCGCTGTTCCGCTGATCTGCTTTGCGGATGAGATCGCGAAAAAAACACCCTTTCCGATTTTCAGTATACTCGATAGAAAAAAGCCGTTGCTTTAAACCGACAGTTTATATATTATCCGCTTTATTGAATAATTGTTTAAACAGTTGCTTGATATTTTCCGGGCGGCTGTTTTATTATATAAGTACAACGAGCGCCGCTGCCGCGACAGGGCTGCGGATACTGCGGCGAAGCGTTGACTGAGCGAACGTGTTATGATTATTTGACAATCAGTAAAGGAGAACATAATGAAAAGGATTATCGCGATGATTCTGACCGCCACTGTTTCGGCGCTGATTCTGACAGCCTGCGCCGGTCCCGGAGATATTGACGTCGCCGCAGAGGACGGAGCCGAGAAGCTCGACATCACTGCACTTCCGTCAAAGTTTGATCTGAGGAACGCCGACGGCAAAAACTACGTCACCCCCGTAAAATGTCAGAACTGGGGGGATTGCTGGTCGTTCGCGCTTGCCGGCGCGGCCGAGATCTCTTACCTGTACTCCGGCGAAATGGGCGTGACGGCAGGAGAGAAAAACGATCAGGTGAATTTTTCCGAAAAATACATCGCGTGGTATATGTTCCACGGAATGACAAAGGACGACGTCATCAAGGGCAAGGTGCGAGCCTCTCAGGTAGGCGAGGGCTTTGACCCCGCTGAGGCTGAAAAGGAAAGAGATCTTTCCGCGTACTTTATCGGCGGTCCCTTTGTACAGAGCGCCGATCTGTTTGGAAGCGGCTTCGGACCCGTTGATGAGAGCGTGAGCGTAAACGGCGAACAGCCGTACGCGTATAACGCCGAATCCTCGGTCGAGTGGCAGCTTCCGCTCAACGCCGAATACCGCTGCGCTCCCGTTTCCGCGCTGTTCAAGGACAGCAGGCTCCTGCCTCCGCCTGCCAAAACCGACGAGGACGGAAGCTATGTTTTCAACCGCGAGGGTATCGACGCTATCAAGGCGGAGCTCTTTATGGGTCACGGGGTTATTGTCGCGCTCAACGCCGCGCACCCGGGCTTTAACAATAAAAAACGCGCGGTGTATTACAGCGGCGACGAGGAGCCTAATCACGCCGTTGTCGTTGTAGGATATGACGACGATTACCCGAAGGAAAATTTCACAAGGAAAAACGCCAAGGGAAATACTGTCGAAAACAGCACGCCTCCCGAAAACGGCGCTATTATAATCAAGAACAGCTGGGGCTTGAATTCGAACGACGGCGATATCGACGACGGCTATTTTTATGTTTCCTATTACGACACAAGCCTGCTCTCGTCGCTTAGCTTTGTGTTTGAAAACGCTCAAAAGGCGGCGCACGCCGAGCGTAATTACGATCAGTATGACCTTATGATGACGCAGTGGTACGGCGTCACCGAATACGATAACGAAACAAAGACAGCGAATATCTTTGACGCCGAGGAGAACGAAAGCCTGTATCAAATCGAGTACAGAACCGCCTTTCCCGACGCCGAGGTGACCTACGAAATATACAGGGATGTCGAGTCAGACGACCCCTCGTCCGGAACTCTGCTGGAAAAGGGAGTCCGCTCCCACCTGTACGCAGGCTCACACGTGATAAACCTTGACAGCGAACACTCGCTTAAGAAGGGCGATACATACTCCGTTGTCCTTACCGTGAAGCGCGGCGAAAAATACGCCGAGGTGTTCCCGTACAGCACTCGGTTTTTTGAAGGCATGACAGTGAACGGTATAATCAACAAGGGCGAGAGCTTTTTGTATACGAACGGCAAGTGGAGTGATATGGCTGAGCAGAAGGATAGCTTGCTCGAAAGGGCGTACGATCAGCTTTGCGCGGAAAACTCCGCTTTGAACAAAGCGGTTCCGACCTTGGAGCCGGACAAAAACACATTCGCCGTTGACAACTACCCGATCAAGGCGATCCTGTCAGCGGAATAACAAAACGGTTTCGATAAAACTGCGTCGCTCAGACGATCCTAAACCTAAATACTAATAGAATAATCCGCCGTCCTCCGGCAATAATTATCTTAGAATTTTTATTGTCGGAGGCGGTTTTTTGCAGTATACAAAGGTAGAGATCTGCGGAGTAAACACATCGAACTTAAAGGTGCTCAGCGAAAAGCAAAAGCAGGAGCTGTTAAGGATCATCAAAAACGGTTCACCTTCCGAAAAGAAAAAGGCGCGCGACGAGATGATAAACGGCAACCTGCGCCTTGTGCTCTCGGTCATCCAGCGCTTTACAAACAGGGGAGAGAACCCCGACGATTTGTTCCAGGTCGGCGTGATAGGACTTATAAAAGCGATAGATAACTTTGACCCCTCGCTCGACGTGCGGTTTTCGACATACGGAGTCCCTATGATATATAGAGGTTGAAAAAATACTCGGGAGGTACATATATGAGTATTATTTCTACCGAACAGGCGATCCAAATCGGGATCGAATCGATCAGACTTAGGGATGATATCCCGCCAAAAACCAAGGAGCAGGCTTTGCGATTGCTCGGCAAGCTCGAGCAGGCTGATTGGTACAGGAACTGGACGAAGGAGTCTATCATTGAGGCGCTGAACGATTATAAGGAGAGAACCGGCAAAGCACCGACTGTTACGAATTTAAAGGAGCGCGGTATGCCTAATTCCGTAACCGTCCGATCCGTATTCCATATGTCGCCATCGCTCGTGCTCAAAAGGCTTTTCCCTGAAAACCGCAGGATAAACGGAGCCGACTCCGAAATCCTAAATTCCTTCGGCTTTGAGACCGAGGACGATTGGCTTAACTGCTTTGTCGAGCAGTTCAACAAGCACAGGGAGGAGGGAATGTGCTGCAAGACCTACAACGCTCTACGCGACAATGGCACGCCGGCGTGGAATACGATAGCGCATCATTGTAAGATCACGAGCTGGAGCGAGCTGATGAAAAAGACCGGCGTAGAATACATAAAAAATAAGCGCGAGACAGCTCACGATATTTACATATCCAACGCGACCAGTCCGCTTGTCGATAAGCTCGAAGCGCTCATGAAAGAAAGACGAAAGCTTAACCAAGAGTTGATTGATTTATGGGATCGGAAAGGCTTGTTATAATCGCATTATTAACAAAGTGCGTTTTAGGTATATTATTTATATTGAAAAGTGTGATTTGAATGTTGTACCGCATCGGAAAAACCTTTATTATCAATCACGTCGGCAAAAATTTGTTTATAAGCGCCATAAACTGCATAGGGTTTTTAGTTATCCTATCAGAACCAAAAATAATCCAATACCATGGCTTAACTTGAAGCTGTTCCGTGTATCGTATTGCCGCTCGATTGCTTGATTGTTTAAGTTTTTTATTCATTTATTTTAGAACAAAACAGGAAAAATGAATATTGACAAATAGTTTTCAGGGTGATATAATGCAGATAATTTAATAAGCTAAACTGTTGAAGCGGAGATAACGGCAATGATGCCTCTACAGAGAGTCTGTGGTGCTGAGAGTCAGGCGAGAAACAAGTTGTCAAATGGACCGCGGAGGGCGCAGTCAAAGGGAGGCTTCTCCTTAGTATTCTGCGACGTTGAAGGCAGACGTTATTTGCCGGGTTGGTATCCCGCTGAGAGCACGGGTCATGCCGTGAGATTAAGGTGGCACCGCGGATAATCGTATTTATTCGTCCTTAACAGAGTTCTTGTACTCTGTTAGGGGCGTTTTTTTATAGGAAATCGCGTTGTATTGACCCCGCCGTTAGTGTATTTTTAAGTATAAGCAAATTTAGTAATAGGCGGGATTGGATGCAACGTCACGTTGCTTTAGGGGGTTATAGTTATGTTGATCAAGCCAACGCTTGAAGAAGTAAAGGCGATCGCGGCTGAAAACAAATATGATATCGTACCGGTCAGCTGTGAGATTCTGTCGGATTTTACAACGCCGATAGAGACGATGAAAATTTTGAAAAATATATCCACTCACTGCTATATGCTGGAATCGGCACAGGCAAATGACCGCTGGGGAAGATACACATTCCTCGGATATAATCCAAAGCTGAGCATAACCTGCGTTGACGGCAAAATGAAGCTCGGAGATTTGACGGTCGAAACCAACGACCCGTCGGCATATCTCCGTCAGATTCTTTCTCAGTACAAGAGCCCGCGGCTGTCAAATCTTCCGTCGTTCACGGGAGGTTTGGTGGGTTATTTTTCCTACGACTACCTCGATTACAGCGAACCGACCGTAAAATGCAATGTCGAGGACAGCGAGGCGTTCAAG
>CACXIV010000001.1 GCA_902767845.1 uncultured Ruminococcus sp. | reverse complement strand
TTATATGCGATTCCTGTTCGTCAGACCGAGAGTTTGCTTTAGGCTTACTTCAGATTCCGCCTCACGACGGACACCCTTGCCCTCAGCTATCACTTCCTAATGCCAAGCGTGTAGTGGACTTTCACCACCGAGTTACTACCCATTCCGGGCAAACCAAAAAGAGCCGACCGGGTCGGCTCTTGATTTATCATTCGGAGAAGAACAGGCGCGTTATGCCGTCGGTAAGCCTCTCTGCTGTCGAACGCTGAGAAAGCTCCTCTTTAATCCTTTGCGCAGCGGCGATATTATCGGTAATTATCCCGTCGGCGCCGATTTGCAAATAATCTTCGATATCGGAGTCGTCGTTGACTGTCCAGACAAGGAGTTTTTTGCCGTTGCGGTGGATTTCGGAAACGGTCGCCACCCTGACGCTCTCCTCCTCGAGCGCTATGTAATCACAGCTTAGCTCGGCGGTATCTCCGAACGAGGCGAACGCGAGGTAGCCGGTCAGCATATCGGGATATTTGTCCTCGATATACTCGATAAGGTCGTATTTGAGCGAGATAATGACCGCCTGCTCGTCCATTCCCTTTTCCTTAATGATCCTGACGGCGTCGTCAGCCATACGCTTGTCCGCGGTAGCTCCCTTGAGCTCAACAAAGAGGGTGACTCTGTCCCTGCTGCTGTCGAGCATTTCCTCGAAGGTCGCGACCGGCTCGCCGCCGACCCTGAGCGCTTTGACCTCCGCGAGAGTCATTTCCGAAGATGTTTTGTCAACACCGGCGACGCGCTTGAAGCTGTCGTCGTGATTTACTACATAATACCCGTCAGACGTGCGCTGGATGTCGATCTCGCTGCCGGAGGCGCCGAATTTGAACGCGGCGTCAACACCTGCGGCAGTGTTTTCGGGAGCCTCGCTTCCACCGGCGCGGTGAGCGATATACGTAGTCCTGATCTTGCTCGGGAAAGTCGTGTCCGCGAACGCCGAAAGAGCGGTAGCGCTGAGCGCCGCAAGCAATACGAAAGCGATAACTGTCACGATAACGAGCGGAGATTTCCGCTTTTGTCTCGGAGTATACTCCCACTCACCGGCGCTGTTGACGCGGTAATAGAGCTTTGTCACCGTAAGTCCCAAAAACGGCAGCGCGAACGAATAGACCATAAGCATGACGGCGAATCCCGTCACAAGTACGACCGAGATGAAAACCATCGGCAGCTTGAACACAAAATATACTACCGTTAAGACCGCTAACAGCGCTATCATAGCCAAAGCGCCGAGCAGCATTACCGCAGAGAAGATAAGCAGCGACAAAAACACCGTTTTGAAGTTGCTTTTTACAAGCCTGAACGAATCCTTTGACGAGCGAAAGAGCTTTTTATTGTCGAGCAGCGCGCCGTGGAGAATGAACAGATTGAAAAATCCGAGCAGCGCGAGCGCTATTATCAAAATGATAAAACCGGTAAGGTACAGCGGATTCCCGTAGATGACCGAGCTGATGAAATTTGGGATATAAAAATTCCGCGTCAGCGATATCGACACCCCGACCCCGATCACGGGAGACAGGACGGAAAGGTAGATAAGGACAACAAAGCCGATTGGATTAAGGAATTTTCTCAGCGACAAAAATCCTTCCTTTACGCAGTACAGCACCGAGGGCTTCTGCCCGTTCAGGAGCCGGTCGCAAAGGATTATGAGCGAATTTATATCCACCGCGAAATAGATCAGCAGCGTTATCAAAGCGAGGATCACCAAAAGTATCCCCTGCCAGCTTGTGAACAAAAATGCCAGATCTCCGCTTGTTACGGCGACCCTGCCTGCGCTCCTGAGTATCAGCCGTGATATTCCCGACAGCGCGAGCAGCCATCCCTGCAAAACCAAAAAAGACACGATCCTGTATAGCAGCAGCGCCGGTATGGACTGCCTATACGGCAGAAAACGTTGTTTTTTCATCCTTCTCACCCCTTAATTATGATTATATCAAATAATCCGGTCGGATTCAATACATAAAACCACGCGTATCGGCATAAATTATTAAGGACAGCCGCACGATCAGCGCGTAAAGATCGCGCGGTGCCACAATAAACAAATACATTGAAAACGGGTGATACTGTGTCAAAGTTAAAAAACTACGCGCTGTCGATAATCATTCCGCTCGCGCTGGGCGGAATAGTGGGATTTTTGATCTCGGGCAGCATGAATTACGATACGCTTAATCAGCCGCCGCTGTCGCCGCCGTCGATACTGTTCCCGATCGTCTGGACGATCCTTTACGCGCTGATGGGTATTTCGTTCGGTATCCTTCGCGACAAAGGGCTCGCGGATCCCGACGTCAAGCTGATCTATTACGCTCAGCTGATCGTGAATCTGCTGTGGCCGATCGCGTTCTTCGTACTGGAATGGAGACTGTTCGCGTTCATCTGGATACTGATACTCGACGCGCTGGTGGCAATAATGATCATCACATTCTACAGGCGCGACAAAACCGCGGCGCTTTTGCAGCTTCCGTACCTGATCTGGGTGCTGTTCGCAAGCTATCTTAATCTCGGCGTTTATATTTTGAACAGATAAAAAAACAGGGCGGTCATCGGACCGCCCTTTAATCATCCCAAAAATCCGTTTATTATCTGCTCCTCAGCCTCAGCCTCGGTTAGTCCGAGGGTCATCAGCTTGATGAGCTGGTCGCCGGCGATCTTGCCGATCGCCGCCTCATGGACTAGCATCGCGTCTACGTCGTTCGCCTCGAGAGACGGGATGGCGAGTATCTTGCCGTTGTCCATTATTATCGAATCGCACTCGGTATGACCGCTGCACGGCGCGTTGCCCGAAATGCAGGCGTTGAAGGTCTGCGAGGAATCGTCGCGCGCTACCGAGCGAGAAACAACGTCCGCGTTGGCGCCGCTGCCGTTCAGCGAAACCTTGTATCCGCTTACTGCGGTCTGGTTCCCGTGGGTCATCAGCCTTTCCTTTACGAGCAGCTTGGAGTTGGCCTTGAGCTCCGCTATGGTCATGCGGTCGGTGGAGTCGACGCCCTTGATCTGCTCCATCTCCATCTCCATTACGCTGCCCTCTTCCATATACACCTCTGTCACCGGGTTGAGGATCCGCTTGCCCTCGCCGCTGCCGGAGCCGTAATGCTTTTCGACATACTTTATCCTTGAATTTTTGCCGACGTAAAAGCGGTGGATACCGTCGTGCTGGGAGTCGTGCGCTCCGCAGTTGTCGATACCGCAGCCGGCGACGATAACAACGTCGCAGTTATCGCCGATAAAAAAGTCGTTGTATACCTTCTCCTTTATCCCCGACTCGCTGACGACCACGGGAATGTGGACGCTCTCGTTTTTTGTGCCGGGCTTGATGAAGATATCAATGCCGGGCATGCCTTCTTTTGTGACGATGTTGATATTGTCTGTGGTGCTTCTGCCTGCAAGCTGACTGTTCACCCTGAAATTGTAAGCTCCCGCGGGAACGTCGGTGATGTCGGCTACCTCAGCCATCAGCGTTTTTTGAATATCGTCTAAATTCAGCACTCTGTTCCCCTCCTTACATCAGCTTGTCGCAGGCGTTTACCGCCGCCGTGGTTCCTATAAGCTCCGGCAGCACCTCGTCGGATGTTCCGGTCTTTTTTATCTCTCCGTCCGAGATCAGTACGATTTGGTCGGCGATCCTCAATATCCTCTCCTGATGAGAGATTATGACTATCGAGCTGTCCTTTATATCACGGCGCATGTTCTCGAATATCCTGATAAGGTTCTGGAAACTCCAGAGGTCGATGCCTGCCTCTGGCTCGTCGAAAACGCTCAGCTTTGTTCCGCGCGCAAGCAGAGTCGCGATCTCTATGCGCTTTAGCTCGCCGCCCGAAAGCGAGGAGTTGATCTCGCGGTTTACATAGTCCCTCGCGCAGAGTCCGACCTCGGAGAGATATTTGCATGCCTGGGCTACGCTCAGTTCCTTGCCTGAAGCGAGCCTGAGAAGGTCGTGCACCTTAATGCCCTTAAAGCGGACAGGCTGCTGAAAGGCAAAGCTGATGCCGAGCCTCGCGCGCTCGGTTATGCTCAAATCGGTTATATCACTGCCGTCAAAAAAGATCTTGCCCGAGGTCGGGCGCTCGATACCCATGATTATACGCGCGAGCGTTGATTTGCCGCTGCCGTTGGGTCCTGTGATTACGACGAACCTGCCGTTTTCGATCTTGAGGCTCAGATCGCGGATGATCTGCTTTTTAACGCCGTTGTCGTCAACGGTGAAGGAGATATTTTTTAATTCAAGCATAGCTTTTTCATTCCTTTTATTTAGTCTTTGAACATTATATATCAAATCGGTATAATATGCAAGTGAAAAAATCGCGGAGTTCGGGTAAAAAATAAGCTGTCACGCCGAGTAACGCGAAGGATCGCTTGCCTCAGACCCCTTTGCGGGCGAAAAACAAAGCGGAAGCCTTCGCGACAGCTCAAAATGACAGCGGTGTTGATTATTCGCGGAACGCCGAAAGCTTTACGTCCGCAAAGCGTTTATCAGTAATTTTCCGCGTGGATCTCAAAGAAGCTCTGCGGATGAGCGCATGCGGGACAAATGCCCGGAGCCTGTGTGCCAACAACGATATGGCCGCAGTTGCGACATTCCCATACCTTGACCTCGCTCTTTTCAAAGACCTTGGCTGTTTCTACGTTTTTGAGCAGGGCGCGGTAACGCTCCTCGTGCTTCTTTTCGATATCCGCGATGAGCCTGAACTTCTGCGCGAGCTCGTTAAAGCCCTCCTCCTCGGCGGTCTTTGCGAAACCTTCGTACATATCAGTCCACTCGTAGTTCTCTCCGTCCGCGGCGGCGGCAAGGTTCTCGGCGGTGGTGCCGATACCCTCGAGCTCCTTGAACCATATCTTGGCGTGCTCCTTTTCGTTATCGGCTGTCTTTAAAAACAGCGCCGCGATCTGCTCGTAGCCCTCCTTCTTTGCCTTTGAGGCGAAGTAGGTGTACTTGTTGCGAGCCTGAGATTCGCCGGCAAAGGCGGCGATCAGGTTCTTTTCTGTCTGTGTTCCTGCGTATTTGTTAGCCATTTGTAAATACCTCCGGTATATATTTTTTAATATAGTATTTCCGATTCTATGCTTATTATATCATCAGCGGATATTATTTTACAATCCTCAAAAATAAATTTTCGTTCAATCGAGTCGATTTTTCTGATTTTGCCCGCGTAGTATTCAAGCGAGCCTCCGCTCTTTTTGCTGTCGCTCACAAAATAGATCACCTCGAGCAGCGGACGGCTTTTGATATTTTCAAGGATCGCCGCGGTTTTTTCGTTGAGGCGTTCTGTCTCGGCGTCGCCAAGCTCCGGCTTTTTATCCGTGAGCCTCGCGGTCTCGCCTATACGGTCGTCAAAGCCCGTCAGAGCGGCGAACGGCGCGAACTGCGCCGCGCGGTCGCGCAGAGGCATTTTGGCGCGCCTCGGGGACAGCGGCCTTTCCATATTTATAATGTCGTCGTATTCGCCGTTGTATCTGCTCACGCCCTGTGACCTCCTATCGTCTTGTTGCGCTCGATCGCGGTTCCTCCCTCGCGGAGGTTCATCCCCTTGATGACCGCATTCTTTCCGAACCTGCTTTGGAGCTCGAGCACGGTGGTCTGGATGGTTTTCTCATCATCGCGATCTTCCTCCACTGCGGAAAACAGGCTCAGCTGCCCGGGCTGAGATCTGTACTCGTTCTCGTCGCGGGTGTGGTTGGCGACGACATACATTCTTCTAACGAGGAGCTTTTTGTTTACGATCCGCTCAAAAAGCTCTGTCGCGGCATTTACGACAAGCCTTGAGGACGAGGTAAATCTGCCGATATTTTGCGAACCGTGGGCGCGCTTTGGAGTCACTCTGCCGTAAAGGTCGACCTCTGTACCGCCTCGGTATTTTTCTTTATTAGAAATATTGGCTATATCGTAACCGACGCACAGAACAATCTGATCGCAGCAGAGCCCTTTTTTGACGAGGTCGAGCGCCAAAAGCTCAGCCATTTCACGTATGATAAGCAGTGCCTTTTCGTAATCGTAGGGCTTTGAAAGCACCTGTCCCCTGCTGATCGAGGTGTTTTCGGGACGGTAATTTTTGATTTCACGGATCGTGCAGGGCTCTTTTCCCCACGCGTGGTCGATCAAAAGCTCGGCGTTTTTTCCGAACAGCCTGTACAAAAGCTCCTCGTTATTTACCGAGCAGCGCGCTATATCGCCCATTGTGAACATGCCGTTTCGGGCGAGGCGATCCGATATCCCCCTGCCGATCCGCCAGAAGTCGGTGATCGGGCGGTGGTTCCAGAGATTTCTGCGGTAGCTGTACTCGTCGAGCTGAGCGATACGGACGTCGTCCATGCCTGCCTTGATATGCTTCGCCTCGATATCCATGGCGATCTTGGCGAGGTACATATTCGTGCCGACGCCTGCCGTGGCGGTGATACCGGTGCGCTCAAAGACCGTTCTTATCATCCTCTCGCAAAGCTGGACGGCGGTCATTTTGTTCACCTTGAGGTAATCGGTAAGGTCGATAAATACCTCGTCGACCGAGTAGACGTGGATGTCCTCCGGCGCGACAAATTCGAGATATATCTCATATATCTCGGCGCTGACCTGCATATAGCGCGACATCCGCGGAGGCGCTGTGATGAAGTCGATCATCATTTCCGGATTGCGGTCGACATAAAAGGCGGACTGGCTCGCGCCGCAGAACCTGCGGTTTTTAAGCCTGTTTTTGCGCACGGCGTTCGCCTTTTTGACCCCCTCGATCACCTCGAACAGCCGAGCCCTGCCGGGTATGCCGTAAGCCTTGAGCGGAGGCGACACGGCGAGACAGATCGTTTTTTCGGTGCGGCTCTCGTCGGCTACGACAAGAAAGGTGTCGAGCGGATTCAGTCCGCGGTCGACGCACTCGACCGAGGCGTAGAAGGATTTTAAATCTATTGCCGCGTACTGCTTTTCCACCGTATCACCCCTTTTATCTGATACAAATATTATAGCACATACGTTCGAGTATTTCAAGGGGTATTTTTAATTAGCTCCGCCTGCAAACACGCGGCAAAAAAGCCGTTACAGGCCGTATACGTTGTCGTCGCCCTGAGCGTACTTGCGGACGGCTTCCTTAAAGCGCGACGCGACGGGATTTAAATTTGATTTTGCCCACGCCATCACGTAGGCGATACCGGTGTCCGCGTCCTCGATCGGACAGCAGACGGTCTGTTCGGGGGAAGCGAAACCGGCGAGCGATTTGGGCAGTATGGTGACGCCCATTCCGGCAGAAACCGCGAGATACAGCGACGAAAGGTCGTCGAAGGAAAGCTGGGAATCGGGAGAGATATGAAATGTCCTGAGCAGATCCATGATCTCCATAAACAAAATCGGCGCGATTGATTCCGAAAGCAGCAGCAGCCGCTTTTCCGCGAGCTTTGAAAAGCCGAGAGAGTTCTTTTTGCCGCCCGTCTCCCTTTTGGAAACGACGAAAACGAGCGGCTCGGTGTGGGTCACTATGGTCTCGATACCGGAATTTTCGGGCACCATATCGCGCGGCATAAAGCAAAAATCATATTCGCCGCCGGTGATAGCCTGACTGCGGTCGGCGGCGTCGAGCGGCTTGAGCTCCACCCCGATCCCGGGATATTTGCGGTTGAAATCAGCGATGCACTTGGACGGAAAGCTAAGCGAAGTAACGTCGCAGCCGATGGTGAGCTTGCCGGTGGAGCCGTCGCGCATTTGCTTGATGACCGTCTTTGCCTTGCTCAGGGTATTGACGATGTCAATGGCGTACGGCAGCAGCAGCTTGCCCTCGTTGGTTATGATAACGTCGCGGTGAGACCGCGTGAAAAGCTGTACACCGAACTCCTTTTCAAGCTCGCCGATATAGCGGCTGACGGTGGACTGCGATACGTAATTCCTGCGCGCGGCCTCGGAAAAATTGAGGGTCTGAGCCACAGAAATAAAGCAGTTTAGCTGATTGATATCCATAAAACGAGCCTCCTGAATCGTGTTATGCAGAAAGTGAAATCAACCGCCCGATAAAGTTGATATTTGCATTATCAGACGTATTGAATTTTATTCCAACTCTGTTATAATCTAAATATAGCATAACAATATGCAAAATGTAAATAGCTATTACAAAATTTTTCAGGAGTGATCACAATGAAAAGAATAGTAATCACGGGAATGGGCGCCGTTACACCCGTAGGGATCGGCGTCGAAGAATACTGGAAAAACATAACCGCCGGCGAGTCGGGTATCGACACCATCAAGACCTTCGACCCCTCGGAGCTTGCGGTACAGATCGCCGGAGAGGTAAAAAACTTTAACCCCTCGGATTATCTTGCGAAGGATCTTATAAGAAAAACCGATCCGTTCATGCAGTACGCTTATATCGCTGCCGAGGAAGCGATCAAACAGAGCGGAATCGAGATCGAGCCCGAGAGAACCGGCATAATCATGGGCACCGCCATGAGCGGCGTTGCGACCACAGCGTTCACTCAGGACGCGCTTTCGGGAGCTTCTCATAAAAAGGTAGGTCCGAGGTTCATTCCAAAGATTTTGGGCAATATCGCCGCCGCTAATATCGCTATAGACTACAATATCCAGGGACCCAGCTTCACGGTCAGCACGGCGTGCTCGTCCGGCGGCGACGCTATCAACACCGCGGTTATGTGCTTGCAGGGCGGCAAGGCCGACGTAATGCTCGCGGTCGGCGCGGAATCCGTGCTTTGTCCGCTTGTTATATACTCGCTCGCAAACGCCAAGGCGCTCTCTCGCAGGAACGACGATCCAAAAACCGCGAGCAGACCCTTTGACGTTACACGCGACGGCTTTGTTATCGGCGAAGGCGGCGGAGCTCTCGTGCTCGAGACAGAGGAACACGCCCTTGCCAGAGGCGCAAAGATATTCGGCGTGGTCGCCGGCTGCGGAAACACCTGCGACGCTCACCACGTTACCGCTCCCCATCCCGAGGGCAGAGGCGCGATTGCCTGCATGAAACAGGCTCTCGCCGACGCAGGCATCGAGCCCGGGGATATTGGTTACATCAACGCTCATGGCACCGCCACCCACAAGGGCGACGCCGTTGAGACAAACTCTATAAAGACACTATTCGGCGACAAGCTCCCCTACGTCAGCTCCACAAAGGGCGCTACAGGCCATATGATGGGCGCTGGCGGAATAACCGAGACGATCGCGTGTTTAAAGGCGATCGAGACCGGGATAATACCGCCGACGATTAACCTTAACGAAGTCGATCCCGAATGTGAGGGCATTGACTTTGTGGCGAATACAGCTAAGAAAGCGGAGATCGACTACGCTATGTCAAACGCTTTCGGCTTCGGCGGACAAAACTCGAGTATAATCGTCGGAAGATATAAATAAACGGACTCCGACCAATAAATATATAAGCGCCGCGGAACAAACCGCAGCCGTTCGTTTCTATTTTGATTAAGGCAATACCGCGTATTTCAGATGTGCGGATTGCAAGCAAGATTTTTCGTCAGGGCGTGCTGATAAATTGAAGTAAGGCTGACGAAATAATGTTCAAGCAAGGCGTGCGCCGCGAATCGTTCGGCGTTGCCTTGATAATCCGGAGGATCATTATGACTACTACTTATGACAGCAAAATGTTCAGGGAAACCTTTGAAAGCCAATTCACATATCTAAACGGATTCATGCGCAACGTCCGCCGCTTCGGATGGAGGACGGCGGTGATCGACCCAGCCTCCAAAAAGCAGTGGAACTACACTGAGTTCAACGCCGACTGCAACAGGCTCGCAAACGCCATGAAGGCTGACGGCGTCAAAAAAAGCGACATTGTTTTTGCTCAGCTTTTCAACTCGCCGCAGTTTTTGTTCGGGTACATCGGCTCGCAAAAGATAGGCGCGATAATGAACCCGGTGAACTTCAACCTATCCCCCGGCGAGACCTCAGAGATAATGGCTCACAACAAGCCCAAGGTATATATTTATGACTCAGAGATCGCCGAGACCGCGGTAAAGGCGCTGGAGCTTTGCAGTCACAAGCCGGACGTCGTAATAGCTGTAAATAATTCTAAAAAAGAATTTTCCGTTCCCGAGGGTCATGTCCTTTACGAGGACTATGTTAAAAATCAGAGCGAGCTTGATCCTCCCGTTGACTTTGAGCCTCATATCTACGACGAGGTCGTCAGGCTCCAGACATCCGGTACGACGGGTACTCCTAAGGGCGTTCCGCTCAACAATATCAACGAAGTGCTTTCGGCTCACGACGTTATCATGCACTTCCCCCTCAACCCCACCGACATCACAATGAACATGACACCGTGGTTCCACCGCGGAGGACTCCATTCCGGCGGTCCCACCCCGACCCTTTACATCGGAGGAACGCTTGTTATCATGCGCACCTTCAACCCCAAGGTGACGCTTGAGTATGTCGAGCGCTTCGGTATCTCGTTCATCACAGGCGTGCCGTCGATCCTGACCTTGCTCGCCTCGCGTCAGGAGAAAAAGCCTAAGAACATTTCTTCGCTCAAGGGCATAATCACAATGGGAAGTCCGCTTGAAAAAGAGGCTTGCATACGCTTCCAGAATGTGCTCACGCCCAACATCTTCAACGGCTACGGCACCACGGAGAGCTTTTGGAACACATTTCTACGTCCGTTTGACCTTCCCGAGATGTCTGGTACCGCGGGACGCTCCTGCACCGACGACGAGGTAAGGGTGGTCAAGGTTTACGAGGACAGAAAGGCCGAGCCCGACGAGCTTGTCGCTCAGGACAATACCGAGGAGGGCGAGGTTATCATCATGTGCCCCGGAAAATCGACCTACTGCTACGCCGGCAACGAAAAGGCTACAGAGGAGAAATTCTACAAGGGCTGGATGTACACCGGCGATATCGCGACATGGGACAAAAAACAGTTCGTAACCATAGCCGGCAGAAAAGACGATATGATCATAAGCAAGGGCGAGAACATTTACCCGGCGCGTATTGAGGAAGTGATCAACTCCAATACGAAGGTCGAGGAATGTATCGTTACCGGCGTGCCCGACAGCACAAGAGGCGAATCGCTCGCGGCTTACGTGATCCCGGCGGACGACAGCCTTACGGTGTCAGAGCTGCTCGATTTCTGCTCGAAGTCGCCTAACCTGTCGAAATACCAGATCCCGAGGTATTTCCGCTTCGTCAAGGAGCTGCCCACGACCGCTACAGGTAAAAAACAGCATTACGTAATAAAAAAGCAGGCTAAGGAAGATCTCAAAAACGGTCTGCTGCTAAGGAAATAAATATGAGTTTTATTTACAGAAGAACAGCCAATTACTACGAGACCGATCAGATGGGCGTCGTCCACCACTCAAACCATATCAGGTATTTTGAGGAGGCGAGGATCGCCTTTATGAAGAGCATAGGCTGCGACGTGGCTCAAATGGAAAAGGAAGGGATCATCATTCCGAACGTCGACGCCTACGCCAGGTACATCATTCCGATACTGTTCGGCGATACGGCGGAGATCGAAATAAAGCTGACGAAATTCACCGGCGCGGTCATGCGCTATGAATACACCGCAAGGCTCGGCGGAAATATCGCCGCGACCGGTCACACCGAGCACTGCTTTGTGAACTCGGAGTTCAGGCCGATGAGCCTGCGCAAAAAATTCCCCGAATACTACAGGAGATTAAAGGATAATATTTCTACAGAAGAATAATAATCAGTTTATTTCAAATATTATTTCAAAAGGAGTGTATACTGTGGAGAAAATTTATCAGGAAGAATTTGAGCAGAGGGTGCTTAAAGCCGAGCATCCCGTTGTAGTGGATTTCTACGCCGACTGGTGCGGTCCCTGCAAAATGCTTTCGCCGGTACTCGATCAGCTCGAGGGCGAGTTCGACGACTTTGAGTTCATCAAGGTCAATATTGACGAGAACCAGGAGCTTGCCGAGGAGTTCGAGGTATTCTCTATCCCCAATGTCTGCGTCTTTAAGAACGGAGAGGTCGCCGACAGAAACGTGGGCTTCGCCTCCCCCGACGACATGAGGGCGTTCATTGAGCGCAACAAGTAAAAAAATCAGCTGCCATCCTCAGCCCGAGCCGAGGACGGCAGCTTTTTACGTACATATAAAGCAGAGCACCGCTTTATTTCTGGACAAAATGTTTAATTATGTCCTGTCTGGTAACAATACCGATAAAGGTTCCGAGGTCGTCGGTCACGGGAACAAAGTTCTGATTCTGCGCCCGTTCCAACAGCTCATCCATCGTCACGTCGATCCTGACCGCGGGGTTGAAGTTTTCGCGCAGGATGTCGTGGATATAGTGCTTTTCCTGCGATTTCATACCGCTTTCGCGGCGGTCGAGGATATAGTAGAGGAAGTCGCCCTCGCTGACCGTGCCGACATACTTGCCCTCCGAGTTGATCACGGGCAGAGCGGTGTAGCTGTGCGTTCGCATTCTCTCAAGCCCCTGACGAAGAGTGTTGTGGTCGAAAACATATTGTACCGTTTCCTTTGGTTTTAATAGCATAAGAACGTTCATATTTGCCCCTTATTTTGAAAAAAACCGCGAGAACATATAAAGTTCGCCGATAAGATAGACTATCCCCGCGGTCATCAGCAGCGTTTTAACCTGAATGATGCCGCTGAATATAATAATAAATGCCGACACAAGGGTGATCGCGAGCGCGGCGCCCTTGCTGTTTGTTTTGAAGAACCAGAGCCAAAGAAGGATATAAACAAGCGTCAGCGCCCCTACGGTGATCAGCCAAAAGCTTTTCATCAGCTCCTTGGGCTCGGTAAAGCCACGCTCGAGCACTCCGAGGTTGAACGCCATCAGAAACAGGCTGAAAAACCTGCCGGTGCGGTCGATATAGACCATCGCGCGGTTAGAAAACTTGTTTTTATCATATGTATGCGTTTTGACATAGATAATATGCGGAGCGGCAAGCACTGCCGCGATCATGAGTCCGTAGATATTGACGACGTCAAAAAAGCCCATAGAATCTTCCTTTAGCTTTATTCTGCTTTAATTTTAACACAGATACACAAAATTTACAAGATGTTTTTGTAGACTATGGATAATTTGTTTATTATATATCAAATGTTACAAGTTTGTTGTTGCAATTTCTCGCTGGAAATTGTATGATATATGATGTACAATAATACATTAACGGAGATTATTTTATGAAAGAAAAACGAAAATTTAAGATCAGCGGAAAGCTGATTTTTAATATTTTGGTTTTTGCGGTCTCGGTCTACCTGATCATTTACTTCTTTGTTTCCGAGGACGGGCTGATCGACCTGCTTAAATCTCCCGACGGCTTCAATATTTGGTGGATAGTTGCAGGAGTTATCGCGTTCGACATGAACATAATCATGGATTCTATCGTGACGCTCGTATATCTTCGCGCGCACTATCCGCAGTTCAGGTTCATCGACGCCGTCAAGGTCGCTTGCGTAGGAGTTTTCTTCGGAGCTGTCACGCCCTCAAACACGGGCGGTCAGCCTATGCAGCTTTACCTGATGGCAAAAATGAACGTCAGCGTGGGCTTCGGCTCTGCTTGTATGACCCAAAAATTTATCGTATATCAGATCGTGACTACCACTTTCAGCATTTTTTCGGTCATTTACAAGTTCGAGTATTTCAGCGAGGCGTTCACAAACTTTTGGTCGTCGGCGTTTATCGTGCTGGGCTTTGCCACTCAGCTGGGCGTTACAGCGCTGTTTTTGGTCGTATCCTTCTCGAAAAAGATCACCGACAAGCTGCTTAGGCTCGTATTCATGATACTCAAGGCGCTTAAATTCATTAAGAATCCCACCGGCAAGATACGCAAGATAGCCAGAGAATTTAATATGTTCCACACGTCGAACAAGATGCTTATGGCGGACAAAAAGCGGCTCGTGCTGATTTTCGCGATTGTGTTTATCCAGGTCATGCTGATCTTATCCGTGCCGTACTTTGTTTATCTTTCGTTCGACATGCCCAAGATCGCGGCTTCGCACGGCATGCCTGTAGGCAATCCGTTTGACTTTATCTGTATTCAGAGCTTTGTGCTGTTCACCTCTAACCTCGTGCCGCTTCCCGGCGCGTCGGGAGGAGCGGAGCTCGCCTTTACTATGTACTTCGGAAGCTTCTTTGTGCTCGGCAATATCCGCAAAATCAAACCCGCGATCCTTTTATGGAGATTTATCACCTACTACGGCGCTATTCTGCTGACTCTCCCCTTCTCGTTCTACACCAAGGGAAAGGGAAAGGACGAGGAATACGCTAAAAAGCTAAATGAAATCGAGGAATAAGCATGGCTGATGTTTTTGATTATCTATACTGGCGCGGCGATCTGAAAATAAAAAACGGCGTTATCAACGACAACGACGCGATAATACTCTCCAGGCTGTCGTATATGCCCTTCGACAACTTTGTAAAGGACAGCTTTGACGAAAAGCAGCCGCTTAGAGCCGTCGCCGAAAAGGTGCTCGCCAGCGAGGAAAACCTTAAAAAGATATTCTGGAAGGGCGACAAGGAGCTGCTTGCGGACGCCGCCAAAAGCGAGCGCTTCGGAAGCATGAACATAAGCTGCTACAAAAACATAATCGACGACGAGCGGCAGGTACAGTTTTCTGCCGTGACCTTTGAGCTTGACAGCGATCACCGCTTTATCTCTTACCGCGGCACCGACAATACCTTAGTCGGCTGGCAGGAGGATTTTAATCTGTACTGCACCTTCCCTCTGCCCTCTCAGGAGCTCGCGGTCGAATACTTTGAGGACGCCGCGAAGCGCTACGGCGGAAGATTCATACTCGGCGGTCACTCAAAGGGCGGTAATTTGGCTATATACAGCGGCTCTTTCTGCAAACGCGAGACTCAGAAGCTGATCGACGGCATATACAACCTCGACGGTCCGGGGTTTGACGGCGAGGCGATCAGGGAGAGCAACTTTGACTTGATCAAAAACCGAATTTACACCTATGTCCCGCAGTCGTCTATCTTCGGAATGATGTTTGAGCACGAGGAGAGCTACACAGTGGTCAAGAGCAATCAAAAGGGCTTTTTGCAGCACGATATCTTCTCGTGGGAGATCGAGCCGACCTCACCCGTAAAGCTCAACAGGATCACCGAAACGAGCGTTTTCTTTGACCATACGATGAAGGACTTTGTTTCCAACATGAACACCGACGAGCGTAAAAGCTTTACCGAGGCGCTGTTCAATATCCTTAAAACGACAGAGGACAAAACCTTTAACGACATACTGTCAAACTGGTTTATCGACTCAGGAAAAATTTTGATGTCGCTTAAAAATCTCAGTCCAGAGACAAGGAGCATGCTTTCCTCCACCCTGCTGAATTTTATCAAGTGCGCCAAAAACAATTTCTCCGACCTCAACCCGGTAAACAAGGAGTTTGAAAAGCTCAAACTAAAAAGCGTAAAAACATGATAGTATGTAAAAAGCGTTCGCGTTTTTATTTATCTCAGACAAAACGGGCTGCCGCTCACGCGGCAGCCCGTAAGTATTTTAAACGTCGATTTCAAGCGCGACCGGACAGTGATCCGATCCGAAAACATCGGTAAGAATTGACGCTCCGATCAGTTTTTCGTCGAGCGAGCCTGAGGTGATAAAGTAGTCGATACGCCAGCCCGCGTTCTTTTCGCGAGCCTTGAAGCGGTACGACCACCACGAGTACACCCCTTCCGCGTCGGGATAAAAGTACCGGAATGTATCTGTGAAGCCGCTGCCGAGCAGGGCGGTGAATTTAGCCCTCTCCTCGTCGGTAAAGCCGGCGTTTTTGCGGTTGGTCTTTGGATTTTTAAGGTCGATCTCCTTGTGAGCGACGTTGAGATCGCCGCAGAGTATGACCGGCTTTGATTTATCGAGCTCCTTTATGTAATCGAGGAAGTCGTCCTCCCAACGCATGCGGTAATCAAGCCTTTTCAGCTCGTTTTGCGAGTTCGGAGTATAGCAGGTGACAAGGTAATATGAACCGAACTCCGCGGTTATCACCCTGCCCTCTTTGTCGTGCTCGTCGATACCGATACCGTATTTTACGCTGATCGGCTCCTCCTTTGTAAACAGAGCGGTACCCGAGTATCCCTTTTTCTCGGCATAGTTCCAATACTGATGATATCCCTCCAAATCGAGGTCTATCTGACCGTTTTGAAGCTTGGTCTCCTGAATACAAAAAGCGTCGGCGCCTGACTCTTTAAAAAAATCCAAAAAGCCCTTTGTAACGCACGCGCGCAGTCCGTTGACATTCCATGAAATAAACTTTTTCATATTCTCCACCCCTAAAAATTTTCGTTCACAGCTTTATAAACATTATTATAAAATACTATGTCATTAATATCAAGTGGTTTGAATACATTTTTGTGAGGTGGTTATGTGTTTGATTATATCGCTATGCTCGGGCAGTACGTGTGCTTTTTTATCCTTCACGTTTGCTCGGGAGGATCGTTTCCGAAGCCGCTTAGCGAAAAGCAGGAAAAACTGTACCTCGAGCGCATGAAAAACGGCGATACCGAGGCTAAAAACAAGCTTGTAGAGCATAATCTCAGGCTGGTGGCGCACATCATAAAGAAGTATTACGGTACAAAATGCGAGCAGGACGACCTTGTGTCGATCGGCACGATCGGGCTTATTAAGGCGATAAACACCTTTGATCCCGACAAGAAGATTCGGCTCAGCTCATACGCGAGCAGGTGTATCGAAAACGAGATACTTATGCACCTTCGCGCGGTAAAAAAGACCGAGCGCGACGTGTCGCTGAACGAGACGATCGACACCGACAAGGACGGCAATCCGCTGACGCTGATGGACATTATGGCGGTCGACGACAATATTCTCGACGACCTCGACATGAAGCTAAACAGCAAAAAATTAGGTCAGTACATAAACGAGGAGCTGACCGGCCGCGAAAAGACCGTGATAATCCTGCGCTACGGCCTTAACGGGAAAAAGCCGATGACTCAAAAGGACGTCGCGGCTCTCCTTGACATATCAAGGTCTTACGTCAGCAGGATAGAAACAAAGGCTCTAAAGACCCTGCGCAGGCGATACGAACATAGTTCAAACCTTTGATTTGGCGATACGCCTGCACAGCGCGCTGACAGGAGCGCAGAGCAGAGCCCAAAGCAGGCTGTAGCCGAGGCAGATCTGCCCCTTGAAATTAAACCTGTTCTTTGAATAATCCCAGACGTCGAGCATGAGCGCGCGGTTGACGAGCATGCCGCAGATAAGCTCGAAGAAGGTTATGATGAGCGAGCCGCAGACGCACCGCCTTACAAGCCTCAGCTCCCTGTATTTTTTATAGAATCGGTACAGCGCGACGAACACCGCGCCTCCGGTAAACGCCATTGAGATATGAGTCCGTCCGCGCCAGAGTATCTCGATCACGGGGTAGCAGACCGCGCCGACCGCGAACAAGGTCAGATTCTTTATAAGCTTCAAAAAAATCACCGAGTTTAGTGTTAACCTAACTCGGTGATAATATTATATAATTCTTCATAAGAATAAAGACAGTTCAGCGCGGTAAGCATGGCGTTTGAAGAAAGGTAGTCGGGCATGCCGAGCTCTTGCAGAAGTCGTTTACGTTTTTGGGCGGAATTTTCGGAACCGGTAAGTCCGAGCGAGTACAGGTCGGCTTTTGTGATCTCCGCGGATTTTTTCGCCTGTTCGCCGATTATCTCCGCTCCGCTTTTGCGGACAGCCTCGATTATCACCTCGTCGGGAACTCCCTCCACACCGAGGAAGCCCTCTTTGCTCATCCTTTCCTTGCGCTTTTCCTTGCCCTCAAGCTGAGGGATATAGCAGTGCTTTATCTTGCTTTTGTCGATAACGCCGTTTAGAAAATTGCGGATAACAAGCCCGGCGCCGTCGCTGTCTGTCATCACAAGTATGCCGCGCTTGTCGGCTATCCTGCGGATAAGGCTTTGGCGCTCTTTATCGTTAAAGACGCGAAAGCCGTTTGTCTCGATTATAGGCGCGTCGATCAGGTTTTTGAGCTTTATTTTGTCATACCTGCCCTCGACGATCACTGCCTGCCTGAGCTTTATCATCTTCTGCCCTCCTGCGCGGTGATAAGCAGACGCGCGATAAGCTGTTCCATGTGCAGACGCGGATTTACCCTTACGGATTTTAAGCTGAGATCGGCTTCGGTCAGGATATCAATGCTTTTCCTAAGCGCGTCCGTACTTATCCGCGAGGCGGCGCGAGAGGCTCTTTTGAGCGCGAAGGAACGGTTTTTATAATCAAAATCAGCCGCCACGGTCTTTTCGTCTATGCCGCACTCGGACGCCACGCGCATGCGGTAGGCGTCGATATAGGCGGACGACAGCACGTAGAGCAGCATTATGGGCTCCTCCTTGCGGTAAAGCAGAGAGTCGAGCACCCTGAAAGCCCTGTCGCCGTTGCCGCCGAGCACCGCGTCGGACAGGTCGTAAACCCTGCTCTCGACATTTACGGTGGCGAGCTTGTTGATGTCTTCGATCGTGATCTCCTCGCCCTTTGAGTAGGCGCTGATCTTATCGACCTCGTTTTTCAGTCGGGTCAGGTCGGTGCCGACGTACGATATCAGCTTGGCGGCGTTTACTCGTGAGATAAGCTTGCCGTTTTGGTTAGCCCACTTTGCCACATACCTCTCGATCGTGTTCTGATCCTGCTTTTTGAATTCGCAGACGGAGCCGCTTTTGCCGGCGGCTCTCACGATCGAATCGAACGCCGAGCGGCGCCGCTCGGGCATATTTGACGGCATTGAGATAACAAGCACGGTGCCATCGGAGCGGACAGCGCAGATCTCCTTTAACAGCTTGAGGTCGGATTCAGTCATCATATCGAAGAACACATCCTCGAGCAAAACGCAGTTGTACTCGCTCATGAAAGGAACGACCCTGATCGCCGCCGCAAGCTCGTCGAGGTCTATCTCGCCCTTGAACACGTGAAAATAAAAATCGGACGGGTTTTTCCCGGCGATAGCCTCGATCAGCTTTTCGGTGTAGTTTTTGACATACATCTGCTCCTCGCCGAAGATCACATAAACCGGCGAAAAACGCTTTTCTTTTATTTGAAGTTTTAAATCGGCTTCGGTGATCAATGGCATGACGGCTCCTTTTTACTTCCGAAAATACGTCTGCCGTTTCGGGGTACTGACGGAATTACTCACGGATCATATCGGGAATGAGCTCCATCGCTGACGCTCGGGATGACAGAAACGCCCGGAAACGGCAATTATTTGTTCTTAATCTTTAATAAACACGGGAAGCGGCTCGAGGTAGATTATATCGTCCCTGTCCTTTGCCGCGCCCTCGGCAAGCACAGCCGCCTTGCCTACTACATTGGCCTCGCAGACCTCCATCAGCTCCTCAAGCGCCCTTAGGCTCTCGCCGGTGGAGATAACGTCGTCAACAATCAGAACTCTCTTTCCGCGGAGGAAATTGACGTCGGTGTCGCCGAGGTAAAGGCTCTGCTGCTTGGCGGTGGTGATTGAATTTACCATTACGTGCGCGCAGTTTTTCATGTAGACCTTGATGCTCTTGCGCGCGATTACATACTCGCGGCAGCCCTGACGCGCCATCTCATAGCAAAGCGGTATTCCCTTTGCCTCAGCCGATACAACTACGTCGTGCTCGGGACAGAGCTTTAACAGCTCGGCAGCAGCGCGTTCCGTGACCTCAACGTCGCCGAACATGATAAACGCCGCTATGTCGATTTTTTCATCAACGGGATATTTGATAAGATCGCGTTCAACGCCCGCGATGTTGATTCTGTAGGTTTCCATAAAAAATCTCCTTTACGCCATTCTTCCGTTAAGCTGAGTGCCGCCCAAAACATGGAAATGCATGTGGAACACGCTCTGGCACCCTTCTTTTCCGCAGTTCGTAACTATCCTGTAGCCGTTTGTAAGTCCGAGGGACTTCGCGATTTGGGGTATCTTTGTAAAGATATGGGCGATCACGTCCGCGTTGCCCTCGTTTATCTCGTCCACGTTGGCAATATGCTGCTTGGGGATAACGAGAAAATGTACGGGAGCCTGGGGCTCGAGATCATAAAACGCAAGGATCGTGTCGTCCTCGTAGACTTTTTTTGACGGAATACTGCCGTCGACGATTTTGCAAAATACGCAGTCGCTCATAATGATATCTCCTTGTTGTTATTAATAAAATATCCGTAGATAATTGTACTACTATTCTTCGGAAAAATCAAGTGCCGCGCAAAGCAAAAAAAGCTGTTATCCCAAGCCTTTGCCCGGGATAACAGCCGAAACTCAATCTTTTGCTTTTATCTTCTTTTCTTCTCCGCGGAGCAGGCGCCTGATATTGTCCTTATGCTTGACGGTGACGAAGATACCGATTATCAGCGCCGACGCGGTGGACATAATGACATACCAAAGGTTCATGCCGTTAAAGTCGAAGAAAAACGTGATTATAAACGTGTACGGTCCGTACATGATCGCGCTGACGATGCTTCCGAGGGAGATTATCTTTGAGATAAAGAAAAGAATAAGAAAGGTTCCGAGTATCATAAGAAATACTCTCCAGTCCTCGGTCAGCATAAGAGCCGCCGCAGACACTACGCCCTTACCTCCCCTGAAATGGAAGTACAGCGGAAAGGAATGTCCGAGGATACAGAAAATACCGGCGATGTACTTTCCGATATTGATTATCTCGCCGGGATTATCGGAACAGACCGCCGAGACGTCATTTGCGACATATGTAAAAATCAAGCCGCCGATGAGCACCGCCGCGACGCACTTTAGGGCGTCGCAGACAAGGGTAATGATGGCGGGCACTTTTCCTACCGCGCGCAGAACATTTGTAAATCCCGCGTTGCCGCTGCCTACCGTTCGGATATCAAGCTTGCCCTTGGTGCAAATCTTAGTGATGATCACCGCGGGATTGATGCTGCCCAAAAGGTATGCGATCACAGCCGTGATCAAATAGCACAACCAGTAGTTGTTAAAACTGAAAAAAGGTAATGAGCCCACTATCTGTCTCCCCTTTCGCGTATGATGATCCTGATCGGCGTACCGTCAAAGCAGAACGCCTCGCGTATGCGGTTTTCAAGATAACGCTGATATGAAAAATGGAACAGCTCAGCGTCGTTGCAAAAAAAGACAAAGGTAGGCGGTTTAACGCCCGTCTGAGTCATGTAGAATACCTTTAGCCTTCTGCCCTTGTCCGACGGAGGCTGAACGCGCGTCGTGGCCTGAGCGAGCAGATCGTTGAGCATTCCGGTCTTGATCCTGAGGCTCGCGTTCTCGTTGGCGGCGACAATCGCCTCAAACAGCCTGTCGATCCTCTGCCCCGTCTTTGCGGAGATAAAGACCTGGGGAGCGTATGACATAAAGGCAAATTCCGAGTCGAGCTTCTTTTGAAACTCGCGCATGGTCTTGTCATTCTTTTCGATCGCGTCCCACTTGTTTACGGCGAGAATACACGCTCTTCCGGCGTCATGGGCGAGTCCGGCTACCTTGGTATCCTGCTCGGTGACGCCCTCGGTCGCGTCGATCATGATGACGCAGACGTCCGAGCGTTCGATCGCCATTTTCGCGCGGAGAATACTGTATTTTTCGATATCGTCGTAGATCTTGCTCTTGCGGCGAAGTCCGGCGGTGTCGGTAAAGTTAAATCTTCCGTAACCGTTTTCGACAAGGGTGTCGATGGTGTCGCGCGTGGTGCCGGCGATATCTGAAACTATACAGCGCTCGGAATCGGTTATTTTATTGATAAGCGAGGACTTTCCGGCGTTAGGCTTGCCGATAACGGCAACATTTATCACGGAATCGTCGTCCTCGGTGCTGTCGTCAAAGTCGAGGTACTCAAAGACCTTGTCGAGCATATCTCCCGTGCCGTGGCCGTGTACCGCGGAAACCTGAAACGGCTCGCCGAGCCCGAGGTTATAGAACTCGTAATAATCCATTGAGGGTTCGCCGACGGTGTCGCACTTGTTAACGCAAAGAACGATCGGCTTGCCCGACTTCTGAAGCATTTGCGCTACGTCCATATCGGTCGCGACAAGTCCGCTTTTCAGGTCGGTAACAAGGATAATGACGTTGGCGGTGTCGATCGCGAGCTGAGCCTGACGGCGCATCTGAGTCAGGATAACGTCGTCGCTTTTCGGCTCGATACCGCCGGTGTCGACGACCATGGCCTTTTTGCCGCACCATTCGGTCTCGCCGTATATCCTGTCGCGGGTAACGCCGGGCGTGTCGTCGACTATCGACACGCGCTGACCTATCAGCTTGTTAAACAGCGTGGACTTGCCGACATTCGGCCTGCCCACTATCGCTATTACGGGTTTGTTCATAATAATCTTACTCCGTTTATTTAGAGTTGACAGTTTAGGTGGCGGCGGCTTTATCCGGGATAAACTCCGCCAAACAGATTAAAAGGGCAACAGAATAGCCTGTCGCCCGTTTAAATCAAACTTGAATTAAGCTTCCTTCTTCTCTACTACCTGTCTGCCCTTATACATGCCGCAGTTTGTGCAAGCCTTGTGAGCGGCTGTAAGCTCGCCGCAGTTGGGACAAGTTGTGAGTGCGGGCGCGTCAAGCTTCCAGACTGTTGAACGTCTTGAGCTCTTTCTCGCGTGTGATGTTTTTCTTGTAGGTACTGCCATTTTCAAAGACCTCCTTATATCATTATTCTTCCATAAACTGTTTCAGAATCTCAAGCCTCGGGTCGACGCTGTGCTTATCGCAGTCACAATCGCCCTCGTTGAGATTTTTGCCGCAGCTTTGACAAAGCCCCCTGCAGTCCTCACGGCATAAGAACTTCCTGGGATATCCCAGGATTATGTCGGTGACCGCGACCTCATCAAGCTCGAGCGTGAAATCGGGAGTTTCAATATAATCGTCGTTGGTCTCGTCAACCAAGGTCTGAACAAGCCTGTGCGTAAAGGTGACCTTTTCGGTGCCGGTAAGCAAAGCTCCGCACCGGTCGCAGGAACGCTCATAGTCATACTCGCAGTCGAGCGTAAGGGTCACAAGGCTTGCGCGGTTGTGAGCCGAAGCGGTTATCCTCACGGGAGAAGTGAATGGAAAAGCTCCGTCCATAGAGATATCAGAGATGTCAAGCTCGTAACTGAGCCGCTTTGTTTCGCCGTCGTTAAGAAAGACAGATTTTAAGTCAAAAAGCATTTTACACCTCATAGACCGCATAAACGCATATTAAAACGCTTTATCTATTATACAAAAGGATTCGGGCTTTGTCAACCGAAAATTTACAGAAAATAAGCCGAAATTTGAGATAAAAACTGTCTAATCAATATATTATTCTTCTATAGAATTATATCTATCTCATACTCTTAAATCATTCAAAAATCTCAGCGGACTTAGCCTTGATATTTTGCCGGATCACGTCATTTTTCCGCCGCTTTGGGATCTCGCCCGAGCCTCAGATTCGGCGCAAAAAATGAGCCGAAAACCTCGCGGTCAACGGCTCATTGTTAATTGCTGATAGATCAAACAGTCTCGCAGACCGCGTTGATAGAATCCGGGATGTCAGCCTCGTCAGCAGAGATGAGAAGAACGATGTTAGTCGATGTAGTCTCGCTGAGATCCTGAAGCTTCTTTGTAAAGCCCTCGAGTCCGCTGATAGCCTCGGGAGCGATCTTGAAGGTAGAATCAACAAGGATGTCCGTAACGTCATAGTTGCCGGCGCAGATACCGCTGATAAAGCCGTAAAGCATATCAAAACCGGTGATGTTGTACTGCTCTGTGTCGATCAGTCTTGCCTTATGTGTAACGTCGTAGGTGAGCTTAGCGCCCTTCTCGATAACAACAACGTTGCCCGAGGAAGCCGCAACAGCCTCGTTAGCCAGTGCGATGAGTTTTTTTGTTTTTCCGGCGCCTTTTTTGCCGATCAGTAAAGTAACCATTGAAAAGTCCTCCTTTATTTTTACGATATATTTATGAACTGATTATATTCTCCGTCAAATAACTGCCGTATGAAGCATCAGCCGAGGCGCGCCTCGAGCGCCGCCTTCTGATCTTCATAGCCGGGTTTGCCGAGAAGGGCAAACATGTTCTTCTTGTAGCTTTCAACGCCGGGCTGGTTGAACGGATTAACGCCGAGCATATAGCCTGAGATCGCGCATGCCTTCTCGAAGAAGTAGATCAGGTAGCCGAGCTCGCTCTCGTTCATCTCGGGAACCTCTACGGCGATATTGGGAACTCCGCCGTCGTTGTGAGCCAGTACGGTGCCCTCAAACGCCTTGCGGTTTACAAAGCCCATCGTCTTGCCCGAAAGGAAGTTGAGTCCGTCTACGTTTGTGGGATCGGTGCCGAGGGTGACCTCCTTCTTGACCTTGTCAAAGAGAACAACGGTCTCGAACATGGTGCGTCTGCCGTCCTGAATGTACTGTCCGAGCGAGTGGAGGTCGGTCGAGAATACAACGCTCGCGGGGAAAATGCCCTTGTTGTCCTTGCCCTCGCTCTCGCCAAAGAGCTGCTTGAACCACTCCGCCATCATTGTGTAGGCAGGCTCGTAGGAAACCATAATCTCCATGGTCTTGCCCTTGCGGTAAAGAATATTGCGCAGAGCGGCGTACTTGTAGCAGTCGTTTGTCATTACGTCGTCGTTGTCAAAATCAGACTCCGCCTTCTGAGCGCCCTGCATGAGAGCGTCGATATCCGCGCCGGAAACAGCGATCGGAAGAAGTCCTACAGCCGTGAGAACAGAGAAACGTCCGCCTACGTCGTCGGGTACTACAAAGGTTTCGTAGCCTTCCTTGTCGGCAAGCTCCTTGAGGGTTCCCCTCGCCTTGTCGGTCGTACAGTAGATACGCTCGCGGGCGCCTTCCTTGCCGTACTTTTTCTCGAGCATTTCGCGGAATACGCGGAAAGCAATAGCGGGCTCTGTGGTCGTGCCCGACTTAGAGATCATGTTGATAGAAACGTCCTTGCCCTCGCAAAGCTCCATTACCTCAGCGAGCGAATCTGAGCTGATCGAGTTGCCCGTAAAGAAGATCTGCGGAGTGTCCTTGCAGGTAAGGTTGTAATTCTGCGAGGTGAGAAATTCGATCGCGGCGCGAGCACCGAGATATGATCCGCCGATACCGATCACTACGAAAACATCGGTATCCTTTTTGATCTTCTCCGCGGCAGCCTTTATACGCGCGAACTCCTCTTTATCGTAATTTGTCGGCAGATGAAGCCAGCCTATGAAATCGTTGCCGAGTCCTGTGCCGTCGTGAAGAGCCTGATGAGCCGCCTTGACCTCAGCCGCGACGCCTGCAAGCTCATGATCGGCTACAAAGCCGGTCAAATATTTATCATTGAGTTTTGTTGCCATATGCTACTCCTCCATAATTATTATTGGTTCCATTATACTATATAACGGATTATATTTCAAGTTATTTAAGATATAATTTTTGTTTATGGGGAGTTTGAGCGGTTTATAATGCCAGCAAAGAATTAAGAGCCTTGTTGAATACCGCTCCGAATGAGATCTGCTCCACGTCCTCGTCGGCGGTGATATCAAAATCACGCTTTTGATCGCCCGAGGTGAAGCTTAGCCTGCCTACGACCTGCCCCTTTTGAACCGGGGCGTCGACGCTTTCGGGAAGATCGGCGTCGCAGATGATCTCGTCGGAGGTGGCCTTACCTGTGACAAAGCCGGAATCGACCTTGCAGCTCAGTCCGACCGAATCGCGCATACCGTTGTTTACCCCGATCGAAACAGGCATATCCTCGGGAACTGTTAATTCTTTTACAGAATAATTAGCAAAGCCGTAATCAAGTAGAGCGGCAGCCTCCGCAAACCGCTTTTTGCCGTTGTCGCAGCCGAGAACAACGCCGATAAGGCTCATGCCGTCGCGCGTGGCGGTTGCGGAAATGCAGCAGCCGGCATCGTCGGTCGTGCCGGTTTTAAGTCCGGTTATGCCCTTGTAGGTCTTTAAAAGCTTGTTCGTGTTGACGAGCTGGGTCTTGCCGCCGCGCAAATAGTCTATCCAGATAGACGTGTAGTCGAATATCTTGCCGTGCTTTGTCAGCTCGCGAGACATTACCGCGACGTCGTGCGCCGAGGTGACATGCCCCTCCTCGTCGAGCCCGTTGCAGTTTTTGAACACCGTGTCGTTCATTCCGAGCTCTGATGCGCGCTCGTTCATCCTCTCGACAAAAGCCTCCTCGCTGCCGCTGACCTGCTCGGCGAGCGCGACAGCCGCGTCGTTAGCCGAGGCTACCACCGTCGCCTTTATCATATCGTCGGCGGACATGGTCTCGCCCGGTTCAAGCCAGATGTCGCTTCCGCCCATCGACGCCGCGTGCTCCGAGGCGGAGATCATGGTATCGGGGCTCAGCTCTCCCCTGTCCATAGCCTCAAACACGAGCAGCAAGGTCATGACCTTTGTGACAGAGGCGCACGGCCGCTGCTCGTGCGCATTTTTCTCATAAAGAATTTTACCTGTCCGCGCTTCCATAAGTACCGCCGCCGGAGCCGTTACGCTGTTTTCGTCGAGCGCGTGAACCGGCACTGCAGCGCAAAGCATGACCGCGGCAAGGATCAGTGATAACATTCCTCTCTTGAACATAAAAACACCTCGCTCAATAATATGAACGAGGTAATATTTTTATTCTATTAAGCATACCGCGTGCGCGGAGATACCCTCGAGTCTGCCGGTAAAGCCCAGCCTTTCCTCGGTGGTTGCCTTTACGCTGACCCGATCGGTCTCGATTTGGCAGGCTCTGGCAATATTTTCGCGCATCTGCTCAATATGAGGCGCGAGCTTGGGTTTCTGCGCGATCACGATCGAGTCGATATTCACGATCCTGTAATTGTTCGCGCGCAGAACGAGCGAGACCTCGCTGAGGAGCTTTAGGCTGTCGGCGCCTTTGAAGCGCTCGTCGGTATCGGGAAAAAGCTTACCGATGTCGCCCAGCGCCGCCGCTCCCAAAAGCGCGTCCATTATCGCGTGGAGCAGCACGTCCGCGTCGGAATGACCGAGCAGACCGTATTCGTATGGTATCTTTACGCCGCCGAGGATAAGGTCGCGATCCTCTGCAAAGCGGTGAACGTCGTATCCGTTGCCGATCCTCATTACGACTCTCCCCTCGCTTTCAAAATGCTCTCGGCGATCACGATGTCGATCGGAGTGGTGAGCTTGATGTTCTCGGCGCTGCCGTCAACAACGGTCACTTCGCCGCCCATGTCCTCTATCAGCGAACAGTCGTCGGTGAACTCGCCGAGCCTGTGCTCCGCTTTTTCGAGCGCGAAGGAGTAAAGCTCGCTGTCGAATACCTGAGGGGTCTGCACCGCCCTGAGCGCGGAGCGCAGCGGAGTGCTTTCGATCGTGCCGTTTTCGTCAACGATCTTTACGGTGTCGGTAACGGCTGTTCCGAGCGTTGCCGCGCCGGATTCAAAAGCCGCTTTAACGACGCATTCGATCTCCGAGGGTGTGATAAGCGGACGCGCGCCGTCATGGATGGCGTAATACTTCGCCTCCGCGCTTGCGGCGGAGATCCCGTTCTTAACGCTGTGCGCCCTGCTCTTGCCTCCGTTAACGACCGCGCTGAGCTTGCCGATACCGCTGTCCGCGGCGATCGTTTTTATCCGTTCGGCGTCCGAGTCGCGGCAGACCACCACGATCTCGCTGATAAGGCCGCATGCCTCAAACGCTCTGAGCGTATATTCGATCGCAGGCTTGCCCAAAAGCGGGATAAACTGCTTGCTTTCCGCGCTTCCCATTCTTACGGAACCGCCCGCGGCTACGATAACAGCGGATACAAATGCTGACATAAAACCCCTCCGTTCACATTATTATTTAATAGTAAAGTATGCTCGTCAGGCGACGGCGCGGGAATTGAAAGCCCTTCGCCGTGCGCGCCCGAATAACAGTATCGCCTTAAATCTTGTCAAGCGCCTGAGCGAGGTCGGCGATGAGGTCGTCCGCGTTCTCAAGTCCGACCGAAAGTCTGATAAGATCGGGAGCGATGCCTGCCTCGATAAGCTGCTGATCCGAGAGCTGACGGTGAGTGTGGCTCGCGGGATGGAGCAGGCATGTGCGCGCGTCGGCAACATGGGTCGCGATGATCGCGAGCCTGAGGCTGTCCATGAACTTTATCGCCTTTTCCCTGCCGCCCTTTACGGCGAACGCGATAACTCCGCACGAGCCGTTAGGCAGGTATTTTTGGTCGAGGTCGTAGTATTTGTCGCCCTCAAGTCCGGGATAGTGGATCCACGCGACCTTGTCCTGAGATTTCAGGAACTCAGCGACCGCGAGAGCGTTTGAGCAGTGGCGCTGCATCCTTACATGAAGGCTCTCGAGTCCGTTATTGAGATAAAAGGCGTTTTGAGGAGACTGGATCGAGCCGAGATCGCGCATGAGCTGGGAGGTCGCCTTGGTGATATAGCCCAGCTTGCCGAACTTCTCGGCGTAAACGAGTCCGTGATAGCTTTCGTCGGGAGTGGTGAGTCCCGGGTATTTGTCGGCGTGAGCCATCCAGTCAAAGTTGCCGCTGTCTATGATAGCACCGCCTACGCTGATGGCATGACCGTCCATGTACTTTGTGGTAGAGTGTGTGACGATATCCGCTCCCCATTCGATCGGACGGCAGTTTACCGGAGTGGCAAAAGTGTTGTCAACGATGAGCGGTACGCCGTGGGAATGAGCGAGACGCGCGAATTTTTCGATATCAAGCACGGTAACGGTCGGGTTGGTGATGGTCTCGCCGAATACCGCGCGGGTGTTAGGTCTGAACTCCTTGGCGAGCTCCTCCTCGGGAAGATCCTGATTTACAAAGGTGACGTCGATACCCATTTTCTTCAGCGTTACGCCGAGCAGGTTGTAGGTGCCGCCGTAGATCGCCGAAGAAGCGATTATGTGGCTGCCGCATTCGCAGATATTAAAGAGCGCGAAGAAGTTTGCGGCCTGTCCGCTCGAAGTCAGCATTGCCGCTACGCCGCCCTCGAGAGCCGCAAGCTTTGCTGCTACGGCGTCGTTGGTGGGGTTTTGCAGACGGGTGTAGAAATATCCGCTCGCCTCAAGGTCGAAAAGCTTGCCCATGTCGTCGCTGGAGGCGTACTTCCATGTCGTGCTCTGGTAGATCGGGAGCTGTCTGGGCTCACCGTTTTTGGGCTCATAGCCCGAATGTAGACATTTTGTTTCTATTTTCATTTTGAATCTCTCCTTGCTGAATTTATTTCCGCTTAACCAAACAAGCCCTTTATAAGACCTGTTATGAAATCGGTGCCCCAGATCACAAGGCACGCGATCACGATCAAAAGGATCGCCGATACTATCTTGATCGTTGTGCGCTTGGCAGGGCTAATGAGCTGAGATTCGTCGATTTCCGAATCAACAGCGTCCTCGATATCCTTTTCGTCGACAACGGGTTCCTCCCCGTCGGGCTTGATGGCGCCGATGCCGATACACACGTCGCGAGCCTGATCAAGCGCCGAGTAAGGCACGAGGATGTCCCTGTCGGTCTTGTCGCTGCCCGTGACAGCGTCGGCAGACAGAGCCTTTGCGCGGGGCTGAGACGCGCTCGGAATGGAGCTGTCCTCAAGCGCCGCCTGTATCCTGTCGAGCTCAAAGCCCGAAGCCGACGTCAGATAAACCGGCGTTGTGTCGTCCTCGATAGGCTCGAGCGCGTAGTGTTTTTTGCACTCGGTGCAGTTTTGCTCGCTGTCCGCGTACAGTCGTCTGCATTTTTTACAATACTTCATAAATTACCTCTCTGTCCTGATTATACATATTGATTTTATCACAAAAACGCGGCGGGAGCAATACCCGCCGCGCATATTTTATTCGATTATTCAAAAACAGGCTGTATCTGTACCCTTTTCAGCGCCGCCTCTGCGGAGCTTTCTATCTTGTCAAAATCCGCCACGAGCGAATTTGGCTTTTTTACGGGATCGTCCTGCCTGAGCGGTACGAAATAGATGTTCTTTGTGTTAAGCAGTCTGCCGATGTTCTGCGCCGACGCGCCAAGGGCGTCGTTAGTGGCTACGCATAAAAGCACCGGCTTTTGCACCCTGAGGTGCGACTTTGCAGCCATTGTCACCGAGGTGTCGGTAACTCCGAGCGCGAGCTTTGCCAAGGTGTTACCCGTGCACGGGGCGATTATAAGCAGGTCGCACATATCCTTAGGACCGATCGGCTCGGTCTCGACAGAGGTTTTAAGCACTTTTTTGCCAGTTATCTCTTCCGCCTTTTTTACCGTTTCCTCCGCCCTGCCAAATCGAGTGTCTGTGGAGCAGGCGTTTTTTGACATGATCGGTATCACGTCGTAGCCCGATTCCGCAAGCCTCCGCATTTGCTCAAAGGCCTTTGAAAAGGTGCAAAAAGAACCGCACATTGCAAAACCAACGGTCGCCTTTTTCACCAATTTACCTCCTTAAGAATTAAAGTTACGGTTTGTTTTATAATTTCCGCCGCGGTCTTTGGCGCGCATTTGCCGGGTAGCGACAAAGCGCGCTGCGCGTCGATTTTCAGCGACCTTGCCGCCTCGAAATCAACTCCTCCCGGAGCCGAGGCGAGGTCGATTATCAGGGTATCGCGGTCGGTGTTTTTAAGCAGAGCCTCGTCGAAAATAAGCGCGGGGATGGTGTTGAAAACAAGGTCGTAACCGCTGAGTTTTTTCAACTCCGCGGTGTTTTCCGCCTTGTAGCCGAGCGCGTTGATATACGCCAGATCCTCGAATTTTCTCGCGCTGACCGTTACCGACGAGCCGAGCGCCTTTAGCTTAGACGCGAGTATCTTTCCGATCCTGCCGAAGCCCGCGACAAGCGACCTGCTGCCTGCGATCGTTCCCTCATAGGCGCACATGGCGCACTCGATAGCTCCCTCTGCAGTGGGAACGGCGTTGAGGATTGCGAAATCCTCGCGCGAGGCGTAATCGAACACGGGACTGCTTTTCAGCTTTGGATACGCCCTAAGCAGCTTTTCCGTGAAGGAGGCGAAGATCGGCTTTGTCCTGATAAGCTCTATCTCCTCGTCGGAAAGGTAGATGTTCCCCTGAGAAAACGGCGCGTTGACGCTGCCGTCCGACCTTACCGACGGCAGCGGAAATATGATTATATCGCCGTAGCTCAGCGCCGACTTAACGTCCGTGATCGCGATCTCCCCCACGCTTTTGAGCGCGTCGAAGCCGCCCAATATAACCCTGCGGCCGTCCTTTATAAATGAATCAGCGAGATATAACTGGCGCTTGTCGCCGCCTATGATTCCGATCGTCTTAACTCTGTCTGTCATAAAAACACCCTGCCGTAATAACTTTGTAGTACATCTTATGCGCAGGGTATGGTTTGGTGAAAAAAGCATTTGCGCCGCTGATTTATTAAAACAATAAATCGCGCTGACGGGAAATGATATAAAAAAAGACACCGCCGAAGCGGTGCCGTGAATTTTATACCTCGGCGATGACCTCTACCTCAACAAGAACATTCTTGGGGAGCGTCTTTACCGCCACGCAGGAACGCGCGGGCTTTGAGGTGAAATACTTGCCGTATACGGCGTTGAACGCAGCAAAGTCGTTCATATCAGCCAAGAAGCAAACGGTCTTAACAGCCTTGTCGAGCGAACTTCCGGAAGCCTCGAGAACATTTTTGAGATTGGTGCAGACCTGCTCGGTCTGAGCCTCGATAGTGGTCGCCTCGACGTCGCCGATCTCGGGGTTGATGGCGATCTGTCCGGAAGTGAAAACAAGTCCGTTTACCTTTACCGCCTGAGAATAGGGACCGATCGCGTCGGGAGCGTTTTTAGTATATACTTTTTCCATTTTGATTCCTCCGTATATTATCAGATTTTTGCTTTTATCAAATAACCGCCTTTAAGGACGGCTGAAACAAGCGGATCGTTACACAAGCTTGAAGCCGCTGTCTGTCAAAGCCTTTGAGATCTCTCTTACGTGGTCGAAATTCCTTGTCTCGAGCACGATCCTGAGATAGCAGCCGTTTACGTCGGAGCCCTCTCCGGCTCTCTCGTGATGAACGGAGATGACGTTCGCGCCGCGGTCGGCGATGATCTTGGAAACCGCGAGGAGCTGACCGGGTTTATCCTGGAGCTCGATGCAAAGAGTCTGCTGTCTGCCGCTCATGAGAAGTCCGCGCTTGATAACTCGGTTGAGGATAGTAACGTCGATATTACCGCCTGAAACGATGCAGACGACCTTCTTTCCCTTGACGGGGAGCTTGTTGTACATTATCGCCGCGAGCGGAGCCGCGCCGGCGCCCTCCGCGATCATTTTCTGGGTCTCAATGAGTTTTAATATAGCTGAGGCGATCTCGTCGTCGCTTACGGTGACGATGTCGTCCACGTACTTTTTGACGTACTCAAACGTATGCTCGCCGGGCTCCTTGACCTGGATACCGTCGGCGATGGTCGACACCTTGTCGAGCGATACGGGCTTGCCCTGTTTGATCGACTCGTACATCGAGGGAGCTCCCTCCGCCTGGACGCCGTAGACCTTGATGTTGGGGTTGAGTCCCTTTATGGCGCAGGCTACGCCGGAGAGAAGTCCTCCGCCGCCTATCGCAGCGACTACCGCGTCGACGTCGGGCATCTCGTTGAGTATCTCAAGTCCGATGGTGCCCTGTCCCGCGATGACGTTCTCGTCGTCGAAGGGATGGATAAAGGTGTAATTCTTTTCGTCCCTGAGCCTCAGCGCCTCGTTGTAGGCGTCGTCATACACGCCCTTGACCATGCAAACCTCGGCTCCGTAGCCCTTTGTTGCCTCTACCTTTGAGATAGGAGCGCCGTCGGGCAGACAGATGAGCGACTTTATGCCGTACTTTGTGGCGGCGAGCGCCACGCCCTGGGCATGGTTGCCTGCAGAGCAGGCGATAACTCCCCTCGCCTTTTCCTCCTCGGAAAGCTGCGAGATCTTGTAGCCCGAGCCCCTGACCTTGAACGAGCCTGTTATCTGCAGGTTCTCGGGTTTTAAATAAACCTCGCACTCGTCGGTGATGGCGGGAGCCTTTACGATGTGGGTCGGTCTGATGACGTCCTTAAGCACATAGGACGCGTGATAGATCTTATCAAGTGTTAACAATTCGTACACTTCCTTTTTTACTCCATAAATTTATACCCCACTATTTTACTACTATTTTTCAAATAAATCAAGTACCCGTTGTTTTACGCATGAAAACGCGGCTCATGCCATGAGGCAGAGCCGCTGTTTTTCTATTCAGTTCGGGACAAATCACTCGGTGAACATAGGTGTCGAAAGGTAGCGCTCGCCCGTATCGGGAAGCAGAGCAACAATGATCTTGCCCTTGTTCTCGGGGCGCTTGGCGAGCTGCGAAGCCGCCCATACAGCCGCGCCCGAGGAAATTCCGACAAGCACTCCCTCGCCTTTAGCAAGAGCCCTGCCTGTTTTGAAGGCGTCCTCGTTTTCTACGGGAATGATCTCGTCATAGATACCGGTGTCGAGAGTATCGGGCACGAAACCTGCGCCGATTCCCTGGATCTTATGCGGTCCGGGAGTTCCCTTTGAGAGCACCGGAGAGCCCGCGGGCTCTACCGCGACGACCTTTACTCCGGGATTCTTGCTCTTGAGGAACTTGCCTACGCCCGAAAGCGTGCCGCCTGTACCTACGCCCGCAACGAAAATATCGACCTTTCCGTCGGTATCCTCCCAGATCTCGGGACCGGTAGTCCTTGTGTGGATCTCGGGATTCGCAGGATTCTTGAACTGACTGGGGATAAAGCTGTTGGGAGTCTGAGCTGCAAGCTCGTTAGCCTTTTCGATAGCGCCCTTCATTCCCTTGGCGCCGTCTGTAAGCACAAGCTCTGCGCCGTATGCCTTAAGAAGATTGCGGCGCTCGACGCTCATGGTCTCGGGCATTGTGAGGATGATCTTGTATCCGCGCGAAGCGGCGACGGACGCGAGTCCGATACCAGTGTTGCCGCTGGTGGGCTCGATAATGACCGCGCCGGGCTTGATGACGCCCTTAGCCTCGGCGTCGTCGATCATAGCCTTGGCTATCCTGTCCTTGACGCTTCCGGCGGGATTGAAATACTCAAGCTTCGCGAAAACATCCGCTTCGAGGTTGTTCTCATCAATATAGTTGCTGAGTCTTAAAAGAGGCGTTTTGCCGATGATGTCTGTGATCTTATCGTATACTTTCATAATAATTACTCCTTAATAATTGATTTTGATTTTGGATATGTTTTAATTTACCGCAAAACCAACATCGTTTTGTACCTAACATGACCAACATACCTTTCTCAATATTTACTATTCCTACGTGTTTGGTAGGTTTATTATAGCACCGCAAAACGGATATGTCAACCCCCTATTTTAAAATTATATTTACAAACCGCTTTTTCTATAGTAAAATATATACCGAAAAGAGGTAATATTATGATTATTTTAGCTTCCGCTTCACCGCGGCGCAAGGAGCTTCTCGATCTGATCTGCGAAAATTTTAAGATAATCCCAGCGGATATAGACGAGAGCCTTGACTCAAACGTCGGACTTTACGATATCCCCGAATATCTGGCGCGCAAAAAGGCCGCCGCCGTTTACAGGCTTCATCCGGACGACGTAGTTATCGGCTGCGACACAGGCGTATTTATTGATAACCAGATGATCGGAAAGCCTAAGTCCGATAAAGCCGCCGCTCATATTTTGAAGATGTTGTCGGGCAGGACGCACAGGGTAATAACCGGCTGCGCGATCTACGGCAAAGGCGAACCGATAAGCTTTTCAAAGGTGACCGAGGTGGAGTTTTACAAGCTCAGCGACGAGGAGATCCTTGAATACGTCGCTACAGGCGAACCGATGGACAAGGCAGGCGCCTACGGTATTCAGGGCAAGGGCGGCGTGCTCATCAAGCAGATAAGAGGCGATTACTTCAATGTAGTCGGGCTTCCCGTTGCGGAGCTGAAAAGAAGACTATTTGACAGATAAAAAAATTACGCAGGGGCGGTTTTGTACCGTCCCTGCTGTTGTTTGAAGGAATTTTGTTTTTTGATCAGTTTTACTCTATTATCTCAGCCTCGCCCAAAACTACGCTGCCCCATGACTTTTTCCACGGCTGCGAGCCGACGTTGCGCCTTGTTTTTCTGAACACAAGTCCCGAAGCCGCCTCGACTGTCTCGGGCTCCGCGTCCGGCTTTAGGCTGCTGGTGAAAACATACCTCGTATAATAGACGCCCTGAGTGAGCATGTCAATATCAAGACCGAGGCGCAGCGAACCGTTTTCTCCGCTTTTACCCTTGTAAATATTCTCCGCGAGGAAGGACGTGATCGGATACCTGCGGTAATCGTACACCTCTATCCTGAGATTGAGGTTGTCGATATCCATAAGGTTTTTCCATTCGAGCTGGAGAAGCATTTTTTCTCCGGGATAAAAGATATTGGTCGTTCTTCCGTTGTATTTTACACGCTCAAGGCAGAGCAGATTGTTGTTTACCTTGTCCTTGTACTTGTCGTCTTCATATTCGGCGGAGAAAAACTCGTCGTTCTCTCCTCCGAGGTAGCACTTGATCGCCTCGTCGACATCGCCGTCAAAGATCACCTTGCCCTGTTCGAGCACGATGCACCGGTTGCAAAGCTCCTGGATGGTGCTCATATTGTGCGAGACGTAGAGAACCGTCCTCTCCTCCTGCTCGGCGAGCTCGCGCATCTTTTTCAGGCATTTTCTCTGGAAGCGCATATCGCCCACCGCCAAAACCTCGTCCATTATCATTATCTCGGCGTCGAGGTGCGCCGCAACCGAGAAAGCGAGCTTTACGAACATTCCGCTTGAATACCGCTTTACTGGGGTGTCAATGAACTTCTCGCACTCGGAAAAGCTGATGATATCGTCGATCTTAGCGCTTACCTCGGAGCGGTTCATGCCGAGGATTGCGCCGTTGAGGTAAATATTCTCCCTGCCGGTAAGCTCTGCGTGGAAGCCTGTTCCGACCTCGAGCATGCTGGCGATCCTTCCCCTGAACTGAAAGCTGCCGTCAGTCGGCGAGGTAACGCGCGACAAAAGCTTTAAAAGAGTTGATTTGCCGGCTCCGTTAGCGCCGATTATCCCGACGCGCTCTCCGCGGTTGATCTCGATATTAACGTCGTCAAGCGCCAAAAAGCTGTCGCCTTTTTCATAATCGGGCGTGCCGATGATCGAGTTGGGATCCTCCCTGCCGCGGCGCTTAGCGTACCAGCTTTGAAGGTCGCGCCTGAGCGTGCCCGTGCCGATAACCCCGAGGCGGTATTCCTTGGAAAGATGTTCGGTTTTAATAACGCAGTTTTCTCTCATTTCCAACATAATCACACCGTATCAATAAAGTTCTTCTCTACCTTGTTAAACACAACTACGCCCCAGAAGAGCAGTCCTGCCGTGACCGCAAGGCTGATAAGCAAAAACGGCCATTCAAAGCTTCCCCTGCCCAAAAACGCGCAGCGGTAGGTCTCCACTATAGGCGCGACCGGGTTCAAAAGCATGAGCCAGCGGAAATTCACGGGCACCTGAGAGATCGGATAAACCACCGGCGTAATGTACATCAAAAGCGATACTCCGAAACCGACAAGCACATTAAGATCCCTGTACTTTGTGGTGATCGAGGAGATAATAAGCCCCATTCCGGTGCCGAGCATCGCGGTTTGAAGCACCAAAAGCGGCGTAAGCGCGATAAGCCAGTTGGGATGAACGTTCGCGCCGATCACGGCGTAGACGATAACAAGTATTACGAATACGGACGTTTGCAGAAAGAAGTTCACGAGATTATAGATTATACCTGAGATCGGCATTACGAGCCTCGGAAAATACACCTTTCCGAACAGCCTTACGTTACCCAAAAATGTTCCCGAGCCGCGGTTAAGGCAGCTTGAGAAGAATCCCCACAGGATATTGCCGGACATGTAGAACAAAAACTGCGGCATGCCGTCGGTCGGGATACCGGCGATGATTCCGAATATAACCGTGAACACCGTTGTAGAGAGCAAGGGATTAATCAAAATCCACAGCGGTCCCAGGATAGTCTGCTTGTACGAGGTAGTGAGATCGCGTTTTACAAACAGTAGTATCAGGTCGCGGTACTGCCATATCTCCTTTAAATTTACGTTAAACAGTTTGTGTTTGGAGCTGACATATGTTATATCGTTATTCACAAGCTTCACTTCCGAATCAAAATCTGTATTAAATTTTATCATAATAACATTTTTGTGTCAAATAGGTTGATTTGTTTTTAAAAAAATGATAGAATAGTATCCGACTAAAAAAGGAAGGAAGTTAATATGAATATCAAATCCACGGCAACCAAAGCCACAGCTCTGCTGCTTGTGATCATGCTCGCGTTCTCCGCATTGGCGCTCGCAGGCTGCGGCAAAGATTCATCTTCAAAATCAGAAAAGACGGAAAGCCAGACCTCGGCGATCTCGGCTTCGCCCAAATCAGCAAAATCCACAGCCGGAGACGCTTACACCGGCGACGTTAAGATCCCCGACAACGCGGTAACGGGCACGATCACCGTAAAAGATTACGGCGAGATCGAGTTCGCACTTCTTCCCGATATCGCCCCTATCACCGTTGAGAACTTTACAAAGCTCGCAAAAAGCGGCTTTTACAACGGTCTGACCTTCCACAGGATAATGGAGGGCTTTATGATCCAGGGCGGCGATCCTCTCGGCAACGGCACAGGCGGCAACGACGAGAAGATCAAGGGCGAATTCACAGCTAACGGCGTGAACAACAATCTCAGCCACGTCAGAGGCGTAATGTCAATGGCTCGCTCGCAGGATTTTGACAGCGCAAGCTCGCAGTTCTTTATCGTACAGGACGACAGCACCTTCCTCGACGGCCAGTACGCCGGATTCGGAGTTGTTACAAAGGGCATGAGCGTTGTTGACAAGATCGCTAAGGACGCCAAGCCCACCGATAACAACGGAACGATCCCCAAGGATCAGCAGCCTGTTATCGAGAAGATCGAAATCAAATAAAATTCTTTAACAGAAATAAGAGCCTGTTCACAAGAGCAGGCTCAGTTGTTTTTCGGAAGTGATATCATGAAAAAATGCAAAAGCATACCGGTAATTATCGCAGCGGTGATAACGCTTGCTCTCGCCGCCTGCGCAAAGGAATCCGGGAACAGCTCGTCTCAGACCGAGCAAGACACCATTCAGGTCACTACCGCCGAGCTGACCTCGGAGCCTGTTACCGAGATAGTTACCGAGCCGTCGGAGCCGGATCCCGATCATCTTTACGAGCTGTTAAACTCTATGAGCCTCGAGGAAAAGGTCGGTCAGATGTTCATAGCGCGATACCCGGATGAAAACGCAGCAGGGCTTGCGGCCGAGTACGGACTCGGCGGATACATAATGTTCGGAAAAGACTTTGACGGCAAGACCAAGGACGAGGTGATCGCCTCGACCTCAGAGCTGCAGCAGTCTTCAAAAATCCCTATGCTTATCGGGGTCGACGAGGAGGGCGGCACAGTGGTGCGCGTGAGCTCAAATCCAAAGCTTTATCCCTCGCCGTTCCTCGCGCCGAAGGATTACCCTCATGACGGCGACAACTGGGACACTGTGGAAAAATCCGAGAGCGACAAGGCCGACCTGCTTTTATCGCTGGGGATCAACGTCAACCTCGCGCCCGTGTGCGACATTACGAAAAACGAGGATTCGTTCATGTACGACCGCTCGTTCGCCGACAATCCAAAGGACGTCAGCTTATTTGTCGTCCGGACGGTCGGCATCTACTCGGACAAAAAGCTCGGCAGCGTGCTCAAGCACTTTCCCGGATACGGCGACAACGCCGATACCCATACCGGCTCGGCGGTCGATGACCGCAGCTATTCCGAGCTGGCGAACAATGATTTTATCCCGTTTGAAAACGGAATAAACGCCGGAGCGGATTCTGTGCTTGTCTCGCACAACATCGTTACCTCGATTGACCCCGACCTCCCTGCTTCGCTTTCAGATAAGATACATCAGGTGTTGAGGCGCGACCTAAACTTTAAGGGCGTAATCATGACCGACGACCTGAGCATGGAGGCTATCGCCGACTTTGCAGGAGATGAAAACGCCGCGGTGCTTGCGGTAAAAGGCGGCAACGACCTTGTCTGCTGCACTGACTTTGAGAGCATGTGTCCGGCGGTGATTAGCGCTATCGAAAACGAGGAGATACCGATTGAGCAGATAGACCAGTCGGTAATGAGGATACTCAAATGGAAGCAAAAGCTCGGACTACTTGATTCTTAAGGAGATAATATGGATTATTCAGCCACACTTTCACAACTGTTCAACATAAAAGAGGAATACGCAAAAAACATTATCGCTTTGCTCGACGACGGCAATACAATCCCCTTTATAGCCCGTTACCGCAAGGAAATGCACGGCTCAATGGACGACCAGCTTATCCGTGAATTTAGCGACAAGCTCGATTATCTGCGCGGACTTGACAAGCGCAGAGAGGAAATAAAAGCGCTTATCGAAGCTCAGGAGAAGCTTACCGACGAGATAGTCGCGGCGCTGGAAAAGGCTCAGACGCTCAGCGAGCTCGAAGATATTTACCGTCCGTTCAAGCCAAAAAGAAAGACGAGGGCTTCGGTGGCAAAGCAGAGAGGGCTTGAACCGCTCGCGCTTGAGATAATCAAACAGGAAAAGGGCTTTGATCCGATCAATTTCGCCGAGCGCTTCGTTGACGAGGAAAAGGAAGTCCTTACCGCTCAGGACGCGGTCAACGGAGCTATGGACATTATCGCCGAGCAGCTATCCGACAGCGCTGAGATACGCAAGCGCCTGCGCGTTATTTTCAGGAACAGCGGTTCGCTCAAATCGACAGCCGCCGACGAGGAGCAGGACAGCGTATACACAAATTACTATGATTTCAGCGAGCCCGTAAAAAAGATAGCAGGTCACCGCGTGCTCGCCGTCAACAGAGGCGAAAAAGAGGGCTTTTTAAAGGTCGGTATCGAGCTTGACAGCGCTCAGCCGCTCGCGGTCATCTTCAAGGCTCTTGACAAGGGCACAAATCCGTTGTGCTCGGACATACTCAGAGCCGCCGGCGAGGACGCTTATTCAAGGCTGATCTTCCCCTCTATCGAGCGCGAGATACGCTCGGAGCTGACCGAGACCGCCGACGAAAACGCCATGAAAGTCTTTGCGGTCAATCTAAAGCAGCTTCTGATGCAGCCTCCCGTAAAAGGCAAGACGGTGCTCGGACTCGACCCTGGCTACCGCACCGGCTGCAAGGTAGCCGTCGTCGACGACACCGGCAAGGTGCTCGACACAGCCGTTATCTACCCCACTCACTCCGAGCTGAAAATCGCTCAGTCAAAAAGAAAGCTGCTTGAGCTTATCAAAAAACACAATGTAGACATAATTTCTATCGGAAACGGAACCGCGAGCAAGGAGACTGAAATGTTTGCCGCCGACGCCATAAAGGAAGCCGATCACACGGTTTATTACATGGTGGTCAGCGAAGCGGGAGCTTCGGTCTACTCCGCCTCAAAACTCGCCGCCGCGGAGCTGCCCGAGCTTGACCTTACGCTCAGGAGCGCGGTGTCTATCGCCAGAAGGCTGCAGGATCCGCTCGCGGAGCTTGTAAAAATCGAACCAAAGGCGATCGGCGTGGGTCAGTACCAGCACGATATGCCGCAGAAAAGGCTCGGAGAAACTCTTGACGGCGTTGTAGAGGACTGCGTTAACTCGGTCGGAGCCGACCTGAACACAGCCTCCCCTGCCCTGCTGCTGAGAGTCTCGGGACTAAATTCGACGGTCTGCAAGAATATAGTCGCCTACCGCGAGGAAAACGGCGCGTTCGGCTCAAGGGCTGAATTAAAAAAAGTCCCCAAGCTGGGACCGAAGGCGTTTGAGCAGTGCGCAGGCTTTTTGAGAGTTCCCGAAAGCCGCAATCCGCTCGACAACACGGGAGTCCATCCCGAGAGCTACGCGACCGCAAAGGAACTGTTGAAGCTCGCTGATTATTCTGATAAAGAAATAAAATCCGCCAAATTCGGCGACTTGCAGGCGAGGATCAAAAAGCTCGGCACAAAAAGCCTCGCGGAAAAGCTCGGCGTAGGCCTACCCACCCTCGACGATATCGTCAAGGAACTTTCAAAGCCCGGACGCGATCCTCGCGACGAGATGCCTAAGCCCATGCTCAGGAGCGACGTTTTGGACATTAAGGATCTAAAGGAAGGCATGGAGCTCAAGGGCACCGTGCGAAACGTTATCGACTTCGGCGCGTTTGTTGATATCGGCGTCCATCAGGACGGACTCGTGCATATCTCTCAGATCTGCGACAAATACATAAAGCACCCGTCGGAGGTGCTCAAGGTCGGCGATATCGTGAAGGTCAAGATACTTTCGGTCGATGTCGGGAAAAACAGGATCTCGCTTACAATGAAGGGGATCTGACGCAGACGCATATCCATATACAACAAAATGGGCGGTCAACGACCGCCCATAATTATTTTAAAACCATTTCTATTGCTGTTTGCCTGTCGACACCGAGCGCGAAAGATATCTCCTCGGAGACCATTTTCTCCGCCTCCTTTAGATAGCGCTCGTCCGACATGTGCAGCCTTCTTCCGCTGCGCGATATCAACTCGGAATGAGATTTTATCAGGCGGATCATCCTGATAAGCTCCACACATTCTCCGTTTGAGATAGTGTTTTTAAATTCCTCGGAGCGCTCCTGCTTGTTGTCGTTCCACTCGCCTGCCTCCGGCAGATCCGCAAGGATAGAGTCGATCTCATCCTTTGTGAGCACACCTCGTATCCTTTTTACAAGCTGCTCGTTTTTTGTGGGAACAAACAAAGTTGATGAATTTGCACCGAGCGGCTTTAAGACGTAGTACTCCATGGAAATCTTGCCGACCTTTTTTTCGGTGATGTCATTAATGACGCAAACACCGTTTGTACCGTAAAGAACATTTTGCCCTACGCTGAACATAATTATCCCCCATTGGTTTATCAGTGTCCTAATGGTAATATTATAGCATATTTCGGGCAAAAATGACATAGGCAAAATAACTAAACATACGCCGCCGCTGTATGCGTATAAACAGCTAAAATTTAGTGTTTAACAAAAAGTTTTGAAGTTTTTATATATTATCAACGAAAAGTTTTACGGCCTTACAAAGCCCACCTGAGCGGTCTCTCCGCTCGGATTTACAAAGGTTCCGATAGCGTACTGCTTGCCCTCGTACCTGTAGAATGTGGTTATGGTGAGCTTGCCCGACTGACTGTAGGCGGCAAGCTCGCCGCCGTTTATCGCGCCCTCAAGCACGGAGTCGGGCGTGCTGTCGTCATGGTACTCGCCGTTGACCTTTACCCGGCAGTGGATCAGGTTCACTGTCGCCGCGCGGTCACCGGCAGAAACGTTCGCCTTTTTATACTCCATAACGTTGGTATCGGTATAGTAGAACAGCGCCTTCCACGCTCCGCTTACCTCATCTCCGCCGCTCATCGTTTCGGCACCCGAGGGCTGCGCGCCGGATCCCGTTGCTCTGAGGAACCATCCCGAAAAATCGTCGTCGGTAGGCTCTTCTACCGAGGTGTAGTCCGGCGGAGCCTCGGTTGGCTCTGTAGCGTCTGTGGGCTCCTCAGTGGAAGGCTCCTCGGTTGTGTCGAACTCGGGACGGTATTTATTCCCGTTTGTGGGCATTGGATTATTGTTCGGTACCGCGTAGTAAGGCTTTTTGGTTGTCGGCGCGGCGTAGGTCACGGGCTGGGTCTGCACTACCGAGGAAGTAGCGACAGGTTGCGGATCGTTTTTCTTATTACAGCTCGGCATAAGCAGAATAAGTAAAATAATCAGCAAGATAAGAACCACTCCGCCTGCCGTAGCGACGATCGCGATTATCATGCCGGTGTTGCTTTTTTTAGGCTGAGGCGTGATCAGATTTTCGGGAGTATTCCTCGGCGGCTGAAAGCTGCTTTGCGGCGGCTGAGGAGAGCGCGACGGCTCTACGGGCTGCCGGGTGAAGTTATCATTGTAAATGCGCGGATTGCGCGCAGTGGGTTCGTTAAGCGGCAGAGTATCGAGAGGCATTCCGCAGCGTTCGCAAAACGCCGCTCTGTCGTCGCACACATTACCGCATCTTCCGCAAATTCTCGACATAAATATCCCTCCGTTATTTATTTAATTTAATAGTATCACGAAAAAGCAAAATAATCAACACTGAAAAATAAATAAAAGAAAAACAACCGAGTTGTCACTCGGTTGTTTTAGGGGGTATATTGGGTTATAGAAGGAATAGCATATTTACGGTAAGTCACTAACTTACTTTAATGCTATTATACAACCAAGCAAAAAATAATTCAGTTGCATTTGCAACGATTTTGCCGCCTGAGCGTAAAATTTACACTGAACAAATTATTGATTATAAACAAAACTTTTTAAATGGCGATAAAAAGGGGCTGCCGCAATAAACCCGGAAATACCATTGTCATTCCTCCGCGCGATTCGCTTGGCAGAAAAAACGGTTTGGTAATTATAGGCTTATTGCGACAGCTCCGGTATATCAGTTATTATTGCTGCTGTCCTGAGGCTCCTTGCCCCTGCTGACGATAACGATAACATTGGTGCCGTACTCAACGGTATCGCCCTTCTGCTGGCTCTTGTAGCCGATGACCCTGCCCTCGGCGTACTTGTCGGAATACTGATACTCCGCGGTAGCGAGCAGACCCTGATCGGCTATGGCGGCAGCGGCCTGATCGATTGTAAGACCCTCGATCGCGGGAAGCTCGCGCATTTTAGGACCCTTGCTTACAGTGACGCTGATAATCAAGTTATCCTCCTGAGTCACTTTTGAACCCGCCGTCGGGCTCTGGCTAATAACGACGCCTTCTTTGTACTCGTCGCTGTATTCGTCCGTGAAATTGCGCAGGATAGTTATGCCCGGCTGACCCTCTGCCTCCTTCATGACCTCCTCATAGGTCTTGCCGATATAGCTCGGGATCGTGGGACCTGTCCATTCGGTGCTGGCGGTTGATTCGACTGTTGCGGAGGTATCACCTCCCAGCATATTCATAAACGGATTTATGTTGTTAAAAAACAGCAGAGCAAAAACGATTCCGAGCACAAGAACCGTTGCGATCACGGAAATAATCGTTATCGTCGCAGGCGACATGCCGTTTTGGGTCTTTTTGTCGTCCGCGCTCCTTGAGATGTTCATGCTCGCCGTTCGGGAGATCTCATCCTGGATCGCCTTGGCGGTATGAGCAACGGAAAGCTGAGAACGAAGCTCGTCAAAATCTGTGATTCGATTCTCGCGCTCGACCTGTAAGCCGTTCGCGAGAGCGGATACGACATGAGGAGGAAGCCTCTTGACTGTCGTGGTGCTCATCAGCAGGCGGCTGTCCTTTAATCTATCGGGAGCGCTCTTGGGCATATTGCCTGTCAGCGCGAAGAAAAGGGTCGCGCAAAATCCGTAGATATCGGTAATATCGTCAAGCGGAAAATTCCTCTCGTACTGCTCGGGAGCAGCCGCGCCCGAGAAGAGCTGAGATTTAAGCGGAGTTCCGCGCTTGCGCTCGTTCTCTGTTGCGAAGCCGCTGATCTTTATCTTGCCCGAAGCGGTGATGAACATGTTTTTCGGAGAGATGGCGTAATGACCGACGCCTCTTTTGTGGAGAGCCTCGAGAGCGGAGATGACCGGCATAAAGAGCGGTCTCGCGATATCCCACTCAAGGTTGCCGTTGCTGCGCTGAACATACTCCTCAAAGGGAATAAGATCCTCGTTCTCCTCAATAACGTAGGCGGTGTTGTATTCTTCAAAAATATTATGAACGTTAAGCAGAGCGGAAAGCTCTCTTAGCTCGGAAAGCACCTTGTAATAATTGATAAAATCGTCTTTCAGCTTGTTGTAGACGTTTCGGTCTTCATAATTGACCTTTACCTGAGTCTCGCCCTGTCCCCTGCCGATAAGACCGATAGGCAGAAATTCGCAGACAATAAGAACCTCGCCGGTCTGTTTATCATAGCAAAGGTAACGCGTGCTTTCGCCGTTGTTGTCAATGCCGGCTCCGACGATATATCTATTCATTAAAACAGTGCCGTAGGGCAAAAACGGCGCCTGCTGCTTTTCGGAATTGTCAAACCCGCAGGACGGACAAATAACATTTTCGCCTTTTTCCTGCATACATCCCATACACAATGACATACTTCGCTCACTCCAAATTATTTCTTCCGTTATTCAAACTTCGTATTTTTTCTAAAAAGAATTATATCATATAATATTTATTCTTTTCAAGATAATCAAGTGTCATTTTAATTACAGTTTTGTTATTGACAGTAAATTTCTGTAGGTCAACTGTACTATAAAACAAAGTGATATTTTGACAGATTTTCATAAAAAATCGGTTTTTACACAATATAATGTGGTATTGTACCGATACTTCTTTTGTAACCTTTTATTTATGCTTCGTTATAAATATTCATCGCTTAAATTGATGATTATGACCGCCGTGCCGTCGGTCACTCGTATTGAACATTCGCCGTCCTTAAAGACATTCGACACGCCGATCGGAACGATGCTTTTAAGCCTGTAATTATCAAGCTCCCAGCGCGCCCCCCTAACGCTCAGAGAAACGCTTTCGCATCCGAGCGGAAAGAGCGAAAAGGTCATGCCGTCATATCCGCTGAAAAGATGCTCTCCCCGACCAAGCAGCTCGATCCTCTCTTTATTCGAGAGCAGCGCACCCGCGACGCCCTTTTTTGATATGTATTCCAAAAGGAAAATATTGGCGAGAGTGTGGTCGAGCCTGCCGCCCGTGGCAGATAGCACGGTGATCTGATCGCAACCCTTTTCGATCGCCTTGTCGGCGCTGATAAGGGTATCGGTAAAATCCTTGTCGGTATTCAGTCTTATTATCTCGGGACAGTCGACCTCGTCGGTATATGAATCAAAATCGCCGATCACGATGTCGGGAGCGATCCCTGCCGCTTTCGCGTGGGAATAGCCCCTGTCGGCGCAGATGACAAGGTCATGGAGCTTTGCCTGAGCGCGGATCAGCTCAGCGTCATATTCCGGGGAACCCGCTATTATCAAACACCTCATATCACTTTACCTGCCAGTGCTTAATATCCTTGACCTCGTTGTACATGTGTACATAGCTCTTGTGGCGCGATTCGGATATCTCGCCGTTTTTGACCGCCTCAAGGATCCTGCAGCCCTTTTCGCAGGTGTGCGAGCAGGAGGTGAATTGGCACTGACCGAGATATTTTTCAAACTCGGGGAAGCAATACGCGAGCTTATCCTTGTCGATCATCTCGTAGCGCTGAAGATCGACGGTCGAAAAACCGGGCGTGTCCGCTACAAAACAGCCGTCAAGCTCAAACAATTCTACTACTCTTGTGGTGTGTCTGCCCCTGCCGAGCTTTTCGCTGATCTGGCCTGTGGCAAGCTCGAGCGAAGGGAACAGCAGATTGAGCAGAGTTGACTTGCCTACGCCGCTGTTGCCGGTGAACGCGGAGACCTTCCCCCTGAGAAAATCCCTGAGAGCATCCACCTGAGAAAGGTCGTCGGGAGAGCACTGAAATACCCTGATACCGCTTTTGCGGTAAATATTGCAGATCTCGTCGCCGTTTTTGATATCGTTCTTTGAAACAGCCAGCACCGGGATCATGTTGTTGTTGACCGCCGCCGCGGTCATTTTGTCGATAACCGTGTAGTTCGGCAGAGGATCCACCGTTGAACACACGATTATCAGCGCGTCTATATTGGCAAGCGCGGGTCGCTTCAGCTTGTTCTTGCGCGGAAGTATTTGCTCGACCGCGCAAAAGCCCTCGTCGGGAACCGAAATCTCGACCCTGTCGCCGGCTACGGGGGAGCTGCCTTTTTTTCGGAAGCTTCCCCTTGCCTTACACTCGTATTCTTTATCGCCGCAGCGGACATAATAGAATCCGCCTATGGACTTCATCAAGATACCCTGTAGCTTTTGCATATAGCTCCTTAGAACCCGTTGTCAACGTAGTTGTCGGTAGACGGCTCCGTTTCGACAGGCGGTTCGGTGTAATAGGTATCCGGCTCAGTGGGAGCCTCGGTAGGAGCCTCTGTGGGAGCCGCATAATCATGGGCAACTGTATTTGTAACAGCGCCGAGAGTATAATCTATTGTGTACTCGCGATAAATCTGACCGTCAAGCTCAATGACTATATTCGACTTACCTGTTCCCTCAAAGGATAGTGTACAGGTGCTGTTATAAGAAGGATTAAGCGTCCTTGACAGGCTGCTGTCGACCTCGCCGTCGACGATAACCGTCATCTCAACATCTCCCTGAACATTGGACGGAAGATCCACATAAACCTCAACGGTGCGCTTGTCTCCCTTTCCGGAGCTTACCGTCAGTGTGACTACCGTACCCTTTTCGACCTTGCCGTAGGGCAACGGGCTTGAGCTGACGACCGAGTCCTTTTGCTCCTTGCTTTCATCGTCATACACGGTTTCGACCGTAAGCCCGAGCTCCTCGAGCTTTGACTTTGCATCGTCAACATTCATGCCGATCACCGCGGGTATCTGGGCTGTTCCGGCACGCTCTCCGTTGGCGATATACACAAATACTGTTGAGCCGATCGTGACCTTTGCGCCGGCTGACGGGAAAGAATCAATTGTGTAACCCTTGGGAGTCTTAGTGTTTTCTACATAAACTATCTGAGGAATAAGATTTTTTTCCTTAAGGGTCTTTATAGATTCGTTTTCGCTTAAATTCTGTATGAACGGGACTGTGATCTCTGTATCAGTGCCGTTGACGGTAAGGGTGATGGTCGAACCTGACTTGATCTTCATTGATCCGGCCTCGGGCTCCTGAGAGAGGATAACGCCGATCTCCTGACCCTCAACAAATTTGCTGTTGATATCGAACTGGAAGTTCTCGGGATTGTCCTCCTTTGCCTGAACAACAGTCTTGCCGACATAATCGGGAACGTCGACATCCTTTGCGCGATCCGAATTGAGCGCCTGGAAAACCGCGAGTCCGGCAAAGATCAAACACATAATAGCCGCCGAGATAAGCACGCCCTTGATAACGTGGAAAATAGGCTTGTGCTCCTTGATCGGCTCGTCCTCAAAAGCGTATTCGGGCTCAGGCATGGTGACCTTCTTTTTGTCGACCCTGTTGCCCTCATCAGCATGCCTGATAGAGCCTACATGCTTGGTAGGCTGGTGATCGACAAAGGAATTGCCGTAGTCGAAAACGATAGACGGGTTGAGCCTGAAACGCTCGATATCGCTGAGCATTTCCGCCGCCGAGGTATAGCGATCCTCGGGCTGCTTCTGCATGGCGCGCATGGTGATCTGCTCAAGTCCGATAGGAATAGCGGGGTTGACCTCGCGCGGGCGCTTAGGGGTGGACTGCAGCTGCATCAGAGCGACCGTCACCGCGCTGTCGCCGTCGAACGGAAGTCTGCCGGTGAGCATTTCATAAAGCATTACGCCGACAGAATAGATGTCGGTCTTGCCGTCGGTAGAGGCTCCCCTCGCCTGCTCGGGAGCTATATAGTGAACCGAACCGATCGCCTGATCGGTCATGGTGCGCGTAGCCTTGTCAGAGAACCTCGCGATTCCGAAGTCAGTCACCTTGATGGTGCCGTCCTGCAAAAGCATGATGTTCTGGGGCTTGATGTCGCGGTGGACGATACCGCACTCGTGCGCGTGCTGGAGCGCCTTGAGCACCTGTGTGGTGAGGTGGATAACGTCCTTCCACTCGATGATGCCCTGACTCTCGATATACTCCTTTAGAGTGATGCCGTCGATATACTCCATTACGATATACTGGATCATATCGCCGAAGCTTACATCATACACCTTTACGATATTCGGGTGCGAGAGCATGGCGATAGCCTTTGACTCGTTTTTGAAACGGCGTATAAACTCCTCGTTGTTGAGGTATTCATCCTTTAAGATCTTGATCGCAACTTCCCTGTCGTCAACGGTATCGTTGCAGCGGTATACGTTAGCCATTCCGCCCACGCCGATAAGCTCGTGGATCTCATAGCGTCCGTCAAGACGCTTTCCTATATATTTATCCATAACCTAAGCCTTCCTTCCTCAGTAAATTACAGTGGCGGTGATATTGTCTGAGCCGCCGCCCTTTTTGGCGCACTCAACAAGCTTGTTGATAAGACCGTCGCCGCGGTTTTCGTGGCATATCTTTACCATATCGCCTGTGGATACGCAGTTTGAAAGTCCGTCTGTGCAAATCAAAAGCACGTCTCCGTAGATGAAGTTCGCCTCTATGTAGTCGAGCCTTACGGAGGGCTTAATGCCCAGCGCTCTGGTGATGAAGTTTTTGTTGGGATGGTTCTGCGCCTCGTCGTAGGTGAGCTCGCCGCGCCGCACCATCTCCTGAACCACCGAGTGATCCTCGGTAAGCTGCTTGATCTTGCCGCCGCGGATGGCGTATGTGCGGCTGTCTCCGACGTGGACGACGTGTACCGTGGTGTCCTTTACAAAGACAAACTCACAGGTGGTGCCCATTCCGGCGAGCTCGGGATCCTTTGAGGCAAGCTCAAAGATCTTTAGGTTGGCGTTCATCACTATCTCCGCCATGAGCTCCCCGATCTGATCCTTGGTCATATCGTCCTTATATAAATCCGTAATTTTTGTGCTGATGTACTGAGCCGCGGCAGCGCTGGCTATGTTGCCGCCGTTGGCGCCGCCCATACCGTCGCATACCACTGCCCATACGCAGCTTGGAGAAATAACTCCGAAGCGAAAATCGTCCTGGTTCTGAGTCCGGACAAGCCCGATATCGCTCTTGCTGAATACTTCCAAGTTATTTATCCTCCTTACTTTTATGATTTCTCTTTAGCTGGCCGCAGGAAGCGTTTATGTCGCTGCCCAGCGTCCGTCTTACGGTTGCCGCGATTCCCTTTGCGGCAAGTATATTTACAAAAGACTGCTGTCTTTTAATATCGCTTTTAGTGTAGCCCGCACCCTCGACCGAGTTAACGGGGATCAAATTAACGTGGCAGTTCATACCCTTGAGCCTCTGCGCGAGCTCGCGCGCGTGGTCGTCGCCGTCGTTAACGCCGCTGATGAGCGCGTATTCAAAAGTCACGCGCCTGCCGGTCGTATCAAAGTAATCGCGGCACGCCTTTATGAGCTCGTCCATAGGGTACGCCCTTGCGACAGGCATGGTCTTACGCCTGATCTCGTTGTTCGGCGCGTGGAGCGAAACAGCTAAATTGATCTGCAGATCATGTCGGGCAAGCTCGTATATCCTCGGAACGATGCCGCAGGTCGAAAGCGTGATGTGCCGAGCGCCTATGTTCAGGCTCTGCTCGGAGGTGACGAGCTCGAGGAAGCGCAGCACGTTGTCGAAATTATCGAGCGGCTCGCCCATCCCCATCAAAACGACGTTTGAGATCCTTATGTCAAGATCCCTTTGCGCCGCCTCGATCTGGGCAAGCATTTCCGACGCGGTAAGATCGCGCGAAAAGCCGCTTTTGCCCGTGGCGCAGAAGGTACAGCCCATTTTGCAGCCCACCTGAGTGGAAATGCACATAGACATCCCGTGTCTGTAGCTCATCACAACGCTCTCGACATATTCGCCGTCGCGAAGCGCAAAAAGGTACTTTACTGTTTTATCATACCTTGATTTGAGCTTTTTTTCAATATATGCAACAGAAATGTAACATCTTGTTTTTAAAAAGTCTTTTAATTCAGACGGGAGGTTTTTCATCTCGTCAAAGGACAAAACGCCCTTTTTAAGCCAATCTTCTACCTGCTTAGCCCTAAACGCCTTAAAGCCGTTCTCTGTAAGAAACGCTTTAAGCTCGTCGGACGTAAGCGATTTTATATCGACCACGGAGCTCATTTTAAGCCCTCCTCGTAAACGCCGCCGCGTAAAAGCCGTCGGTGCCGGCTCTGTGCGGCGAAAGTGTGATCTCGTACTCGCGCTCGCCGACCATGCGCTCAACGCCGTTTGGCAGCTCTAATTTCACTCCGGCAAAATCCGGGTGTTCCTTGAGGAACTTAGCCGCGTTACGGTTGTTCTCCTCGGGATTCAGCGTACAGGTGGAGTAGACCAGTCTACCGCCGACGGCTAAGCTCTTCGCGCTGTTGCAGAGTATCGCGTACTGAAGCTCGGGCAGGTCGCTGCCGATGAGATCCTCCTTGTACCTGATCTCGGGCTTGCGCGAGAGTATCCCGAGTCCGCTGCACGGAACGTCGCAAAGTATCCTGTCCGCGAGCGGAAGCACGGCGCCGTTCGCGCCGTCGCGCTTTAATGTATGTATAATTCCTGCGCCGAGTCTTTTTGCGCCGTCGTTGATCAGCCTAAGCTTATGATCGTACAGGTCGCAGGCGAAGATCTTGCCGCGGTTCTCCATGTACTGAGCCGCCGTGAAGCTTTTGCCTCCCGGAGCGGAACAGACGTCGAGCATTATGTCCCTCGGCTTGGGGTCGAGGATATCCACGCATAGCTGCGAGGACAGATCCTGAATATGGAACAGTCCGCTTTTGTAAGCGCCGAGTCTTTCGATAGAACCGGTGTTATTTAGGCAGACCGCGTTTTTCAGCAAACTCGAGCGCTCCGCCTTCGCTCCCTCTTTCTCGAGGATAGAAATAAGGCTGTCGGTATCGGTTTTAAGTGTGTTAACCCTCGCGCAGAGCTTCGGCCTGCCGCTGAGGCTTTTGAAAAGCTCCACGGCGTTTGATTCGCCGTAGGAGTCGATCCAAAGCTTTACCAGACCTCGCGGAACGGAATATTTGACGCTGTAATAGTATTCCGCGTCGCTTTTGTCTGGCAGGGTATACTTGACCTCGGCGCGGGTTATGCTGCGCAGGACTCCGTTTATGAAGCCGGCGGATTTTTGAAGCTTATGCTTTTTCGCGAGGTTGACGCTCTCGTTGACCGCGGCGCTTTCGGGGATCTTGTCCATAAAAAGCAACTGCAGCACACCGAGGCGGAGTATCTGTTTTGTTTTTGATTCAATTTTCCTTAATGGAATTTTAGAATATTGCCTGATGATGTAGTCAAGCGTGAGCTTACGCTCCAGCACTCCGTAAACAAGCGCCGAGACGAACGAGCTGTCACGGGGATCGAGCCTGTTCTCCCTCGCGGCGTTATTCAGCGCGAGGTTGGAGTACGCGTTGTCGTTTTCAATTTTCAGCAGTACCCCAAGGGCGATGTTTCTCGGATCGGCCATTTGAATTTCCTTTTATTCCTTTTAATTTCTTCGCCGCGCGATCAGCACCAGCCTCAAAAGCTGCATGATTGCCGTGACCGCCGCCGCTACGTATGTCATCGCCGCCGCCCGAAGCACGCTTCTCGCTCCGCTGTATTCCTCAGGAGGCAGCAGGTTTGTATCTCTGAATGTCTTTAGCGCTCGTCTTGACGCGTCGAACTCTACCGGCAACGTTGCCAAGGTAAAAAGCACCGACGCCGAAAAAAGGATTATTCCGACGTAGAGCAGCGCCGTGCCCACGCGGTAGTAAAAGATCAAGCCAAACATAATGAATATCCAGCTCAGCGTTGAGCCAACGCGCGCCGCCGGAAGGATAGCTCCCCTGATTTTGTTGGGGATATAATTTTGGGCGTGCTGTACAGCGTGACCGGCCTCGTGAGCCGCGACTCCGACAGCCGCAACCGACGCGGAGCCGTATACCGTATCGGAAAGTCTGATGGTATTTGACCTCGGGTCAAAGTGGTCTGACAGCGAACCGGCAACATGCTCGATGCGCACTCCGGTCACGCCGTTTTGCCTAAGCACATACTCAGCCGCCTGAGCGCCTGTCATATTGCGCGAATTGCGCACCTTTGAATACCTTGAAAAAGCCGACTTCACTCTTATCTGGCAGACCAGAGAAAGAATGATGCACGGCACTATGAAAATTAAATATGTGTAGTCAAAGCCGTATAAAAACCGCATAATTACCTCCTGTGTTCAAAAAACGGGCATTAGATTCCCTGAGAAGCCGCGGGATCGCTGTTACAGGCGATCTCCTATATTCAGCTTATGACCGGCGACAAACGCTTCCGCGGTCATTCGCTTTTTGCCTTCGGGCTGAAGCTCCCTGAGTTCTACCGAGCCGCTGCCGCAGGCGATTATCAGGGGCTTAAGGCTCAGGATCGTACCGGGCTCGCCCGATCTGTCGCAAAGCCTTGTAGAATAGACCTTTACGCGTTTGCCGGCAATTATCGCCGAGGCGACCGGCCACGGATTGAGCCCTCTTACCTTATTGTGAACCTCGTTTGAGGTTTTATTAAAATCCACAGGACACAGCGCCTTGTCAATTTTTGACGTATGGGTCGCGAGGGAATCGTCCTGCTTTTGCGGAGTGACCGTTCCGTTTTCGAGCGCGGCGAGCGTTTTTATGATAAGCTCGCCTCCGAGCAGCGCGAGACGGTCGAAAAGCTCGCCTGAGGTCTCGTTCTCACCTATCTCGGTCTGAGCAGTTTGCAGGATATCGCCGGTGTCGAGTCCGACGTCCATGAGCATTGTCGTTACGCCGGTGATCTTCTCGCCGTCGAGCACGCTCTGCTGGATAGGCGCGGCTCCGCGGTACTTTGGCAGCAGCGAGCCGTGGATATTTACGCAGCCGTATTTAGGCAGATCAAGAACGGCTTTGGGAAGGATCTGTCCGTAAGCGGCAACCACGATAACGTCGGGGTTTAATTCTTTCAAAGAACCATACGCTTCCTCTGTCCTCATGGAAGCCGGCTGATACACCGGGATACCGAGCTGCTGAGCGCAGACCTTAACGTCGGGAGGGGTGAGGATCATCTTCCTGCCTCTCGGCTTGTCAGGCTGAGTAAAGACCGCGATCACCGAGTGCTCCTCTGATCCTGCGAGTTTTTTCAGCGCGGGTACGGCGAAGTCGGGCGTACCCATATATACTATCTTCATTTTTGATTTCTTTCCATTTCTTCTATTTCGGCGGCGGAGAGCATTCTGTCGACTACGTCCTTGAACACAACGCCGTTGAGGTGGTCGATCTCGTGGCAGAAAGCCCTTGCGAGCAGCTCCTCGCCGTCGATCTCAAACTCGTCTCCGTTTCTGTCCTGAGCCCTGACCTTTACATAGTTAGGGCGGGTCGCCAGACCCCATTCGCCGGGGAATGACAGGCAGCCCTCCAGCCCCTCCTGCTTGCCGCTGTATGCGACTATCTTGGGGTTGACAAGCTCGATCACGCCCTCGCCGACGTCGATAACAACTACTCTTCTGAGCATTCCTACCTGCGGAGCGGCAAGGCCTACGCCGTTTGCCATGTGCATGGTCTCCGCCATATCGTCGAGCAGGACAGCCAGCTTTTGATCGAATTTTTCTACGGGACGGCATTTCTTTTTAAGGATCGGGTCGCCGTCCTTTACAATATTTCTGATTGCCATTTTATATCTCCTTAAAGCAGCGGTTTGCCTCCGCTGCCCTTAACATACGAGCGCGTTCATATCCGCGTAGGCGGTGACGTCCGCGTGTCCGCGGCTTGTTCCGAAGCTGACAAGCACCCTTGAGAGCAGCTCCCTGAACGCGCGGTTATTCTTGCATTTTATTATAAGCTTGTATCTGTATTTATTGCTAACCTTTATCACGAGAGCCGGAGATGGTCCCAGCACCCTGATCGGGAGCGTTGGGTATTCGTTCTCGGCCAGCTTAGCGAACTCGGACAAAAAGTCCTTCGCCGCGTTGAGCGTCTTTTTCTGATCGGCGCCGACAAAGCCTATCAGGCAAATATCGGCGAACGGCGGATAAAGCATAGCCTTTCTGATCTTGATCTCGGTGTCGAAAAAGGCGTCGTAATCCTGCCTTGCCGCCATAGAGATTATCAGGTTGTCCGGGGTGAAGGACTGGATAACGGCGATCCCCCGGCGCTCTCCCCTTCCGCTTCTGCCGACCACCTGAGTCAGCAGAGAAAAGGCGCGCTCATAGCTGCGGTAATCGTCCGCGTACAGCGCGTGGTCGGTGTTGAGCACGCCCACGAGCGTTACGTTCGGAAAATCGAGTCCCTTTGCGACCATCTGAGTGCCTACGAGGATATCGTACTCGCCGTTTGAGAACGCTGTGATCATCTTCTCGTAAGCGGATTTTGAGGACGCCGCGTCGGTGTCCATTCGCAGTATCCTCGCCTCGGGGAATATCTCGGCGATATCCTTTTCCGCCTTTTGGGTGCCCGTTCCTCCGAGCCTCAGCGAGCGGCTGTGACAGGTGGCGCACTCGCCGGTAAAAGGTACGGAATAGCCGCAGTAGTGGCACATAAGGCGGTTGTTGCGGCTGTGGTATGTAAGCGATATCGAGCAGTTGGGGCAGGTCATGGCGTCGCCGCACCTTGAGCAGGTGACAAAGGAATTGTGTCCCCTGCGGTTGAGCAGCAGTATGCTCTGATTGCCGTGCTCGAGATTGTATTCGATATTTTGCAGCAGAACGTCGGAAAAGCCCGTGGCGTTGCCGTTTTGAAGCTCCGCGTTCATATCCGCCGTGATCACCTCGGGCAGCACCGCGCTGCCGAAGCGCTTTGTCAGTACGTTGAGCGAATATCTGCCTGTTTTGGCGTAGTAATAGCTCTCTACGCCGGGGGTTGCTGAGCTGAGCACGAGCAGCCCGTTGCTCTGAGCGCAGCGGAACATCGCGATCTCGCGCGCGTGATAGCGCGGAGAGCTCTCTGATTTATAGCTGTACTCCTGCTCCTCGTCCATTATGATCAGCCCCGTCTTTTTAAACGGAGCGAACACCGCGCTGCGGGTTCCGATCACGATCTTTGCCAAGCCCTTTTTTACGCGCTTGTACTCGTCGAGCCTTTCTCCGAGCGACAGCGCGCTGTGGAAAACCGCGATCTTGTCGCCGAACCTGCGCGAAAAAAGCGACACGAACTGAGGCGTCAGCGAGATCTCGGGAACCATTACGATTATGCCCTCGTCGCGGTCGATAACGCGCTCGATCAGCTTCATGAACACGCTGGTCTTGCCCGAGCCGGTGACTCCGTAAAGAAGGCTCACCCTGGGCTTTTTGTCGATGTAATCCGCGTACAGATCATCGCAGGCGCGCTGCTGTTCCTCAGAAAGCGTTATTTCCGCTGCGGCGCTGTCGCGCACGCGGCTGTCGATCCTGAAAACCTCTTCGTCGTAAAAATATATCAGTCCCTTTTTTCGGAGCGCGTCGATCACCGAGGTCGTGACGCCGGTAAAATAGCGTATCTCCTTGACCGAAACTCCGCCGGACATTTTGATCAGCTCGAACACCTCGCTCTGCTTTGGGGTGAGCTTTTCCGCCGCTTCGTCGGCGTCGGGGCTGACCGCAGCCATCTTCATGACCGCGTCGTTTATCCGCCTGAACGCCTCGTCGGATTTATAGAGCAGACCGAGCTCGACGAGCCTGTCCAAAACCGTGCTGTCCGTAAAGCCGAAGTCGTCAAGTATCCTGTCGAGCTTTACCGCCTTCTTTTTTTGAAGCAGGTAATTGTAAAGCCGCTGTTCCTCGTCGCTGAGGTCAAAGCCCTCGTCGTTGAGCCTGACTCCGTACACCGTTGTGAGCCTGTAGTTCACGCCGGCCGGGAGCATGGTCTTGACCGCCTCGTAAAGCGTGCAAAAGTAGTGCTCCTTCATGAAGCGCGCGGTTTTTAGCAGCTCGGGGCTCAGCACCGGCTCGCTGTCGAGCACGGCGATCAGCTCCTTTAATTCGGAAACGTCCGCTTCCTGCTCCGTGATCTCAGTGATTATACCCTGCCGTCTGCGGTTTCCCCTGCCGAACGGCACGAGCACACGCTTGCCTGCCTGACATTCCTGCCGCAGAGCCTCGGGTACGGAGTATGAAAATTCACGGTCAAAGCTGAACGCGGTATTTTCGATCGCGATCTTGGCGATCGGATCAGAGCTCATCTTCGTCCGGCTCAAGGATGCTTATGTCGTGATTTTTTATCTCGTCAATAGCGAGGAGCACGGGCTTATCCTCGGTAACGGTGCCCTCCTCCTCAAACTTCTGGGTGATCTCTCTCGCTCTTTTGGACACGCCTACAACAAGCGCGTACTTGCTCTGCTTGCCCTGGAATAACTCGTCTACGTCAACCTTGTGCATAATAAATCTCCTTTTACTTACCGTTTAAAATAATGTTGTGGATCTCCTCGATCGCGTCCTCAAGCTTGTCGTTGACCACGATATGCTTGTAGCGATCCTTGTATTTGAGCTCATGCTCAGCCTCCTTGAGGCGCTTTTTGATAGTGTCCTCGTCCTCTGTTCCTCTGCCCCTGAGTCTTTCCTCAAGGACCTTGAGCGACGGCGGCATGATGAAAATGCTCAAAATGTTCGGGAAGTTCTCCATTACCTGGAGGCCTCCCTTTACCTCGATCTCGAGCACTACGTTGTAGCCCCGGGTAAGCATGTCGTTTACCTGCTTGATGGGAGTACCGTAATAATTGTCGCAGTATTTGGCGTATTCAAGATAACCGTCCTCTGCGATCACCTTTTCAAACTCTTCCTTTGTGACAAAGTTATAATCAACTCCGTCGACCTCGTCGGGTCTGGGAGCCCTTGTTGTATTTGAAACGGACAGCTTGATGTTGTCGTCCCTTTTCATAAGCTCCTTAAGGATCGTACCCTTGCCTACTCCCGAGCATCCCGAGTACAAAACCAGTCTACCCATTTTCTCACTCATCTTTGTCCTCACTTTCTTCAGCTCTGTTCTGAATGGTCTCGCAGGAAACGGCCGAAAGCACTACGTGATTGCTCTCGCAGATCAGCACCGCCTTGCATTTTCTGCCGCAGGTGGAATCTATGAGCATTCCGTTTGCCTTTGCCTCCTGCACGATTCGTTTTACGGGGGCGGAATCCGGCGCCGCGACAGCGACAAGCTTGTCGAGGCTGACAAGATTACCGAACCCGATGTTTAACAGCTTCATAAAAATACCCTCATTGATAAACGCCGTCATCCGACCGGGATGACAGAAACTATTATTCGATGTTTTGAACCTGCTCTCTGATTTTTTCGATCTCGCCTTTGATCTCAACGACCATGTGCGCGAGAGTGGAATCCTGAACCTTTGAGCCGATCGTGTTCGCCTCGCGGTTCATCTCCTGGATAATAAAGTCGATCTTTCTGCCGACCGGCTCGTTGAGCTCGAGTATCTTCTTCAACTGGTCAAAATGGCTCCTGAGCCTTACGGTCTCCTCAGCCACCGCGACCTTGTCCGAGAATACGGCGACCTCGGTCAGCACCCTCTGCTCGTCGATCTCAACACTGAAACTCTCGAGCGTCTGACGGATCCTTTCGAGCAGCCTCTGCTCGTATTCCTTTACGGTCTGCGGCGAGCGCTCCTCTATCTTTTCGACTATTCCGAGGATCACCTCGGCGCGGCTGAGGATATCCGCTTTAAGCTTTTCTCCCTCCGCCTCGCGCATCGCTATGAACGAGTCGATCGCCTGCTTGGCGGCAGTAAGCACGTCTGCGGTGATCTGCTCCTCATCCTCGGGAGCCTTGTGCACCGTGAACACATCCGGGAACCTCGCGAGAGATACGACGGTGACGTCGTTTTCGATACCGTAGGTACCGGAAATCTCCTTCATCGCGTTGAGGTAGCCCGACACGAGCTGGTGATTGACCGTGACCTCGGACGGGGTCTGCTCGCTCTGGCTCACGCTTACGAACACATCTATCTTGCCTCTGGCAACATATGAGTTCACAAAGCTCTTTAGCTTGTCGTCAAGAAAGTTGTAGCCCCTCGGGGTGCGCGCCGAAAATTCAAAAAAGCGGTGATTAACGCTTTTGATCTCAACGGTGATCTCTCTGCCGTTGATCTCGGTCTCGCACCTGCCGAAGCCCGTCATTGATTTAATCATTACAACGACCTTCTTTCCTATTTATAGTATTTTCATTTCTCATTATTATACCACTACGCGCCGTATTTGACAATGGAGTTATTACAAAACTGTAATCTAATAATTCTGAAATTTAGGTGATAATTCTAAATCAGAATTATTTTCACCCTTTTTGCGCTTGATTTTATTTTAAAAAAGTAGTATTATATAGTTTAGTATATTTAAGGAGGTATATGTCTTGGACGAAAATAAGGATCTAAAGACCCCCGAAGAAATCACGGAAAACGATACATTGACAGAAGATACACAGGAAGCCGCTGTGGAAGCGACCGAAGAAGCCTCAGCGGAAACCGCTGAAGAAGCAACAGCGGAAGCTGCTGAGGAAGCCGCAGCAGAAGCTGTTAAGGACGCCGAAGCGGAAGCTGTTGAGGAAACCGAAATCGCTCCCGCTCCCGTCTCCAAAAAGCCGCTCATCCAGAAAACGATCTTGATTTCGATCGTCATAGTTGTCATAGCGGCGCTCGCGGCGCTTGTGATCAAGCTGTTTTTCAACAACGACATCACGGGCACCTGGCACCTTGTAAGACAGATACAGGTAATGGACGACAACGCGACCTCAGACGAGGCTACAAAGACGCTTGACGTCGACTACTACTTTACATTTGAGAGCGACGGAACGGTTAAATCGACCATCGGCACCGTCACCGGCAAGGGCACTTACACCACAGCCAAGAACGAGGACGGCAAAACCGTTGTTACAGTGACGCTTTCCGATCTTCTTACCCAGTATTTCCTTGACGGCGAATACACCGTTGAGCTCAGCGGAAACATATTCACCGGAAGGACAATGACCTTTACGAGCGTTGAAAACACCGAAAAGACATATGAGTTTACCGCGGAAGCCTACTCCGCTCCCGAGATCAAGCGCGAGGACGATTTTACGGGCAACGACGATATCGTCGGACGATGGGTCAACAGCACCGGCGAGTACACTCTGATCTATGAGTTCAACAAGGACGGCACAGCCAAGTATTATGAGACGGCTATGACCATCAACCCCTACACCTACACCCCCGTGAGCATCAACATCGAGATGTCGGGCATCTACACGGTTAAGGACGACACAGTGACGATAAGCTACATCGTTCTCGAGCAGTCTGACAAGGATATGAAGTTCAGGCTCGACGGCGACACGCTTTACATCAACGACTATCCCTTCGTAAGGGAAGGCGCGGCTACACCCGATCAGGTCGCCGCAGCTCAGGCTCAATAACAAAGCATAAAGCTCCCTTTTCCGGGAGCTTTATTATTTTAGCTCAAATAGCTTCTTGACTGATAAATGTTATTATGATATACTTTTTAAGATAGAAAAAACAAAAGGGATGATTATATGTCAGGACATAACAAATGGAGTACCATCAAGCAGAAAAAAGGTAAAAACGACGCCGCCCGCGCCAAGGTTTTCACCAAGATCGGCAGAGAGCTGATCGTCGCGATCAAGACCGGCGGCAGCGCCGATCCTAACGTAAACTCAAAGCTCAGAGATACTATCGCAAAGGCTAAGGCCGCCAACGTTCCCAACGACAATATCGAGCGTATCATCAAAAAGGCCGCAAGCGACGGCGATTCGACCAACTACGAGGCCGTTACATACGAGGGCTACGGTCCCAGCGGCGTTGCCGTTATAGTTGAGGCTCTGACCGACAACCGCAACAGAACAGCCGGCGAGGTTCGCCATTACTTTGATAAATTCGGCGGCAACATGGGCGCGCAGGGCTGCGTTAGCTTTATGTTCAACCAGAAGGGCGTTATCGTGATCGAGCGCGAGGATCTCGAAAAGGATGAGGACACCGTTATGACGGACGCTCTCGAAGTCGGAGCGGCTGACTTTGAGGCCGACGAGGATATCTTCACCATCTACACCGAGCCCGAGGATTTCAGCGCCGTAAGAGAAGAGCTCGAAAAGCTCGGTTATGTTTTCGCCTCAGCGGAGCTCGAGATGGTTCCCGATACCTACGTTAAGCTCGAGGACGAGGACACCGCGACAAAGATGCAGAAAATGCTCGACATGTTCGAGGATAACGACGATATCCAGAACGTCTGGCACAACTGGGAGGAAGAGTAAGCCAACGCGGTTATTAATCAAATCAATAAAAAGCGACGGGAGTTGAAAGAATTACTTTCAACTCCCGTTTTTATGTTATTTATATGGAAACATTGTCTGTCAAAACAGACCCGCCGCGAATGATCAGCCCTTGCGGATAAACAGTATTCCCAGCGTATAAGGACCGCAGTGACTGGTGATAGTACATCCGGCGGTCGTTTCGAGTATCTCATCAAAGCCGGGGCTGAGCTCGCTGATCTTTTTCCTTACGTCGTCCACGATATGCTTGCTGCACTTTGTATGAGTGATAAAGATCCTGTGCTTGTCGATATCATCCCTGCCGAGCAGCCTGTCGGTAACATAATTGAGGATTACGCGGTCGATCAGTCCGCGGTACTTTTTGGCGGACTTCATCTTGCCGTCGATAACCTCGATACAGGGCTTGAGCTTTAAGAGATTAGCGCCCAAAGCCGCTACCGACGAGCATCTGCCGCCCTTGTGGAGATAATCAATGCTGTCGACGACGAAGCTCGCCTCTACCCTTCCGGTGAGCTCTGAACATTCCTTGGCGATCTCCTCGGCGGAAGCGCCGCTTTGAGCCATCTCGCAGGCATGGAGGACGACGAGTCCGGAGCCTGTGGAGAGGTTACGGGTATCGACGATCCTTACTCCGCCTACCTCGGCGGCGGCAAGACACGCCGTAGCGTAGGAGCTCGAAAAATCAGAGCTGATATTGAAGTGGATGACCTCAAAGCCCTGTTCGGTGTATTTTTTGAACAAATCGATAAAGTCACTGAGATTGGGCGCGGAGGTCTTTGGAAGAACTCCGGTTTTGTCTACAAATTCATAAATATCCTTTGGGGTGGCCTCGATACCGTCCTTTAGCGTGTCGTCGCCCATGACGACATACAGAGGAAGGATGTCTATATCATATTTTTTTATAAGCTCAGGTGAAAGGTCGCAGGTGCTGTCTGATGTGATTTTGATCTTCATAATTATCCCTCAAATCTTTCATATTAGCGCGCAAATTACTGTGCGGTTTTATTATAGCATGATTTTATCTGTATTGCAATATTTTTTCATTTAAAAGCAAAAGAGGCAGCCTGCGGGCAGCCTCTTTCGCGATTGTGTGTTTTATGAAAATGAATGCTTCAAAAATGAATCATATCATTTTACCGAATTTACAGAACCGTCAGATGTTAAATTTCGACAATAAATCAAGTCAAAACAGCAATAAATCTCGGTTCATTTTTATATATTATACAATTATCGAGCCCTTTTTTCAAGTGCCAAATCGTGATTTTGTCCTAACTAAACAGGCAAAATGACAAGTTGTACAAAAAGCGCTTTAAATCTTTGTGCACTATTTTTTGATAAAAACGAAAAACTGTTTGAAATGTGTATTCTCATTTTTTCTCATACAGCAAATGGTACAAAAATATCTTTTGCGGTTTGGCACTTTTTTATTCGTTTACGGAATAAAATTATCATTTTTTCACGCGAAAAAGCCCGTAAAGCTCAGGTTTATTCGGCAAATCCGGCAATTATGGAACAACCGAGCAAAAATAATACCCGACCCGGGAGCATTGTCCGTACAATGACACAATGCCGTGATCAGCTTTTATTTATCGAACATGCGTTTGATTTTGTTTGAAAAATGCGTTATAATAGAATTACAGCAAATGCTGCGGCGGATCCGCCCCACTCCGTCTGACAAAATTACAAATCCACGTTTTGAAAGAAGGACGATAAATGAATTATTATGAATGGTCACGCGAATATACCGATACCGCCGAAAAGCTTAACGAGGTTATACTCCGGCTCAAGGCTCAGCGCAAAAAATCGAATCTCTCTCAAAAGAAAGAGATCGACGCAAAGCTCGCCCAGTACCGAACGTGCTACAGCGAATGTCTGAGAACAGCCGACCACCTTATGCAAAGATACCGCGGGGTGGCGTAATGAGGACCTCAGTTGTGCATATCGGGGACGATAACATAAATACCATCTCCGGCATTTACAGCAAGATCGGCAACGGCGCGGAAGATTCCGAGCACAAGATGATAACACGCGTTCTGTGCCGCTCCATCAAAGGCGAGCTGACCGAGCTTCAAAGGTTCTGCCTGACCGAATACTACATCAGCGGAAAAATGCAGAAGGATATCGCCGCGGAGCTGGGCGTATCCCCCTCCACGGTAAACAGGCATATTAACAGAGCTGTTAAAAAGCTCAAAGCCATAGCCTCGTATTACAGCTAAAAAAACGCGTCCGACTAAAATCGGGCGCGCTTTCCGTATGCCGTATTTTAAAAACTGTCTATCATTTCCGCCGCGTACTGTTGGATAAGCGTGGCGTCGGCGACGGTGACAACGCCGTCACGGTTCGTATCCGCTGCGATCAGGCTGTCGCCTTCGAGGACGATCATCTCCGCGGCGTGCTGCTGAACAAGGGTAGCGTCGGCAACGGTTATGACTTTGTCAGCGTTCACATCGCCCAACGAAGCGTCTCCGCGGACTATTTTGAACACCGCGAGCGAGGGCAGCGCCTTTCCGGACGGATCGAAAAACGCCTGATTCTCTACCGCACAGCCGCCGTAATACACTCCGGCGTCGTCAGGATCGTACTCTACGGAATAGCTTGAAGCCCAGCCCGAGCCGTATTTCTCCCAAAGCAGCTTGTTTTGCGCGACTCTTGTATCGTAAGCGTCGCCGCCGAGTCTGCGAGTATCGCCGACGGAGATCCACGCGCCTTCCCAGTAGAAAACTCCCAGTCCCCTGCCGTTGTTGACATTGTTGACCGCGTTCATTACGGCGCGCACCTCTTCCGCCTGTCCCTGAGGGGTGAACTCCCAGAGCAGGTTGTCGCCCGTATTGTTGTTCCACGCGCTGACGGTGTTGGGATGGCCGTCTGTGTCCCTGAGATCGTTGGCGTATGAGGTTTCGGCTACCATGGCGTATTTATTGTACGTATTTGCGGCATAGTCGAGCACGGCTGTTAGGTTTTCAAGGCTGCCGTGCCAGTAGGGATAGTAGGATACCGCGAACACGTCGTAATCGACATTGTATTCGTTCAGGTAATCGGCAAACCATATGATCGCGTTTTTGTTTTCGGGATTCGTGAAGTGGAGCGCAACAAGTACATTTTCGTCAAAAGCCCTTACTGCCGAAGCGCCTGAATTAAAGAGCCGCGCCATCTCCGAATGTCCGCTCTCCCCTGCGATTCCGGAATTGGTCTCGTTGCCGATCTGAACCATTCCGATCGCTGCTCCTGCTGATTTTATTTCGTTTAAAGAATTATATGTATAGTCATAAAGCGCCTGAGCCTTTTGAGCTACGGTCATGCCGTCCCACGCCTTAGGAGCCTTTTGCTTACCGGGATCAGCCCAGAAATCCGAGTAATGAAAGTCGACAAGGAGCTTCATGCCGTATCGCGCGGCTCTCTTTCCTATCTCGCACGCCTTTTGAACGTCACTGTTGCCGCCGCCGTAGCCGTTGCCCGAGCTGTCGTAGGGGTCGTTCCAAACCCTGACGCGGATGTAGTTAACGCCGTGATCGGACAAAAGCTTAAAAAGATCCTCGGTCTCGCCGTCCTCATTTTTGAAGGTCACTCCCGACGCCTCGAGCGAGATCACGGATGACACATCCATACCGCGAATAAACCCCGGGTTCTTAAAATCTATCCTCTCTACGTTCACATCGCCGTCCTCCGCAAAGGCGGTTACGGAAAACGAAAGGATCATCAACAAAGCGAGTATTATACAAATTGATTTTTTAAGCATAAAAGCACCTCTTTTCTTATCTATATAATATCAAACCGCGCGGAGTTTGTCACGAGGTTAATTTAAAAAACTTGAAATAATTATCTTATTATTATATACTTGGACTGGTGATGATTATGAAAGAACACGGATTAACCGCGGAAAAATATTTTTACGAGGGCTTCAACTGCGCGCAGTCGGTGCTGCTCGCTTTTGAGGATCTGACCGGGCTTGACAAACATACGGCAGCCATGCTCGCCTCGTCCTTCGGCGGAGGGCTCGGGCGCATGAGGGAGGTCTGCGGCGCGGTCAGCGGAGCGGCTATGGTGCTCGGACTTGTCAAAGGATACAGCGACCCGACAGACAGAAAGGCAAAAACAGAGCACTATAAACTGATACAGGACTTCTGCGCGAGGTTCAAAGAAAAGAACGGCTCGATAGTCTGCCGCGAGCTTTTGAGCGGCGTCAGCACCGCCGAGGGCGGCGTTCCAGAAAAGCGAACCGGCGAATACTACAAAAAACGACCCTGCCCAACGCTTGTCAGAGAGGCAGCGGAGCTTGTTGACGAGATGATAGCTTTAAAAAATCAATAAAAATGCACGAATAATTCGATTTTCCACTTGATTTATTACTCCAAATTGTCTATAATTAATATAGGTATATAACCGACATTAAATCTTAAGGAGGAAATGCTTATGTATTACACAGCAGAAGTATCGAATATGTGTCCTGTAGCTAAGGGCGCGTATCACGGTCCCGCTCCCATCCCCGAAGAGGGTCAATGGGTCCAGGCAAAAGAAATCAAGGATATTTCGGGCTTTACTCACGGTATCGGCTGGTGCGCTCCTCAGCAGGGCGCCTGCAAGCTTACGCTCAACGTAAAGAACGGAATCATCGAGGAAGCTCTTGTTGAGACGATCGGCTGCTCGGGTATGACTCACTCCGCCGCTATGGCGAGCGAGATCCTTATCGGCAAGACTCTTCTTGAGGCGCTCAATACCGACTTGGTATGCGACGCTATCAACACAGCTATGAGAGAGCTCTTCCTGCAGATCGTTTACGGCAGAACACAGAGCGCGTTCTCTGAGGGCGGCCTCTTGGTAGGCGCTTCGCTTGAGGATCTCGGCAAGGGTCTGCGCTCACAGGTTGGCACAATGTTCGCCACCAAGGAGAAGGGTCCCCGTTACCTCGAGATGACAGAGGGCTACTGCACACGCATCGCGCTTAACAGCGACGATGAGATCATCGGCTACGAGTTTGTCAGCCTCGGCAAAATGATGGACTTCATCAAGGGCGGCATGGACGCCAACGACGCTCTTGAGAAGGCTAAGGGCCACTACGGTCAGTTTGACAACGCGGCTAAGTACATTGACCCGCGTCACGAATAAAGGAGGTGTGCAGCATGAGTTTATTTGAAAATTACGACAGAAGAATCGAGAAAATCAACGGCGTTTTGGCACAGTACGGTATCGCCTCTGTTGAGGAGAGCCGCGAGATCTGCAAAAACGCGGGCTTCGATCCCTACGAGATCGCTAAGGGAATCCAGCCTATCTGCTTTGAAAACGTATGCTGGGCATACTGCGTAGGCGCCGCTATCGCTCTTAAGGCAGGCGCTAAGAACGCGGAGGAAGCCGCTAAATACATCGGCATTGGCCTCCAGAGCTTTTGCATCGACGGCTCCGTTGCCGAAAACCGCAAGGTCGGTCTCGGTCACGGCAATCTTGCCGCTATGCTTCTTTCAAACGATACAAAGTGCTTCGCTTTCCTGGCAGGTCACGAGTCATTTGCTGCTGCTGAGGGCGCTATCGGTATCGTCCGCAACGCTAACAAGGTTCGCGAGCAGCCCCTGAGAGTTATTCTTAACGGTCTCGGAAAGGACGCCGCTCAGATCATTTCAAGGATCAACGGCTTCACCTATGTTCAGACAAAGTTTGACTACTTCACAGGCGAGCTTACTATCGTTAAAGAGACTCCCTACTCCGACGGCGAGCGCGCTAATGTTCGCTGCTACGGCGCTGACGACGTTCGCGAGGGCGTTGCCATCATGCACAAGGAGGGCGTTGACGTTTCCATTACCGGTAACTCGACCAACCCGACACGCTTCCAGCATCCCGTTGCCGGCACTTACAAGAAAGAGTGTAACGAGCAGGGCAAAAAGTACTTCTCCGTTGCTTCGGGCGGCGGCACAGGACGTACTCTGCATCCCGACAACATGGCAGCAGGTCCCGCTTCCTACGGCATGACGGACACAATGGGAAGAATGCACTCCGACGCTCAGTTCGCAGGCTCTTCCTCCGTACCGGCTCACGTAGAGATGATGGGCTTCCTCGGAATGGGCAACAACCCGATGGTAGGCGCTACCGTTGCGGTTGCTGTTGCTATCCAGAACAGCCTCAAATAATTATTATTCGCTTTATAAAGCCGCTGACCGCATGGTTGGCGGCTTTTTGTTCGGCATAATAGACTCCGAAGGACATCAAATGATCGAAATGGGCGGAAACGCTCTTGATTTGGACACCGGCGAACTGCATTGTATTTCCTCATGGGATGACGACGATGATGATTGGGGTTCGTCACATTTCGGCTCTGCCTTTGACGACGACGATGATTGGTAAAAAATAAAATATCGCGCCATTAAAATAGCCGCTGACATTTTTTGTCAGCGGCTTAATTTATTATTCTTCTGTAGAATTATCAACAAAGTCCTCAAAGGATGTTTCGGGAGCTGTGTATGTCTCCGATACTTCTGCTTCGGGCTCGTCATCGTCGTCCGGTTCTTCCGCCGGCTCAACATACGTGCCGTTCATAACAGCCTCAAAGTCGGTGCTGTTCATCTTCTCATGCTTTATGAGATAAGCGGCGATCTCGTGCAGCTTGTCAATATTCTCGCTGAGGAGCTTTTCGGCAGTGGCGTACGCCTCGTTAACTATCTTGAGCACAAGCTCGTCAATCTTGGCGGCGGTAGCCTCGGAATAATCCTGAGTCCTGCCGTAATCCCTGCCTAAGAACACGCTTCCGCTCTCGCTGCCGTAATTCACGCAGCCGAGCTCCTTGGTCATGCCGTACTTGGTTACCATGGCACGCGCGGTCTTTGTCGCCTTTTCGATATCGTTTGAAGCGCCGGTTGAAATATCGTCAAGGATAAGCGCCTCGGCGACGCGTCCGCCGAGCGATACCACGATATCCTCGATCATTTCGTTGCGCGAGTTGTAGGATTTATCCTCGGTCGGCAGCGGCATTGTGTAACCGCCAGCCATTCCGCGCGGAATGATGGATATTTCGTGAACGGGATCCTGAGTTTCGAGAACGTCGAAGAGGATCGCGTGACCTGCCTCGTGATAGGCGGTGAGCTTCTTCTCCTTATCGCTCATTACCTTTGACTTCTTTTCGGCGCCGACTACCACCTTGATGGTAGCCTCCTCGATCTCCTTCATGGTGATCGCTTTTTTATCCGCTCTCGCGGCGAGCAGAGCCGCCTCGTTGAGCAGGTTTTCAAGATCGGCGCCCGTAAAGCCCGCGGTCGTCTTGGCGATTGTTTTAAGCTTTACGTCGGGAGCGAGCGGCTTGGTGCGAGCGTGCACCTTAAGGATAGCCTCGCGTCCGTTTACGTCGGGATAGCTTACGACTACCTGACGGTCGAATCTTCCGGGACGGAGCAGCGCCGGGTCGAGAACGTCCGGACGGTTTGTGGCGGCGATGAGGATAACTCCCTCGTTTACGCCGAAGCCGTCCATCTCAACGAGAAGCTGGTTAAGCGTCTGCTCTCGCTCGTCGTTGCCGCCGCCGAGTCCGGCGCCTCTCTGGCGGCCTACGGCGTCGATCTCATCAATAAAGATTATGCACGGCGAGTTTTTCTTTGCCTGGTCGAACAGGTCGCGAACTCGCGACGCACCGACGCCGACAAACATCTCTACAAAATCGGAGCCAGAGATCGAGAAGAACGGCACTCCTGCCTCTCCTGCTACAGCTCTCGCGAGAAGGGTCTTACCGGTTCCGGGAGGTCCCACAAGCAGCACGCCCTTGGGTATGCGCGCGCCGAGCTTGTTGAACTTATCGGGTGACTTAAGAAACTCCACTACCTCGGCAAGCTCTTCCTTTTCCTCGTCGGCTCCGGCGACGTCGTCAAAGGTGGTCTTGCGCTTGTCGTCGTTAGAGTTTTTGATCTTGGCCTTGCCGAAGCTCATCTCCTTGCCGATTCCGCCGCCGCCCATCTTCTTCATGATGAAGATCCACGCGCCGATAAAGATCACGACCATGATCACGGTCGGTATGATCTCAAGCAAAAACGAGTTGTCGTTCGCCCTTATCAGGTTGTACGGAATGGTCTTGCCGTCCGTCTTTTGATACGGCTCTATGTCGTCCAAAAACCTCTGGATATCGGCAAGCTGTCCCTTGACCACCGCCTGCTGATCGGAGCTGACGGATGATGAAGGCATAACGGCCTGGTTTATGGGGTTATCGCTGCCTGACGGCGCGGTCGTATCCTCGTTTTTGGGATAGGGCTGCTCTCCCTTTTTGAGTGTCAGCTCTATCGCGCCCGAACCGTAGTTTATGGTGTAGCTCTCTACCTTGTGATCTACAAAATACTGGACGAGCTGCGAGGTCTTGGGCGAGTCGCTCTGCCTTGTGCTGAGGAATATCGCGGCTATGATAATGAGGATTATCGGAATAGCCAGATACAGAAGCAGACTCGGTCCTCTTCTTTTATTATCCAAATTATATCACTCCTTACGACTGATGTGCGTTGATTACTCGTATACCGAACGCTTTAGAACGCCTATGTACGGGAGATTTCTGTACTTTTCGTCATAGTCAAGTCCGTAGCCGACGATAAACTCGTCGGGGATCTCGGTTCCGATATAGTCGGGCGTGAAAGGCACCTTTCTGCGCGCGGGCTTGTCGCAAAGGGTCGCCACGCGAACGCTCTTGGCTCCCTTTGTTACGAGATAGTTGCAGATAAAATTGAGCGTGTTGCCCGAGTCGACGATGTCCTCGACAATAAGGATATCCATGTCCTTAACGGGGATGGTGACGTCGCTGATGATCTTTATCTTTCCCGAGCTCTCGGTTCCGCTGCCGTAGCTTGAGGCAACCATGAAGTCGATCGAAAAATCAAGGCGGATCTTCTTCATCAAATCTGCCATAAACGCCACGCTGCCCTTTAAGAGGCCGATCATCATAAACTCCTTGTCATTATAATCTTTTTCGATTTGTTTTGCAAGCGTGTTCACGATTTTTTCAAGTTGCTTCTCGGAAACGAGTACGGATTCTATGTCCTTATGCATAACTAAGCTCCTTTTTGAATGTATATTTCTTTTATCGAATAATAATTTTTATATCAAGCTCTCTTCCCTGCTTTGAAACTCCCAAGCCCTCGCACCAGAGCACTGTTGAGCCTTTGCAAAGCACCAGCAGGCTGTCGCGCAGCTCTGAGGGTATTTTGCGCTCGTTCAGCGCCTTGCGAAGCGGCTTTGTCACCTCACGGTCGGCAAACGTGAAGCGGTCTCCGCTTTCACGCGTCCTAAACACAGGACGGTCAGGCTCCGACAGAGAAAAATCCATTGAAGCGCTGACAGTTTTCCCGAGGTAATCAAAGCTCATGCTTTTGTCAAAGGTAAGGGAAAATCGCGTATTTTCTGTTTTTTCGGCGGTTATCCTAAAAATGTTTTGAGTGCAGACCGCCTTTCTTCCGTTTTTCAGTTCTACCGCGCCGCCGTATTTCAGGATCGAGATAATGAGGTCGATATGACGCCTCTCGGCGCCGGCGTCGTTATCTCTGCAAAGCTTCGCGACGGAAGCCTTTAGCACGGCGGGATCGCTGTTCAGAAGTATGTCGGCGTTATAGCCGTATTTTTCTTTTGCGAGCTCAAGTCGATCCAGCGCGCAGCGCTCCAAAAACGAATCCACCTCAGCGGCGTCGCGCGAAAACGCGAGCATAGCGCTCTCCGCCCTGGGATTGAGCTCCTTTAGCACAGGGATCGCGGAATGGCGCAGCTTGTTGCGCGTGTAACGATCGGATAAGTTGGTGCTGTCGGTGACATACGCGAGCGATTTTTCCGAGCAATACGACTCGATATCGTCGCGCGTCAGCTCGATCAGCGGCCTGATGATGTTCCCCCTCACCGGCGGGATCGCCGACGCGCCGCGTACGGAGCTGCCTCTTACAAGGTTGAACAGCAGGGTCTCGGCGTTGTCGGTCGCGGTGTGTGCCGTGGCAATCTTGGCGCCGAGCGGAGAGGATATTTCCTCAAAAAAGCGATAGCGCTCGTTCCTTCCGCAAAGCTCCTCGCTGAGCTTTTGTTCGGCGCAGAGCTTGGGGACATCAATATGCTTTACAAAAAGTTTGATATTATAATTCTCACACAGAATTTTACAGAATTTTTCATCATTATCGGCTTCAGCGCCGCGGATGCCGTGGTTGAGATGAGCGGCGTAAAGCGTGATGTTATATTTTTCTTTTAAGGAATAAAGAATATTTAGGAGCGTTACAGAATCCGCTCCTCCCGACAGCGCTACGATGATATTGTCGCCGTCGGAGATAAGGCCGTATTTTTCGATCGCCGATACAGCGGAAACAAGCACCGCTTCGGCGATATCATTACGGCTCACGGTGGCGGTTGTCGGTGCCCGTAAAGCGCATGAACTCGCCCTGCCAGTGGAGCTTGACGGTGTTCGTCTCGCCGTGGCGGTTCTTTGCTACGATGCACTCGCCCGCGTTCATATCGGCAGTGGGAGCTGCGTTATCGCCGTCCGCCTTGTCGTAGTAGCCCTCGCGGTAGAGGAAAAGCACGATATCTGCGTCCTGCTCGATCGAACCGGAATCACGAAGGTCGGAAAGCTGCGGACGGTGGTCGCCCGTGCGCTGCTCGGAAGCACGCGAAAGCTGCGACAGCGTGATGATCGGAACGTTCAGCTCCTTTGCCATTATCTTTAGGTTTCTGGTGATGGCGGAGATCTCCTGAACTCTGTTGTCGATCCTCCTGCCGCTCGCCATAAGCTGCAAATAGTCGATTACGACAAGGTCGATGCTTTTAAGTCTGCGCAGCCTCGACTTCATCTCGGTGATCGTGATCGTCGACGAATCGTCGAGGTACAGCGGTGCCTCCCTGAGCACGTCGCTCGCCGGGATCAGGCGGCTCCAGTCCTCGTCGTTGAGCTTGCCGGTGCGCAGCTTTGTTCCGCCGACCCGTGCCTCGGAGGAGAGCAGGCGGCTCGCGAGCTGCTCCTTGGGCATTTCGAGCGAGAAAAAGGCAACCGTCTTTTTTGACTGACAGGCTACGTTGCGCGCGATATTGAGCGCGAAGCTCGTTTTGCCCATACCGGGACGCGCCGCGAGAATAATAAGGTCGGAGCGGTTGAGTCCGGTTATCATCCTGTCGAGATCCTCTATCCCCGTGGGTACGGGGCGCAGCGAATCGTCAGCCTCGCGGTTGAGCGAATCGAGCCTTGCGAAGGTCTGAAAAAGCACGGAATCAATTTTTTCAAGACCTGTTTTGCTGCTGTCGGTGCGGATGTCAAACAGTCTTTGCTCCGCGGAATCGAGCAGCAGAGAGGTCTCTCCCTCGCCCTCGGTGGCCTCGTCGATAGTCTTTCGCGAGGCGGTGATGAGCTGCCTGAGCTGATATTTTTCTTTGATTATTTTGGCGTATTCCTCGGCGTTGGAGATCGACGGACAGTTTTCCGCCAGATCCATGATATATGTCTTGCCGTTCGCCTCGTCGAACGCGCCGCTTTTTTTCAGTCTGTCAAGCAGGGTCACTACGTCGATGGACGTGCCGAAGTTCATCATGTCCTGCATCTGAGCGAAGATCTGCTTGTGCAGTCCGATATAGAAGAAATCGGGCGACGTCACGTGATCGAGCACCTTGTCGAAAACGCTGCTGTCGAGGATAATAGCTCCCAGAACAGCCTGTTCAGCCTCGGCGCTGTACGGCAGAGTAGTGAACTCGCTTGTGTATTCAGTATTAGCCATTTTGTTTTCCCTGATTTATGACTCGCTGACCGTAATGTCGATATTCGCGGAGATGCCCGTGTAGAGCTTGACCTCCGCCTTGTATGTGCCGAACTCCTTGATGTCGCGCTCCAAAACCACCTTGCGCTTGTCTACGGAGATGCTGTACTGCTTTTTGATCTCCTCGGCTACCTGCTTCGCGGTGATGCTGCCGAAGAGCTTGCCGCCCTTGCCGGCCTTTGCGGTCATCTTGAAGGTCTTGCCCTCAAGCAATTTTTTGTATGACTCAGCCTGAGCCTTGGCGGTCTCTATCTTATACTGCTTTGAGTTTTCGGCGTTCTTGTACTCGTTCATCGCCTGAGCGTTCGCCTCCTTGGCGACGTTGCGCGGAAGCAGAAAGTTCCTTCCGTAACCCTCGGAGACCTCTACGAGCTCTCCCTTTTTACCGAGCGATTTTACGTCCTGTAATAAAATTACCTTCATAATACTTGTCCTTTCTATTCCTCGTTATAATCCAATACGTCGTCTATCGCGAGCTTTAGCTTTTCATAGGCGGCTTCGACAGGGGTGTCGTAAAGCTGGGTGGCAGCCATTGTCTGATGACCTCCTCCGCCGAGCTTTTCCATTATGAGCTGGACGTTGAGGCGTCCGTAGCTGCGCGCGGAAATATTGAGCTTTTTGCTGTCGCCGAAGATAACAAACGACGCGACGATACCCTGCAGGGTCAGCATTTCGTCCGCCGCCTGAGCCGCGGCGAGCCTTATGTCGTCTGTGAGCTTGTCGGAGCTCGAGATAGCGCAGCCCCTGTAAACCTCGCTGCGAACAACGATATCTACCTTTTCGCGGTAGGTGTCGATGCTGCCCGAGAACATCTCCTTTACGGTGAGGGTATTGGCGCCCTTGCGCCTCAAATAAGCCGCCGCCTCAAAGGTGCGCACGCCCGTTTTGAGCACAAAGTTCTTTGTATCGAGCATGATTCCCGAAAGAAGCGCGTCAGCCTGGATATAGCCGAGCGGCTGATCGTCGAGGTAGCTGATGATCTCGCAGCACATTTCGCTCGCGGAGGAAGCCGACGGCTCGTGACAGAACACGAGAGCGTTACCGATATAATCAACAGCCTTGCGGTGATGGTCGATAACGACTATCCTTTTGCACTTTGAGTAAAGCTCGCTGCTCTCGAGCGAGGATTCGATATGCGTATCTACGATTATCAGCAGGGTCTTGGCGGTAGCTCCCCTTAAAGCGTCGGAGGGAGTTACAAATATTTCGCCGTCGAGCTTTTCTCTGGTGTAGTCGATAAGCTGTTTTGCCATCGAGGTCTCCTCGTTGACTACGACCTTGCAGTATTTTTTTAAGCTCTTTTCCATTACGCACTGCATGCCTACCGCCGCGCCGATACAGTCGAGATCGGAAAAGCGGTGTCCCATTATGTAAACCTTGTCGGAGTCCGCAACAGCTCGGCTGATAGCGTTGGCGATAACTCTCATGCGCACCTTGCTGACCTTTTCGGTAGCCGCGGCGGTACCTCCGAAGAACTCATACGCGCCGTCTTTGATTATTGCTACCTGATCTCCGCCTCTGCCGAGCGACATTTCGAGCGCCTTGCGCGCCGCGAGCTCGCTTTCGCGGACGGTCTTGCAGCCGCGCGCGAGTCCGACGGAGATAGTCGCGATATGGCGCGCCGTTCCGATAGAGCGGATATCCTTCAAAATCGGGAAACGCTGGGAGATCATCTTGTCGATATCGGCGTCGCGGAAAATTATCATATATCGGTTGTTGCTGATCTTTTTGTACATGGCGTTGTAGTCGTTCGACCATCTTTGCAGGTTCGCCTCGACCGAGATAGCAACGGTGGAATAATACTCCTCGGAGCTTGTGATAAAGTCGTCGGCATTGTCAAAGGTGATGAGAGCCACGCACGGCAGCGAGGAATGATACTCGCGCAGCATAGACTTGTAGTAGGTGTTCTCTATAAAGTGGCAGATAACACCCTCGCCTGCCCAAAGCGCGTATACGGTAAATTCCCTGCCGTCAATGGCAACGTCAACGCCCTCGGAATCGGCGATATCAAAGACATTTTTGCCGCCGAGGTAGGCGTTAATGCTGTCGCCCTCGGGGCTGCGGCTGCCGAGGATCTTTCTGAACCTCGCGTTGCACCAGAAAATATCGCCCTCCGAGCCAACGACTACAACGGGATATTTGTACTTGTCAAGAAAATCGGCGTTGAAGCCGCTTATGCGGTTCGCCGTGCTTTTCACCATGGCTCTGATATACCTGCGGAACCAAATGGAAAACGCAAGTGTGATTATCGTCGCCACCGTAGCCGCGAGAAGCTCGATATAACAGAGCGTTTCGTTGTATCGAAGCGTTATAAACGCCATCGTGAACATGGCGACCGCGAAGATCAGGAACCACGGTGCCAGCGTCCAAAATTTTCTTTTCATACTAACCTCAGTAAAGCCGGTCTGCCGTTATACCTCCTGAAGGATCGGGAGGATCATCGGCGCGCGCCTTGTTCTCTGCGCGATCAGCTTTGAAACTTCATCCTTAATGCGGTTTTTGATAATGCCCCACTCGTGGATATTCTTTTCGGCGCAGTCCTCAAGAATATCGAGCGCGAGCTTTTTGACTTCTTCAAGCAGACTCTCGCTCTCGCGGACATAAACGAATCCGCGCGATACGATATCCGGTCCGCTGATAACGTGTCCGTCGTAGACGTCGAGCGAGGCTACGATGATTATCAGTCCGTCCTGACCCAGATGCTTGCGGTCGCGGAGAACTATGCTTCCGACGTCACCGACTCCGAGTCCGTCGACAAATACCTTGCCGGCGGGAACGTGATCCGCTTCCTTCATGTAATCCTCGTTTATCTCAACGGTTGTGCCGATATCCGGAATAAAAATATTGCTTCTGTCCATTCCGAGGAACTCGGCAAGCTCCGCGTGCTTGCGAAGATGCTTTTGCTCGCCGTGGATGGGTATAAAATACTTGGGCTTTACGAGCCTGTGGATTATCTTTAGCTCCTCCTGACAGGCGTGACCCGAAACATGCACGTCATACATGCTCTCGTAGATCACCTTGCAGCCGCGCTTGAGGAGCTCGTCGACTACGTTGCCGACGGTCTTTTCGTTGCCGGGGATCGGGTTTGCCGAGATGATGATGAAGTCGCCCTCGCCTACCATAACCTTGCGGTGATCGGAGTACGCCATGCGCGACAGCGCGCTCATCGGCTCGCCCTGGCTGCCGGTGGTGACGAGAACGATCTGCTCGGGTGGGAATTTATCGAGCATGTCGATGTCAATAAGAATGTTCTGCGGAAGCGACAGATATCCCAGCTTCTTCGCGACGTCCATGTAGTTGACCATGCTTCTGCCGGAAAACGCCACCTTGCGTCCGTATTTTTCCGCGCAGTTGATGATCTGCTGGACTCGGTTGACGTTAGAGGCGAATGTCGCGATGATTATTCTGTACTTTTCAGCCCTCTTAAAGAGGTTGTCAAGACTCTCGGAAACGAGCCTTTCGGTGGGCGTGTAGCCGGAGCGCTGAGCGTTAGTGCTCTCAGCCAAAAGGGCGAGCACGCCTTTGTCGCCTACCGCGGCAAAGCTTGAAAGGTCGATCGTATCGCCGAGTATGGGCGTGCAGTCGATCTTGAAGTCGCCCGTGTGGACGATCGTTCCCGCCGGTGTCTCGATAGCAAACGCCACCGAGTCGGGGATCGAGTGGTTTACATGGATAAACTTTATGTTCATGCAGCCCAGCCTGATGGTCTCGCCGGAGTTGACGACGTTCATCTGGGATTTGTTAAAGAGGCTGTGCTCTCTGAGCTTGTTGCCTACGAGTCCGAGAGTCAGCGGAGTTCCGTACAAGGGAACATTGACTCTCGATAGAAGGAACGGCAGTCCGCCGATGTGGTCCTCGTGTCCGTGGGTGAGGACGATACCCCTTACTTTATCAACATTTTGCTCAATATAGGTAAAATCGGGAATAACAAGGTCTACTCCGAGCATATCGCCGTCGGGAAACGCCATTCCGCAGTCAACTATTACGATATCGTTTTCGCACTCGATAAGGGTGATGTTTTTGCCGATCTCGTTAAGTCCGCCCAAAAACGATATCTTTACAGAGGGCTTTTTGACCTGCTTGGACTGAATGCCCCTGCCCTTTTTCTTAGCGATCCTTGGATTGCTTTGTACTGTGTTATTTGACTTTACGTATTTTGAGTTCCTGTTTTGATTTCTTTTATTCTTGCCGGTTGAACTCACAAAATTACCTCCGTGTTTCTATAGATTTTTCCGTTCATTTATATATCAAGGGTATAATACCCCAAGCATACATATTCATTTTATTTTACCTTAAAACAAGCCGTCGTGTCAATAAGAAAAAAGAATTATAACTCTCAATCGCAAATATTTTTTTACAAAATCTGGATTTGCTATTGTTATTATCCCGGATTTGTGGCAAAATATAAATCAGGAAAATGATCGAAGAGGAGATTTGCTTTGAAGCGTGTAGAGATTTTTACCGACGGAGCGTGCAGCGGAAATCCGGGTCCCGGAGGCTGGGGCACGATCCTGAGATATAACGGAGTTGAAAAGGAGCTTTCGGGCGGAGAACGCGTCACCACGAACAACCGCATGGAGCTGACGGCGGTCATCAGGGGACTTGAGGCGCTCAAGGAGCCGTGCGAGGTAGCGCTGTTCAGCGATTCGCAGTATGTGTGCAACGCGCTGAAATTAGGCTGGGCTAAAAAGTGGCAGGCTAACGGCTGGATGCGAAATAAAAAAGAGCCGGCGCTGAATCCCGAGCTATGGGAAAAGCTGCTTGAGCTCTGCGATATACATAAGCTCGAGATAAACTGGGTGAAGGGTCACGCCGGTCATCCCGAAAACGAAAGGTGCGACAGGCTCGCTGTCGCCGAGGCAAAAAAATTCGCCGAATAATACAAAAACGCCGCGGACGACCGCGGCGTGATTTTTTACTGTTTTTCGGTAAGAAGCTTGTTCAGCTCCTCCATAAAGGTGTTGATGTCCTTGAACTGGCGGTACACGGAAGCAAAGCGGACGTAGGATACCTCGTCGACCTTTTTGATCTCTTCCATGGCGAGCTCGCCGATCTGCATAGTGGTGATCTCGCGGTCGAGGCTGCTCTGGATCTTCGCCTCGATATTGTTTACCATTTCCTCGATCTGAGTAAGGGAAACGGGTCGTTTTTCGCAGGCTCTGAGTATTCCGGCGGTCAGCTTGTTGCGGTCGAAAACCTCGCGCGATTTGTCGCGCTTTACAACGATTATCGGCACGGTCTCGATCACCTCGTGAGTGGTGAAACGCTTTCCGCAGTTAAGACATTCCCTGCGGCGGCGGATCCTCTCGCCGTCGTCGGCGGAGCGCGAGTCGATTACCTTGCTTTCCTCATAACCACAATACGGACATTTCATAAACATCACCCCTATTTTTCCTTAAAATAATTATAGCACACCGTCCGATATAATTACAACAACATTTTATTTACAATATTATTACAATAAAAATGCCATCCCGGGCGTAAGCAAATCGCTTATGCCCGGGATGACCGAGTTTTTATTTGATTTAGAAATTGCGGTAGCGCTTTACCTTGCGGTTTTTCTTTACGCGGGCGCGGTGAACCTTTGCCGCTATGATATAGATGATAAACAACAGGACGATGATTCCGATCAGAACAAGGAACCAATAGGATTTGAAAATCGTCCCTATCACATTGAGCACCTCAAGGATGCCGCTCTTGTCTATCTGCTCCGACGGAACAAGGTCAACCGTCGAGATAAGCTGTTTTTCCTTGCCTTCCTCAACATAGTATACCGACGCGGTGCCGACCGGCTTGTCGGGATAAAGCGGAGCGTCTACCTCCTCGGGAGTATCGGTCTCGACTATGATGTTCGTCGGCTTTAGATCCTTCGGAACGATTGCGTTGAGGTTCTGCCGCGGAACGAGCGAAACCGAATCCCTGCCCCACGCGAGCCTGACTTTTTGCTCGCACACGGGGGTCTGGGTGCTCTTGATGGTCTGCATTTCAAGACCGACAAGCGCCCAGCGGAAAAGATCGGCGGCGTCGGTGAAGGTGTAGTATTCCTCCATCTCGCCCTCCTTGTAGGGAGCGCCCAAAAGAACAGCCATGTAAGAGTATCCGTCGGCTGAGGCGGTCGTGACAAGGCATCTTCCGGCTTCGTCGGTGGTGCCTGTTTTTATGCCCTTGGCGTAGGTGTAATAATACTCGCCGCCGCGGTACTCGTCAATAAGATAGTTTGTGGTTATAAGCGGACTGTCGTCGCCTTCGCAGGTGTATTCGGTGGTGTTTGAAATCTGCTCAAAATACGGCAGGGTGAGAGCGTATGAGGACATCCTGTAAAGATCGCGCGCGGTGGTGTAGTGGTTCGGATCGTGCAGGCCGTCGGGATTTGTAAAATGGGTGTTCTCGCAGCCGAGAGCCGCCGCCTTGTCGTTCATCATCTGAACGAACCTGTCGACGTCGCCGCCGCCGACATAATCGGCGAGGATGAGCGCGGCGTCGTTGCCGGAGGGCACCATCATGCTGTAGAGCAGGTCGATGACCTTAACCTTCTCGCCCACGTGATCGCCCATGTTCGCCATAGAGCTGCCGGTGTTGTTGAGATCGTCAATGATGCTCTTTTTGACCGGCACACGGGTGTTCTCGAGATCGTCGATATTCTCCACGGCGACGATATACGTCATGATCTTGGTGGTGGATGCGGGATACCGCTTGGAATCGGCGTCCTTCTCATATACGACCTGACCCGAATCCATGCTTACGACAAGCACCGACTGCGACTTTACGTCGACCTTGTTGGAAAAAGAAATAGCGCCTGCCGCGGCGGTAGACGCCGCGAGGATCACGCACAGCGCCATTAGCGCGGATATGATCTTGACCGAAAGCTTTTTCATAACTGTAACTCCTGTTTAATTCAAAGTGTTCTGACCGCCGCGCTCAAACAGCCTTTCGATCTCGGCGTTGAGCAGCTTTAGCTCGTCACAGCGGACGTCCTTGTATGTAAAAAGAATATAATCGACTATTTTTTGCGACAGCTCAAGGCTTTTTGTATCGGCGAAATCGGCGATGGAAAGCTGCGGAAGTCCGTGCTGACGCTGACCGAAGAAATCGCCCGGACCGCGCATGCGAAGATCCTCGTCGGCGATCCTGAAGCCGTCGTTGGTGGAACACAATACCTCGAGCCTCTGCCTCGTCAGCTCGTTGTGATGATCGCTGATGAGCACGCAGAAAGACTGAGCCTCTCCCCTTCCGACCCTGCCCCTGAGCTGATGGAGCTGGGAAAGACCGAAGCGCTCGGCGTTTTCGATCACCATTACCGAGGCGTTCGGAACATCGACACCGACCTCGATCACAGTTGTGGCGACGAGAAGTTTTAGCCCACCCGAGGCGAATCTGCTCATCACCGCCTCTTTTTCGTCTGACTTCATCTGACCGTGAACAACGCCGACGGGGATATCCCTGAACTGCTTTAGCATCAGCTCGGCGGCGTATTCCTCGGCGGAGGCGACGTCGTCAAGTTCGCCCTCCTCGACGAGAGGACATACGATATACGCCTGTCTGCCGGCGGCGATCTCCTTTTTTATAAAGCCGAACACGCGGTTCCTTTGGCTCGAATCAAATAAAACGGTGCGCACGGGCTTGCGCGACGGCGGAAGCTCGTCGATTATGGAAATATCGAGGTCGCCGAAGATAATCAGCCCCAGCGTGCGCGGTATCGGGGTCGCGCTCATTACGAGGAGATGCGGATTTCTGCCCTTGGAGAGCAGCTTAGCGCGCTGGGCAACGCCGAAACGGTGCTGTTCGTCGGTGACAGCGATACCGAGGTTTTTGAACTCGGTCTTGTCGGTTATAAGCGCGTGAGTGCCGACAACGAGGTCAATCTCTCCGCTTTCAAGCTCGGAACGCGCGCGCTTTTTCTCACTTTCCTTCAGCGCTCCGGTAAGAAGCCCGACGCGTACCGAGGTGTTCTCAAAAAGCTTTTTGAAGGTTTCAAAGTGCTGGCGCGCGAGAATTTCGGTCGGCGCCATGAACGCCGCCTGATAGCCGTTCTTTATCACGGTGTAGCAGACCGAGGCGGCTACGGCGGTCTTGCCCGATCCGACGTCGCCCTGAACAAGGCGGTTCATCGGAACGGATTTTGTCTTTATATCATTTACGCAGTCTGAGATGGCGCGCCGCTGCGCTCCGGTAAGCTCAAACGGCAAAAAAGAGGCAAATTCCTCAGAGTGATCCCGGGTTATCTTGACCGAGCTTATACCCCTGCCATGGCTGCGCAGGTTCCTCATGCCGAGATTCAGCACGACAAGCTCCTCGGTAACAAGGCGCTTGCGGGCGGACTCGAGCTCGTCGCTGTCCTTGGGAAAATGGATACCGAAAAGCGCCTCGCGAAGTCCCGTAAGCCCGAACGCGCGCCTGACCTGCTCGGGAAGCGGATCGTTCACAACGGGCGGCAGAAGTTTAAGCGACTGCTTTACCGCGTTTGAGACGGTCCTGCCGTTTAGACCGGCGGTCTGGCGGTATATCGGGTGGATACGCGCGCCTTCGCTCACGGGTGAAAATGTCGGCGATACCATCTGCATGCCGTAATTATCACAATTTATTTTTCCGTAGAAGAAATATTCTATACCGTAGGTAAGCATCGAGCTGATGTACCTGTTGTTAAAAAACACGATCTGTATCGAGCCCGTGTCGTCGTATACCGAGCCCTTTGACAGGATCCTGCCGCCGGCTATCCTCGAGTCGGAAATCGGCGAGGCAAGCACCGCTTTGACGCAGTAGGTGCCGCTTTCGGTGATATTAGCGATTTTTTCTACGTTGCTCCAGTCCTCATAAGCGCGCGGATAAAAGGTGATAAGCTCGCCGACCGAGCTGACACCGAGCTTTTTGAACTGCTCGGCGCGCTTTGCTCCGATACCGCTCAGTGAGGAAACGGGCATTTTATATAATGAAGTCATATTATACAATTTAAATTTATAGCGGTCAGCGAGAGTACACTAACCGCTAATTGTTTTTGTAAAATTTACGCAGAACAGTAAAGCTACACGAAGTTATTTACGCCGCTCTGTCTGCCCCGAATGTGGTGTCGCCACCGCGACTATTCTACACTGAGGATGAAGTAGTAAACAGGCTGGTCGCCCTTTACGAGCGAGATATCGGTGCGTGAGCCGAACTTATCTCTGAGCTCCTCGTACGCCTTCTCGGCGTCCTCCTCGGTGGTATCCTCGCCGTAGATGAGGGTGATAAACGCGGTCTCGCGGGTCACCATGCTCTTGGCGAGCTTTACTACCGCTTTGACGGCGCTCTTTTCAGTGATAGTGAGCTTGCCGTTCTTGAGCGCGATGATGTCGCCCTCCTTGATCTTCTTTCCGCCAAATTCACTGTTGCGCGCGGCGAAGGTAACAAGACCTGTGCCGACCGCGTGAGCGGCGTCCATCATAAGCTGGGCGTTGCTCTCGGGCGAGATCTCGGGATCAAAGTTGAGCATAGCGGTCATGCCCTGAGGGATAGTCCTTGTAGGAACGATAACTACCGTTCTGTCCTTAACGAGCGGAACGGTCTGTTCTGCGGCAAGGATGATATTCTTGTTATTGGGGAGCACATATACGGTCTTTGCCGGAGTTGCGTTTACCGCTGCGAGGATATCGTCGGTGCTGGGGTTCATGCTCTGACCGCCCGATACCACGTTTGTGCAGCCGAGCTCGGTAAAGAGGTTCTTCATTCCCTCGCCTGCCGCGACGGCTACAAATCCAAATTCCTCGGTGGGTTCTGCAAACTTGAACTGCTCCTTCTTGGACTTTCCTGATCTCTTCTTTGATTTCTTCTTGGCGTTCTTGTGCTGCTCCTTCATGTTTTCGACCTTTACGGTGAGGAGCTGGCCGAACTCAAGACCTTTGGTGAGCGCGTTGCCGGGAGTCTCGGTGTGAACGTGAACCTTGATGATCTCCTCGTCGTTAACGACAACAACGCAGTCGCCGATCTCCTTTAAGTAGTCGCGGAGCTCCTCGGGATCGGTCTCGATCTCGGGATCTCTGCCTACGATAAACTCTGTGCAGTAAGTGAACTCGATATCGTCGTCAAACTCGGCGGCGGCGCTCTCGAAGGTATCTACTGTAGGCTCCGCGGCGACCTCTTCCTGATATTCAACGATCTCGCCGTCCTTGATAGTGGCGAGCATACCCTCGAAGATCGAGCAAAGACCCTTGCCGCCGGCGTCAACAACTCCCGCCTTTTTGAGCACGGGAAGCAGCTCCGGGGTGATAGCCAAAGCGTCGTTAGCCTTGTTTACGATAGTCTGCCATACGAATACGGGATCGGAATTAGACCTTGAAGCCTCAACGCCCGCCTCATACGCCATACGCGCGACCGTCAGGATAGTACCCTCGGCAGGCTTTGTTACAGCCTTGTACGCGGCGTCCACGCCGATACCGAGAGCCGCGGCGATATTTTTGCCGTTGACCTCTTCCCTGTCCTTTAGCCCCTGAGCAAAGCCCCTGAAAAGGATAGAGGTGATAACGCCCGAGTTGCCCCTTGCTCCTCTGAGCATAGCGGAAGCCGCGATCTTTGCGACCTCGCCGGCGTTGGTGCCCTCGTAATCCTCAAGAGCCTTTGCTGCCGCCATGACAGTCATCGACATATTTGTGCCTGTGTCGCCGTCGGGAACAGGAAAAATATTGAGGTCGTTGATATGGTTCTTCTGTGCGCTGATGTTGTGCGCGCCTGAGATGATAGCGTTCTTTAAAATCTCTCCGTTGATCATAACTGCACATCCTTTTTGATTATCTGATAAAACACATAGTACCAAACATTACTATTATAATAGATATTTGTAAAGATTTCAATAGACAAAACAAATATAATTGTAGATTTTTCGCTATTCGACCCTGACACTTTCGGCACTTTTGCACTTTGACGTGCTTTCGTCGATATCAAAAACGACTCCCTCAAGCCTGCATTCGCCCGACGCGAACTCAAACCGAGCCGGCAGCCCCGTCTTTAGACGGTTGATTATTATATCCGTTTTGACGCCGAGCACGGAGTGGATAGCACCCGTCATTCCTGCGTCGGTTATGTAGCCCGTGCCGTTCGGAAGAACCTGCGCGTCCGAGGTCTGGACGTGGGTGTGGGTGCCGAACACTGCCGATACCCTGCCGTCGAGGTAATAGCCCATGGCTCGCTTCTCGCTTGTAGCCTCGGCGTGGAAATCGACGATTATAATCTTTCCCTCGGCTTTCTTAATCGCCTCGTCAACGGCCTCAAAAGCGTTTTGCAGTCCGCTTTCCGTGAATAGATTTCCCATTACGTTGATGACCGATACAACGCGCCTGCCCAGGTCGAGGTTGATAACGCCGTGACCGGGAACAGACGGTGAGCTGAAATTGTACGGGCGCGCGATATAATCCGAGCTGTCGAGCAGGTCGTAGACCTCCCTGCGCCTGAACGAATGGTTGCCGAGAGTTATGGCGTCCACGCCGCTGTCAAACAAATGCTGCGCCGAAACAGGAGTTATCCCGTTGCCGTCGGCGGAGTTCTCGCCGTTGCAGATAACAAGGTCAATACCGTTGAAGCGCTTGAAGCCCGGAAGGGTCTTGCGCAGAAATTCACATCCGACGGTGGCTACGACGTCGCCGATACATAATATTCGCATTGGATCACACCTTACAGTTTGATTGCGTTTCCGCGTCGCGGAACCTTGATTTGTATTATAGCACAAATTCAGTTCTCTGTCACGCTAAAATCAACGGTTTGGGCGATATTTTGATTGTACAGGCTGTCGCAGCGGCAGAGGTAGTGATCCCTTTCGTCCTCGATGGTAATCAGGCGGCTCTTTACCGCGCAGTCGCCGTTTTCAAAGACCTCATTGAGGAGCAACGATTTTTCAAAGCTGAGACTCGCCTGCTCCGGCGTGAGAGCGACCGAAAGCTCGTCGAGTCCTCGAGTGGTCTGAGTAGTGATACCGAGCGGCAGGACGTTGCCGTCTAAAGCGAGGTTTTTACGGCATACAGTGCTGACCGACTCGGGGAACGACCTGAAATTCAGGCTGACCGGAAAGCTGAGCCAAAGGAAGTTGAGCTCGTTTCGGTTGGTTTTATTTTCTGATAAGGAATAATAATTATAGCTTTTCGGGATTTTTAATTCGTATTTAGAATTAAAGTCGGCGTATACCTCTGCCTTAGCACGAACGAACCTAATGGTGTCCTGCTGAGTGGGCATAACTCCGCTGACGAGAAGATCGCCCTTCGCGACTCCGCTGCCGACCTCAACGGCGTTAAAGCCGTTGGCGGCGTTGATTTTTGTTATTACTCCGTCGCGCTTCGCCTTTATATTGCAGGGGGAAGCGTCGTTTTGAACGTCGGACTTTTTCGCCTTTTCCCTGACATCGACGGTCGACTTGCAGCCGAGCGTGTTTATGCTGACCCACGACAGCTCGTCGATCTCGAACTGCACGTCGCGCTGAGCGCTCATTACGTCGACCGCGCCCTTGAAGCCTCCGGGATATACTCCGCAGCTTTCGAGCGCCTGACGTATCCTGCTGTCGCTGACGGTCTTTGCGCCGACGATATCGACCGTCCAGATAAACTGCGACAGAACTATGAGCAGCACGGCTCCGGCAAGCGCGCCTATCGGCAGTCCGATACGGTCGGAGTGTTTTTTTATCACGAACGGAAGTCCCCGTTTTTTTGTGATTTTCAGCCGCGTGCCGGAACGCCGGGCGATATGCCTCGCTCGCCTGTAATCAGAGGCGGACATTTTCCCCGATATCCCTCCCTCTGAGGGATAAGCGTCCCAAAGATTGAGAGCGCCGACGGCGGCTGAGTTCAAAAATCTTTCCGGGAACCTACCGCTCGCTTTGAAGCAGACGTAGCCCCTGAGATACCTTAATAATTTTAACAGCATAATTACCTCACGTTATAAAGTCGATCCTGTTGACAAAGCCGCTGATCTCTACCGACGAGCCCGTAATACACCTCAGACTGAGTCCCCTGCCGAAGAAGGACATGACCGGTCCTGTGGTGTTTACCTTGATATTATCCGACTCATACAGCAATATCCCCGTGGAGCCCTCAACGGTGATCTGCCTGTTGCCGGTCATCTCTATAAGCGGCTGAGTTCCGGCGTCGAGCACCGGCACCCGAGTTTCTTTCCGTTTTCTTCTCAAGCTTTTCACTCCCGTTGTAAATTCAATTATATTTATGCCGGCGGCGACATATATATTATCGGTGATGGAAATGTATTTGAAAAAAGCCTTGGACAGAGGCGGAGGGATATTCAACGCGCTGCTGATAACTGCCGCCGCCTCAGCGCTGACGCTGTCGTCCGAAAGCTGCAGGAGCGGAGTCGAAAAAGGCGTGGAGCTTTGCCTTAAGGTGCTGATACCGTCGCTCTTCCCCTTTATGGCACTTTCCGCCATGGCGGTAAAGACAGGACTGTGCCAAGCGCTCGGGCGGAGGACGGGACGGATAACAAAACGGCTGTTCGGTCTGAGCGGAAGCTTCGCTCCGATCATCCTTTTGAGTCTTGTCGGAGGATACCCGGTGGGCGCGAGAGGAATAAGCGAGCTATGCGATTCGGGCGCGGCGGACGTTCATCAGGCAAAAAAAGCGGCCATGTTCGCAGTGTGCGCCGGTCCGGGCTTTTTGGTAAACTACGTCGGCAGCTCGCTTTACGGCAGCACCGCGGTCGGACTGACAATACTCGCCGCTCAGGTGATGTCGGTAATGATCATCGGCGCGGTTCTTAATCTGTTTGACAGGGACAAGGGGAATTATAATTCTACAAAAGAATCATATACCCCTCCTCTCCCAATTTCTGCGGCGATAGTCGAAAGCGCCTATTCCGCGGCTAAGGGAATGGCGCTGATCTGTTCGCTCGTGCTTATTTTTTCGGCGGCGACCGGGATAGTCGTTAAGCTCCTGCCCGAACCGGCTCGGGACATCTGGATCATTATGTCGGAGGTATGCTCGGCGGTCACGCTCACTTCAGGCAAATTTCCGATCGAGATAACAGCCTTCGCGGTCGGCTTCGGAGGGATATGCGTTCACTTTCAGATTTTTTCATCCCTCGGGAAAATCAAAATAAACAAGCTTCTATTTTTCTTTGTCAGAATTATTCAAGGCGTACTCACCGCCTTGCTGACCAAGCTTTTGAGCCTTGTGTTCCTCGGCGAGGAGGCGGTGTTTTCAAGCAGCGCAGTCGGAAGCTCGGGATTTTTCGGCGGAAGCGTGATCTCGGCAGCGGCGCTGACCGCGGTGACGGTATGCTTTTTATTCACCATGAAAAACAACGGGAGGTAATCTTATGTGCGGAATAGCAGGCTGGATCGAAAGGGACTCCAACATGGCGGAAAGGACTAAAACTCTTAACGCGATGTCGGAAACGCTTGAGCGAAGGGGCCCCGACGAAAACGGGATATATATAAACGGAGATACCGCGTTGATACACCGCAGGCTGGCGGTCATCGACATTGAAAACGGCAAGCAGCCGATGGCGGTCAGTCACAGGGGTGTGACCTATGTTATCGTTTATAATGGCGAGATATACAACGCGCCGGAGCTTCGCGAGGAATTAAAGTCCTGCGGATTTCATTTTCGCGGTCACAGCGACACCGAGGTAGTGCTTAAAACATACGTTAAATACAGGGAAAAATGCGCCGAAAAGCTGAACGGTATATTCGCCTTCGCTGTGTTCCGCTCCGACGACAGAAGCGTGTTCCTCTGCCGCGACAGGGTGGGCGTAAAGCCACTCTTTTACAGCGAATACGACGGCGGACTTGTGTTCGGCTCCGAGATCAAGGCGCTGCTTAAAAGCGGAAAAGTAAGACCGCAGATCGACGAGCAGGGACTAAACGAGATATTCTTTTTGGGACCCGCGAGAACGCCGTCGTGCGGAGTGTTCAAGGGGGTGTTCGAGCTTAACCCCGGCGAGTGCGCGGTGTATAAAAACAACCGGTTTACGCGAAAGACGTATTTCAGCATAGAGGCGCGCGAGCACACCGACGACGAGCGCCAAACGATAGAGCGCACCCGTTACCTTTTGACCGACGCGATACAGCGGCAGCTTGTCAGCGACGTTCCGCTCTGCATGTTTTTGTCGGGCGGGCTCGACAGCAGCATAATTGTCAAGACCGCCTCGCGGTACCAAAAGGAGCACAAGCTCGGAAAGGTGCACACCTATTCGGTCGAATACCGCGATAATCAGAAATACTTTGAAAAAAGTCTGTTCCAGCCCTCGCGCGATTACGAGTATATCAAGCTGATGGCAAAGGACGCGGACTCAAAGCACAGCGAGGTCATCCTCGACAATGATTTGCTCGCGGACGCGCTTTACGACAGCGTCGAGGCGCGCGATCTTCCGGGGTATGTTGATGTAGATTCGTCGCTTTTGCTCTTTTGCAGGGAAATAAAAAAGGACTACACGGTCGCGCTTTCGGGCGAATGTGCCGACGAGCTTTTCGGCGGTTATCCGTGGTACCACAATAAGGATATCCTGTTTGAGGACTGCTTTCCGTGGTCGAGAAGCCAAAGCATAAGACGGTATATTTTAAAGGACGGCGTGGCGCGAAACGGCGAGGAATACGTCAGACAGCGCTACCTTGACACGATCGGCGCCGCCCCTAAGCTGAGCTCGGACAGCGAAACCGACAGGCGTATGCGTGAGATGTTCTACCTGAATTTTTACTGGTTCATGCAGTGCCTGCTCGAGCGCAAGGATCGCTGCTCTATGTATAGCGGACTTGAGGTGCGCGTGCCGTTCTGCGACTACAGGCTGGTTGAGTACGCCTACAATATGCCTTGGGAGCTAAAGGCGTACAACGGACGAGAAAAGGGTATTGTGCGCAAGGCGTTTGAGGATATTCTGCCGAAGGAGATAACGTGGCGAAAAAAGAGCCCCTACCCGAAAACTCACAACCCGATCTACTTCAACACCTGCGCGGAGAGGGTCAGGAAAATTCTGCAAAAGAAAAATGCTCTCACCGAGCTGCTTGACAAAAAAGCGGTGGAGAGCATTATTGAGGATCCCGACAGTATAAAAGACCCCTGGTACGGTCAGCTTATGAAGGCTCCGCAGATTTTGGCGTATATTATCGAGCTTGATTTCTGGTTTGAAAAATACAAGGTTGAAATAGTCTGACAGGTATGATAAAATGATGTCATAAAAGGTAAAGGACTGTTTATTATTCGCAGAAAGCTGTATGAGAGGACCGTGCGGTTCTTTAAGGAAAACAAAATAGCGTACGCGGTTTTGTATTTTACATACAAGATACTGCCTAACATCATGTTTGTCGCCTACCCCGCGCTGCTCGTCGCCGAGTTCTTTATTATGGGCTTCGGGAAAGAATGGCTCAAGCTCGTGCTGATCCCGTTCGGGGCTCTGGTAACGGCGACTCTGCTCAGGATTCTGATAAACGAAGAAAGGCCGTACGAGAAATACGGGATCGAATCGGTTTTCGGCAAAAAGACACGTGGCAAAAGCATGCCGAGCCGTCACACCGTGAGCGCGGTGGTGATCGCCATGACTTTCCTCTACGTCAGCGTGCCGCTCGGCGTCGCGGCGCTGATCGCGGCGTTTTTGATAGTTTTGTCGCGGGTGCAGGCAGGCGCGCATTATTTGAGGGACGTTATAGTCGGCATGATGATCGGCATAGGCGCCGGACAGTTGTTCTGGGTGATTTGATATTTAAAAAGTTTATCCGGCAGGCAAACCTTGCGGTATGCCTGCCGGATCTATATTGCCTGTAACAAACACTCGGTTCAGGGAAAGAACGATATCATTCCTTCAGGTCGCTTGTGCAGTGCGGGCACTTTGTCGCTTTGATGTCGATCTCGGAGCAGCAGAAGGGGCAGTTCTTTGTTGTTGCCTCTTCCTCTTCTTCCTCTTCCTTCTTCTTAAGGTTCATCATCTTGTTGATAGCCTTAACGATAAGGAAGATGATGAGAGCCATGATGAGGAAGTTGATAACAGCGGCGATGAAGTTGCCGAAGGCGATGGGGCCGACGTTGAGTACCGCGGTCATCTCTTCGATAGACTCGGCGCCGGTGATCTTGCTGATGATAAGCTGAATAAACGGAACGATGATATCGTCGCACAGGGAGGTGACGATCGCGCCGAACGCAGCGCCGATGATAACGCCGACAGCGAGATCCATTACGTTGCCGCGACTGATGAACTCCTTAAATTCAGCCATAAACTTTTTCATTGACTTATTCCCTCTTTCTCTTTTTTATAATCAGCAGTTTCCTGCCTAAGTCCGATATTAAATTATTTCAGGACGGCCTTGTGGTAGACCTTCTTGCCCTTTTTGATTACGACGTATCCCTTTTCAAAGTCTGCCGCGCCGACCTTTGCGTAAACGTCGGCGATCTTTTTATCGTCAACCGAGATACCGCCCTGCTCGATGAGGCGTCTGCCCTCTTTCTTTGAGGGGACGAGTCCGCATTTTAAGAGCAGATCAAGCACGCCGACAGAACCGTCGTCAAGGTCGCCGGAGGTAAGCTCGGTAGAGGGCATGTTGTCTGTATTCTGTCCCTTGCCGAACAGCGCCCTTGCCGCCTCCTGAGCCTTGTCAGCCTCCTCCTTGCCGTGAACGAGCTCCGTCAGTTCGTAAGCAAGGATCTCCTTTGCCTTGTTCAGCTCGCTGCCCTGAAGCTTGCTAAGCTCGTCGATCTCTTCAAGCGGAAGGAAGGTGAGCATCTTGAGGCACTTGATAACGTCGGTGTCGCCGACATTTCTCCAATACTGATAAAAATCGTAGGGGCTGGTTTTTTCGGCGTCGAGCCAAACGGCTCCCGACTGGGTCTTGCCCATCTTCTTGCCCTCGGAATTGAGCAGCAGGTTGATAGTCATGGCGTAGGCGTCCTTGCCGAGCTTTCTCCTGATAAGCTCGGTTCCGCCGAGCATGTTGCTCCACTGGTCGTCGCCGCCGAACTGCATATTGCAGCCGTATTTCTGATACAGAGCGTAGAAGTCGTAGGACTGCATTATCATGTAGTTGAACTCAAGGAAGCTGAGTCCCTTTTCCATTCTCTGCTTGTAGCACTCGGCTCTGAGCATGTTGTTAACCGAGAAGCAGGCGCCGACCTCCCTGAGAAGCTCAACGTAATTGAGGTTCAAAAGCCAGTCCGCGTTATTGACCATGAGAGCCTTGCCCTCGGAAAAATCAATAAACCTGCTCATCTGCTTTTTGAAGCACTCGCAGTTATGCTCGATATCCTCCTTGGTCAGCATCTTGCGCATATCGGTTCTGCCTGAGGGGTCGCCGATCATACCGGTGCCGCCGCCTACAAGCGCGATAGGCTTGTTGCCGGCGAGCTGGAGCCTCTTCATGAGGCAAAGCGCCATAAAGTGGCCGACGTGGAGAGAGTCCGCGGTGGGATCAAAGCCGATATAAAACACCGCTTTACCGCTGTTTACAAGCTCTCTGATCTCTTTTTCGTCCGTTACCTGCGCGATCAGTCCTCTCGCGACAAGTTCTTCATATACTCCCATTAATATGTTCCTTTCAAAATTTGATTACTCTTTTAGTGACATGTTACGCACACATCTATTTTATTATAGTATTTTTTGTCGAATAGGTCAAGGGGTTTTAAATAGTTATGATCTATGAGTTAAAACTCATAGTCCTTAACTCACAACTGAATAGTCTTACTTTTTCTTGCGACTATACCTCGAATAATCCTTCTTCTTTCCCCTTTTGCCGGTCTGCTTCGGTTTGTTCATCACGGGCATGGGGGTGACGAGGCATTTTTTGTCATTTCCTATCAGGTCGCGCCTGCCGGCCTTTATCAGCGCCTTTATCACGAGCGGCTTGTTCTCAGGAATAAAATACTGCAGCAGGGCGCGCTGCATCGACTTTTCCTCCGCCGACTTGGGAACGTATACCTCTTTAAGAGTATATGGGTCGAGCCCGGTATAAAACATCGCGGTCGATATCGTACCCGGTGTGGGGTAAAAATCCTGAACCTGCTTGGGATGGATATTCTGCTCCTTGCAGAACAGCGCGAGCTCGACGGCGTCCTTTAATCTCGAGCCAGGGTGCGAGCTCATCAGATACGGCACGACGTACTGGTCGCGGCTCTCCTTTGAATTAAGCGCGTAAAACTTATCGCAGAACCTTTTGTAGACCTCGATATGGGGCTTGCCCATTTTATCGAGCACGGCCGCGGAGCAGTGCTCCGGCGCTACCCTGAGCTGACCGCTGATGTGGTGGCGGACAAGCTCGGTCAAAAACTCGTCGCTCTCGTCCTCCATGAGATAGTCAAAGCGGATTCCGCTGCGGATAAAGACCTTTTTTATTCCGTCAAGGCTCCTGAGCTTTCGCAGCAGGCCGAGGTATTCGGTGTGCGACACCTGCATATTCGGGCAGGGCGTCGGCGCGAGACAGCGGCGGCCTTTGCACAGTCCGAGCTTCTTCTGCTTTTCGCAGGACGGCAGCCGAAAATTGGCGGTGGGACCGCCGACGTCGCTTATGTAGCCCTTGAAGTTGGGGTTTGAAATAAAGCTTTTGGCTTCGTTTATAACGCTTTCCTCGCTCCTGACGGTCACGGCTCTGCCCTGATGGAACGCCAGCGAACAGAAATTGCACGCTCCGAAGCATCCGCGGTTGTGGGTGATCGAGAACTCGACCTCCTTTATACCGGGCACTCCTCCGAGCTTGTCGTAGCACTTGGGGTAGGCGCGCATGTACGGCAGAGAATAAACATGGTCAAGCTGCTCGGTATTGAGCGGCTGCATGGGAGGATTCTGCACGAGGATATATCCCCCGTGCCGCTGGATAAGCGTTTTTCCGCGGACGGCGTCCGCTTCCTCAAGCTCCTTTCGGGCGGCGATCGCGTAATCGCGCTTGTTCTCCCTGACGCGTTCAAAGCTCGGAAGATCTACCACCGATTTGGGAACGTAGTCCTCAGTCCGCACCTTGTAGCAGATACCGCGGATATCCTGCAGCGCCTCCACGGTATAGCCGTCGGCGAGGCGACGGGCGATCTCGATTGTTTGCAGCTCGCCCATGCCGTAGACGAGGATATCAGCCTTTGTATCAAAGAGGATCGACGGCATAACGCTGTCGCTCCAGTAATCGTAGTGGGCGAACCGGCGCAGCGACGCCTCGAGTCCGCCGATTATTATCGGGCTGTCGGGGTAAAGGCGGCGGATGATATTGCAGTAGACGGTCAGCGCGCGGTCGGGGCGCCGACCGTTCTTTCCGCCGGCGGTGTAGGCGTCGTCATGCCTTTTGCGCTTGGCTACCGTGTAATGCGCCACCATGCTGTCGATATTACCTGCCGAGACCATAAACCCGAGTTTTGGCTTGCCGAACCGAGTAAAATCAGCGTCGTTTTTTACATCAGGCTGGGCTAAAAACGCGACCCTGCATCCGCAGTCCTCGAGCACTCTTGTGATTATAGCCGCGCCGAATGAGGGATGATCGACATAGCTGTCGCCGCAGACATAAACAAAATCGACGCAGTCCCAGCCGCGTTCATTGACTTCTGCTTTGTTCATCGGTAAAAAAGCCATATCGATCCCCCGATCTTTATGATAAATGTTTATCGTGATTTCCTGTCAAATAAACAATCGGGCGGACGCACGGGTCCGCCCCAATAGTTGATTATTTATCACTCGTCCTCCGCGCCGCGGTTTTGCAGCACGTTGCGGCGTTCGAGCCATTCGCTGTACGTCATGAGAACATCTCTGGGCTTTGATCCCTGGTGAGGTCCAACGACGCCGAGCTGCTCCATCTCGTCTATTATCCTGCCCGCGCGGGCGTAGCCGACCTTTAGTCTGCGCTGTACGAGCGAGGTAGAAGCCTGTCCCGCATCGACAACGCACTGGATGGCTTCGTCGATCTTTGAATCGTATTCGAGTCCGTCGTCGCTGTCGTCGTTTGAAGCGGATTTCTTTCCGGCGGCTATCTCCTCTACCTCGATACACTTTATGCTCTCCTCTATCTCGGCGTTATACTCTGCCTTGAAGCTCTTTTTGATAAAGCCGGTAACGCTCTCGATCTCTTCCTCCGAAGCGTAGCAGCCCTGAACTCGCATCGGCTTGGGCGAGCCTACGGGCGAGAAGAGCATGTCTCCCCTGCCGATCAGCTTTTCGCCGCCGCCGGTGTCAAGGATTGTTCGGCTGTCCATATTTGAGCTTACCTTTAGCGCGATACGGCTCGGGACGTTTGCCTTGATCAGACCGGTGATTACGTTGACCGTGGGTCGCTGAGTGGCAAGTATGAGGTGCATACCGGCGGCGCGCGCCATTTGAGCGAGTCGGCAGATGCTGTCCTCTACCTCGCTCGGAGCCGCCATCATCAGGTCGGCGAGCTCGTCGATAGCTATGACCACGCGGCTCATTTTCTCCTTGGCGACGGGAAGTCCGTTGACCTCCATTACCGGCTGGATCAGCTCACCCTCCTCGTTGGGAACGGGAGGATTCTTTGATATGTAATCAATATTTTTTTCTATAAGCGAATTATAAGAGTCTATATCCTTGCAGTCGAACTCAGAGAATATCTTGTACCTCTGGAGCATTTCGTTGACCGCCCAGCCCAGCGCGGCAGCCGCCTTTTTAGCGTCGGACACGATCGGGATAAGCAGGTGCGGTATCCCCTTGTATTTGGAAAACTCTACCATTTTGGGGTCGATCAGCAGCATTTTAACTTCATCCGGCGAAGCCTTGTAGAGAATACTGATGAGAATGGAGTTAACGCAGACCGATTTACCGGATCCTGTAGTACCGGCGATGAGCAGGTGGGGCATTTTTGCGATATCGGTGACGACTATCTCACCCGAGATATCCCTGCCAAGCACTGCGGTAAGCTTGCTTTTTGAGCCGCGGAACTTATCGGAATCGATCAGCTCGCGCATGGACACCATGCTGACTACCTTGTTCGGAACCTCAATACCGACCGCCGCCTTTCCGGGGATCGGCGCCTCGATACGCACGCCGTTGGCGGCGAGGTTGAGGGCGATATCGTCGGACAGGTTGGTGATCTTGCTGATCTTTACGCCGGGAGCCGGCTGCAGCTCGTATCTGGTAACGGAGGGGCCGCGGCAGATGTTTGTAATAGTCGCGTTGACACCGAAGCTGTTTAGCGTTTCTATCAGCTTCTTTGAGTTGTGCTGGAGCTCCTCCATGGCTGATTTGTCATTGTTGTTATTGTTCGGCCTTAAAAGCTGAACAGGCGGATAATGGTAAACCTTTTCGGATGTTATTTCTTTTACGGAATTATCGGGCTTGTAGCCGATGTTGTCAAACTCACCGGGCTGCTTGTCCGCGGACTTTTCGCGCTTTGGTATCTCTACCGGCACGGTCTCGGGATCAGCCTGCTTGGCGCCCTTTGAAAGACGGTTGGAACGCTTCTGAGCAGAGATATCCTCCGCGATATCCTCAACGGTAGTGTCGCCGTCCTCGCCGAGCGGCTTGCTGGCGCGCTTGATGATATTGATAAGATCCTGCGAATCGTCAAGATCGGCGGCGTTCTGCTCGTCTCGCTCGGTGTAGTCGATATCGAGGCTGTTCTGCGGAGCGGCAACATCCTTTTTGCGGCCGCGCTTTTTGGGCGCGTCAAGCGGAATGTCGATATCGTTTGAGGAAACCTTTTGTCCGTTTGAATAGATCGGGATATCAATATCCTCTACGCCTTCATCCTGCGCGGTTCTGACGCGCTTTTTGCGCCTGCGTTGGTTATAGCCGTCGCCGTAATCCCTTCTGCGCCTCTCCTCCATCCGTTCTCTTCTGCGCTGAGCGATCTCCTCGTTAGCCCTGCGCACTCTTTCGGCAGTCCTGCCTGCCGCCTTTGCCACATCCTTGACAGAGAGGTTGGCAATTATGAATATAATGACGGCGAGGAGCAGCACCGTAAGGATGATAGCCACGGGCTGACCGCAGAGCGCGGCGATAGGATAGCCCAGCACTCCGCCTAACAGTCCGCAGGAGAGCGGTATATATCCGGTTGAGCCGAAGCAGTCGAGATACAGGTTGCCGAGAGCGGCAAAGTAATTGTACTGCGAGTATTTCCCCCAGCCAATCGCGAACACAAACGCTCCCGAAAGCAGCAGGATAAGCACGCTAAGCGCGACCTTTGCGCCGACGTGCGCCACCTGCTTTTCCTTTTCGTTGATAACGCACATGTACACGAAAAACGGCGGCACGAGCAGCATGCCCAGTCCGAAAACTCCGAAGAAAAACGAGCGGATCAGCGTCCAGAAATTGCTTCCCGGCACAAAGATCAGCACAAGGAAGAGGATCGCGAGCGCTATGTATAAGATTGATTTTATCCGCGGGCTAAGTCCACGCCTCGGCTCGGGCTTGGCGCGCGATGACGCAGAACGCTTTTTCGCGCTTTGTTTTTTTCTTTTTGTCTGCTTTTTTGCTGACAATAAAATCACTTCCGATTTCTTTTCATATATCCTTTAGGCGGCGCCGAACGATCAGCGGCGCCGTATTGTTTTTTGTCAGAATGTCAGTAAACCGACATCCGTATCAAAATCCTCAGCTTAGGCTGAACAGCGTAGCCGAGAGCCTGCCTCCGGTGAAGAAGTTGACCCCTGTGCGCATCTCGATAACGGAAATCACAAGCAGGGCGATTCCGACGACGGCGGTGTAAACCACAAATATCATCATCATATCGGTCTTTAAGAACCACTTGAAGATCCAGATCGCGAGGTAGCCTACAACAGCCGATACCGCGACTCCGACTATCAGCGGAAGAAGGTCAATATCAATGGCGTCCTTGTTTTTGATAACGTCAACGCCTTCGAGCGCAGCCGCCGCTATGATCGACGGTACGCCGAGCACAAAGGTGTAATCAAGCGCCTTTTGCTTGTTGATCCCGCGCATCTCTCCTACGGCAAGCGTAGAACCCGAGCGCGAAAGTCCCGGGAAAAGCGCCGCGGCGCACTGCATAAGTCCGACCAGCAACGCGTCGAGCACGGTGTAGCTTTCTCTTCCCTTTTCCTGAGCGCCGCCGGCAAAATGCTTATACGTCCTTTGCGAGTTCCTTCTGTTGCAGATTATGCCGATAAGAAGCAGGACGCTCGTGACGAGCAGCGAAACAGCCGTCACTATCAGTATCGGGCTCGAGGAAAAAATATCGGCGAGATCCTTTATCTTAATATCCGTTCCGGGGATCGGGATGAACAAAAGCGCGAGCGGCAACAGTCCAATGATTATCATTATTATCATGTTGCGCTCGTAATTCATCTGCGACCATCTGAATCTGCCGGTGAAAATATCCCTTATCATGCGGAAAAATTCCTTGATCAGGCTCCAAATGAGCTTGTGGTAAAAGACCACTACCGCAACGAGGGTGCCGATGTGAAGCATTACGTTGAAAAACAGGTTTTCCTCAAGATCAACGCCGAGAATATGCTGGGTGATAGCGAGATGTCCGCTGCTCGAAACCGGCAAAAACTCGGTCAAACCCTGAACCACTCCCTGGATTATCGCGTCTACAACTGTCATATTATGTACTCCTTCCAATGCTGTGCTTTTTTTAAGCGTGATAACATCGCCCGATCGGGGATTGAGCGTTATCCGGTTGATTTATGTATTCCTGTGGCTTTCGCCGCAGGATCATTTTGCGTTTTTATCCTTTATCATACCGTAAAGCGCCTCTACCGCGTCCGATACCGTGCCGACCTCGTCGATAAGCCCCTCGGCGACGGCGTCCTCTCCCTCAAGAATAGTGCCGACGTCGGTGACAAGCTCGCCCGTATTGAGCACAAGCTCGCTGTAGCGTTCCTTGCTGACAGAGGAATTTTCGACCACAAAGGTGGTTATCCTGTCCTGCATACGCCTGAAATACTCAAACGTCTGTGGTACTCCGAGAGTCAGCCCAGTGGTGCGCACGGGATGGACCGTCATGGACGCGCTTTTTGCGATAAAGCTCTTTTTCGCCGCGACCGCGAGCGGGATACCGATAGAATGGCCTCCGCCCAGCACGATGGACACCGACGGCTTTTTCATGCCGGAAATCACCTCGGCGATAGCCAGTCCAGCCTCTACGTCCCCTCCTACAGTGTTTAGAAGGATAAGCAGACCGTCGATACGGTCGTCCTCCTCAACCGACATCAGCAAAGGGATGATATGCTCGTATTTTGTGGTTTTGTTCTGCGGAGAAAGGATATAGTGCCCCTCGATCTGCCCTATTATCGTCAGGCAGTGGATGATCTTATCGTTGTGGCAGGTCAAGATCGAGCCGGATTCGCTCGTAAGCTCCTGCTCGCGCTTCAGACCTTCCTGCTCCTGCGGCTCATCCTTTGGGTCGTCCTCACACGGATTTTTTACAAACGCGCTCGCCCTGCGCGGACGGACGCGCGATTTTACGGTATTGATTTTTTGCGACATACGCACACCTCCGGGACTTATTATCCCCGAAAGCCGCGCCGACATTCATAAACAGTATATGTTGTGTTCCCTTCGGCGTATACCGAAGCTATGAACACTAAATCTCCGATTATGATTATAGCATTTAACGCTATATTTTTCAAGTTTTTCTATTATATTTCTTATAAATAATAATTATTTTACGGAATTATAGTAAGATTAAGTTTGGATATTTATATTTGGAGTGATATATACTTGAATCCCGAAATACAATCCGAAGTTTTTATGGGCATTTCTATTGTTTTGCTTGTGATTCTTTCGGCGTTTTTCTCCGCTACGGAGACCGCGTTTTCCTTTGTTAATAAAATAAGGGTGCAGCAGTCGGTAGAAAACGGCAGTAAAAAAGCAAAAAAAGCGCTTTATATAATAGAGCATTTCGACAACGCGCTGACCGCGATACTGATTTGCAACAATATAGTTAATCTCGGCTGCTCGTCGATCGCTACGGTATTGTGCTACCGGATCTGGGGAGATGTCGGCCCCGCGATTGCTACGGGACTCACTACCCTGACCGTTCTGACCTTCGGCGAGGTCATCCCGAAGTGTCTCGCCAAGGAGCACTGCGACAATTACGCGCTGAAAACAGCCGGCTTTTTAAAGGCGCTCACAATATTTCTCACTCCGCTTGTGTTCGTGTTCTTAAAGCTCAAGAGCCTTGCGCTGAAGATCGCCGGAAGCAAGGACGACGCTCCGAGCGTAACCGAAAACGAGCTGAAATACATTGTCGAGAGCATTGAGGAGGAAGGCGTGCTTGAGGAGAGCGAGAGCGAAATGGTGCGCTCAGCACTCGACTTTGACGAAAAGACCGCCGAGGAGATACTTACTCCGAGGGTCGACGTCGTGTTCATAAATATAGAGGACAGCCAGGAAAAGATTAAGGACATAATCATTGAGAACCGTTACTCGCGGATCCCGGTATATGAGAACACTACCGACAATATCGTTGGTATACTTCACACGAGGGATTACCTTGAATCGCTCGCGGACGGCAAGGCGCCCGAGCTTAAAAAGATAATACAGCCTCCGTTCTTTGTTTTCAAAAGCCAGCAGCTGTCAAAGATACTTAACTCGTTCAAGAAAACAAGGGATCACATGGCGATAGTCACCGACGAGTACGGCGGAACGCTCGGTATTGTTACGATGGAGGATCTGCTCGAGGAAATCGTCGGCGATATCTGGGACGAGGACGAGGAGATCGAGCATACATACTACAAGATCGGCAAGGACGAGTTTTTGGTAAACGGAGATATCGAGATCGAGGACATGCTCGCGCTGTTCGACCTTGACGAGGACGCTATTGAGAGCGACTCGGTGACGGTAGGCGGACTGATACTTGAAAACGCGGGCGATATCCCGCGCAAGCGCGAAAGCATTGAGTACGGCGGATTCAGGTTCACCGTCATGGAGGTCGAGAATCAGCGTATCATGCGCGTGGTGGTCAAAAAGCTGGATATCCCCGACGACCCGGAAGAAGAATAAACAAACGCGGCGCTCGGCTGAGGCCGCTCTGTAAAAACGCAAACGCCTCCCCCGGTTTTTCCGGGAGAGGCGTGATTTTTATTTATTGTTGTTATTCGGATCGTAGTTGTAGTTCGGCTGAGCCGGCTTGGGCGGCTGATACTGATGCGAAGGCTGCTGAGGCGACTGCTGAACAGGCCTCGGCGGCTGATACTGCGGCACATTGTTCTGCTGCTGACCCTGGAAAGGCGCATGATACTGCGGCTGAGGCGGTTTGCTGTACGCAGGCTGCTGTACAAATGGCTGCTGCTGAGGATTAGGCTGCTGGAGCGGCTGATCATATATGACCTGCGGCTGGGGCGGCTTGCTGTACTGCGGCTGCTGATTGTACTGCGGCTGATTATACTGGGGCTGAGGCTGCGGATAATCCTGAGCGTACGACTGCTGAGGATCGTGATACTGAGGATTGTTATACTGCGGCGGCTGCTGACCGTATTGCGGCTGCTGCGGCTGCTGGCCGTACTGCTGCGGCTGAGGCGGCTGATTATACGGCTGCTGTACGGGAGCGGAATAATCGTCCTCCTCCGCCCATCCGCACGCTTTGTCAACGCCTGTTTTGCCCGAACGGATAATATTCTTTCCGAGTCCCTTGAACGCGTGACCGAGATCCGAGCCGGTGTCTTTCCATGAATCCTTCATGCTTTTTGACATTTATATCACCTCTGTTACTATAATCTTATAATGAGCTCGCGAGCATTTTCTTTGCTTTTCCGAGGTATACAAGATACATCAGATACTGGACAAAGGTAAGGATCGCCGCGATAAGGGAAATGATCGCCGAAATCAATGAAACGGTCTGACCGCCGAAGATAAGGACGATAACGTTAGCCGTGAACTCAAGAACGATGGCGACAAGGATGACCTTGAAGATGTTGTCGCCTAATCTGTCAACAGAGTCGTTTCCGAGGTCGACAGCGATCGAGCGGATACCCTGGATAACATAGATCAGGGAGATCATGTCGAGGATAGTGGTGAGAACCTCCATCAAGCTCGAGACGACGCCGTTGTTCATTCCCGTGAAAGCGGCTTCGGTAACCGTAACAAGAATCTTTAGAAGCATAGCGGCGAGAGCTATCCTGAACATGTTTCTATCCTTGCCGGCACAGGCAAGTCCCATGATGTGCATAACAAAAGAGATAATACCGACAACGGCGAAAATTATTATGCAAACGACAGTGACGATCGCAAAAACACTTCCGGCGCCTGCGACGGAATCGGCGGTTACTTCACCGGATTTTTGCGCCATATCGGTCGCGAACAACAAAACCGCGCCAACAGCGCTTCCGATAAGCGCAAGCACACTTAAAATCGACAAAATCTCTGCTGTAAAAAGCCTTTTAACGCCGACAGCGGCGTTTGGAAACCTCATATTGATTTCTCCTTCCAAATTGTATTCATTTTATATCGGCAGAGCACAGCCCTATACCATTTAAATTTTAGCATTATTCTCCGATTAAGTCAATATAATAATAAAGTTAAAAAGCAATTATTGACCAATATAGGTTTTGGACTTGACAATCGTTAAATTTAATGATATAATAATCATCGTTGCAAATGCGGATGTAGTTTAGTGGTAGAACTTCAGCCTTCCAAGCTGATCGTGTGGGTTCGATTCCCATCATCCGCTCCAAAAAACGCCCTAAAGGGGCGTTTTTTTCTTTGCGGATTATGGGAATCGAACAGCCCGTTAAGAAAACGTCACTGTGTGACGTTTTTAGGGCGCCGAGCTACGCAAACGCTTCTTTCCCACACGCCGCATAAGACGAGCGCGACTTTTCGCGTTAAGCTAACTCCCATCATCCGCTCCAAAACAAAAACGCCCATCGGGCGTTTTTTTGTTTTGTCGGATGATGGAATCGAACAGCCCGTTAAGAACACGTCACTGTGTGACGTTTTTAGGGCGCCGAGTTACGCAATCACTTCTTTCCCACACGCCGCATAAGACGAGCGCGACTTTTCGCGTTTCTCAAAAACACATCATCCATTCCAAAGAACAAACGGAGCCCTGAACGGGCTCCGTTTTCGTTACACTTTATTAAGCTTCATCGGCAGTATGCTGTCCTTCATATTATTGAAAATATCAAGAGTGCCGGAAAAATCCCTGATGATCATAACGTCGCCGTCTACAGCGGCGGTCAGATAAATGTTTTCGTTTATTTCACTGCCATCCATGATAAGATATATCTTGTCGTTTTCGTGGATGTATTTGCCCGACAAGCTTGAACCCGCGGTTAAATCATTGATATTTATGTCCTTTGTAAAGATTTCGGCGAGGTTTTTAAGGGTTTTACCCTGCGAGGAGAGAATCGAGTCGAGGCTCCCCATTATGGAAAAAAACGAGGGAAGGAGGTCTGTTGCCTTTGCCTTGACCGCCGCGACCGCACTCTTTGCCGATTCCTCGTCAACATACGCGGAGTAAGTACCGTCGTTTTTGAACTCCATAATAAAGTCTACGCTGACGCCGTCAAACGCTTTGATTATCTCACGGTACATTTCAGCCTTGGAATCATCTGAGGACAGCAGGGTCTCAAAGGTGTGTTCAATGACCGGCTTTAATTCAAGATCATACTTCCACTTCCCCACCAGCTCGTCCTTAGGAGCGCAGGCGGCAAGGGACAGTACAAATACAAAAACAAGCGTCAGCGCGGTTATTTTCCTGATAGTTTTCATTTTTACCGAACCTTTCAAGTTTAAGATTCAATGTATTGCTATGAAAAACAACCGGTTCAAAGCTCTGAACCGGTCATTATCTTTCAAACAGCGTCTATGATGATTTTTTCGCCGTCCGAGGTCACGTTGATCGCGGTCAAAGCGCCTTCGCCGGAAGTGATCATGGCGTTGGCGATCTTTTCCTCGACCTCGCGTCTGATGGTGTTGCGAAGGTCGCGCGCTCCGCTCTTTCCTCCGCAGGATTTGTCGGCGAGATATTTGCACGCCTGCTCGTCGAAGGTGAGCGAGATATGCTTTTCCTCAAGGGTGGGGATATACTCGCTGAGCATGAGGTCGGCGATACGCACGAAATCCTCCTCCTTGAGCGAGTGGAATACAATAACCTCGTCCACACGGGCAATAAATTCGGGGCGCAGAAAGTCGGAAAGCGCCTTCATCACCTTTTCCTTAGAAGCCTCGTCCTCGGTCTTTCCAAAGCCGAGAGCGGTAGAGCTTGAGGACGAACCGGCGTTTGAGGTCATTACGATAACGGTGTTCTCAAAGTTTACGGCTCTGCCGTGAGCGTCCGTTACCTTGCCCTCATCGAGGATCTGGAGCAGGATATTAAGCACGTCGGGATGTGCCTTTTCGATCTCGTCGAAAAGCAGCACCGAATACGGGCGGCGGCGCACCTTTTCTGTTACCTGACCGGCCTCGTCGTATCCGACGTATCCGGGCGGTGAGCCGATGATCTTTGATACCGAGTGCTTTTCCATAAACTCGGACATGTCGAGGCGGATAAGGGTTTCGGGAGTATCGAAAAGCTCCTTGCTGAGCACCTTTACAAGCTCGGTCTTTCCGACGCCGGTGGGACCTACGAATATGAATGAAGCGGGACGGCGGCGCGGCGAGATCTGGCAGCGGCTGCGCTTGATCGCGGAAGCCAGCGCCTCGACAGCCTCGTCCTGACCGATTATCTTCTTTTTAAGGTTGGATTCGATATCCACAAGCTTAGCAAGCTCGTTTTCGCGGATGCGCGAAGCCGGGATACCCGTCCAAAGCTCGATCACCTTGGCGATATCCTCCTCTGTAACCTTAGCGATAAGATCCTCCTCTGAGAAACCGCTCAGCTCCCCTTCGATCTGAGCGAGAGAGGTGTTCACCTTTGCGAGCGCCTCATAGTCGATCTCCTCGGCGGAGGTGAGCTCCTCCTTCTTTGTAATGAGCGAGGCTCTCTCGTCTTGTAGCTTATCGGCTCGCTCGAGGTTCTTATTGCGCAGAGCAGCGCAGGCGCAGCTTTCGTCAAGAAGGTCTATCGCCTTATCGGGCAGAAAACGGTCGGTTATGTAGCGCTCAGAAAGGACTACGGTCTTTCTTACGATATCGTCGTCTACAACGACGCGGTGATGGTTCTCGTAGTAATCCCTTACGCCGGCGATGACCTCGATCGACTGCGCGATAGTGGGCTCGCCGACCTTGACGGGCTGGAAGCGCCTTTCGAGAGCGGAATCCTTTTCGATATATTTGCGGTACTCGTTGAAGGTGGTGGCGCCGATGACCTGGACCTCTCCGCGCGAAAGCGCCGGCTTTAGGATATTGGCGGCGTTCATCGTTCCCTCGTTGTCGCCGGTGCCGACAAGGCTGTGAACCTCGTCGATAAAGAGGATGATGTTGCCGTTTTCCTTGATCTCGGCGACAAGTCCCTTGATACGGCTTTCAAACTGACCTCTGAACTGGGTTCCGGCTACGAGCGCGGTGAGGTCGAGAAGCTGGATCTCCTTGTTTTTAAGCCTCTGGGGGACGTTTCCATTGGCGATCCTGAGAGCGAGACCCTCGGCGATAGCTGTTTTACCAACGCCGGGTTCGCCGATAAGGCAGGGATTGTTCTTGCTGCGGCGCGAAAGGATCTGGATCACTCGCTCGATCTCGCTGTCGCGTCCGATTATGCGGTCGATCCTTCCCTCTCTCGCCTTGGCTGTGAGATCCTCGCAGTAAAGATTGAGATGCTTTCTCTTCTTATTGTTTGTTTTTTCTTTTTTAGAATTTTGATTGTTGTTCTTGGCGTCGCCCTTATTTCCGCCGAATAGGTTGTTAAAGAAGTTCGGGAACGCAGGCGCGCCGTGAGAAAAGTCGTCGTCCTCGCTTCCTCCGGAGGTCTCCTTTGAGAACTCCTCCATCTGCTCGGCAAGGTTGTCGGCTCCGAGCTGCTCCATGAGCGCGGACATATCTCCGCCGTCGCCCATGTTCTGCATAAGGCTGTTCATCTGATCCTGAACCGCCTCGAGATCCTCGTCGGAAATACCCATTTTGCTGATAAGATCCTCAACGGGCTTTATGCCGAGCTCCTTGGCGCAGGTGAGGCAGTAGCCTGTTGTGGGAGCGTCCTTTGATTGATTGTTGGTAACAAAAACGACAGCCGGTCGCTTTTTACATCTGCTGCAAAGCATGTTTTACCTCCCGTGTACTTGATATAATAAAATTACTTGTTTTCTTTATTCGCCTTGATAAGATCAAGGAACATCTTTGAATAGTTCAGCATCGCGAACAGCATGACCGCTGCCGTAACGCAGAACAAAACCGTGATAAGAACGGGGTTTTCATACCCGTACGCCGCCTTTAAGAATATTATGAAGCTCACGGAAATATAGAACACGACCGTGGCGATCTTTCCGTACCAGCGCGAAGCCGGCAGCGGAATTTTCTTTAAGAGAAGAATAAATCCGCAAAGGAGCATTGTAAAATCCTTTACCATCAGTACCAGCATCAGCGGCAAAAGCGCCGGGATGTAGATCACCATGCATACCGCCACTGCTATCAGAGTGAATTTGTCCGCCGCGGGGTCGAGAATTTTTCCCAGTGAGGTCACCTGATTAAGCTTGCGCGCCAGCATGCCGTCAAAACAGTCCGTCAGTCCGGAAACGCCTACGCATACCGCTGCCGCGATGTAGTAAGCCTGATCGACGAATTTCGCCTTAATGAAGAAATACACGAACGGCACTACGAGCAGCAACCTCAAATAAGATAAAATATTCGGGATTGTGTACAAGTCCGAAGGCTTGAAGCTCCACTTTTCTTTTTCCATATATACCACCATTTAATTATTTTGCCCTTGGTCACGCAAAAAGATTTATGTTGAGAAGCGCGCACAGAAACAATACTATAACGGCTCCCTCAACTCCGCCGACGATCGCGCCCAATACCCTGTCTGCGGTTCTGAGCACGGAACCGTCCAGCGCCTTTATTATTAGCCTGATTATTATTTTTATAATTATCATTATCAGTGTGAACAGCACGAAAACCGTAATGATCGTGAGCAGCGCCACAGCGACGGGCGCGAGCACGCGCTCGACCGCCTGAGCCATAGCGAGCGTTTGATCGTCGCTGAGAACGACGCCCTTGGCAAGCTGTTCGAGGTTCTGACCCGAAAGCTTTTCCGACAGTCCTACGGCGTTCGCGAGCCAGTCCGGCATTGCGGATACCGCGCTGTCAACGGCAAAGCTCACGCCGTTTTGGGCGATCGCCTCCCTGATACGCTCGGTCAGCGCCTGCCTGAAAAAGCTGTCGTACAGCCCCTGAGCGAGCGGCCCCGCTATGAAGTAGGATAAAAACCCGTTGAGCGCAAGGCCGATCAGATTCAGCAGCGTGCGTATGATCCCCCTGAACGCTCCGATAAGGATGAATATCAGGACAATCGCCGCCGCGCCGATTTGATAATATATCATAAATCACCTATTTCGCGGAATCCGACGTCGCCGGATTCCTGCTGAGATCGACAAGCCTGATCTGATTGATGCTGAGCACATAAGCGGTCTTGTCGGATATCAGGATTATCGCCCTTGAGCCGGTTCCGGCGTCGCAGGAATATTTTAATTCTCCCGCCTTATTATATGCGTAAATCGTGTTTCCGTCAAGTACGGCCATAGTTCCGTTCAAAACGGAGAGCGATTCGGCGCCGTATTTATTGTCGACCTCAAAGATCTTGTCGCCGTTGTCGTTATAGCTTATCAGGGTACAGCTTCTGCCGTCGCCGCTCTTTGAAAGCGCCAGAGCGAAAGAGCCCGTTTTGGGGCTGAAGCAGTAGTTTACCATGGGCTTGTCCTCATAGCTAACCGTGTTGTATTCCTCGGCGCCGACCTTTATTACATACGAGGCGTTATCTCCAACAAGCGCCGCTCGCCTGCCGCTGATATACTTGCAGTCGATTATGGCGTCGTTGGGGATCACGTATGTATTGACCGGCTCCTCCTTGCCGAAATCAAGAACATAAACGCCCGTTTTCATGGCGCCGCCGTCGCTTGAAAGTCCGCAGGCAACGCAGCCCGAGCCGTCGTTGTTAAGCGCTACCGCGTTTACGTAATATTCCGAAAAAGAATATTTAAATATTCTGTTGTTGTCGCTGTTGAACACGTAAAGCTCGCTCATAAAGCCGTCGCCCTCGGTGACAAAGCAGTAGACACCGTTGGAGGCGATATCGCCCGTGTAGATAACATTCTGAGCCTCGCCGGTAAAAAGAGCCTTGTCAAAGCTAAGCACCTGATACTCCTTTTCGCCGAGTCCGTAGGTCAGAAAACGGTTTTCGCACGCCTTCATAACGGGCTTGGAATGTCTGAGCTGGACGTTAGCGATCTCGCTTCCCGTTGAGTTGAGCGTTACAAAAGATGTATCGGACGCGTAGGCGATACGGTTCTGGTTCTCGGTAAAGTTGTTCGACTTGACCTCTGTGCCGACGATATTTACCGGATACCCCCTGCCGGCGTTGCCGAGCACGTCGTATGTCCACCACACCGAAAGGTTCGCCGGGGTGAGCTTGTCACGGTTTGCAAACGCAAAGACTATCAGTCCCGCCACAAGCGCGATAGCCACGCCTATGATTATCTTTTTGACCGCCGCCGGAGAGAGGTCGGTTTTTTCCTGCTCGTAATCCTCAAGCGGCATGTCCTCGTAGCTTATTACCTTGCGATCCCTGTTTATCTTTTTTTCAGAGTAGCGTCCCTTTTTATTTTTGAACATTTTTAACTCCAATCAAAACACATACAATCATTTATAATTTACTTTATTCAAATACAGTCCGCATGCCTGAGCCGTAGGCCCGGCAAAGCTCCTGTCTTTTTTTTCGATTATCCCGGGTATATCCCCGGGCTTTATCTTCCCCTGCTGAACGCGCAGAAGCGTTCCGACCATTATGCGCACCATGTTGTACAGAAAGCCGTCCGCCTCCACCGTCATGGTCACCATGTCGCCGTCGCGCGTCACCGAAAAGCGCTTTACCGTGCGCGTCATATCGCCCGGCTCGCGGCTGTCCTGAGTGCAGAAAGAGGTAAAATCGTGAGTGCCGACATACCCCTGAGCCGCGGCGTCGAGCATAGCCTCGTCAAGCTTATAACGGTAGTGGAGGGCGTAGCCGTCCAAAAACGGGTTGCGCACCTCGCTGTTCCAGATCTTGTATATGTACTCCTTACTTTTACAGCTGTAGCGCGCGTGAAAGCCGATGTCAGCCTGAACGCAGTCGAGCACGGCTACCGATAGAGGAAGCCAGCGGTTGAGCGCCGCCTTGAGCCTTTGCGGAGGGATCGGGTGCGCGGTCTTTATGCTGAGGCAGTACATGTTGGCGTGGACGCCGCTGTCGGTACGGCTGCAGCCCTTCAGGTCGAAATCGTCTCCGATTATCTTTGACAGCGCGGTCTGGAAAGCCTCCTGAACGGTGTAGGCGTTCTGCTGGATCTGCCAGCCATGAAAGCACTTTCCGTCGTATGAAATTGTGATGAGCAGATTTCTCAAATCACGCTCGTTACAAATATGTTGCATAGGATCACTCCGCTGATCAAAGCCGCCGTCATTACGAATGAGATGATATCGCGCGCGGAAAGCCTCAGGCTCTTCATCCTTGTCCTTCCGGCGCCGCCGCGGTAACATCGACATTCCATGGCGGTCGCGATGTCGTAAGCGCGCCTGAACGCCGATACGAACAGCGGTACAAGGATAGGCACGAGCGCCCTTACGCGCCTGAACAGATTGCCGGATTCCATGTCCGCTCCCCTCGCCTTTTGAGCCTGCATGAGCTTGTCTGTCTCCTCGAGCAGGGTCGGCACAAAGCGAAGCGCCAGCGACATCATCATTGAAATCTCGTGGACGGGAAAATGAACGGCTTTGAGCGGCTTCATCAGCCTTTCGACAGCGTCGGTCAGCTCCGTGGGCGAGGTCGTGAAGGTCAGGCACGAGCTTGCCAGGATCAGGCAGATTATGCGCGTCGTCACGAATACCGCCCTGTGGATACCGTTCCACGTGAGCTTTATTATCCACCACTCCCATATCGCGTCGCCGGTACCGTAGAACAGGTTGAACAGAGAGGTTATCAGCACGATGAAGATGATGACTTTCAGGCTCTTGATATAGAATTTGGCGGATATTCCGCTGAGTATCAGAAACAGCGCGGTGAACGCCGCGGCGACGCCCAGCGAAAAGTAGTTGAAGGTACAGAAGATTATCGCGACAAAGGCGATAAACATGATTATTTTTCCCCTCGGGTCAAGCCTGTGGATAAGGCTGTTGCCGGGAAAATACTGGCCGAAGGCGACGTCTCTTACCATATCTTGCCCTCCTTTTTAAGGAGAGCCGAGAGGATCGAGACCGCCTCGTCAACGGTAAGCACTCCGTCGGGAACGCTGATACCGCCGAGCCTTAGGCTCTGCATGATTTTTGTGATCTGAGGCACCCTGAGCCCGATGCTTTCGAGCTCGTCCCCACGGGCGAACACCTCGCTCGTCTTGTCGAACATGACAAGCTCAGAGCTGTTCATCACTATTACCCTGTCGGCGACACGCGCTATATCCTCCATGCTGTGGGATACAAGCAAAACGGTGTTGCCCTTTTCTTTATGATAGCGCACGATCTGGCTCAGGAGTATCTCGCGTCCCATTGGATCGAGTCCGGCGGTGGGCTCGTCGAGTATGAGCACCTCGGGATCCATCGCGATCACTCCGGCGATCGCCGCGCGCCGTTTTTCACCGCCCGACAGATCGAAGGGGGATTTATCGAGCAGCTCCGGCTTTAGGCTTGTAAAATCGGCGGCGTTTTTCACCGCTCTGTCAAGCTCCTCGCCGCTCAAGCCTTTATTTATCGCGCCGAAGGCTATGTCCTTGTAAACGGTCTCTTCAAAAAGCTGGTATTCGGGATACTGAAACACCATTCCGACCCTGAACCGCACGGAACGGATCTTTTTGGGCTCGTCCCAGATATTTTTGCCGTCGAGAAGCACCTCTCCGGAGGTGGGCTTTATCAGCCCGTTGAGCATCTGCGCAAGGGTGGATTTTCCCGAGCCGGTGTGGCCGATTATGCCGACCAGCTCTCCCCTGTTGATTTTAAGGCTCACATTACTTACGGCGCGCTTTTCAAACGGCGTGCCCTTCCCGTAGACAAAGCTAAGATTTTTAAGCTCGAGGATCTCGCTCATGAAAGCACCTCCCCGAGTATTTTTACACATTCGCCGGCGGTCAGCGGTATCTGCGGAATGTCCGCTCCGCAGCCCTTTAGCCTGAACGCGAGCTCCGCCGCCTGAGGCACGTCAAGTCTGTGCTTTTTTAGCAGCTCGACCTGAGAGAATACCTCGCGCGGGGTTCCCGAGGTCAGCACCCTGCCGCTGTCCATGACCGCCACGCGATCCGCCAGAACAGCCTCCTCCATGTAGTGGGTGATCAGAATAACGGTGATGCCCATTTCGCGGTTCAGCTTTAGGAGGGTGTTCATTACCTCAGATCTGCCGCTCGGGTCGAGCATGGCGGTCGGCTCGTCAAGCACTATGCACTGAGGCTGTATCGCCAAAACTCCGGCGATCGCTATCCTCTGCTTTTGTCCTCCCGACAGCTTGTGAGGAGCGTGGAGACGGTATTCGTACATCCCCACCGCCTTTAGCGCCTTGTCAACCCTTTTTCGTATCTCGGACGGCTCGACTCCGAGGTTTTCGGGACCGAAAGCCACGTCCTCCTCCACGATAGAGGCGACAAGCTGATTGTCGGGGTTTTGCAGGACAAGCCCTACCTTTTCTCTTATTTCAAATGTTTTGTTTTCGTCAGCCGTGTCATCGGAATCGACATACACCTTGCCCCTGTCGGGCAATAGCATTGCGTTCAGATGCTTGGCAAGGGTGGATTTTCCGCAGCCGTTGTGACCGATAACAGCCACAAACTCGCCCTTTCGGATTTCGAGCGAGACGCCGTCCACCGCGTTTGGCGCGTTTGGATCCTCGCTCGGATCACCGTAGGAAAAATACACATCCTGTATCGAGATAAATTCCATTTTAATTCTCCCAGATCGCGGTTGAGCCGCACGGCAAGATCAAACCCGTGTCGGTCACCTTTAGTCCGATTTCGTCGCTCGAAACTTTGCCGCCGAATCTCTTTTGAAGCAGCATGCCGAGCAGATATTGCATCACCGCGGGACTGAGTCCCGTTGTGTAGGAGTTTAGAATAAAAAATACGGGATCGTCGCTCATGACCTGAACGCACAGGCTAACGAGCGAATAAAGCTGTTCCTCAAGCTTCCAGACCTCGCCGCCGGGACCCCTGCCGTAGGAAGGCGGATCCATGATGATACCGTCGTAGCGGTTTCCGCGGCGTATCTCGCGCTGAACGAACTTTACGCAGTCGTCTACCAGCCACCTGACGGGCTTGTCCGCTATTCCGCTCGACTGAGCGTTCTCCTTCGCCCAGAGCACCATTCCCTTTGAGGCGTCTACATGGCAGACAGACGCTCCGGCGTTCATGCAGGACAGCGTAGCGCAGCCGGTGTAGCCGAACAGGTTAAGCACCCTTACGGGGCGGTTCTGCGCGCGGATCTTTTGCGAGGCGAAATCCCAGTTGACCGCCTGCTCCGGGAACACCCCAGTGTGCTTGAAGCCCATTGGCTTTATATTGAAAACGAGCTCTCCGTATTTTACTGTCCAGCGGTCGGGTACTCTTTTGTACTGCTCCCATTGACCGCCGCCCTTGTTTGAGCGGTGGTAGCGCGCGTGGGCGTTTTTCCAGAGCGGATCCTTTTTGCCCGACGACCAGATGATCTGCGGATCGGGACGGATAAGGATAACGTCTCCCCAGCGTTCGAGTCTTTCGCCGTCGGAGGTGTCGATAAGCTCGTAGTCCTTCCAGTTTTCAGATAATCTCATTTTTATCTTCCTGTTTCCTGTGATTATTATTCCATAAACGAATTATTGTCCGTCAAGCAGATTCGGCTGTATCACCGAACCCTGAACGGATCCCCTCGGGAAGTCGTAGCCGAGATGTCTGCACGCCTCGGCGGTGACGCATCTGCCGCGCGGAGTGCGGCTGAGAAAGCCTATCTGCATCAGATACGGCTCGTAGACGTCCTCGATCGTGACCGCTTCCTCGCCGATAGCCGCCGCGAGGGTTTCAAGCCCTACGGGGCCGCCGTTGTAAAAGCGGATTATCGCCTCAAGCATACGCCTGTCGTTTTGATCGAGCCCGAGCTCGTCGATCTCGAGCCGGTCAAGAGCCGTCCTCGCGGTATCGAGCGTCACGACTCCGTCGGACATCACCTGAGCGAAGTCGCGAACGCGCTTGAGCATGCGGTTGGCTATTCTCGGAGTTCCGCGCGAACGTGAGGCGATCTCGATCGCGCCCTCGTAATCTATGCTTATTCCGAGTATCCCGGCGCTTCTGGTGATTATGCGCGCGAGCTCCTCGGGAGTGTATAGCTCAAGTCTTAACAGCACGCCGAAGCGGTCGCGCAGAGGAGCGGTTAGCTGACCCGCCCTTGTAGTAGCTCCGACAAGCGTGAACCTCGGCAGAGGCAGGTGATACGAAGCCGCCATCTGTCCCTTGCCGGTGATGATGTCGATCGCGAAATCCTCCATCGAGGGGTAAAGCACTTCCTCTACCGCGCGGCTGAGGCGGTGTATCTCGTCGATAAACAGCACGTCGCCCTCGTTTAGGTTAGTGAGAAGCGCCGCGAGATCGCCCGGCTTTTCGATAGCGGGACCCGAGGTTATGCGGATATTTACGCCGAGCTCGTTGGCGATAATGCCGGCGAGCGTGGTTTTGCCCAGTCCCGGAGGTCCGTACAAAAGCACATGGTCGAGCGTTTCACGGCGTATCTTCGCCGCCTCGATATAGACCCTGAGATTCTCCTTAGCCTTGTCCTGACCGATGTACTCGTCAAGGTTTTTAGGGCGGAGAGGATTGTCGCCGTCGGCGGTATCCTCGGGGATCTCGTTCGTGTCCATTATTCTGTTTTCAAAATCAAAATCATCGGAAAAATGCGTGTTGCTCATTATTTTCTTCCCATCTCTTTGAGAGTCATCGCTATGAGCTGCTCAACCGGCAGCGAGCTGTCGAAGGCGGCGAGCACCGAAGCAACGTCCGAGGGAGCGTAGCCGAGCACTCCGAGCGCCTCTACAGCCTTCGGGATATTGCCCGAGGCGGCGTTGGCGGCGGCTCCGGGTATTTGTATCGAGCCGTCAGAAGCAGAAAGCGATTTCGCGAGCTTGTCCTTTAGCTCGAGCACAATGCGCTGGGCGATCTTTTTGCCTACGCCCTGAGCGCGCGTTATTGATTTTATATCGTCGGTGGCGATCGCCATGGCGACCTGCTCGGGACTCAGCTCCGAAAGTATCGCCAATCCGGCCTTGGGACCTACGCCGCTCACGCCGATCAGAGTTTTAAAGGTTTCGAGCTCGGTCTTTGCCGAAAACCCGAACAGCTCCATGGCGTCCTCGCGGACGTTGAGGTAGGTGTAAAGCGTGACCTCGTCGCCGAGCCTCAGAGTTTTAAGCGTATTCATCGTCGTCTGGCAGTTGTAGCCGACTCCTCCGCACTCGACCACCGCCGAGCCGGAATCCATATGGATAAGTTTTCCCCTTACGGAATAGAACATTTTATCACCCGCAGCGTTATTGATAATTATTGTTTTGAATGTACATTTTAAGTCTCAGGTCGCTTCCGGCAGCCTGAGCGTGGCAAATGGCTATCGCGAGAGCGTCGGCGGTATCGTCGGGCTTGGGCATTTCGGGAAGCTTGAGCAGCCTGCGCGTCATCTCCATCACCTGTGGCTTGCGCGCCTTTCCGTAGCCTGTGACCGCGGTCTTTACCTGCAAAGGCGTGTACTCAAAAATAGGGATCCTGAGCTTTTGGGCGGCGAGCAGGGTGACCCCCCTCGCCTGAGCGACCTTTATCGCGGTTTTTTGATTTGTCTGGAAATAAAGTCTTTCTATCGCGAGAGCGTCCGGACGGCACCGGCTGAGTATTGAGTGAAGCTCGTCGTAAATATATTCGAGCCTCTCGTTGAAGTCGGTGTGCGCCTCGGTCTCGACGGAACCGTAACCGATAGCCTTATAGGTATTTGACTTAAAGCTTATCGCGCCCCAGCCCACGATCGCGTAGCCGGGATCAATTCCAAACACTACCAAAACAATTCCTCCGAAAAAATGGTATAATTGTACATACTAAAATATTATAGCACAAAGGGTTGAAATAAGCAATATTTTTATGCCTGTTTTTGCAAGGTCATAACGCTTCCGTTATACGAGATATCGAGCGAATCGCCCTTTGGGATGTAATCAAAGGCGAAGTTTTGTAAAACGGACTTATCAAAAATCACAAAGCTGTCCCGGTCGGCGAGGCAGTATCCGCATATTTCGACGTTTTTTTGGGCGTTAGAGATATCAAGCTCCGCGTAAAGCTCCTCGCTTTCGCCGCTAAAGCAAAGCGTCACCTCTCCTCCGCCCTCAAGCGCGGCGCTCCAGCGGCTTTCGGTGAGCTCCTTTTGCGGACACGGCTCGCTTTGAGCGCATCCGCAGACGACGAGAAACGACGACATGATCAATAATAATAACGCCTTTTTCACGGCGGCACCTCCTTTTGTAAAGAATATTCCCGATAACAATTGATTATTACGGATTTACAATTCTGTTATAATTCTTGAAAAGCAAAATGATTTTTGATATAAGTATAATGGATTGTTGTGTGAACATTTTGGAGTGATATAATGCAAAAGGAATACACCGAGCGCAGCTCTGTCTTTGAGCCCGACGGAAGGGTGATCAACGCCGGCTGGTCAAGAAACCTCGCCTTTGATTACAACATCAGCGGCCGCCACAGCCAGCGCGACACATACTCGGTCAACAGCAGCGAATGTTCGCTTTATCTGTCGATTGAAAACCTCGGCGCGGCGTTCGCGGTAAAGATCGCCCTCGCCGACCTCAAGCGCGGCGGAGTCGTGAGCGACTGCGTGATCAAAAAGCACAAGATCATAAAAAATCCGCTGCCCGACAGCGCGGACGGCGGAGAATTTGAGTATGAAGACAAGTGGCTCAGGCTGAAAATCAGCGATCTTCCCGAGGGCAAAAGCATCAAATGCGAGTTTGAGCAGTTCGGAGGACTAAACGCTCTAAGCTTTGATATATTTCTTTTAAAGAATAACAGCGAAGTCCTCGACGAGCTCGCTCCCTTTGAGCGCAACAGAAAATACTACTATTTCAAGCGCTTCATGCCGTGCTATTCGGCGCAGGGCTTTATCAAGGCGGGAAGCCTTGTTTACAGGCTGAGCGCGGACGGCGCCAACGCCTACTTTGACCGGATCAGATTCAGAAAGCCGAGGCTCCACAGCTATCAGCGGCTCGGCGCCGACTGCATGCTTGGAGACAGGCGCTTTACCCTGAACCTCGCGAGCAGGGTCGGCGACAACCGCTTCGGAAGCGAAAACTGCTTCTTTTTGAACGGAAAGCTCGAGAAGCTGTCGCAGATAACCGTCAAGGGCACCCCGAACAGGATCGACCGCCCGGTGTTCTTCAAGGGCGGAGTCAGGGCTCTTGATATCACCTTCAAGCCGTTCACGGTATCTGGCAAGGCTATGATCGCCGACATGGGCAAGACCGCCGTAGTTTTCGGCAGACTGTACGGAACGATCAACCGCATAGACTACGAAAAGCCGCTGGTGCTCGACAACGCCGTGGCGCACTTGATATTCACGGAATTTTAAAAAGCAAAAGCAGGCTTAAACGCCTGCTTTTTTGTATACGCCGATATACTTCGGGATATATGAATTATTGTCGAAGATAACATAGATAAACGGACGGTCAAGGGTGATCTGCTTATCGGTCTCGGCAGTAAGAGTTCCGTTTGCCTCGGAATCGGAATTGAGAGCGTTCTCGTTTATAGATATCTTTGATTCACCGACAACGTCGCATAGGCTGAGGTTACCGTCGAATGAGCCCAGCGACGAGAAATCCGCCTTTTCGCTGTCGAACGCGTCCTTAACGCCCATATTGACGAAAACGTCCTTAAAGCTTAGCTCGTACGCTTCGTTTATCTTCGGAAGCGACACGCCGACGTTCTTTTCTTCCGAGGACTTTAGCATATCCGTAAGCCCCGAACCGGTCATTGATTTTAAATAATCCTCCACGCTTGTTCCCTCGTTGGGAAGGATGGCGGCGAAGCCGTAGCAATCGCCCTTGAACAGCTTTATAAAGCCCTCGGAGCTGTCGTCCTTTATGTATTTTTCGCCGTAGCCGTTGAGGTAATCAACGTCGGTCTGAGCACCGTCGATACCCGTAAACTTAGCCTTTTTGCTGTTTTTCGGATCAAAGGCGTTTTTCCACTGAGATGTCATCTCGAGCGAATTGAGCGAATACATTGAATCGCTCTCCTTGGGAAGATACCCGGCAGAAGGATTCGCGCCCATTTTGCCGAGCCATGCCGAGGCGTCGTTTGCTATATCAGCGAAATCGCCGTAAAACACGCTCGCGTCATAGAAGGTGCGGATCCCTTTAATGGTCTTGTCGTCGGGCTTGAAATTGTTTTTGCTGTTGATCCAAAGCGAGTTCCCGATCTTAAAGCCCGAGGAATCGCCCGGGGAGACCCCTTCAACGGCGAAGTAAAAATATCTGTTCATCGTGAACGCGCTTCCGCCGAGAGTATTTTCAATCTGAGTAAGGGTATCTCCGTGAGCGCCGTTTGCCGCGAGCTCAAGCCCGTAGGCAGCCGAGATCGGAGATACAAACATGCTCTCGCCCGTTTTATCAGCGTTCTGCGCGAACCTGACCGCGAAGTCGGTATAAACGGTATCTATCTTTTTCTCGTCGATCATACCGTCGGTATCATCGTTAATCTCGACACCGTCGAGCAGATCCTTAAACTCGGTCATTTCCTCGCCTGACGAGCCGCTCTGAGATGAGGAGCCGCCGCTGTTGTTCTGAGCGCAGCCCGCAGCCGAAACAGCCGCCGTCGCCGTGAGGATAAGGGCTAAAACGCCCGATAGCTTTTTCTTCATGATAATTACCTCTTTCAATCAATATGGATATTTTACTATTATATTGTAAAACATTCAAGTGTTTTTTACGTGAAAAACTTGAAAAACGCAAACGGATATGATAAAATGCTAATAACATATCGAATTGGTGGGATTTGTGTGAAAATATCGACAAAGGGCAGGTACGCCCTTAGAATGCTGCTCGACCTCGCCGAGCATCAAAACGACGGCTATATAGCTCTTAAAGACATCGCCGAAAGGCAGAATATCTCTAAAAAGTATCTTGAGCAGATCATTCCGGTGCTCAACCGCTCGGACGTGCTGAACGCGAACCGCGGATATCAGGGCGGATACAGGCTCGCCAAAGCTCCGGATAAATACACGGTCGGCGATATTTTACGCCTTACCGAGGGCAGCATAGCGCCTGTCGCGTGCCTTGACCACGATCCGGTGGATTGCCCCAGGCGCGGCGAGTGCATAACCCTGCCGCTTTGGAAGGGGCTGAACAAGGTGATAAACGAATACCTTGACAGCGTCACCCTGCAGGATATCCTCGACAATCAAAAGGAAATGGTCGCGAACGACTATGTTATCTGAATCAATACAGGGACGGTTATTTGAACCGCCCCTGCGTTTTTTTTATTATTTTTCCGCTATCTGACTCTTTTTTTCCTTTTCGATCTCCTCGTGGCTCTTTGTGAGACGAGCCATTATGGAGATAGTCGAAAGGAAGCTTATCAGCAGATAATCAAGCAGTGCGAGCAGCGAACCGAGCGACAAGAGGTTGATCGTTACGATCGTGAGTATCGAGATAACTCCCCCAAGGCAGCAGAGCAGAGATACAATGTTTTTTAAATTTCTCTCTCTGTCGAACGCGCACAGGAAAAATCCGATCATCGGTATCACCACAAATATCAGGTTGAGCGGCAGTATCCTGTTGATCGCCGTGAAGTCGGACGCGGTCGCGCCGACCACGTTGCCCGTACCGAGCGCGCTCAGCATCTCGTAGACCGAATCAGACACAAGGGTTCCGTCCTGCACGAACGCGTAATACGGCCACGCACAGAATATAAACTGGAACAGATACAGCACGCAAAGCGTGATCCTGAGTCTTTTTCTTGTTTTATTTTCGGGAATCTTATTCATAATATCCTCCGCAGACAAAATTTTACCAATCTATTGTATCACAATTTTTTGATTTGCACAATAGTAAATTTTATGTTATAATATCCTTTCAGTAAAGGAGTAATCATTATGAGCTACATAAACGAATCGATCATCTACAACATTTATCCGCTCGGCTTTTGCGGAGCGCCTAAGGAAAACGACGGAAAGCTCTGCTACAGGCTCGACAAGATCTACGACTGCATAGATCACTTCAAAAAACTGAGCGTGAACGCCATCGTTTTCAACCCGCTTTTTGAAAGCTCGCGCCACGGCTACGACACTATCGACTACAGACGGGTCGACTGCCGCCTCGGCGACAACGAAAGCTTCAAAAAGATCTGCAATACCCTGCACGAAAACGGCATCAGGGTCATCCTCGACGGAGTGTTCAACCATGTCGGCAGGGATTTCTTCGCTTTTAAGGACGTTCAGCAGAGAAAGTGGGATTCACCCTACTGCGGATGGTTCCAAAATCTGAATTTCGGCGGGAACAGTCCCATGGGCGACCCCTTCTGGTACGAGGGCTGGGCAGGTCACTACGACCTTGTAAAGCTCAATTTGCAGAATCCCGACGTGGTTAATCATCTGCTCGACGCGGTCGGCTTTTGGATCGACGAGTTCGGTATCGACGGTCTGCGCCTTGACGCCGCCGACGTTATGGACTTTGAGTTCTTTAAAAAGCTGAAAAACCTCTGCAAGTCAAAAAAGCCCGATTTCTGGATGTACGGAGAGATCACCCACGGCGATTACAACCGCTGGGCGAACCCCGATATGCTCGACTCGGTGACGAATTACGAGTGCTACAAGGGTATCTACTCGAGCCATAACGACCACAACTACTTTGAGATCGCCCATTCTCTGCAAAGACAGTTCCAAAACGGCGGTATCTACCGGAATATATACACCTACAACTTTGTCGATAATCACGACGTCAACAGGATCGCGAGCAACCTTCGCGACAAAAACCACCTCTACCCCGTTTACACCCTGCTCTACACCATGCCCGGAGTGCCGTCGATCTACTACGGCAGCGAGTACGGCGTCGAGGGAAAGAGAACGCGCGAGAGCGACTATGACCTGAGACCGTGCCTCGATCTTAACAACGTCCCCAACGCGAACTATCAGCTCTGCGAGCATATCGCAAAGCTCGGAAAGATAAGGCTCGCGCTTGAGGCGCTGAAATACGGCAGGTTTGAAAATGTCAATATAATGAATGAAAAGCTCGTTTACAAGCGCTTTACCGACAATCAGACCGTGTTCGTCATGTTCAACCTGACCGATCACAGAGAGCGTATCGGCTTTGACTCCCGCTGCAGCGCGAAGCTAACCGACGTTCTTAACGGCAATCAAGTCTTTGACTGCAACGGCTGGTGCGAGCTTGATTGCGAGCCGTATTCGACAAGGATTCTCGTTGTAAACGACGGCAGCTTTAAGCTCGATCTCGATAAGACCGAGGATAACAGCGCCGCAGCCGTCAGCGACTCCATCAGCGAGTCTCCTAAGGATCAGGATGTGGAAATCGGAAAAAAATACCGCCACTTCAAGGGGAACGTATATGAGGTCACGGGCTTCGCGAAGCACAGCGAAACCGGCGAAAAACTCGTTATCTACCGTTCCGAGAACGACCCCGACGACGTCTGGGCAAGACCTTACGATATGTTTAATGAGATCATTTGGCGCGACGGCCGCAGGATCAGGCGCTTTGAGCAGATATGAAAAACAAAATACTTATCCTGATCTGCGTATTAATATTCTTTATCGGAATTATAGGCAGTATATTCGTGCTATTCTCACCAAAGAAAAATACGGTCAACATCACGCGCGACGGCAGGGTGCTGTACAGCTTTGACCTGAGCGAGACCGAGAACAGAGAGATCGTCATTCCCTATGGCGACAGCTCGAACACTGTCGAGATCAAAGACGGAAAGATCAGGATAAAAAGCGCCGAATGTCCCGACAAGACCTGCGTGAACATGGGCTGGCTGAGCTCGCAGGGAATGCCGATCGTCTGTCTGCCAAACCACCTTGTCATAGAATTTGCGGACGACGCGCAGGACGGCGTCGACGCGGTCGCGAGATAATAAAACACCATCAAGAATCAAGGTAACGCTATGAAACCAAGAAGGCTTGCCGAGCTGTCGGTGCTGACGGCGGTATCGCTGATCATTTTCATAATCGAGCTGCAGATCCCCAACCCCTTCCCCATTCCGGGCATCAAGCTGGGGCTCGCGAACATAATCACTGTTTACGCGGTATATCACTTCAAAGCGTACGAGGTCGCTATGATCGTCACGGTGCGGCTTGTGCTCGGCTCGATCTTCGGCGGCAACATAACCGCGCTCATCTACAGCGCATCGGGCGCGTTTTTGTGCCTGCTCGGGATGCTGCTGCTTAAAAAGATCATTGACGAAAAGCACATCTGGATCGCGAGTATTTTCGGCGCGGTGCTGCACAACACGGGTCAGATGATCGCCGCGGTGATCGTGACCCAAACGGCGCAGATCATCGCATATTATCCGTTTTTGCTCGTTTCGGGCTGTCTTGCCGGACTGTTCACGGGACTGTGCGCGCAACTGATAATGCCGAGGATAAAGCTCTTAAAAATTGACAATTGAATATTTCGGGGCGCTTGCTTCGATTCTTAAAACTTTGATTTACACCTTCTCCTTTTCGCTGCATATCATATATCAGCGAAAGGAGATTTTTTTATGACCGACAACACACCCAAGCTCTCGGGCGAGACTCCGTTCAAGCCCGAATATCAGGAGTATATTGACGAGAACAAGGGTCGCGGCTCGCTCAAAATACAGGCGAGCGTGGCTCAGGACGCTTTTCCGATCAAGGACGTCTTTGTGGACGTCTCGATGATCTACAAGGGAAAACGCTATTCACTTTACAACGATACGACCGATTCCTCGGGGATAATAAACGAAATAGTCCTTCCCTCAAAGCTGAGCGCCGAGAGCCGCGATCCGCAGACCGCTCCCGACAGCGAGGCGCAGTACCTTATCTCGGCGTATCACCCGGGCTTTGAGGCGATAGTCGACTGCCCGGTGAACATCTACGACAGGATAGAGACCATTTTGCCGATCAGCCTGAATCCTCTCGGCATCGGAACGGAGCGATGATATGACCCCTGTTATCCCCTCCTACATCACGGTGCACCTCGGCAGACCAAACCAGCCCGCCGAAAACGTCACCCTTCCCTTTACCGAGTACATCAAAAACGTAGCGTCGTCCGAGATTTATCCCACATGGCCCGAAAACGCGATCAGGGCAAATATCTTGGCGCAGATCTCCTTTGCGCTGAACCGCGTTTACACCGAATATTACCGAAGCCGCGGATATGACTTTGACATTACGAACAACACCTCTATAGATCAGGCGTTCAACAAGGACGGCGAGGTGTACGACAACATCAGCGCCATCGTCGACGAGATCTTCAACAACTACCTCGTCCGCAGGGGGAATATCGAGCCGCTGTACGCGCAGTTCTGCGACGGCTACACCACAAGCTGCAACGGTCTTTCTCAGTGGGGCAGCGTTACCCTCGCCAACCGCGGACTTTCCGCGCTCGATATCCTGCGCTACTACTACGGCGACGATATCGCCGTGGTATACAACGCGCCCATCAGCGACAACACGCAGTCGTACCCCGGCGTGGCGTTGAGAAGGGGCTCCTTCGGCGACGACGTCGTTACAATCAAGCGCGAGCTCAACAGGATCGCGCAGAACTACCCTGCCATTCCTAAGATAAAGTATATAAACGGCGTTTACGACCGCGAGACCGAGAACGCTGTCAAAAAATTTCAGGAGATCTTCAACCTCGATACCGACGGTATCGTAGGCAAAGCGACCTGGTACAAGATCAAGCAGATCTTCGCCTCGGTAAAGCGGCTGTCCGAGCTGACCGGCGAGGGTCTGACCATATCCGAGATCTCGCGCAGATACACACGCGAGCTAAGTCTCGGCAGTCAGGGACCCGACGTAGAGGCTCTGCAATACTACCTCGCGTTTATCGGCTACTTTTATCCCGAGCTGCCGCCGATCCCGATAACGGGCTTTTTCGGTGAGCTCACCCGAGACGCGGTGTTCACCTTTCAGAACAACTACGGACTGCCTGTGACCGGCATTGTTGACGCTAACGTTTTTAACCGCGTCGAGCAGGTTTACCGCGCGGTAGTCAGCGAGCTTCCGGCTAATTATCAAAGCGCGATCGGCGAGCCGTATCCCGGCAAGTTCCTTGTCGAGGGCGACCGCGGCGAGAGCGTGCGCATAATACAGGGGTATTTGAACAAGATCGGCGAGAACAAGCCCGAGATACCCGCGATCGCGGTCGACGGTATTTTCGGACCGAAAACAAAAGGGGCGGTGATCGCCTTTCAGCAGTATCTCGGCATTGAGGAGACCGGAGCGATCGGCCCCGTCGAGTGGGCGGAGATCATCACGCTCGGAAATAATCTTTGACCCAAAAAGCAAAGCAAAAGGCAGCCCGGATCGGACTGCCTTTTTGGGGATAAGTTGTATAACATTATGAATATCAAGCTAAACTCATATAAAACATATTTATTCTGTAGGTTTAGTATAGCACACCGCAACGGAAAAGTCAACGGAAAACAAAAACTTTTTTATTTTCTCGTCAAAAACTCCTTCAGCGCGCTGTACCGCTTTGTTCTGCGGTCGTTTTTCACCATCATATCGACAGTCCGCGGGTCGCCGACGAGGATAAGCGTTTTCTTCGCCCTTGTCACCGCGGTATAAAGAAGATTTCGGTAATAAAGCTGCGGCGGTCCCGGGAACATCGGGATTATCACCGCGTCAAATTCGTTGCCCTGACTTTTGTGTACAGTTACCGCGTAGGCAAAATCGAGATCGGCCGCCGCTTCAAAGGAAAGCCTTGCGGTCTTGTCGTAAAACGCGATCAACAGCGACCTTGACTTTCGGTCAATGCTTTTTATTATCCCGATATCGCCGTTGAAAATGCCGTCGCCCTGCTCGCCGTTCTCCTTTTCCCAGCGGATGTCGTAGTTGTTTTTGATCTGCATGACCTTGTCCCCCACCCTGAAAACGTGAGAGCCGATCGTCACCTCCGCCTTGTCGTCCGACTTTGGATTAAGCCTCGACTGCAGCCTGTGGTTAAGCTCGGCGGTACCGAGTTCCCCCTTCTTTGAAGGACAAAGCACCTGGATATTCTCAAATACAGAGTAACCGTAGAAATCAGGCAGGCGCTTTACGCATAGATCGGTGATAACCTTAGTCACCTCGGATTTATCATACCTCGTAATAAAAAAGAAATCCCTGTCGGTCTCCTTCAAAAGCGGCGACTCGCCCTTGACAATCCGGTGAGCGTTTGTGATTATAAGGCTCTCCTGAGCCTGACGAAATATCTCGTTCAGTCTGATGACCGGCACCGCTCCGCTCGCGGTCAGATCGCCGAGCACGTTGCCGGCGCCGACCGAGGGAAGCTGATCGCTGTCGCCGACGAGTATCAGCCTGCATCCGAGCGGCAGGGCGCGCGTAAGGCTGTCGAATATCGCGGAATCCACCATCGACACCTCGTCGACAATCAGCGCGTCGCATTTGAGCTGATTCCTCTCATTTTTACCGAAAACCGGGTTGTCGCGCTTGTCCCAACTCACCTCAAGCAGCCTGTGCAAGGTCTTTGCTTCAAAGCCCGTGACCTCGCTCATGCGCTGCGCGGCTCTGCCGGTGGGCGCCGCCAAAAGCACCTTGTGTCCGCGATTATTTAGTATACTGATTATCGCGTTCAGCGTTGTGGTCTTTCCCGTGCCGGGACCGCCCGTGAGGACGGTGATCCCGTTTGTGAGCGCCGTAATGATCGCCTTTTTCTGCAGCTCGGCGTACTCGATCCCGAGCTCCGATTCACACGCTTCGATCGCGTCGTCAAGCCTGCTGATTTTGTCCGCGGGGAAGCTGAGCATCAGCTTTATCCTCGAAGCGCTGTTGAGCTCGATATCGTACATCTTCGGCGTGAAAACAAACGTCCTCGAGTCGATGCTCTCGGCGATCAGGCTGCGGTCGAATACCATTCTGCCAAGACATTCTTCAAGCGCTTCGGTGCTCACATTCAAAAAGCGCGCCGTGGCTCCGACAAGCAGATCCCCCGGCAGACAGGTGTGTCCGTTGCCGTGGTTATGCTTCAAAACATACACGAGTCCCGCGCGAAGCCTCAGCTCGTTATCGGGCTCAAACGACTCCTTTTTCGCGATCATGTCGGCGCTTTCAAAGCTGACCGTAAAATCGGGCTCGCAGAGTATGTACGGGTTCTGCTTTATCTGATCGACGCTTCCGGCGCCGTAAACATTGAATATCTTTACAGCCGAGTTGTTCGATATCCCGTACTCTCCCAAATACAGCATAAGCGCGCGTATGCCGGCGTTAGCCTTTAGCTGTTCGGAGAACTCAAGTGCCTTTTTGATCGTTATTCCCCTTATCCTCGCGACGCGCTCGGGCTCGTTTTCCATAACGTCGAGCGTTTGATCCCTGAACTCGTCGACAAGCTTCTTGGCGGTAGACGGACCTATCCCCCTGACCGCGCCCGACGACAAATACCTGAGAATATCCGCCGCCTGAGAAGGGCGTTCGACCTCGCAGCTCCTAACCGAAAACTGCCTGCCGTAGCTGCGGTGATTCGTAAACGTCCCGATGAGCGTTACGCTGTCGCCGGCGCTTACCTGCGGCATTGAGCCCACCGCAGTTATGTAATCCTCGCCGTCGGATATCTCGAGCACGGTGTAGCCGTTTTCGTCGTTTCTGTATACTATGTTTTCTACCGCTCCCTGTAAACGGAGCAATGTTTGTTCTTCCATAATATTTCCTACAAAGAATTATAAATTAAACTAATACTATTATAACCCCAAAGTCTGTTTTTCACAAGAGCTATCTATGATTTTTAACGCCTCGTGTCTTGTGATCAGTCCTCTGAAGCCGTATTCCTCGCAGACTGAGCGGCATATTTTCTTTGTCCGCGCGTCGAGCGGCAGGTTCAGGCACACCGATACGTCCCTGCATTTTCCTCCCCACCTTAGCCTCGAGAGCGCTCCTCTCAGCACAAATTCCGGCTCGTCGTCCTTATTGACCGGAGTTATCACAATCACCGAGCTGTCGCTTTTTCTCGAAAACAGTCTGAACGTCAGCTCGCGCACGAGAGATACGGCTCCGAACACCGCGAGCACCGCAAGAATAGCCGAAGAAATAATATACATACAAAGCACCTCGGTATATTTTATTTTTGAAATTTTAAAATGTGATAATAATACGCCCGAATGTGCAGATAATAATTACACGGTATGATTACCGAATTTTCAGAGGTGATAATTATGGACAACACTTACGCGAACCAGTGCATCGCGTGCACTGTAAAAAACTGCAAAAACCATCATCAGTCAAGGGATTACTGCTCGCTCGACAAGATAACCGTCGGCACTCACGAGAGCGATCCCACGGTTCCCCCCTGCACCGACTGCCAAAGCTTCGTAGCTCGCAGCGGCGAGACCGCATTCCGGGGATAAAATCCGGAGAGGTTCAAGCCGCGGATTCCCGACCGAAAAGCTGCCGCTTTAGGTAACGCTCCTCGCAGCGGCGAGTCCGCGTTCCGGGGATAAAGCCCGGCGCGGTTCAAGCCGCGGAATCCCGACCGAAAAGCTACCGTTTTAGGTAACGCTCCTCGCAGCGGCGAGTCCGCATTCCGGGGATAAAGCCCGGCGCGGGATAAAACAAAAAGCTGTCATTCCGAGGCGGCAAAAGGAGCTCATTCCGGTTTTCCGGAAGCCGTTCAACGGCTGTGAGACCCCTTTGAACCCTCTCGGGACGACAGCTTATTCATTTGTACCGTTCACCCGCGGTTTTTCTCCTCGATCAGCTTTTCAAGATCGTCCGCGGAAAAAGTATAGCGCTTGTTGCAGAACTGACAGACAGCCTCGGCGTAGCCCTTCTCGTCCGCCATTGAACGGACGTCGCTGTCGCTCATAGTCATAAAGTATCTCTCGAGCTTTTCGCGCGAGCAGGAGCATACATAATTCACGGGATTCTCGTCGAGCACCTCGACCTCAAAGCCGTCGAGCGCCGCTCGGCATATATCGAGTATGGTCATTCCCTTGGCGAGCATGGTCGTAACAGGCTCGAGCTTTTGAACATTTTGCTCGAGCTTGTCTATCGCCTCGTCATACGCACCCGGCAAGAGCTGGATAAGCAGTCCGCCGGCGAGCAAGACCTCGCCGTCCTCCTTATCTACGAGCACGCCCAGAGCGCATACGGTCGGTATCTGCTCTGAGGTCGCGTAGTAATTAGTTATGTCCTCGGCGATCTCTCCGCTGACGAGCTCGACCTGTCCTATGTAGGGGTCGCCGGTGCCGTAATCGCGCATTACGCTGAGGCTTCCGTTTTTGCCGACCGCCTTTGAGACGTTTATCTTGCCGTTATCGTAATACTCGGTCTCACATTCGGGATTCTCCACATAACCGCGGACGTTGCCCGAGCTGTCCGCCACCGCGACCACCGCGCCCATATCTCCGTCGCCCAGCACACGGAGATTTATAAACGCGTCCTTTTGCTTTAGCATATTGCCCATTATCGAGGCGGCGCACAAAAGCCTGCCTAAAGCGGCTGTTGAGCAGCGGCTGAGGTTATGAAGCTTTTTCGCGGTGAAAACTATATCGGAAGCGTCGATAGCCGACGCCATGACAGCGCCGTCGCTTGTGATACATCTAATTATCTTGTCCATAAAATTTCCTCTTTATCAAATTTTTACCGCCGCGTAAACGACCCTTTCCTCGTTTTCCTCCGGCTCTTCAAAATTCAAAAAACCATAGCGCGCGATCCTGCCGAAGCCCGAGCGTTCGAGCATGGTCACGATCTCATTTTCGCTGTAGGCTCGCTCGGCAAAAAACTCCGAGGTGCGGATATACATTCCGTTTTCCGTTTCCTCAAAAAAGTCGAGAGTGATCTCGACGATATCGTTTTCGCAAAGCTCGTTCTGCCACGCGCACAAGACGTTATCCGACTCCAAAACAAAGTCGTTATTACCCAAAACCACCCTGTGCTTATAAACTGTATTGACGTCAAAAATAAAAAGTCCTCCGCGTTTCAGGCAGTCCGATACCGCGTTGAAGGTCTTTTGAAGATCGTTTTCATCAGTCAGATGGTTAAGGCTGTCCTGTGTGCAGACGACGGTATCGACCGAACAGGGCAGCTCCAGCTCCTGCATGAGCTGATTGACGTAGAGGATGGATATATTCTCCTCATATCCTATCCGAGCCGCCTCCGAGAGCATTTCTACGCTTCCGTCAACGCCGAAAACATCCGCTCCGAGCCGGTAAAGCTCCCTTGTCAGGCTGCCAGTGCCGCAGCAAAGGTCGAGCGTTTTGCCGGGCTCATGACCGAAGCGGCGGCAGATCTCAAAAATATACCGCGCGCGCTCGGGATAGCGGCCATCCTCCATCAGCGCGTCGTAATAGCGCGAAAGGTTTTGGTAGTCCTCCATTACTATCCTTCTCCGTTCGGGATCCTGTCGAGCACAAGCGTGTAGCCGTATGTATCGTTATCGAACAGGGCGCGCTTTACGCGGCTGATCGTCGCGGTTGAAGCGCCTGTTTCCTTTACTATCTCGGTATACACCTTTTTCTCTGTGAGCATCTTGGCTACGACGAGCCTTTGCGACATCGCCTTTAGCTCTGCGCTGGTGCAAAGATCCTCAAAAAAACGGTAGCAATCCTCTTTTGTCTTGAGCGAGAGGATCGCGTCAAATAAAAAATCGGTCTGATCGTTTTTCAGCTTTGTATTCATAAAATGCCCCTCCGTTTTTCGGCAAAGATTTTCATACTCTAAAATTTTACCATATAAAAGTGTAAAAGTAAAGAGTTATTTGTCAAATGTTTTTCTTTATTGAATCCAAAGCTCCTTTTTCTATCCTGCTGACCTGAGCCTGAGATATCCCTATCTCCGACGCGACCTCCATCTGGGTCTTGCCGCGGAAAAATCTAAGCGTCAGGATCCGCTTTTCGCGCTCGGAAAGGTTAGAGATAGCGTCCTTTATCGCAAGCTCCTCGAGCCACGTGGAATCATCCGAGCTGTCGCCTATCTGATCCATCACGTATACCGTGTCGCTCCCGTCCGAGAACACCGGCTCGTACAGCGACACCGGTTCGACGATCGCCTCGAGCGCCAGCACGATATTCTCCTTTGGCATATCCATCAGCCGCGCGATCTCCTCCACCGTTGGCTCGCGGTTGTTCTTCGCCGTGAGCTGTTCCTTGATCTGCATAGCGCGGTAGGCGGTATCCCTCATAGACCGCGATACTCTGACCGCTGAATTGTCGCGCAGATAGCGCCTTATTTCTCCAATTATCATCGGAACGACGTATAGCGGTAGAAAAAGTAAGTAAATTGGTTTATATTTTCAAAAAGATCCCTGTGGGATCATTTTTTCTTTTTGATCACAACAAACAGAACCAAATACATTGCTGCGCCGAGCGCTGCCGGATAAATGATATCGGAAGCCGAAAACGCGTATCCGCTTCCGGTGATAAAGGTAGCTAATAAAAAAACAAACAGATTCCAAACTCCGACAAAAACCGCGACAAAAACCGCGCAGTATATGATCTTTTTCGCAATATTCACTGATTATGTCTCTCCTTGTTTTTGAGAATACTGATTATTTCTGAGCTTTCTCCTATATTATATAAGAAGACCGCTTTAATTTCAAGCGAAAACTCAGAATTTTCCGTTACTCAGGGCTGCGCCGATGGTACAGATAAAGGCACAAAGCAAAAAGCGCAGCCTCCGGTTCGGCAAAAACCTGAGGCTGCGTTTGAAAATCATTCTTTATTTTTGAACCGCGTATTTTTGTATAGCTGTCGCGTCGAGGATGTCAACTCTGTAATCGCCGTTGACGTCCGCCGAATAAGCAATATCATCTATATGCGCTTTGCCTACGGCGGCCTTTTGAATAAGCGTAGCGTCGAGGATATCGACATTTCCGTCGTAATTACAGTCACCGGTCAATGTGCCGATATTCAATTCCGCAAGCGCGTCGATCAAGCCCTCGTAACTTGAAGCGTCAAACGGCAGTTTGTCGACGTTTGTGAAAACCGAGCAATCGTTATCGGCAAACTGTTCCAAACCGTAATACTCGCTGTTCTCAACGTCATAAACACCGTATCCTGTCAAAAACGGACAACCGATCGACGGTCCGAAGATCGCTCTTCCGCCGATACCGCCAACGTGGAGCCATGTACACTCTTCCGGCTCGGGACAGTTGTAGTGAGCTTCAACAAGCACCCAGTCGGGCTGATCGCCGCTGTAATGAGTATACAGCTCGTTATACTCTAAGTCGTCGCTGATACATTCTTCTCCGTACTTTGTTACCGACCAATTTACAAAAGCGTCCTCATATCGGTTGCCTTCGGGAGCGGGGATCGTTACGCTGAACTTAGCTCTTTTTTTTGTTTGGAAATCAAAATCTCTGAGGTCGAGCCGGATAATTACTGTAGAGCTGTCTTCTTCCGCCTCAAAGATAATGTTTTTTCCGCCGTAAACAGCGTCAAGAACAGCACCTGTGGGATAAAATTGCTCAAATTCTGCTCCGAAGCTGTACCGCCATGGCTCTGTTGTCGGGTTGCCGTTTTCGTCGACCGAGTTAACCGCAAACTTGAAATTATAATTATCGTAGGCGTCGATGTTTTCCATCGTCAGCTCCCAAATGCCGTCTTCTACCTCGGTCATTGAATTTGACGTATCCGCGGGATCCCAATCTGCGCCGTTGAGGTAATTGCCCTCGCCGTTTCCGGCTACGATAACTGAATCTATATATAGATCAAGCGGCGGCATAACACCGTCTCCAACTGCATTTATAATGCCGGTTTCGGGATCAAAGGTAATTAGAACGTCACAGGTTTCCTCAACATTGATCGCATACGGATATCCGTTGCCCGCATCGGGGTCGCCGTATTTTTCCGTATGATTTTTCCATACATAAATATACATATTCTGCGGTTCAACATTTTCGGCTGCCAGCACATACAGACCCTCACCATCATACGTCATAGGAACTTCCTCAGGATAGGGATAAAAACCTGTGTTTACGACCTGAACGGTGTAGACATCCTCGGGTGGGGTGACGGTTATGCTGAACTTTGCGCCCTGTTTGGTGTAGAAATTAAAATTGCTTATATCTAATCTGTAGGTCACAGTCGAACCGTCCTCGGCTACATCAAAATGACAGGGTCTGCCGTTGAACGAAGCGGTAAGCTCCGCTCCCAATTCGACCTTATTATCATCCACCGCGCCGAAATTATATTCATACGGATTATCATTACCGATCGAATTAAAGCAAGCCTTGATCTGATAATCCTCGCCTGCGGGAACATTGGCGCAGGTGTATTCCCAAACGCCGTCGGAAACTTCTTTCATAGAGTTTATTTCCGCTGTCGGGTTCCAGTACTCATTATTCATGAAATTTTCGGAGCCGTTGCCGACAGCTATGGCGTTTTCGACGTCAATGGCGGTTTGGATACCGTCGCCGCTCAGTTCGATCTTTGTTGTCTTTGCGTCAAAGGTAACAAGGATATCGCCGGAAGAAATAATGTTTACTGTTTCGGAATTAAAAACAGGATACTCATTATACCAACTGTGATTTTTCACGACCGTAAAAGTAACATGTTTTTCGGGCTGAACGTCAGTGAAAGTGTATTTATACAGTCCGTCATCAGGGTCGTAGGTCATCACGGTGGTTTCATCATTAAGGTTATACGCCGTGCCGAAGATAGCCGTTGACGAGCCGACTATGCTGTATACGTCTTTGGGCTCGGGGATAATCACTGTATAAAGTATATCCTCTACAAGATAATGACCCTGATCATTCATAATTCCATTAACACGCAAATGGTCTGTGGCTATGTTATTTACATCTATAACCTCTGTTCGGTGACCTCCGTTGTCACTTACAATTCCGTCACTTATAATAACGTATGCAGTATTTTCAGGGTATTCGACGTAAAATACATCATCACCATAGCTATCGACACCTATGGGTTTTACCTCAGTACCGGGAAAGTCTCCGTTTAATTGAACGCCTTCACTATCGGTAGCATAAAAATACACTTTTTGTAAAAGACCGACTGGGTTAATTACAAATGAGTTTTTAGCTCCGGTTTCTGCATCAGCTGCAAAAGCCGTAATACTACACACTGAAACAACAAGGCAAACACATAGTATAACAGCTATTATCTTTTTCATAAAAGTCACCCTTTTGTTTTTGAATTTATTTTTATAGAATTATACACAAATTCTATTTCTATACCATAATTATATCATGCAGGCGTTTAATTGCATTCCGAACATTGTATATATTATTTCCTCTGTTTTTCAGCAGGGTGCACAATGATTTTCATGGGTCGCAACTCGCTGAATGTTTTATGCCGCAGCGTATTTCTGTATAGCTGTCGCGTCGAGGATGTCGACCACGCCGTCGCTGTTGATGTCCGCAATAAAGCATTCTTCAAATTCTATATATTCTTTGTCGGCAGCAACCTTTTGGATAAATGTCGCGTCCAAAACGTCAACCGTGCCGTCATGATAAAAAATATCGCCTGTCAAATAGCCGATTTTCAAATCCGCCAAGGTTTTGATCAAACCGTCGTATTCTGAATAGTCGAGCGACTTCTCGGGATTGCAGAAACATTGATCCGGATTGTCGGCAAAACACTCAAGTCCGTAGAACTCGTTTTCTTTTACGTCATAAACGGCGTAGCCGACTCCAAAGGGACTGTAAAGGACGCTTTCACAAATGGTTCTTCCGCCGACTCCTCCGATATTGAACCCGGATATGCCTATGGGTGTATAGTTACCAAACGTCGCGTGTACAAGCACCCAGTCGGGTTGATCTCCGTCATAATGGGTGTACAACTCGTTATAGCTATAACCATCGTCCAAACACCAATCTCCGTACTTTGATTTTGACCAATCAATAAACTCTTCTTCGTAGATATTTTCTTCGGGGTCGGGCTCATACCAATTATCCTCATTTTCAAGACCCGCGCGCTTGGGCAGATAACCCTTAAATACATTGAGCTTGTAATCGCCCGATTCATTCTTAGTTCCGAGCGAGTAGCCGTGGTATGGAGTAAGATCGGTTATCGGCTCGGTTTTGTCCCCCTTGCCGTTGCTCACAACGATGCAGTCTGTGCCGGTTGGGAATTTGATATCAAACTGCATTCCGCCGTAACCAATGAACCTTTCGGCTTTTTCGCCGGGGAACGCGCCGGTGAGCTCGTTGCCGTCCTTGTCGAGCGCGTAAACATACGCGTCCTTCCAGCCGTAGCTGTCAAGGAGTACAAATTCATTTTTATCGGGCTCCTCGTTGAAGCCCACAAGCCTGTAATGACCGGTGTAGTCATCTGAACCGTCAAAGTAATAGCCGTCATAATGCGTAAAATCGGTTATAGGTTCGCTGAACGATGCATCGCCATATCTGATCGTTATACTGGCCGCGTTCTGCGGAACATCAACGATATACTCATTATAGCCGTATTCGGATTCCCTGCGCTCCATCCGGATCGAAGAAAGCTTCTCACCGTTTTCGTCATATAAGATAGCGTAAAGATCTTTGCGACCATAATTGTAACTAAAATATTCATCTCTTATTATAAGACTGTCGCGGCGGTATGGTTCGGGCTCTGTCGCGGGTTCGGTCGAGGGCTCGAAAACATCAACATATTTGTCGATACCTTCAACAACATAATCCCACCGGTATATCTCATCTGTCAAACGATACGCGTAATGATCTTCCCAATAAATATCATCTTCGTCGAGGGTGCACGAGTATTCATTTTTACCGTTGTTGAACCGTACCGAGCCGATCGGATCTTCGGCTTTGATAACATAATACTCGTCGCCGTCATCGTCTGTAATGGTTTCTGTTATAAGCTTGCCTTTAGAACTGCTGTCCGGCGAAAATCCGTAAAGGCCGCCGGTTTTCGCGTAGACCTCATCCCAATTCCTCGTGTTTTCAAAGAGGATCGATCTGTACCGTTCTTTGCTTACACGTCTTAAACAAACGATGCCATCGACATAATCAAGCGCAGCAGCGCGCAAAATCTCGCTCTTGGTCAGGCAAATGAACATATACCTCTCATACTTTTCGACCTTTCTGTTGTGGTAAACAGGCGTTTTACCTTTGTGCTGCAGCTTTATGCCCATCTGCCTTAAAAACGGTTTAGCTGGCGGGTCCGTGAGCATTTTGTTCAGCTCCTCCAAAGCCGGGTAATATTTTGCTGTATTTTGATCAAATATCTGCCGTTCTTCTTCGGTCATATCCGACCTGTAAACTACATCAGCCGCGCGGACGCCGCATTTTTCAAAGATGTAATCGTCCTTTTCTTCCTCGGTCATCGGAATAGTATCAACATCATAATATATCTCCGCGTATATCAAATCGTCATTCGAGGATTTTGAAAAACACTTGCGAAGCTCACATATTTTGTCCGATACTCCACGGATAAGCGTTTCAGCGGACGCGCTGAGCGAAACACCGCAAATGCCGATCAGCATTGCCGCTGTAAGCAAAACAGCTATTATTTTTTTCATAAAAGTCACCCTTTCGTTTTTGATTTTATTTTAATAGAATTATGCACAAATTCTATTTCTTCACCATAATTATACCATACCGGTTTTTAATTGTACACCATACATTGTGTAGAATTTTTGCTCTGTTTCTCGAGCAGGGTGCACAATGATTATCGAGGGTCGGTGATGTAAACCTTACCCCTCTATTAATAAAATGCGCCAAAACGCGTTTTGGTTTTAAAAAAGCTTAAATATTTTTGAAAAAACATTTTCGCTCAGGTATTTTCATCCGATTTCATTATACCATATAAAACCCCAAAAAGTTTAAACTGGTAAAAATAGCACGTTTTCTGGTAAAAAAAGTTTGGTGATTATTGCTTCCCTATGACAAATGAAATGTTCAGTCGTTGCATTAAGCATTAAACGGCAGCCGAGTGGGCTGCCGTTGTTGTATGTTTCTGTTTTATGCAGCAGCGTATTTTTGGATTTCTGTCGCGTCGATGACATCAGCAAAATGGTCGCCGTTAACATCCGCGATCGGCTCTTGCTCGTAGCTGAGGTATGTCTTGTCGGCTGCGTACTTCTGGATCACGGTAGCGTCGAGGATATCGACGGTATTGTCGCCGTTTACGTCTCCAAGCAGAGTGCCTATGTTCTTTTCGGCGAGCGCATCGATCAGACCATCGTACTTTGAGTAATCGCCGGCGATCTCTTCAAGTCCGTAATACTTGTTTTCCTCAACGTCATACACGCCGTATCCGAACTCAAACGGAGATTGTATCGATCCTCCTTGGATAAACCTTCCGCCCGGTCCGCCGATCCATAATTGGATTATCGGCAGGGGCTCGGGGACGATATACCTTGCCTGACAAAGCACCCAGTCCGGGTGGAAATCCTTGCCGTCTTTGTTGTGGATATAGAGGTCTGAATATGTGTAGTACGGAGGATAATCGATCCCGATATCGTCGGGATCCTGCTCAAAGAGCCATCTGTTGTTGATGTACGTCCAGCCGTCAAAATCGGTCATAAACGGGCTGTTTATATCCTCATCGTTCGGGAGGTAACCGTTAAACAAATCCATAGACTCTACATCGGTATAATGCTTTGCCATCTGCTCGACCTTGTCTTTTTGCGCCTCAACAACGACATACGGCTCTTTTCTTGAACTGAAAATCACCTTGTCAACGTGAACGGGACAATATTGTTCTACCGCTATTACATAACAAAACTGAAGATTATACTCAGCAATCATTCTGCTCATTTCTATATCATAATACTTTTGAAATCTCTCATAGTCCGAATCCGTCCATTCGTTATCAGGATACCCGAATTTTTCTTCAGCAAATTCCCACGCTTCCATTTCCCAAAACGCGGTATAATCATACAGATAAAAAATCACCTGAACCGTGTCGGTTGAAGTATCGGCGAGCTCTTCCTGTAACTGCGCGGACATTGACGCCATATGGGTATCGGGACTTACAACCGCGTTCGCGGAAATTACGCCCGTGCCGGCGATCAATACGACCGACATTAATATACATAATATTTTTTTCATTTTGTTCCACCCTTTCATAAATAAACTATGATTGATTGTATTTTGGGTTTTTATCGTAGGGGCGGACCAATGTGTCCGCCCGTTTATTTCAAACGTTTGGTTTTAGCGGGCGGACACACGGGTCCGCCCCTACATTGTTGCTTTTACACGAGAATAATTATATCAAATACTACGTTTCCGCCGCGGCTTTTTGTATCGCGGCGGCGTCGAGAATATCGACTTTATTATCGTTATTGAAGTCGGCAACAAGCAGTTGGGTCTCGTTAAGTTCAGCCTTATCCGCCGAATACTTTTGAACCAGTACCGCGTCAAGGATATCAACTACCCTGTCGCCGTTAACATCGCCGAGGATAGGCTCTTCAACAGTCGGCTCGGGCGGGGTCACGGTAATGGTGAACTTGGCGCCCTTTTTTGTCGCGAAGTTAAAGCGCCTGATGTCAAACCTGAGCGTAACGGTCGAGCCGTCCTGAGGCACGGTGAACACGCAGTCCTCTCCGCCGTAGACGGCATTGATGATCTGCCCGGTGGGACATTGATTTTCATCTGCCGCGCCAAAGGTATGCCTCCACGGATTTGCCGTGGGATTGCCGTCTTCATCAATGGAATTTATGACGAATTTAAAATGATAGTTATCAAAAGCGGATACATCTTTCATCGTCATTTCCCAAACGCCGTCCGATACCTCGGTCAGCGCGTTTGAGGTATTGTAAGGATCCCGGTTCGCGCCGTGGAGGTATTCATCACAGCCGTTACCGGCCGCGATAACAGAAAAAAGATAGACCTCCGTATCCTGCCCAACGCCGTCTCCGACCACGTTCACCTCTTCCGTTATCGGGTCATAGGTAACGGTAACATTGCAGGGCTCGCAGACGGAAAATGAATAAGGATCGTCCGTTCCGAAAATAAACGAGCCGTTCTTCAAAATACAGATCGAAGCGTCCTGAGGCTGAACATCTTGGACGGTCAGCAAATATATTCCGTCTTCCTCGTTATAGCTCATAGGAGCTTCAAGGGTATCTCCGGGGAAAAATCCGTAATTCAGCGATTTTACGGTGTATTCATCATTTTGAACCACCGGCTCAGTCGGCTCGATCGTCGGTTCAACCGTCGGCTCAAATATCGGCTCGACTGTCGGCTCGACTGTCGGCTCGACTGTCGGTTCAAGTGTTGGTTCAACCATCGGTTCTACTGTAGATTCTTCTGTCGGTTCTTCTGTCGGTTCTACTGTCGTCTCAATCGGCGGCTCATATGTCGGCTCGGTATAATCAACGGTAATGGTGAGCTTCGCGCCCTTTAGCTCTCTGCTTTTATACTTGCAGTTAAAGCCGTTGAGGTCAAGCTTAAAATGAACAGACGCGCCGTCCTCGGGAACACTGAAAATAAAGTTTTTTGAGTTAAAACCGCTGCATACAACGTCAAGCTCAGCCCCCGAAGGATAAACCTTTTCTTCCTCTGCGCCAAAAAAATATTTAAGCACTTGTTCCATACTTGTTAAGCTCGCAGTGAATTTGATTTTGCAATCATTGCGCGCGGAAACATCTTCGGCAGTGTATTCCCAAACACCTGATGACGTCTGCGTCATATTCACGGAGCCGCTTTTAGAACCGCTGATAAAATTGTTTTCGACCGTTACCGTCTGCGCGTCAAGCTTTTCACGTATACCCTCGCCGAAAACATCTATATCGCCTGTCTGTACGTCATAGGTTACAAGGATATCGCATTTTGAAACAACATCAAATGTAATATAATTATGACCGATGAGTATTTCATCGGCATTATGATTTTTGATCACCTGAATAAAAATATTATTCTCGGGTTCAACATCATAAAACATAAGCTTATACAGCATTACCCTCGGGTCGTATGTCATCTCGGTGGTCGTGTCCTCAACGTCATACGCGTCCCAAAATATCTTTTTTGACGAGCCGATAACGCTGTAGGTATTGCCGTCACCAACGTCATCTTCAAGGTTATTGTCCGCATACTCGCTTTCACTGACAGCGCCTGCGCCGAACGATACTGTCGGGAAGATAATACCGGCAAGCATCAACACCGATAACAATACAGCCAATGCTTTTTTCACAAACGCCATCCTCCCGTCTTATTCATTATACAGCAGATAACTCGATTTGTTCTGCTGCAGATATACCGTACCGTCCCATACGTTTTCGCCGTTCGAGTCATAAAAGGTAACGGTGTAATTATTTCCGTACTGCAGCGCGTAGTCCGCCGTGTACTTTAGATCCAGAGGCCAGTCGGGATTGCCCCAGTCGTATTTTTGCGCGGTTCCGCAGCCCAAAAGGTCGCCCGACTCGTCCTTGATACTGCAATAATATGATTTGCCCTCCGCTTCCTGCATTTCTACAGTCGTCAAAAAATGGCAGCCGTACACCTCCGGGTCGTTCGGTCTGGTCGGCTTTGTCGGTTCGGGCTCGGCGGTCACGGGCTGAGTTTCGCTCTGATCGGGCTTACCGGCGGTATAGTCCTTTTCGGGAGCGTCGGTATGAGCCTCTGTTTTCGCAACGGTTTCCTCCGGGGTCTGCGAGGCGTTATCATCATTTGAAGCTGCCGGCGTCTGACGGTCGCTGCTATCAGCGCCGGTTTCTCTTGGCTCGGTCACCGAAGCGGTTTGATCCGCTTCGTAAGCTTTGCTTTCGGAGATCTGAGAGGGAGCGGTAACGCTGCCTGTGGTATCGGGAACCGTCGGTTCCGCGATAAACTCAGGCTTTGGATCCGGCTTTGTAAGCTCGACCTTTTGGTTGGAACCGAAAATCAGCGAGAATGTCGCCGCTGCCGCTATTACGATACAGGCCGCCGCTGCCGCGGCAATTCGGTAAAATTTCACCGACAACACCGGTCTTTTATGCTCAGCCGGCACATTAAGCGCTTTTTCTATGCAGCTTTCGGGTACTTGAATGTTCATAAGTTGATCGAAATTGAATTTATCCACGCTTAATCACCTCCGTAAATTGACTTTAGTATGTCTCTTCCCCGCCTCAGACGGGTTTTTACCGTGTTCTCATTTAGTTTTAGCAGTTTTGCGATCTCGTTCACCTTATATTGTTCGCAGTAATATAGATACAGCACATCGCGGTATTTTTGAGGGGTTCTCATCAAAGCCCACGACATATCGGCGGCTTCATCCGTAAAATCGGGTTCGTCGCGCCGGATCCCTTCCATCGGAATCTCGCGGTTATTGCTTTTTACGTAGCTGCTGCACTCGTTGATTGCAACGCGTATCAGCCATGCTTTCAGATGCTCTTCATCCGAAAAGCTTTTTGTACTTTTGTATAGCTTGACATATACGTTTTGAAAGCAGTCCTCCGCGTCAGAATAATTCTCTAAACGCATTATACACACTCGCATAACGGTTTGAGCGTATTTTCGCACGACCTGCTCAAACGTCAATTTCGCGAACAATATCTCCGGCAATTTTTTCACCCCTCATAAATAACACTCCCGGGATTGCCGTTTTGGTTTCATCTGATTTTATTTTTTTCAAAAAATTTTTTGTCGGCGTTTTGTTCATGTTGATAACGCGGAAAATATGGCTTTTTCATATCAGATAGTCGATGTCGACGCGGTGATCGGTCACGACTATCTTTCCGACGCAGATGCGCAGCGCTCTCTGCTTTTCGCTGATCGTCAGACTGTCCCATGTGTTTCTGAGATTCTTTACGATATTATTGCGCTCGACTATGTCGTCAACCGCCGCGACAGAGGTTTTCTCGTTATCCAAAAGCTTGGACAGCGAAGCCAGCTCCTTTTGGTTTTCCCTGATAGTTTCAAGCAGCAGCTTGTCCTCGTTCTCGGCGTACAGATTATAAAGTCTTTTTATCTTTGCGGATACGGCATCATATTTCTCTTGGAGAATTTTAACTCCCGCGCGTCTTGAATCATTTATTTTCGGAACGGCTTTTTCATCGGCTACGACCTTATCCGCCATTCTTAAAACGTCGTCTATTACTAACTTCTCCAATTCTTCCGCGTCATAACGCAGATTGTCGCAGTTCGGGTCTTTTACGAGATTCATTTTTGAGGTCTGCTGAGAATAGCAATATATTTTTGTTTTGTCCCTTCCCCACTTCTGATATCTCATTTTGGCTCCGCACTTGCCGCAGACAAGTAAGCCTGTCAGCAGATATTGAGATGTAACAACGTTTTTCGTCGAGCGTCTTTGGCGCTCAAGCTGTACCCTGTGCCAAGTGTTTTCATCAATCAAAGGCTGATGCTTGCCCAGGAATATTTCATCATTGTATTTTATCTTACCGGTATACGTGATCCTGTCGAGGATCATCGTGATCTGGCGGTCGCCCGAAACAGAGAACATTTTAGCCAGTCGGGTCGTGGAATAGCCCTTCAAATATAAGTCATATATGTTTTTGACATCCTCGGCGTGCTCGTTCGGGACAAGAATATCCCGATTAGAGTCATAATCATAGCCGAACGGTACGCCGTTGCCGCCCATCCAGTAGCCTTCCTTAACGCGCTCATACATACCCATACGCGTTCTCTCGCGGATATTTTCGCGCTCAAGCTGAGCGAATACGGAGAGAATACCGATCATCGCTTTACCGTATGGAGTGCTTGTGTCAAAATTCTCGTTCATCGAATAGAACTCGACGTTATTGGGAATGAACAGCTCCTCGAGCAAAAACAGAGTATCCTTTTGCGATCTCGACAAACGGTCGAGCTTATAAACGACGACCCGGTTCACCTTGTGGTTCATTATATCGGAAATAAGCCTTTTCATTTCCGGACGGTCAAGGTTGCTGCCGCTCCATCCGCCGTCCTGATACACCTGATAATTGGTATACTCCTTTACCTCGCACCACTGCTTGAGCTTTTTCTCCTGAGCTTCAAGGGAGTAACCTTCCTCAAACTGCGCGTCGGTTGATACGCGGACATACAGAGCCGTGATACCGCTGTCCGAGGCTGCCGTTGATTTTTTTATTTCGCTTTTTTTCTTTGCCATAACTATTCACCCATAATAAAAGAAAGAGGTCATTAAACCTCTTTCAGTATAGCATAGACCCTATTGCTTTTCAACCTGCATTTCATCTTCATAATTGGTCGAAATTTCCTGTTTTATTATGTTTTTTACAAGCTTTTGAATGTTGTGTAGATACATTTTCAAATCACCTTGCTATAACATCAGACGGCTTTTTTTCTCTCGCTTTCCGCGAACTCAAATCGTACGATCTCGGAGACCGAACCACCTGTTGCCAGTTCTGTTACATCACTATTATCCGCGTAGATTTCATTAAGAAATCCTCTCAGCTCCTCAGTATGCTGAGGCTCATATTTTTCTACATCTTCAATTCTGTTGCCGTTCCGATCATAACGGTTTTGAATATATAACATAATGATCACCGGTTAAATTATTGACAAAAAGCAAAAGATTAATCAAAAATCAAAAGCTTGATTTTTAATGAGTTTATCTAAACCGCAGCCCGATCATTATGTTCCTTATCTTTTCTTCTTTTGTTCCGACTATTGACGCAGAGCAAAAAACGCTCCGTTTACGATTTACGCAAACAGAGCATTATTTATTGAACTCACCCATGTTATCCTTTTTTCTGAACCTTATCAACCTTTTTATTTCACCGCTCATTTTTTTAGGGTACTTTACTGCGCCCTTGACCGGACGATACAGTATCCACAAGGGATATATACCCATATGGTTATATACGAACGGATGCGTTGTTCTTAAGTTTTCCCTTGAGGGGAACAACCGTGAAAGTGCGTATTTGGTCTTTGCACCAACGCTGTCATCATTGTTAAGATGATTTGCCAAATAGTTGTCCATAGTTCCGTGCGTGGTTGAGAGGATGAAAAAGCTCAGCTCATCAAGCTCGTCCTCCGACAACGGCTGAGCAGTAAAGGTTTTTTCCGAAAGCTCCCTTATCTTGCGCTCAAACCGGTTGAGCTCAAGCTTTTTAAGCTCGGCTTCGATATAACCACGGTCTAAACAATCCCTATATTTTTTGTTGAACACATAGATGTCGAGCAGCGAACGCAAACCGGTTCCTTTAGTACGGTAGTGCAGATACAAATGGCAGATCAGATAAATATACATATCATCATTCGTCAAATGGTAACCGTATCCATTATTATCGTTTCTAACAGCTTTATCCCATATATTCATGAAATAAGCGTAAAACTCCGGTTCATTATCACGGTCAAAAAGCGAGCGGTGCATCTCAAAATAAAGCTGCGGAGGCTTTGAATATATGTCGTGGTGAGATTTTTCATAGCTTTTGCACAAAAATCCGAGACTCTCCATAACCGATCTTACGTCCGACATTCTGTTTTCGTCGCACAAAATGTCGTTGTCGGACATTTCCCTCATCGAGGTTTTGGGATAGCACTCCCTTAATACAATTCCCTTTAAGGTCATATACCGAATTTTGTTATTTTCCAAGGCGTTAAGTACCGCGTTACGCTCAAAGTTAAAAAGTGTCGATCTGCGAACCGCCTTGTACTTTTCCTCTCTGAAATCCTCGGGAAGCGCAATTTTTTTCTCCAAGGCAAAAGCCGTCGCCGCCCTCAGTGAATGATTGCTTGCAACTACAAGCAGCTCTGAAAGATCTGTTTTTTCGCATATTCTTTTGTCGGGCTTTTCGTTGTTCACCGCGCAGGAAACAAGGTGGATCATATCCATAGCGGTTTTCAGTCTGTCTTTATCGGTCATAGGCTTTCCGTTAGTATAAATAGAATTTTGCTGCCGCTAATACCATAATTATAGCTGTAAAATTGGATCTTGTCAAATAAGACAGTAACATTTAGGATTTGTTTTTCGCCCTACAGCAGACACTATCTTGTGTAAACTCCAATTAATTGCTGCAACTTTTGGAATTATATTGCACATTTATAGGCAATTTTTCCCGATTTAGAACTATTAACGGAGAGGTGTTTTCCCCCTTCATAATTCACTAAAATCAGGAGGTAAAAAAACAGAGATCAAAAACATCAATGTGGTCTATGACATCAACAGAAACCACCGGCTGAATATCGTTTCGGTCACGCACGTCAACGACGTCAATTCAAGGATCATTGAGCTTGAGCTCACTCAGGACAAGGACGCGCTTGAGGTCGGCCAAAGCTGCACCGCAACAGCTTCGATAGTTGAACGAAAAAACAACAGTCTTATAAACGACAATGTTCCCTGTTCGCTCAGCAAAAGCGAAAATATCGAAGCTCTGTTATCTCAGGTTCAGGATGCGGTAAAATGAGTATTGCAAGTGAAATCACAAGAATTAACTCTACTATAGCGAACGCATATACCGCGTGTAATAACAAAGGCGCGACAATACCGCAAACTCAGAACAGTGCAAATCTTGCTGCAGCTATTTCAAGCATATCTACAGGAATAACACCATCCGGAAATAAAATGTTAACTCAAAACGGCACCTACGATGTTACATACAAAGCGAGCGCTTCGGATAAAAACCTGCTTAACGCTCATAAACCGGCTACCGGCGTAGGTTCATCGTTCGCTTTTTGCAATTTAACCGGTGCAAAGCTTGACGGCAGAAGCGCAGAGGACTCAAATAAAGTCGAGTATGTTCGTGTTGTATGCGCTGCTGCATCAGCGGCAAATATGATCGTAACAGAAAATGAAAAAATCTCTCCGCTTGAAGAATAAGACTGAAAAAAACACAAATACCTCGGCAGGATATCCTGCCGAGGTCACTTTTATATTATAAGTCTTCTAAGTATCGAGCGAAGTTGTTTTTATTCTCTAACGCGGTCGTAGTAGGTCTGCCGAGGTCAGCTCTTGCTCCTATCGAGCATTTCACCTCAATAAGACTCAGCGAATTTCTGCACTTTGCCGCTTTGAGCTCGTTATCCAAAGCCTCGAAACTTTCTACGCTGACAGCGTAAGGATATCCGCAGGCTTTTGCCGCGCCGGTAATATCAATTTTAGAAGCGACGGTGGGCATTCCGCCGACTGTTTCATGAGCGCCGTTATTGATGACGATATGAACAAGATTATCTGGAGCGTTCGCGCCGATTACCGCCATTGAGCCCATATGCATCATCAGAGCTCCGTCGCCGTCTATGCACCAGATTTTTTGATTTGGTTTATTGAGCGCGATACCGAGCGCGATCGACGAGCTGTGACCCATTGAACCGACGGTGAGAAAATCGTATTTATGGCTCTGTGAGTTTGCCTCGCGGATCTCAAAAAGTTCGCGGCTCGCCTTACCGGTCGTGGAAACGATCGGATCTTCCCCGGTTGCACTTACGATATGTCTGATTATTTCCTCGCGCTTCATAGTGAAGCCGTTTTTATACTCGACCTTCTCGCCGTATTCAAGCGCGCCCCTGCGGACAATAAACGCGACCTGCTTTCCGTTTTTAAGCAGTTGACGGAAGCTGTCCATAGCAAAGCTGAGTTCTTCTGCGGTCGTGTCTTTTGAGATAATAAAGGACTTTACGCCCATATCCTCCATGAGCTTTACGGTGACTTCTCCCTGATAAATATGCTGGGGCTCGTCATGAACGCCGGGCTCACCGCGCCAACCGATAATAAATATCATCGGGATGGCATAAACCTTATCGTTGAGGAGGGACGCCAGCGGATTTATTATATTTCCCTCGCCGCTGTTCTGCATATACACCGCCGGTATTTTTCCCGTTGCAAGGTGATACCCTGCCGCGAGCGCCGCGCAGTTGCCCTCGTTCGCGGCAATAATATGATTTTTTTTATCAATACCGTATGTATTTATCAAATAATCGCAGAGCGGCTTTAACTGACTGTCAGGCACTCCCGTGTAAAAATCCGCTCCGATTATTTCTGTTAGTTTTTCTATCTTCATTTTTCCTCTTTACAGCTCGTCGATCAAGGTGATTATATCCTTGAAAGGCATAAGCATTTCGTCCGCTTCAAGCGCTCTGTGGTTTACAAGGATCGATTCGGCAGCCTTTTTCATCGCGGGGAATGCAGCGCGCATAAGCTGGTTTGCGTAAATCACTATATTTACTCCGTGTTTTTCAAGCTCGTCCTCGGTCACGCAGTTATAGCTCGTAGGAACCACTACAAGCGTTGTGTTTTTGTCCTCGGAACGGAACTTATCGCAGAACTCAAATATCTCGTTGGGATCGGTCTGGCGGCTGTGGATCATTATACCGTCGGCACCCGCCTCAACATATGCACGGGCGCGTTCAAGCGCGTCGTCCATTCCGTTTTCGAGGATAAGGCTCTCTATACGCGCAAAAATCATAAAATCATCCGTGAGCTGCGCCTTTTTCCCCGCGGCTATTTTGGAACAGAAATTCTCAATTGAATCCTGCTTTTGTATCACCTCGGTACCGAACAGCGAGTTCTTCTTTAAGCCTGTTTTATCCTCGATGATTACGGCAGAAACGCCGATCCTCTCGAGCGTTCTGATGTTGTAAACAAAGTGCTCGGTCAAACCGCCCGTATCGCCGTCAAGGATGATTGGCTTGGTCGTAACCTCCATAATATCTGAGATCGTACGCAGACGCGCCGACATATCGACAAGCTCGATATCGGGCTTGCCCCTATCGGTACTGTCACAGAGAGAAGATACCCAAATAGCGTCGAACTGATCGAGCTTACCGTTGTTTTCTACCACGGTCTTTTCAGCTATCAAGCCTGTAAGTCCGCTGTGAGCCTCGATAGTTTTGACTATAGGGCACATCTTTATAAGATCACGCAGGCGCTTTCTGCGGTATTCCGGCATACTGAGCTTGTGCTTTAATCGAAGGTCGGTTTTGATTACGTCCTCGTTTATGGTATAAGGAACCTCAACAAGCTTTCCGCCGTATTCTTCAAGCAGCTCTATAACGTGGTTTCTGATCGTAGCCTTGTAGCCATTGCTCCAGTTATCGCCGTGTACAACGTAATCAGGCTTAACCCTCGGGATCACGTCATCATAGTTCATACTGTTTTGTACGACTACCTTGTCTACGCATTTTATTGAACGGTACAGCTTGATACGCTCATCAAGCGGTATCGTCGGGTATTTATTGTAGCGGATAAGCTCCTCGTCACTGAGAGCTCCGATAATAACTCTGCCGTGTTTTTTTGCTTCTTTTAATACTTTCAGATGTCCCTCGTGGATAACATCCGTACAAAAGCATGTATATGCAGTCCTCATAATATGACCCCTTATTATTAGTTATATCGAATCGGGATATTAACCCCGTAAAATTCAAGCGCCTCTTTGAACACCTTGAAAAAGTCCTTGATATCCTGCCGGTCTATCGCTCCGAGCGCACAAAGCCTAAAGGTATTCGCGTTGCTTATTTTGCCCGGGTAGATAGTGAACCCGCGCTCGTAGCAGTAGTCGTGGACCTTATTGAAATCCCAGTTGGGATCATCGGGATACAGCGCCGAAACCACAAGTCCCGCCTGTTCTTCGCGCTTTATTACATCCTTGAAGCCAAGCTCGTCCAAGCCGTCGTGGATAGCGTTGAACACCCTTGTATGACGAGCCCACTTTGCTTCTTCTCCCTCAGCCCAATACTCACTCAGCGCCTGAATGGTCGCGTAGATCGTCTGTACGGGCGGAGTAAAGTGCATTTCTCCGGTGCGTTCAAAGAAGTCATACTGCATAAAAAGATTGCAGTAATACGAGCGTTTGGGGTAATCCGCGCTTTTTTCGATAATGCTTCTGTTGCCGACGACAAAGCTCAGACCCGTAAACGCTGTAAGTCCCTTTTGAGCCGACGCCATACAGAAGTCGATATTATCCTTTTCTATGTCGATCGGGCGCATAGCGTAGGTGCTGGTGGTATCAACCGTAAACACCGCTCCGTACTTGTGAGCAAGCGCGCCGAGTTCTCTGATCGGGTTGAGTATTCCCGTACCCGTTTCGTTATGGGTGGTATGGACCAGAGCGATATCGGGATTCGTCTTTAGTGTTTCTTCGACCTTTTCCAAATCGGGTCTTTTGTCAACAGGAAAACGCAGATCTATATGAGGCAGTCCGTAGTACCTGCAAACCTCAACAGCCCTTGCGCTGTAAGCGCCGTTATTGACCACCAAAACCTTTTTTTCGGCAGGAAGAAGTGAATTGATGCACACGTCGATATTTATGGTTCCCGACCCGCAAAAAAGCACCGAAGTATACTTCTCTGTATCTCCGTGGACGATTTTCACCAAATCCTCGCGAAGCCCTTTCATCAGCTTTCCGAATTCTTCCTCTCTCGGGCAGATGTCGGGAACAACCTGAGCAAACTTGACCGTATTGGTCGTTGTGGAGGGTCCGGGATTGAGCAAAATATTTCTCTTTATTTTTTTCTGATTTTTAATTTCCATATTTATCTCCTGAACAGCAATAATATATTGTTGCGATGATTTTAATTTCTGCTTTTTCAAAAAATAATTTTTTAAAATTGCATAAAAGTGTGCAATTTTTCCTGTTTTGGAACTATTAACGGAGGGGGATTTTCTTCTCCATAATCAAAACAAAACAGGAGGTAAAAATGGAAATCAAAAACATCAAAGTGATTTATGACATCAACCGTAAATTTCCGCCCAAAAGGGTAACGGTCACACACGTCAACGATGTCAACGCAAGGGTGATCGAGCTAACGCTTATGCAGGGCGATTATGAGCTCGATATCAGCGAAAACTGCACGGCAGGTGCGTCGATCGTTGAACGCCGCACTAAACGGCTGATAAATGACAACGTCGAGTGCTCTCTTGACGAAAGCGGAAGTATTCTTATCCCTATTGATGACCTGCATACACGCAACAGGATGGACATCAATATTGAGGTCACGGTATACGACAGCTCACACTCTCAGATACTCACCCTGCCCTATCCGCTTTGGGTAAGAGTGAATCCGTCGATCCTTGACGACGCGGAGATCACCGATGAATCAAGGGGAACCGTCCCCGAGCTTTTGGAGGAAGCGAGAGAGATCATTGAAGGAGAGCGTTATGTTCTTACAGAAAACGACAGGCAAGCGATCGCCGGCATGGTGGACATCAGCAGAAAAGAAGATGTGATACATAAAAAATCAGAAATATCAAACCGCTCCCAAACAGGCGACAGCGATACGAATTACCCGACCGTCGGCGCGGTGAGAAATTATACAAACGGTAAAGCTTCAGATCTTGAGGACTTACTCGATGATGAGATCGATAATATGGACAGAGTAAAAGCCGATAAGGCGACAACGCTCGCGGGGTACGGAATTACAAACGCCTATACTAAATCGGAAGTGGATTCTCTCGTTGACACTAACGCAAAATCGGCGTATGAAATCGCGGTTGATCACGGATACACCGGTACTGAACAGGAGTGGATCGCTTCTCTGCACGCGGCGAATCCGGTTGTGCTTCCTCTTTCGGTTTATTCCACTGAGGCTTCCGCAATTGAGTATATGGACAGCCAGCAAGATAAAAGTATTATTTATGTTTGGAATAACAAGTTATACATATACTGCACACGCACGGTTCAAGGGCTGTCCGGTGCCTGCTTATATGGATATAGAAACAGCGCGTCCAGTGGTCTTGTTGCGGCAGAGAATCGTTCAACACTTATTATTCCTGTTTCAAGCTTTGAAGCTCCGCTCACCATTGATTACACAGGATTTGCGATTTCGCAAAATCCGTATATTTATGGCGGAAATTCACCGACAGTATTAAATAAAACTCTTATCTCAAATGACGGCTATGCCGGTCGGACTGCTCCTATAGAAATAACCTCGACTCAGTTGCAAGGCTGCACCTATGTAGCGATGGCCATATCTACAACACAAAGACCGTCAGACTTCAGTATAACCGTGAACGGTACTCCCGTTTCAATGAATGTCATCACAAGCACGTCGGAAATCGACAGCGCAATGGGCTCCGGCTCAATAACGATTACGGGATATGCAGACAGCGGCGTTGATTATGCCTCAACGATCGGCGACAATCAAGCTAAAAAATATTTAGATCAAAGAGGCGTGTACCTTCTTCCTCCGCCGAGGGTTTATTGTGAGACAAAAGCAACATATGAATCAGGCGCAAGCTATCTGTCAAAGTACGATCTGACAACTATGATGAGTATGTTCTCGACTCTTGCGTCATCAAACACAGCATATGTTACCGAAACAACGCTCGGCAAAGATCAGTCAAATACTTACAACATCAAGAAGTATGTGCTCGACGCACCCTCGTCTATTTTGAGCGGGTACACATCATCCGTGACGGATGAAAAGCCTACGATAATAATTACATCGGGGCTTCACGGTGAGGAGCGCGACGCCGTTCACGAGGTCTATCACTTTATGGATGACCTGTGTAATCACTTTATGGAATCGGAAACGCTTTTGTATCTCCACAACAACGTGCGGTTCGTGATAGTGCCGATATGTAACCCGTGGGGCTATGCATGCACCGATAATCAGCACTGGCATTATAACAGCCGAGATGTTGATTTGAACAAAAACTTTGAGTACGGCTACCGCAACAACGGTTCGGATAAAACAGGAACAGCAGCATATTCCGAAGCGGAAACACAGTTGCTCAAGGGTGTATTTGACGAGTATTCAGACGCGATCTTCCACCTTGAATGTCACGGCAAGTATGGCGAAGATACGGCGTTTAATCAGACGATATGGTTTAGCCTGATGTCATCGCTCAATTCAGAGCTCATTGAATTGTGCGCGGATAACCTCAACTCAAAAATCGGTATGCGTCTGAAAGGACTTGGATATAACACCAACAACTCAACCGGCGGTTATATCACAAATTACGGACTGAACGGCAGGCCTAAAGACTATACCGGGACAAAATACGGTATGCTGTCCGCGACAATGGAAGGTACCGGCAAGATATACGGAGAATCAGGTTACTCTGTCAATACGCAGAAAATCAACACTGAGGCATTGGAGAACTTCCTGCTTACTATCCTTTCGGGATTTGAAAACGGGTTGTCTGCAACAAGCATTTAAGCAAAATACAACTGAATAATCATCACTCAAAAAAGCTTTGGAATATACTCCTAAGCTTTTTTGTTATGCCAAGTATTGTTTAATTATTTCGCTTACCCATTTATCGGTGGAATACTCTTTTTCAATTATCGCTCTTGATTCTTTTATCGCAGATGACGGGATTTGGAAATTTTCGTCTAATCTCTGCTTAAGCAAAGAATAAAGTTGTTCCTCGTTTTTGCTTTCAAAAAACGTCACCGACGGAAGCGAATGAGCCCATTCCAAGCCTTCAATGTCGCTTGATATTATATCTAAACCTGCATACGCAGCTTCGCATGCCGCATAGCAAAAAGTTTCACGCACACTTCCCTGAATAAAAGTATTTGAATTGCAAAACAGGGTATTCACATCCTCAACGGGGTCTCCGATAACGAGCCAGTCGGGTGTTTCTCCTCCTAACTGATTGTTTATCAGCGGTTTAGTGTTTTCCTTACAGTTGAGCAGGAATTTGAATCTGTAACCTTCAGATGCAAGTCTTTTCATAACATTCAGGATCACATCTACGCCCTTTCTGTAAAAATCCCAACCAAAGGTCAGAAAGTCATACTCGCGTGTTCCGTTTGGATAAGGGTATTTGATCCTGTCAAGATCAATACCGTTGAGAATTGTTTTTGCATCATCCTTGCTGAATCCGAGTGACACCGCGATATCCTTGTAATAATCACAGACAGATATCAGGGTTACGCCCTTGCCGTAATGTGAATACTGCAATTTTACTATCCAGTTTTTATACGGTCTGCGGGCTTTGACGATTGGATCGTGAAGGTGCCAGAAAACCTTTGTATCTTTGCCCGCAGCCTTTTTGCACGCAATATCATAAAACTCAAAATGAGAGTGGACTATATCGATATGCTCGTCTTTGATTATCCTTTTCAGTTCGGAAACCGCTTTTGTGTTCAACCTTGAGCTCTTGAACGGAAGCGCAAATACCTTAGTCCGTTTTTGCAGTTCCCTGCACCACTGCATTTCAAAGGCTTTTTGAGGAAACGCGTAACAGGTCTTGTGTCCTTTCTCCTCCAATGCTTTATCCAAGGAGTACAGCGATTTTAAAAAATTGCCTTCATAAGACGCAAAAAACGAGCAAACCTGAAGTATATTCATTTTAATCTCCTTTTTTCAACTTTGATCTTACAGTGCTGAACACCAGTGTAATCAGCTCGTTTTTCAATAGGATACCGACCAAAAAATACACGATCACGCCTGATACGGCGGCAACCGCCAACTGAATGAATGCATTGTCAGATAGGTGCGATGTTATTACAACTACCGGTATCATAACAGCAGCGGCAATAACAGACTTGAGAAGCGTTTTATTCACAAAGCTGATTTTGACGATTTTTATTATTACCAATATCTGGATCAGATTAACGACCAACTCGCTTATTACAGAAGCTATAGCAGCACCGTTTTGCTGCATCATAGGAATCAAAAACGAATTGAGCCCTATATTGATGATCACAGCTGCAATAAATGCCGGCAAACGCTTTTTTTCATTTCCTGTACTTATCATTAGCTGATAACACAATAGGTTTGCTAACGGTTTTATCAGTATCATCAGCGCCAATATCCTTACTGTCGGGACAGCAGGCAAAAAAGACTCTCCGTACAAGACTTCGACCGCCTGTTCCGAGAGCAGCATCACGCCGAAAAACACCGGCAGCGTAATAAAAACGAGGACCTTGATACCCATATCAACAAGCTTTTCAAACTTCTCTTTATTCGTTTCATAAAGCAGGCTCAATCTGGGCATAAGCACGGTCGACACCGCTACACAAAGCAATATTATAAACTCGATTATCTTGTGAGCGTAGGTATAATAGCCTACGTTTTCTTTTGTTGTGATCACACCAAGCATCGTAATGTCTATCTTGCTGTACAGATCTGCTAAATAGGTAACGATCGCGATAAAAATAATCGACACCAAATGCGGTTTTATGCTGATGTTCTTACTGAACTTAACATACTTTCTTGCATTGATAATATTAAAGATACTGTTACCGCCGATAGCCAACGATGATATTAATGCATAGATTATATAGTCGTTTTCATTCCTGACAAAAAAGATTATAGCGACCAGCGACAGAACCTTTACAACGAAGCTTCTCGCTGTGATATAGCCGTAGTGTTCGAGCCCCTGATATAACCAGTCTATATTTAAAAACTGGAAAACAATAAGAAGTCCCGTACAGAAAAAAAGCACAAGGTCAGTTCTGAAGCGCTCTACCGATAACACCATAACGACATATACGATAAGAGCAAACATAGTTGTAGCGGCGTTGATCAAAAACAACTCTGTAAATACCTTGCTGCGCCTTTCGGGATCCTCTCGCGCCTTTGCCATCTCGCGCAGTGCGTAAATACCCATACCCGCGCAGGCAAACGATACAAAATAAGAGGCAATCGTCTGCGCATAGGCTACTGTACCTACACCCGCAGGTTGGAGCACCCTCGAAATATACATCGAGGTGATAAGCGGGAAGGCTATATTCAAAAATGTATAAATAACGTTAAAAATTGAATTTTTAATAATTCTGTTCATAAAAACAAAACTCTCTTAACATTGCTCGATCAATAGTCAAACAACTCATTGTAATCTTTATTGAACGGAAGCTCATCGGGAGAATACTTTTTCAGCTCCGAACGGTATTTATTTAGAATCTCCGGGTCGTTAATGATTTTTATTATACCTTTTTTGAGCCCTTCTTTGGAATTTTCAACGATCATTCCGAACCTGCCGTCTCCCAATATCTCTGACATCCCGGCGCAATCGGTCGTTATGACCGGAGTTGAGAGCACCACCGATTCGAGAACAGCGGTGCTGTACCCCTCAAAAAGAGAAGAACAAACAAACATATCAGCTTTTTTTATATACGGATAAGGGTTGTCGGAATAACCCAGAAAATGAACATTATCAAGGTTTTTACTTTCTTTTATCTCGCTCAACTCTCCGCGAAGTTCACCGTCGCCTACTATCCACAGCTCAATGGAGTACTCTATTGAGAGCTCCGATACAACAGACAACAGCATAGAAAAATTTTTTTCGGGAGCGAGACGTCCGACTGTGATAAGCTTTAAGGACGCATCATCGTATTCTCTGTCTGCCGGCTGTTCTGCCAAGGAAAGTATCGATTTGACATCGATAACATTATGCACAACAGCAGCGTTGTCAAGATGACCTATCGCCGACTCAAATCCCCTGCGCGCGTCTTCGGACACAAAGCAAACCCTGTCGAACCGACTGTAAGCTTTTAGGCATTTTTCCGCATTTGAATACAGAGGATACCCTGTTTTATTGACAGACAAATCACAGTGGACAAAGGCGATTTTCCTGCCTGATGTTCTTTTCGCGAGCAAAAAAGCGGTCGGCACGCCTTCAAGATACGCTACCTCAAAGTCAAATACACCCTTTAAGAACAGTGAAGCAAAAAGCCTCGGCGGAAGCTTTAAAAGTATCTTTTTTATCAATTTTGAAAGCTTGCCGCTTCCCTTTATTATTCTTTTATACTCCACATACGGCGGTAGATTTTTTTCATTTGTTCCGCCGTAAACAGTCATTAACGATACTTTATATTTTTCAGGGTCGAGCCACGCCAGTAAATTCACCAATACTCTTTCGGCGCCGCCGGATCCAAGCGAAGTAATAAAAAACCTGATTGACCTTTTCATAGCCCTTGCTTCTCCGTTTCAAAAAGCCCGTTATTTTGCCTTTACAAAGCCATAATCCTTCACAAGGTTCTCCGTGATATATTCCAATCCGCCCTGAAGCTCAGCCAACTGAGTATAATTAGCGGCATTTTTATCGAGCTCCGTCATGACATATCTGTATTCGACCTTTTTGTCGTTGCTTGTGAGCGTGCCCAGAGGCTCTCCGTCCTTGCCGTTGATAATGATAGAAAACAGCTGCACACCGGAAGATGACACATTCACGGTAAAGACATCCTTTTCGTTCTTTGTATCCACCTTGACCTTATCAGTCCAGTCAGCGGGGAGCTTCATCATACCGTACGGAGTTTCTATCATAAAGCTCTCGATCTTAACTGTCTCGGTCTCGCTGACTGCCGAGTCGGGAGTCGCACTTTCCGAAGCATTATCGTTTCCGCAGGCACAAAAAGCGCAAGCGATTATCGCAGCGCCCATAATCGCACAAATCAATCTTTTCATTGTATTATCCTTTCAAATAGTTTTTTTGCCTTGTTGAACAAGCGTATATCGTGCGCCTGCTCAACAAGGCATTTTTTATAAGTTTTGATCAAATCAGCCGGAGTGTTCCGTTGCCCGCCGCACGCCGCGTGGAGGCTTTGATTATGTGCGGCATCCTGCCCCAAGGGGCAGGACCGGGAATTTTTAATCCCAAACGAGTTTTCCGTCAGCGTCGAAGTAGTAGTAACCTTTCTCCATAGGCTGTCCATCGGGACGGAGCTTGCCAACGGTAGAATTGCCAAGGTAAATTGTTGTATTCTTTGCAACCTTATGACCGTCGCTTACGAAGTAATAGTCACCCTCATACTCTACGAGCTGATAAGCTTCCTGACGAACATTGTTGATGTACAGATAATCGCCTACAACACCGTTAAGGATGATCATCTTGCAGTCGTCGCCAAACTGATAGTTGCCGGGCTCAAAGCCAGCATTTATAGCGGAGTTACCGAGGTAAATGGTTGTATTCCTTGCAAGCTTGTGACCGTCGCTTACGAAGTAGTAGTCGCCCTCGTACTCTACGAGCTGGTAAGCTTCCTGACGAACATTGTTGATGTACAGATAATCACCTACAACGCCGTTTCTGATAACCATCTTGCCGTCAGCATCGAAGTCATAACTACCGGGCTGGAGGCCTGCGTTCTCTGCGGAAGCTCCGAGGTAAACAGTTGTGTTCTTCGCAACCTTGTGACCGTCGCTTACGAAGTAGTAGTCGCCCTCATACTGTACGAGCTGATAAGCTTCCTGACGAACATTGTTGATGTACAGATAATCGCCGATAACGCCGTTTCTGATGACCATCTTGCCTTCTGCGTCAAACTCATAGTTGCCGGGCTCAAGACCGACCTTCTGAGCGGAAGCGCCAAGGTAAACAGTTGTGTTCTTCGCGATCATATGGCCGTCGGTGATAAAGTAGTAGTCGCCGTTGAATTCAACGAGCTGATAAGCCTTGACCTGAACACCGTCCTGAACAAAGCGGTCGTTGTAAACGCCTGTGTAGGGCTGTGCCTTACCGTCTGTACCGCAGTCATAAACAAGAAGTGTGAACTCGTTAGAAGCATGGGTAGCGATAATACCTGTCTGCATATATCCGAGCGAATCAAAGAGGTATGTGTCGCCTTCGATCTCTTCAATGAGATATACAACGTTGAGAGAAGTGTTGTGGTAGTAATCGGGGCCGTACCAGCATCTCTTATGACCGTTAACATCTACCCATACGGGATGCTGAGCAAAACCGTCAACAAACTCGAACTCAACACCATCCTCAGTTGTAACGTTGCCGTTAGCAGCCTCAAATGTATCGGGAACGAAGTAACGCCACTCGTCATCGATGTAGAACCAACCGGAAGCAAGAGTGCCGAGTTTTGAGTAATAGAGCTTGCCGTCTTCTTCTACGATACCTGTGTAGATACCCTCATCAATTCCGTCTGTGAACTTATGATATTTGCCGTCAACTTCCATAAAACCTGTGAAGGGAACGCCGTCAACATAATATTTGTCTTCGACCTCGCCCTGAGCGGGAACGCCGTCAACATAGAACTTGCCGTCTGTGTATTCTCCGTTGAAGAGCTCTTCGCAGTCCTTACACTTAAGAACGCCGTCGATGAACTCATATGTGTGACCGGTAGCGGGAACGACCGTACCCCAGTTAACTACGGAGTTACAATCGTCACAGAAGGTCTTGCCTGTCAAACCGGTCTCAGTGCAAGTGGGTGCGATATCCGCAACCTCATGAGCGTTATGGATATGTCCGCCGTTCCAAGCGTTGAAGTAATCCTTGCCTTCCTGAGTCTTTGTCATATTAGCGTAATTTGCCCATGACTCGGACCATACGAAAACGTCCTCGCCGGTAAAGTATCTGTGCGAGCCCTTGTAGTATGCCAGACCCTGCTGAACTCTAACCTCTGTAGCGACAGGCCAGAATTCCTTAGATGCCTTGAACTGAGCGTATGTCCACTCTTTATCGGAAAGCGCGTTTCTCTTATTACTGTTATCCAGATACCAAGTGCGGATCGGGATAGAAACGAGCGCCAATTCACCGGTCTGATCAACTTCACCTACAGCTTCGATGGTGAGCTTGACGATCTTGTCGCCTGCGTCCACTACTTCATAAGAAGCTTCAAAGCCATCGGCAACGGTCATATGATCGAGTTCCCATTTCGACATAGAGTCGAGATTGAGGGTAGTAACGACCTTAGAGGTGTTTGCCGCGTCGGTCGTTACAACATCTACCCAGTAGAGAGAACCGTGGGGGATCCTGTCGAGAGAAGCGTCGTGAGGAACGACCTTGATGAATTCTTTGTTGGAAACGTTTGATACGGTGAATGTACGGGTGATAGAAGCACGGTTGCCGGCATTGTCACAGGCAACGAACTTAACGGTATGCTTGCCCTCGTGGAGCTTGACTTCCTCGCCTGCGGAAATCAGGCCTGCGCCGTTGTATGTGCAGCCGATATCGTTGCCGTCTACATAAGCCTTGCAGGAAGCCGGATCGATACCGGTCGCGTTGGTTGAATCAAAGTCTGCTACACGAGCAGAAAAGCTTAACTGGTTATAACCATCGGAATCATAGCCGTCAGTCAGTACCAAAGCGTCGTTGGAGTGAGGTCCGCGGTCACCGAGCAGTACGCTTGAGAATACAGGAGCGTCTCTGTCTTCTACAACCGTGGAATAGTCAACGGTAACATCGTCCATATATACGGTAAAGTCACCGTTGATGTTGTGATTGTCCTTAGCGTAATAGCCGTAGGAAGCGCCGTCACGGTCGGAGATATAGAACTGCATGCAATAGTAGAAATCTTTCCACGCAAGGCCCTTGTACTCGCTTAGGTCAGCCCACAGATAGTGCCAACCGGGCTCATCGAAGCTGTAAACAACGCCTGTACCGCCTGCAGTTCTGTCCATAGTCTGAGGAGTAATGCTGCCCGTTGTATATGTCGTTTCACCTGTTTCCGCATTTTCATTAATAGCGGAAATGGGGCTGATAGTCCAGCGCACCCAAAGGCCGACATACTCATCGGGGATATAAAGCCATGTGCCGAGCTTAAGAGCTCCGGGATAGTAATTAACGTTACCGCTGACCTTGCCCTGATATAGAGCGATCATCTGATAACCCGACTCCTGTGAGTTGGAGTAATCGATGTTAAGACCGAGAGAATAGTCGCCGGAATGAACATGACCGTTCTCTTTGTCGGCAACAAATACCTTAGAGTTAGGCAGATAGTAGTTATAGCCGCTGTAATTGAGTCCGAAGCCCTGAGTTGTACCGTCCTCAAAATCGAATATTACCTCAGAGCCCTTGCCGAACACCAGACCTGCGGAAGCAGTGAGTTCTGTTCCGTTAAGTGCTACGGTAACGGTAGTTGAAGCGATCTCAGACTCGCCGGCTGCGGTAAAGACAAAGCCATCAAGCGTACCTGCCGCGGGTTCTGCTATTGTAAATGTAAAATCAGACGCCTTAGTCTTCACTTCGTTCAAGCCTTTTTTCGCGATAACGGTAAGCTCGGCGGATTTGCCGTAAGGAATGGTGAAGTTTTCGGAGCTGAAAGCGATGCTGTCGGGAACAACAACGTGAACGGTAGCAGTACCGACAACATTGCCCTGATACTTCGCGGTGACGACCGCGTCGCCGGCAGCATTACCGGCTGTGAATTTACCGTCAGCAAAAGTACCGTTGGTCGCTTCATAGGTGATTTCTGCGGGAATATCCGCGGAAGAACCGGAAGCAGAAACTCCGGTAATTTCGATATCGGTTTCTGTGCCGGGAGTAACATACTCATCTGCTGCAGTCATTGTTACATGGTCAAAGTCGGTTGAGGGAGTTGCCATTGAACCGATGATCAGACCGGAGGAGATGGAACGCTCAGAACCATCTGAAGGACGGTTGATGATGCGGAAATCATCCTCGCCTTCGGGACGTGCGCCGAATGTAGTGGAGCCGCCGCCATCGATGTTCATCGCATACTTACAGCCTGCCTCGATCATAATCTGAGCCAGCTCATGCATATTGCCGCCGCAGGAGAAGGGCTCCTGACGGCCGTCGAGAACCATCAGAACGACCTTGCCGTCGTCTGTGATACCTACTACCGTACGGGAATGACGGTCGGTGAGGTAAGAGCCGGAAGCATCTACAGTCACATCTGCGCCGTCACGTACAAGCCAATACTGACCGCCGACAGCCTGCCAGATGTTGTCGTAGTTACCGACATTCGCAGTATCATCCATAATAGCGGTTTGAGCACCGGTATCGGGATCCTTAAGAATAGCGAAGAAAGCCGGATAGCTTGTGTTGCCGAAGCTTACACCGTCGACATAGCAAACACCGGTAGGCTGACCTGTTTGCATATTGTAGAAGGAAGCATTTGTACCTGCTACAACATTGTAGTTGTCGCCCAGATAAAGAGGATTGCTCTGATCGGTATAGTACTGATTGGCAAAAGCAGCCTGCTCGCTGAGCTTTGACATACCGGGTTGCTTGTCCTTGTACTGATTCAGATAAGAAGTCTGTACAACGACGTCATCCCTGCTGATATCAGCAGTGGCTACATAGTAAACCATCTGCTTGCCGTCGGAGCTGTACGCGTAGTTGTTATAGTAATCTACGCCGGGCGCCAACGTCTGTTCCGTGTGTCTAAACACGGTGTGTGTTTCTGACTGATAGTTAGGGTTATAAGCCGCAGCTGCCGAAATTGAAAAAGCCGACGCAGCAATTACAGCAGACAAACCAACAGCCAAAACACGTTTGAAGTTTTTTTTCATTGATGTTTTCTCTCCTTTACAGAAAATTTTTTATAATTCATACGCGGCAAAACCGACACCGCATAATAAATTCGAAAATCAATCAACGTACAGCTTGACATAGTCAAGGAAACGATCGTTTTTATCGTACTGCTCTGCTTTTTTTCTACACATTTCAGGCGAAAAGGGGGTTGTTTCGCAAATCCTTTTCACCTCGCCGAGCATTGCCTGAGCGTCATTTTTTTCAACGACGCTTCCGCAGCTCTCGTCAATGGTCTCGGGGCTTCCGCCGGTTTTGAAGGTTATTGCGGGAGTTCCGCAGGCTATTGCCTCCAAATTGACCGTCGGGAAGTTCTCTTCCCTTGTAGGATTGACAAGCACGTCCGCGCTTGAGTATATATCCGCAAGTTCCGCCGCGTCGTGGGTACGCGGTATCGTGATAACATTCGCGGGAGCACTGCCGTTTAGCGCATTATCATAACCGATGATGACAAGCTGATAGTCTTTGTCAAGCTTGTCCGCAAGCCAAAACAGGACGTCTATCCCCTTTTTTTCGCTCCAGCCAAACGCGACCGCCAAAACTATATATTTTGATTTGATATCATATTTTTTTCTGAAAACAGGTGACTTCACACGAAAAAACACATTGAGATCGATCCCGTTGTTTATCACCATTATTGGATAATCGCGCAAAAAAGATTTACCGACCTGCTCCGCCATCCACCTTGACGGGGTTATCACGGTCATATTCAAACCGGATAACAGCTCTTTTTTTCTGTTGTACAGCTGACGGCTTTTGTCCAACAACCAGCTGTATTCCTTTTTCTGAGGGCAGTCAAAGCATTGGGTTTTCCATTTTTCGCAGCCGATCATATCGTAGTGCATACAATATCCCGTAAAAGCCCAACAATCATGAAAAGTCCAAAAGAGCTTTATCTTATGCTTTTTTATCCAATTAAAAAGCATAGCTAAATTGCAGGAATGACTATGTATATTGTGCAAATGGATGATATCGGGATTTATTTCATCAAGCTTTTTTATAAGCCGCTTTGTTGAAGCCTTGCCTTCAAATCCCCAGTTCCCGAAAATGCGCGATTCCGCTGCCGCGAGCTTTACTGACTTTGGATCTGTATATTTTATCTGCGCGGGATTTTGGTTGCTTCCAAGACAGTACAAAACATAGTTTTCTGTTTTGCGCTCAGTTAAAAGCGAACTGATTGAGGTACATATTTTGCCTGTGCTGCCAGTTTCTCCCGTGGCGTTGATCTGAACAACTATCATTTTATTTCCTCGTTACTTTGCCCATGCCGGAATATACGGATATACGCTTAGGATATCCTCCGCTGTATAAGCGCGGTAGAAAAACCAAACAGTAAAAAATGTGATCATTATCAAATAAATTACTAAAGCGACTTTTTTGTTTTTTTCTGTGGTACGGTTAAGGATACGCGGAATCAACAGAGGAACAAATATCAAGAAATAATAATTCATCCTCATCGCGATTGGGTTGATACCCGAAAAGATCTGCAATAAAGTGCATAAAAACAGCAGGTTTCTTAACCCGATCGTCTCTTTGTCAAGCTTTGAATTATCCGCAAAAATATAGCTTAGCAAAAGAAATCCAAGAAGCAGGACAAATACCAGCACAGCCCCTGTTTCTTTGATATCACTGGAATAAAAGTCATTAAAGAATACACTTATCCACTCAAAGATAGGAACTCTGAAAACATAAACCAAAGCTATTATCGGTATAAGAATAAGCAAATTGCTTTTTAATCTCATATTCAAATGATATACCGGATACATCAAAAGCATAATAACAGATGAATGATGTATGGTAAACGCCAACAGAACCATTAACAAAAACAACAATAGCTTTTTGTTCTTAGTAAAATAAAATGCCGGAACTGCAAACGCTACTGCCATTACCTGTCTTAACGCTGAAAAATAAATCGAAAACAACCCCAGCGACAGAAAGATCACTATTGACAAATACGCGTTCTCCCGCGCTGAAAAGAAATACAGCAAAAAAACCGGAACAATCGATATCGCAGCTATAATAACTAAAAGAACCCTAAAATCGCCTGTGGTCATCGCCACTATCTTTGATAAAAGAAAAAAGCTTAACTCAAACTCACCGCTAAAGCTTTTCGCAAAGATTTCTCCAAACGACATTGCATAGGCTTTTTTAAATAGCAAATGGTAGTTTAATACATCAACTCCGACTTTTTCATGACGCAAGCATAAAAGAATAAACCAAATAAGGAAAAAAGCAACTATAGTAAGACGATTGCGAAGCTTCCGGTCACAGAATTTTTTGCTGAATAGCGCAACAATCGCCGGTACACCGACCATCGCAAAGTACGGCCACATCATAATGTTGTTCTCTCCTTCTTCGATATTCGTCGCCCTAATTCTTCAAAACGCGATAATAAGCATTTCTGATAACCGGCCGTATCCCGCCGTATAACACAAAACCCCGGAGCTTTATCTTTTGCCTTAATGAAAACAGTTTTTTCTTATCGGCAGTACTGAGACATTCTTTTACGTTTTCTTTGATATTGTTTTTCGCGCAGTATAACGCATATCTATATAAAAAATCATTATCGTCGTCAGAAAGCTCTGCCAAAAGCGGTATGATCTTACTTCCGGTTTTTTGGCTCTCCGCAACGAACATCTCTCTGCCTGTATTGGTAAGCTGTCCCCCGTGGACACGGCTGTGGACGTCAACGTCAGGACTGCAAAACAGGCTGTATTTTTGAGTAAAGATATTGATCCACATATAAAAATCCTGGATATATCTCAAATTCTCATCAAACGATCCGCACTCTTGGAACGCGTTTTTGGGAATAAGCAGGTCGCAGCCAATAAAGCAGCCGTCGTCAATCAGCCTGCTTAAAGATTCCTTCCAGTCCAACACACCGGCATTTTTTGTACTGCTTTTTGTATCACGGATCTTTTGCGAGCTTTCGTCAATAAAATCCGCACAGCACATTGCAAGCGTTTTTTTATCAAAACCGACCGTCTTGAGCAGATCTATCTGATGCTCAATTTTGCACGGCGTATACACGTCGTCGTGCGACAACCAAGAAAAGTATTCGCCGCACATGTTTTTTATTCCTACGTTAAGCGCGGATGATACTCCGCCGTTCTTCTTCTTAAAGTATCTGATTTTATCGCCGTATGACAAGGCGATCTCGTCGGTTTTTCCGTTATCGTCGGAACCGTCGTTTACCACAATTACTTCTGTGTTTTTATAGGTCTGTGCCAAAGCGCTGTCAATCGCCTCACGCATGTAGTTCGCTCCGTTGTAAACCGGAATAATAACAGATACAAGCGGGTTACGCTTATTTTGTTTTTCCATAATATATATCCTTAAGTTCTTTTTTTACAATATCAAAACTGTATCCGGAAGCGATTACCATACTTTTTTCACTGCATGAATTGTACTTTTCTTTATCTAATAATAGTTCGATCAACCTATTAGCCATAGCGAGATGATCTCCCTGTTCAACGAGGAAGCCGTTTTCACCGTCAGTAATCAGTTCATTATGCCCCCTGTTTTTCACCGCGACAGCGGGGTTGCCAGACATCATACCCTCGATAAGGTTAAGTCCGAGCCCCTCCCTTTTGCTGCAGGAGACCGATACGGCGCAGGCTTTCTGCCAATTCTCAAGATCAGTTATATATCCGATCAGCTTAACGTTATTTTGAAGCCCCAGCCGATTTATCAGACCTGACAGCTCTTCTTGCTCGGGGCCGTTACCGGCTATAAACAGTTTTGCGTCCGGGACTGCTTTTACGACCTCGCTCATTGCTTTTATCGCCATAGCCTGATTCTTGTTAGGGAGCAGTTCTCCGACGCACAGCACCGCCGAATCGCCGGTATCGAGCTTTTTTCTCAGCTCGGAAACCGTTTTGCGGTCGCCTTGAAAAAAGCGCTCATTATCAACGCCTACGCCATGGATATGTTCAACGCGGCATTTGAATCTGCTTTTTGCCAAAGCGTAATCTTCTTCGTTTATCGTTATCAAAACGTCGGTATAATGTGAGAAATACTTTTCGATCGGATAATATATCATCCAGTTCTTTTTAGGCGCACCGTTGTAAAAATGAAAGCCATGAGCCGTGTAAAACACTTTTGTCCCGTGTCTGCGGCATTTTTTTGACGCCATTCTCGCGAGGATACCGCCCACAGGCGTGTTGCAGTGTACTATATCGTAATTACCGTCGTCTATTATCTTTTTTAATACACGGTAAGCTCCGATATTCTTCGCGCTGAACGGCGAACGCTCAAAAGGGACGTCAAAGACCTTATCCGCAAAGTCAAGCTTTAAGCCGTTTTTTTCCGCGAGATTGTCGCGCGCAGCAACATGAATCTCAACCTTTTCGTCAGCCGCCCTCAGCATTTTGACAAGCGCGCGGTGGAACTGACAAATATGACTTTGCACCGTAGCGACTAATAATATTTTTTTCAATATATCAATCCTCTGCGAAATTAATACGGAAGCAAAATATTAAAATAGTAATACATAAGCTCCTTGAAGGCACGCGTCTTGGTATGGTTAACATCAACTACAGATTCCGCCGCCTGATCGATCCTGCTGTCCATTTTTTGGCGTGCTTTTGTATATAAAACATCTTTATATCTGTTTTCATAAGATGTACTTAACAGCAGTTCAAAAACCTTTCTGTTGTTAAAAGGCGCTGTAACAATGTCAGAAAACATATGCTCGCTCACCATGGTTACTCCGTCGCGCGCCGGCCAGTGCCACTCCCAGTAGAACTGATCCTGCCACGGGATCGGACTGTTTTTGTCAAGCTGAAAGTAGTTATCGAGATAATACTTAAACGCCTTGTCTGTTTCATTTACGATTTTTCTGTTAAGCAAAAACTTGTAAAATGTCGTACATTTTCTCGGAGTAGGCTTATCTCCGAAAGAACGCTTGCCGGCATAGCGCTTTGAATACCTCGCCCTGCAAACCTCAGACGCCCATGATTTTACATCAATGTCATAATCCGAAATTCTGTCAAGATACGCGCGTTTCCGCACATCATTAGGATTATTGGGTCGGATATCTCCGCCGTTCCAGTTCATTATCATTTTAATTCCTTCGATGTTTTCAAAGGCTTCGTCATCATACGGAATGTTATATTTTATATGCGGAAGTCCGAGCGCTCCGGTTATTTTCTCCGCAGCGTCGGCATCGGGCTTTTCATTCGGCTGAGAATCGTAGCTGAAGTACCGAAAACTGTCATATAATCCGTTCGCGGCAGCCAGCGTGGTTTTGCTGTCACAGCCTCCGGTCAACGATATCGCCGGGCGCTGCCACTTATCGGCGATCGTTCTCATTGTTTTTTGCAAAATATCGCACAGAGCGTCTACGGCCTGTTCCTCGCTCAATTTGATTTGATGCGGCGAATAGAATCTGATCAGCTCCACTGCGTCATCATCAGCCTTGACATAATGATTTGGCGTCAGGCGCTTTACCTCGCGGAATTTTGTACAGATCCCGGGAAGCTGATTGCCGAAATAATAAAAAGTACGGCAGGATTTAAGCCTTGTAATATACGGATCTTCCCCAAAACCAGTATAGTCTCCGATCAGATTAATGTGTGATGAAGCATAGAAAGGCGAGCTCTCCGCGGTATAAAAAACCGATTCAAGTCCGACGCAGTCGTTCAAAAGACGTATGCCTTTACCGTCGATAATAAAAATACAAAAAACGCCTGTAAGCTCGTTTATAACTTCAAAAAATCTTTCTTCATCGTCAGCATTTTCAAGAAGAATGTCTATGATTTTATTTTCATCCGTTTCATTTGTAACGGGATCATAGGCGTGGCCAAGTATTCCTATTGAAATACCGTTGAGGCTTTTTATATAAGAAGTAAGCAGCTTGTGAGTATATACAGAATAACTGTCGATTTCTCTTTTCTGCCAATCTCCGTAAAACGGATAGCCTTTATCGTCTATTTTATCGTCAGTTATCAAAAAGCCCCTGCAATACAGTTTTGAACGTAAGTACAAATCACTGTCACATATATTTTTAACGTCAATTTTTTCCATTGACAATACTCCTTAAAATCAATTTGTTCAATCTGTGATCCGCTCCGTCTCCTACAAAGCTGTTATGCGGAGTAACGATAACATTATCCATATCCCAAAGGGGACTTTCCTCCGACAGCGGCTCATCCTCAAAAACATCGAGAACAGCGTATATATCACGGCAATTAAGCGCGTCGGTCAACGCGCCGGTATCAATGACCTTACCGCGCGAGATATTAACAAGAACGCAACCCTTTTTCAAACTGTACAGGAACCTCTCATCAACGAACCCTTCCGTCGCTTTGGTCAGCGGCAAAGTCAAAACTATGACGTCTGCTTCCGGAATTACTGTTTCAGCGTTATCCAAACCGTATATGCGGTCAAAATCAGGACTGTCAAACAGTTTTAAATCTATTCCGATGATCCTGCAGCCAAATGCCGAGAACCGCTTTGCACACTCTGTTCCTACGCTGCCGCAGCCTATGATCAGGACGTTTTTGCCGTATAATTCCAAAAGGTCACGGTGCTTTTCCCAAAGATGTGTTTTTTGATTCTCTCGGAAAAGCGCCGCTTTTTTATATATTTGTAAAACACCGCAAACGGCAAATTCCGCCATCGGTATACTGTAAACTCCACGAGCGTTATTCAGGGCGATCTTATGTTTTCTGATATATTCAACAGGTACCCTGTCCAACCCCGCACTTGTAAGCTGGATATATTTTAAATTTGTAAATGCTTCGATTTCATGGTGCAAAAACAAGCCGTTGCAAACAACTCCCTCTGCCCACGAAGGCTCGCAGGGAAGCCTGTCCGCTTCCTGCTGCATAAAAATGACCCTGTGACCGTAGCCTTCAAGCTGAGAAATAAATTTTTCGGCTTCCTTCCAAGCACCTGTTATAAGCAAACGCATACTACATATTCCCTGCGATCCGGTTTATTATTTTAGCGGTTTCCTGCCTGTTGCGCTCCCATTTTTCGGGATGGTTTTCGCAAAAGCTTTCGTACTCGCGTATCGCTCTTACTCCATTTGAAAAAACGGCTTTTATAGCGTCTAAATCACTCATCTTTTCGGTATTACAAAAGCTGCGCGACAAAATAGCCATTTTGGAGCCAAGTCGGTAATGCTCCATTATCACGTGCTCGGACGGTAAAAGTCCGCGTCCGAGAGAGGCTATTCCTCCAAAGCCGTATGGGATACCCTTTTCTTTGATCTTGGCGCACAAATAATCGACCTTACCGTCTGCCAAAACCTCAAAAAGGAACTTTTTACCGTAGCCGATACTCAAATCATTGATCCCTATGTGTATCTCATCTATGCCGTCGAGCGCCAGAATATCGTCAATAATTTCCGACGCCTCGGGGGTTTCGAGCAGCAGACACACCTTTGCGCGTCCGCCTACATAACCGATAAAGCTTTTTGCCTCTTCCAGTTTTTTGAAATACGGCAGCATAATGACGTCTGCGCCCGCGGCAACAACATCATTTATCTCTTTTTCCGATTCGTCATTGATCGGATTACATCGAACCAACAGCTCTGAGGTCGTAATAACGCTTCTGATACTCTTTATGTCTTCTATCGTATGCGAACACATCACCGTATCCATTCCGCACTGGCGCTGTGCCTTGCCGATATGTTCCATATCGAGAAAAATCCTGTCCACGCCGGATTTTTGCGCAATAACGGCAACTGAGGGGTTATTGGTAATGTACATCAAGCAAATACTCATTATCAAACACCTGCTTCAGATTCGGTAACAGCTATCGAATCCCTGACTACCGTTTCACCTGTATTCTGGTTATCGGCACTTGTAAACACCTTACCGATAGTCATAAAAAAGATTTTTATATCAAGCAGGAACGATACATTGTCAACATACCAAACGTTCAGTCTGATACGTTCGTTCCATTCAAGATTCTTTCTTCCGTGAACCTGCGCCCAGCCGGTCAGACCGGGACAGATCTCAAACATCCTCTTTTGCTCATCCGTGTATTCCTCCAACTTCCACGGATGATATGTAAGCGGAGGTCTGGGCCCGATAAAGCTCATATCTCCCTTGATAATATTTATCAGTTGCGGAAGCTCGTCAATGCTGGTCACTCGCAATATCTTGCCTAACTTCGTAACTCTCGCGTCGCCCTTGCCGCTGTATACGCCGCTTCCGGTGTGCTCGGAGTTTTGCTTCATGCTGCGGAACTTATACATTGTAAAAGTCCTGCCGTTTTTACCGAGTCTCTCCTGCTTAAATACAGCAGGACCCGGAGAGTCTATTTTTATCAGCAACATTACAACAAGCATAAACAGAGAGCATATTATTAAAATAATTGCCGACATAAAAATGTCCAAAAGACGTTTAACAATCTTTTTGTACATGCTCTCTCTCCCTTTGAATAGTTGATACATCCATTTTTCAAGACGGTGTTACTCGTTTTTCTTATAGTAATAGTAGTTATAGTAATACTTGCTGTATTTTCCGCGCTTATAATATTTTTTATGCTCATCCTTGCCGTTGTAGACAAAGCCCAATATCTTCGCGTCGGCAAAATCCATCTGCTTCATAGTCTCGTTGATTTTTGAAAATTCCGAGGAATTGTGGCGGATAACTATAAGGTATCCGTCGACTATCCTTGACACCGATGCGGCGTCGCTGACGATCGTCGCAGGCGGAAAGTCGAGAATGATATAGTCGTAATACTTTTTGAGCAAGCCTATAAACGCGTCCATCTGCTTTGAAGTTATCAAAGCGGTGGGATCGGGAGGGATATCTCCGGCTGTCATAATGTCTATGCCGTACTCTCTTGAGCGCCTGATAAGCGGCTGATCGCTGTCCTGATTGCCCGAGAGAAAATTGCTCAGTCCGGGCTTTGCCTCTATCCCCAATTTTGAAGCGATAGTGGGAAGTCTCAGGTCGCAGTCGACAATTATGACTTTTTTATTGATCTGAGAAAATGAGATCGCTAAATTTATAGCGACCGAGCTTTTGCCGTCGCCGCGCTCGGGAGAAACTACGCCTATGCACTTGCTGTCCTTGCCCGGTAGAGAGAACATGACGTTTGTTCTCAAGGTTTTATACGCTTCTTTTACGGAAAATGCAGACTTTTCCGAAAGAAGCATTTTTTGGGGGTTGAATATAACCGTTTTATTGTTATTCTTCTTCATTTTTCTGCTCACCTTCGGAAATATTTACCGGCTCTGTTTTGTTGTTTTGCTCATAGTAATAGTAATCCGAGCTTTTATTTGACGCCTTGGTCACATCCGGTATAACGCCGAGTATCGGCAGATCAAATTTATCTTCGACCTCTCCCTCGCCTTTAACGGTATCGTCCATAAAATACCTGATGATCAAAAATACGACAACTATAAGGGCTCCGATCAAAAAGCCTATGATTCCGTACCTCAAATAACTCGGCTTGTAGCGCTTATCGCTGTATTCGGGGATGTCGATTATCTTCATCGAGCTTCCCTCTACGATCTGAGACATGTATACGGGAGCGGTCTTTTCGATAGCCTGCGCGTAATCATACGCAAACTGCGGATCGGTATCGACCACGTAAACCGCGATGATCTCGGTTTCATCCTTGATCTCGGTAGAAACTCTCTTCGCAAGACTTTCATACGACATATCCACACCAATTGACTCTGCCGCCGCCGTAAGTATCGAGTTTGATTTTAGGATAGACTGATATGTTAGTACAAGTTGCTTTGCGGCAGTAACGTCGGAGCTTGTCAAATAATCGGTTGTCTGCTTACTCTGCTTATTATTGACATACGCGGTAAAGCCGCTGCGGTAGGATGGCTTTATTAATACCTTAGCTCCGGCAAAGACCGCTCCGCCTACGATCAGTCCGACAAGCACGATCAGCCACAATTTTTTCACCAATTCTTTTAACAAGGGTAAAATATTGATCTCAAGCTCTTTTGCTTCTGCTTTTTTTCTTTCCGTTTTATTCATACCAAATGCCTCTGTTATTCATTGATTGCAGTTTACTGTTTCAAATCCGGCCTGATTTTTTCACAATCCGCTTCGCTCATATTTTCCCCATTATTCAAAGGAATTGATGAAAAAAAGGCGGCGGAATAATTATATACAAAACGCTTTAACGTAATAATACCTCTTCGAGAATCATCAATTTTTGGAAAATTTTACACTTTTCAGAATAAAAAGCCAGATTAAGCCTATATTATTATAGCACTTTTTCACAATTTGTCAAGATGATTAACAATGTATTATTTGTCAACTTTGACAATGTAATGTTTTTCAAAAATAAAAATATAGTCAACAATGGCTTTTTTTACAATAATCTTTATGTTATTATTAGTTAAGAATGTCACATTGTGGTTTTTGAAATAAGTCCAATAAACGAAATATCAAAGAACAAAACGCCGCGAAAATACTATTAATTCAAAAAACATCCACCGGCTGTACCGGTGGATGTTTAATTACTAAATATCATTTTTCATTAAGCTCAATCGCAGCGTTAATCTCATTATGGAAGTCACGCGACTCCTCTGTATACCGAGGCTCATTTTTTCCGCGACTAAAATTATGTTTCCGTTCCTATCATAACGGTTTTGGATGTAATTGTTTCTGTTTTAAATGCTCTGTTTGATTGTCCGTTAAAGGTTTTGTTGTCAATCAGTGTAAATCACAGAAAGATTTTTGAGATAATAATCTCAACTTTCATTGATAAACCGCTTCCTTCATAGCTCTGACATACTCCCCGATATATGAAGGAGCATCCTTGCCGTGCTTTTCGAGCAGCTTTACTATCGCAGAACCGACTATTGCTCCATCGGAGATACCCGCCATTTTCTTTGCCTGCTCAGGTGTGGAAATACCGAAGCCTATCGCACAGGGAACGTCTGTGTTTTGTCTGATAATGCTGACAATGGATTCCAAGTCGGTATTGATCTCGCTGCGCATACCGGTTACACCAAGGCTTGAAACGATATAGATAAAGCCCTCTGCTTCCTTGGCGATCATACCAATACGGTTTTCGGAGGTCGGCGCGATAAGCGAGATCAGCGCAACATCATATCTGCGGCAAATCGGCAGAAATTCATCCTTCTCCTCAAACGGGATGTCGGGAAGGATCAAGCCGTCTATCCCGATCTCGGCACAGGTTGAGATGAATTTTTCCGCGCCGTAGGAGAACACCACATTGGCGTAGGTCATAAATACCATAGGCACAGTAACGTCGGTGCGAAGCTCTCTGACAAGCTCAAAAATCATATCGGTTTTTACGCCGCCCTTCAGCGCGCGGATATTCGCGCCTTGAATGACGGGGCCTTCGGCGGTCGGGTCTGAGAAGGGAATCCCCAGCTCGATCAAATCCGCGCCGCTCTTAACAGCCGCTCTTACAGCCGCGGCGGTCGTTTCAAGATCGGGATCGCCGCAGGTGATGAACGGGATAAACGCCTTGCCGTTTTTAAATGCATTTTCTATTCTATTCACGGATATCCTCCCCTCTGTAGCGCGCGATCGCCGCGCAGTCCTTGTCGCCTCTGCCCGAAAGGTTGACGACGATGATTTGGTCTTTGTCCATTTCCGGTGCTATCTTCATAGCGTGTGCGAGTGCGTGAGACGACTCTATCGCCGGGATGATGCCTTCGGTTTTTGAGAGATACTCAAAGGCGTTCACCGCCTCGTCATCGGTTATCGCCACATATTCTGCCCTGCCGATGTCGTGCAGGTGAGCGTGCTCGGGACCTACGCCGGGGTAGTCGAGTCCCGCGGAGATGGAATATACAGGAGCGATTTGACCGTCCTCATCTTGGCAGAAGTAGGACTTCATACCGTGGAATATACCGAGTCTGCCGGTCGAGATAGTCGCTGCGGTCTCGAAGGTGTCGATACCTCTGCCCGCCGCTTCGCAGCCAATAAGCCTGACGCTTTCGTCGCCGATAAAATGATAAAAGCTGCCGATCGCGTTTGAGCCGCCGCCAACGCAGGCAAGTACCGCATCGGGAAGCCGACCTTCCTTTTCAAGCATCTGCTCTTTGATCTCCTTTGAAATGACCGCCTGAAAATCACGGACAATTGTCGGGAACGGATGAGGCCCCATAACAGAGCCGAGGCAATAATGGGTGTCGCTGATACGAGTCGTCCACTCGCGCATCGCTTCGCTGACCGCGTCCTTCAAGGTTGCCGTGCCTGTGGTAACAGGTATAACCTTAGAACCGAGCAGACGCATTTTGTAGACGTTGAGCGCCTGACGTTTGGTGTCCTCCTCGCCCATAAATACAACGCACTCCATTCCCATAAGAGCTGCCGCGGTAGCCGTCGCGACTCCGTGCTGACCCGCGCCGGTCTCTGCGATAAGCCTTGTCTTGCCCATCTTTTTGGCGAGCAGCGCCTGTCCGAGAACGTTGTTGATCTTGTGCGCGCCGGTGTGGTTGAGATCCTCGCGCTTTAGGTATATTTTCGCGCCGCCGAGGTCGTTTGTCATCTTCTCCGCAAAGTACAAGCGCGACGGTCTGCCGGCATACTCATTAAAGAGCTGCGTAAGCTCCCGGTTGAACTCCGGGTCGTTTTTATAGTGATCGTAGGCTTCTTCCAGCTCGATCACCGCGTTCATAAGCGTTTCGGGGATATACTGTCCGCCGTGAACGCCGAATCGCCCTTTTGGATTTGTCATATTACCCTTCCTCTCTGACGGCGTTAGCAAACGCTGTCATTTTTTCTCTGTCCTTTACGCCGTCTGTTTCAATACCCGTGCTTACGTCTACCGCATAGGGCTTCAGCGCTTTGACCGCGTCTGACGCGTTGCCGGGATTCAGTCCGCCCGCCAAGAAGTACGGACGTTTGATATTTTTGAGCAGGCTCCAGTCGAACACCTTACCCTCGCCCTTGCCGCCGTCGAGAAGAATGTAGTCGGCGGTCGATTTTTCGGCGCGTTCAACATCCTCTTTGGAGCGGATAATAAACGCCTTGATGATAGGCTTATTCGTGATCTGGCGAACCTTCTCGATATACTCCTCGTCCTCGGAGCCGTGGAGCTGCACCACATCAACGATCCCGAGGTTTAGCATAGACGCTACAAAATCGAGTTTGTCATCTAAAAACACTCCGACAGCTTTGATATCGGGATCCAGCTTGCTTTTCAGCTTGCTTGCCTCCAGCGCGGAAACCCTGCGCTTGCTTATTTCGGCAAACACAAAACCGATGTAATCGGGCTTAATCGCGTTTGCTGCCTCTATATCTTCTATGCGCGATAATCCGCACATTTTTATCTTAGTCATCTTGATCCTCTCAATTCCTTTAGTTTATCACACTTGTTTTCGGCTTTCATCAGCGCTTCTCCGACCAATACCGCGTCAGCGCCGATCTTACGCAGAGACTGAACGTCGGCGGCTGTTTTAACTCCGCTTTCCGATACGAATAAAATATCGCGCGGTATCAGATTTCTGAGCCTGCGGCTGTTCTCGGTATCTACCGAAAAATCCTTTAGGTTACGGTTATTTACACCTATGAGCGCGGCACCCGCGTTGATAGCCGTGAGCGCTTCCTTTTCATCGTGTATCTCAACGAGAGCCGAAATACCGAGCTCATCACAGATTTTGATATATTCGCGCAGCTGCGTTTCGGAAAGTATAGATACTATCAGCAATACCGCCGAAGCGCCCAGGGTCTTTGCCTCGTATATCATATATTCGTCGACGGTAAAATCCTTGCGCAGACAGGGTATGCTCACGTTTGCGGCAATCTCTCTCAAATAATCATTTCTGCCCAAAAACCACTTCGGCTCCGTCAGTACAGAAATACAATCTGCGCCTGCCGCCTCATAATCCTTTGCAATTTGAAGATATGGAAAGTCCTGAGCAATCAAGCCCTTTGAGGGAGAGGCTTTTTTGCACTCGCAGATGAATGAAATGTCATCCGATCTCAGCGCGTTTTCAAACTCAAAGCCGCCCTTAGGCATACTCATAGCAACGCGGCATATTTCTGATAAAGAAATATCTTTTTTAGCTTCAGCGACTCGCTCTTTGGCGTGTTCCGCAAGCTTGTCAAGTATCGTCATACTTCCACCTCGGGGCTGTTGCTCGCTTCAATCAGCTTTTCCAGGGTCTGTAACGCTTTGCCCGAATCTATCAGCTCGGCGGCGAGTGACACGCCTTCTTTCATACTGTCCGCCTTTCCGCCGATATACAGCGCCGCGCCGGCATTGAGCAGAACGGCGTTGCGCTGATGACCCTTTTTGCCGCTGAGGATATCGCGCGTGATTCGGGCGTTGTCATCGGGAGCACCTCCCTTAAGATCGTCCTTTGTGCATCGTTCAAAGCCAAAATCCTCGGGCTTGATGAGGTAGGACTTGAACCAACCGTCCTTGATCTCGCAGATCTTTGTCGGCGAGCTGAGTGATATCTCATCGAGCTTGTCCATACCGTAAACGACCATACCGCGCTTTACGCCGAGGTTGATAAGGACCTGCGCCAGCGGCTCTACAAGATATGCATCATAAACGCCCAAAAGCTGCATTTTGGGAGAAGCAGGATTGGTGAGCGGTCCGAGGATATTAAAGACTGTACGGAAACCAAGCTCGCGGCGTATCGCACCGACATACTTCATTGATGAGTGATACTGTTGAGCGAAGAAAAAGCACATTCCGACCTCATTGAGAAGCTCAACGCAACGCTTAGGGCTTTGGCTGATATTTACACCGAGAGCCTCGAGGCAGTCCGCTGTGCCGCTGTTTGATGAAGCCGCGCGATTGCCGTGTTTTGCAACCTTCATACCGCCCGACGCGGCGATAATAGCGGCTGTGGTCGAAATATTGAAGCTCTGCGCGTTGTCGCCGCCGGTTCCGACGATCTCAAAAACATCCATCCCGGTCTCAACCTTTGTGGCGTGGTCGCGCATCGCCGCCGCGCAGCCGGCGATCTCATCAGTAGTCTCCGCCTTCGCGCTCTTTGTGGAGAGCGAGGCAAGAAACGCGGCGTTCTGTGTGGGGGATGTCTCGCCGTTCATGATCTCGTTCATCACGGCATAGGCTTCGCTGTAAGTCAGATCTTCCTTGTTGACTATTTTTACAATTGCTTCTTTGATCATTTTAATTTTCCTTTCTATAACCCTATTTTATCCTTTTATAAAATTTCGTAATATCTTTTTCCCGTCGGGAGTCATAATCGACTCGGGGTGAAACTGCAAGCCGAAAATGGGATATTCTTTATGCTGAACCGCCATTATCTCGCCGTCATCAGTCCTTGCCGTGACGTTCAGACAATCGGGGACAGTGGCTTCGTCCGCCGCGAGCGAGTGGTATCTCGCGACTAATGCGGTATCGGGACAATCCCTGAATATCGGACAGCTTTTATCAAAGCTGACTTTGCTTTGCTTGCCGTGCATAAGCTCCTTGGCATAGGTGATCTTCGCCCCGAACGCTGCGCAGATCGCCTGATGACCGAGGCAAACGCCGAGCATCGGGATATCCGCTCCGAGCTTTTTAACGGCTTCAATGATGATTCCTGCGTCCTCGGGTCTGCCGGGACCCGGCGAGAGGATGATCCTGTCGGGCTTTAGCGCCTTTATCTCATCCGTCGTGAGCTCATCGTTGCGTATCACCTTTATATCCGGCTCGATCTCTCCTACATATTGGTATAAGTTGTAGGAAAAGCTGTCGTAGTTGTCGATAAGT